>CANSPM010000022.1 GCA_947648875.1 uncultured Lachnospiraceae bacterium
CATAAATTCAATGAATTTTCAATTACTCAATGATAGTAGCAACCCTGCCTGAACCAACAGTCCTACCACCCTCACGGATAGCAAAAGTCAACCCCTGCTCCATAGCAATGGGATGAATCAACTCAATGGTCATCTCAACATTATCGCCAGGCATGCACATCTCGGTGCCAGCAGGCAATTCGCAAACGCCGGTAACGTCTGTGGTTCTGAAATAGAACTGAGGACGATAGTTGTTGAAGAAAGGTGTATGACGACCACCCTCATCCTTGGTCAGTACGTATACCTGAGCGGTAAACTTCTTGTGGCAGGTAACGCTGCCGGGTTTAGCCAGAACCTGGCCTCTCTCGATCTCGGTTCTCTGAACGCCACGCAGCAGTGCGCCGATGTTATCACCAGCCTGTGCCTCATCCAGCATCTTACGGAACATCTCGATACCGGTAACAACGGTCTTCTTGGTCTCCTCCTTGATACCAACGATTTCAACTTCATCGTTCAGGTGCAGAGTACCACGCTCCACTCTACCGGTTGCAACAGTACCACGACCGGTGATAGTGAATACATCCTCTACAGGCATCAGGAAAGGCTTGTCGGTGTCACGCTGAGGGTCGGGGATATACTCGTCCACAGTAGACATCAGCTCCATAACCTTGTCGCCCCACTCGCCGTTGGGATCTTCCAGAGCCTTCAGAGCGGAACCCTTGATGATCGGGCAGTCTGTGAAGTCATACTCCTCCAGCTGCTCGGTGATCTCCATCTCAACCAACTCCAGCAGTTCGGGATCATCAACCATATCGCACTTGTTCATGAATACGATGATATAAGGCACACCTACCTGACGGGACAGCAGAATATGCTCCTTGGTCTGAGCCATAACGCCGTCAGTAGCAGCTACTACCAGGATAGCGCCATCCATCTGTGCGGCACCAGTGATCATGTTCTTTACATAGTCAGCATGGCCCGGGCAATCAACGTGCGCATAGTGTCTTCTGTCGGTCTGATACTCAACGTGTGCTGTGGAAATGGTAATACCACGCTCTCTCTCTTCGGGAGCCTTGTCGATGTTCTCGAAATCAACCTTCTCGTTACCGGCTACTCTCTCTGCCAGAACCTTAGTGATGGCAGCTGTCAGAGTGGTCTTGCCATGGTCAACGTGACCGATGGTGCCAATGTTACAATGGGGCTTGTTTCTTTCAAATTTAGCTTTAGCCATTATTGTAGTCCTCCTTATTAAATAAACTGATTTTCTGTTTCGCCAAAGTGGCTTTGCGCCACCTTGGCGCTTTGAACTCGGCTATCTCTGATTATATTAGATAATCAGAGGATTTTCAAGTTATTTTTCATGAAAATACAAACTATTTTCCTTTTTCTGACAGAACTTTCTCCTGAACGTTCTTGGGAACCTGCTCGTATTTATCAAAGAACATGGAATAGTTGCCTCGGCCCTGGGTCTTGGAACGCAGATCCGTGGAATATCCAAACATTTCTGCAAGAGGCACAAAAGCGCGCACCATCTTGCCGCCGCCGATATCATCCATGCCTTCCACACGGCCACGGCGGGAGTTCAGATCTCCGATTACATCGCCCATATACTCCTCGGGCATGGTCACTTCCACCTTCATAATAGGCTCTAACAGCACGGGGCTTGCCTTCTGCATAGCCTCTTTAAATGCCATGGAACCAGCAATGTGGAATGCCATTTCGGAAGAGTCCACCTCATGGTAGGAACCGTCATACACATTGGCATGAACGCCCAGCACGGGGAATCCGCCCAGTATACCTGCCTGCGCCGCCTCTTTGATACCTGCACCCACCGCAGGGATATACTCCTTGGGAATGGCACCGCCCACTACAGTGGACTCAAACAGCAGGGTAGGAGGCTCGTTGATCAGGATATTCGCCTTGGGATCAAACTCAAACTTCTCACAGTTGGCCTCCAGCGGTGAGAATTTAACTTTACAGTGACCATACTGTCCACGACCGCCGGACTGTTTCGCATACTTGGAGTCCACTTCCACTGCCTTGGTAAATGCCTCCTTGTAAGCTACCTGAGGAGCGCCCACATTGGCCTCCACCTTGAACTCACGCAGCAGTCTGTCGACAATAATCTCCAGATGCAATTCGCCCATACCGGCAATAATGGTCTGCCCTGTCTCCGGATTGGTGTGAGCCCGGAAAGTGGGATCTTCCTCCGCCAGTTTTGCCAGCGCTTCACCCATCTTTCCCTGACCAGCCTTGGTCTTAGGCTCAATGGCCAGCTCAATAACGGGTTCGGGAAATTCCATGGACTCCAGGATCACGGGATGCCGCTCGTCACAGATGGTGTCACCGGTGGTGGTGAATTTAAAGCCCACTGCCGCCGCGATATCACCGGAGTATACCTTGTCCAGTTCCGCACGCTTATTGGCATGCATCTGTAGGATACGTCCCACTCGCTCTTTCTTGTCCTTCGTGGCATTCAGCACATAGGAACCGGAGTTCATAGTGCCGGAATACACACGGAAGAATGCCAGTTTACCCACGAAGGGGTCTGCCATGATCTTAAACGCCAGAGCGGAGAAAGGCTCGTCATCAGAAGAGTGTCTCTCCACCTCGTTGCCGTCCAGATCCGTTCCCTTGATAGCAGGGATATCTGTGGGTGCCGGCATATACTCCAGAACAGCATCCAGAAGTTTCTGCACACCCTTGTTGCGATACGCGGAACCGCAGCATACCGGAATAGCGGTACACTCACAGGTCGCTTTGCGCAAAACCTTTTTCAGTTCCTCTACGGTAGGCTCCTCGCCCTCCAAAAATTTCATTGTCAGATCATCATCCAGCTCACAGATCTTCTCGATCAACTCACTGCGATACAGTTCCGCGTCATCCTTCATATCTCCCAGATCGTCGGTAACCGTGATGCTCTCACCCTTATCGTCATTGTAAATATATGCCTTCATCTCAAACAGATCGATGATACCTTTGAACTCATCTTCCTTGCCGATGGGCAGCTGCAATACGATTGCATTCTTGCCCAGACGGGTCTTGATCTGCTCCACTGCGCCGTAAAAATTAGCACCCAGGATATCCATCTTATTGATGAACGCCATACGGGGTACATTGTAGGTGTCAGCCTGTCTCCAAACATTCTCAGACTGAGGCTCTACACCGCCCTTTGCACAGAATACACCGACAGCGCCGTCCAGTACACGCAAGGAACGCTCTACTTCAACAGTAAAGTCAACGTGGCCAGGAGTGTCAATGATGTTGATACGATGCTCTAACGCGCCTTCAGCGGGCTTGGTTTCTTTTTCCAAAGTCCAGTGACAGGTCGTGGCAGCTGAAGTGATGGTGATGCCTCTCTCCTGCTCCTGCTCCATCCAGTCCATGGTGGCAGTGCCTTCATGAGTATCACCGATCTTGTAGTTAACGCCAGTGTAATACAGGATACGCTCGGTCAATGTGGTCTTGCCCGCATCGATATGAGCCATGATACCTATATTCCTGGTTCTCTCTAAGGGATATTCTCTTCCAGCCAAGATTTTTTCCTCCTATTTTAGTTCCGCACCTTCCCCTGCGGTACACGATTTGTCAAGATCTGTATCCGGCTTATGCTGCCCATGTCTTAACTGGCGCGCCGCCTGGGAAGATGCTTTTTATTCTTACTATCCGTTTCTAGAAACGGTAATGCGCAAACGCCTTGTTTGCCTCCGCCATCTTGTGTACGTCTTCTTTTCTCTTTACTGCGGCACCTGTATTGTTTGCCGCATCCAGAATCTCATTGGCAAGCCTGTCGATCATGGTTTTCTCGCCTCTCTTGCGGGAGTACATAGTCAACCAGCGCAGACCCAATGCCTGACGTCTGTCAGCTCTCACCTCGATGGGCACCTGATAGGTGGCACCACCGATACGTCTGGCCTTAACCTCCAGAGCGGGCATGATATTGTTCATGGCCTCCTCAAATACCTCCAGAGCGGGCTTGCCAGACTTTGCCTCAACCTTTGCAAATGCGCCGTATACAATCTTCTGTGCTACACCCTTCTTACCGTCCAACATAATGTTGTTGATAAGCTTGGTCACCACTTTGTTATTGTATAAAGGATCTGCCAATACATCTCTTTTTTGAATATGTCCTTTACGTGGCACGGTTCTTCCCTCCTTAACAATTTGGTTTCGTTAATTCATCGGTACTCACATGTGTTTCCCCAAGTGTTCGTGCAGGTATATCTGTAGTCCAGAATTCCAACACTTTTCTTAGTTTCGTTGTTGTGGTCCCAATACGGCATCAGAAACACCGTTTCTCCTTTTCCAAATACTTACCGAAACACGGATACTTATTTCTTAGCCTCCTTAGGTCTCTTGGCACCGTACTTGGAACGAGCCTGCCTTCTGTTAGCGACTCCCGCAGTGTCCAGTGTACCACGGATAATGTGATATCTGGTACCGGGCAAATCCTTAACTCTGCCGCCTCTGATCAGAACAACGCTGTGCTCCTGTAGATTATGGCCTTCTCCGGGAATGTAACTGGTAACTTCGATTCCGTTGGAGAGACGCACTCTGGCGATCTTTCTGAGAGCGGAGTTAGGCTTCTTGGGGGTTGCGGTCTTTACAGCGGTACATACGCCTCTCTTCTGAGGGGAGGAAGCGTCCGTAGCCTTCTTGTGCAGAGAGTTGTAACCCTTCTGCAAAGCGGGAGCGGTGGACTTCTTTGCCGATGTCTGACGCCCCTTTCTTACTAACTGGTTAAATGTTGGCATTCTGTTTCACCTCTTTCTGATAAAGTAATTTATGCCGCGCATGATCCGCCGATTGTTGTCCACAAAAAAGCATCCGTGCGCATGCTTTATTAGTATAGCCACTCGCGGATGCTTTGTCAACAAATATTTTCAAGTTTTTGCAGTGTTTCAGACATGTTTGTAAAAAAGAACAAAAATATTTCCGGGTCTACCGATTTAAAATAACGTCGAGATATCTTTTCAGCGCGTCCTGCCATGTCGGCAGTCTCTCAAAACCGCTCTCCTCCAGTTTGTCCTTGCTCATGCGGCTGTTGGCCGGACGATTTGCCTTGGCCCCATACTCTGCGGTGCTCACCGGCTTCACCGTCATGGGAATGCCCGCCTCCTTGAAAATGGCGCAGGCAAACTCATACCAGGAACAGATTCCCTCATTGGTGGCGTGATAGATCCCGTATTTCTCCGTCTGCACCATATCCACAAGTAATCTGGCCAAGTCATAAGTATAGGTGGGAGAGCCAAACTGATCATTGACTACCGTTATGGTGTCATGATTCTCGGATAATTTCAACATCGTCTTGATAAAATTTTTGCCGTTTACGCCAAAAACCCAGGCAATGCGCACGATAAAGTAACGCTCGAGCAGTGCCTGCACCGCCAGTTCCCCCTCGTACTTGGTCTGTCCATAGACGCTCTGGGGTTCACGCTCGTCCTCCGGCTCCCAGAATCTCTCACCTCGACCGCTGAACACGTAATCCGTGCTGATATAGATCATTTTGATATCCAGTTCCTTACATATCTTTGCAATATTCCGGGTGCCCTCCGCATTAACCCGGCGACACAGTTCCTCGTTCTCCTCAGCGGCATCTACTGCCGTATAGGCGGCACAGTGGATCACCGCGTCCGGCATTTCCTGTGAGATTATCCTGCTCACGCTGGCGCCGTCAGTGATATCCATCTCCTGGATGTCCACTCCCACCGCCTCTATTCCTCTCTTTTCCAGCTCGTTTACCACATCATAGCCAAGCTGGCCCTTTACACCTGTCACCAGAGCTTTCATCTCGTCCTCCTTTATTAAAACTCCTCTTTTTCTCTCTGTTCTCAAACGATTGCGCCGTCCAAACGTCTCCTTTAGCTTTTTCAGATTCCCTCTCCAATATACAGCCTGTCCGTTTGCATCCCCACAATCCTCCTGCGCCACCAGGCACAGTATATCGCAAAACAAGTATAGTCTGTCATCAAATATATCACAAATATATAAAAAAAGACAGGGATATCTTGAAAAAAGGTTCACTTTTTTTTATAATAAAAATGATCCGGGATAACTGCTGACCGTATGGGGGATAGAAATCGTTTTACCGGGTATGACACCGGACAATCGGATGCCGTTCTTTAATCAGGGAGGGGGCGAAACCACATGCCGGAACCGAATCACCAATATCTGGCCGGGCTCGTTCTCCGTTTTAAACGGCGTGACATAAATGCCTTTGCCGAGTTATATGCTCTTACTTATAATAAGGTATACAACTATGCCAGACATTACCTGAAAGATGACTACCTGGCCCAGGATGCCATGCAGGAAGTCTATGTTTCCGCTTTCCGCAATATTGATAAACTCAGCGATCCCACCCTGTTTATCGCCTGGCTGAATCGGATTTCTTTTCATGTGTGCTATGACATCCGACAAAGACAATATGGTCACCAGGATTTCTCCGACCCGGAGTTGCTGGAACTTGCGCGGGATGAACGCCCTCACTCCGACCCGGAGGCCCTGATTCTGCATTTGGACGAAATTGCCAGACTTCGAAGAGCCATGGACGAACTGCCCTCCCACGAACGGGCGGTCTTGGTCATGCGCTATTATAACGGCATGAAGCTGGAAGCGATTGCCGGCTCCATGAAGTTAAGCCGCAGCACCATAAAGCGTTATATTGCCTCCGGCAAAGAGCATCTGGCCCGGAAATTAAAGGGATAACCAGAGGATTCTTGCCGATATATTGTCGCGGCTCCACCAGGCTGCCCACACAGGAAAGGTATATTTTTACCAGGTATGAAAAAAAATGCTTTTGTACAGCTAATTTCATATGGTATATGTATTACATTGCTCACCGGCTGCGGAGACGCCACTTCCATATCCGTTCCCTCCGCCGAGCAACCACCCCAGGAACAATCCGGCATCATGGGGGCTCTACAGATCGGTGCCACCAGTTCCCCGGAGTTCTCTGCTTCTCCGGCCACTGACGGCTCCCAGGAGGCTTCCGGCCCTTTGGATTCTGACGTCTCTCAGGATAGTTCCGACGCTCCGGGCGCTGACGGCTCTCAGGATAGTTCCGACGCTCCGGGCGCTGACGGCTCCCAGAATAGTTCCGACGCTCCGGGCGCTGACGGCTCCCAGAATAGTTCCGACTCTCCGGGCGCTGACGGCTCCCAGAATAGTTCCGACTCTCCAGACATTGACGGCTCCCAGGGGAATCCTGTCCCGTCAGCAGCCCCCTCACAATCCACGGCCCCCGACGCTGCCCCTACACCCACAGCGTCGCCCACCGCCACGCCGGAGCCCTCTCCTTTCGTACCCCTCAGGGATAATACCCCCTATTGCCCTGCCCCTTCGGCTCCCGGCACAGTGACCTACGGCAACGATGTGACCACTATTGACGCGTCCAATCTGGATCAGGGATATATCATGGTCAACTACACGGGGAGCTGTTCCAAGGTAAAATTGCAGGTCATAGGGCCGGGCTCCCACACCTGCAACTACAATCTGAACACGGCACAGTTTCAGGCCATTCCCCTGACAGCGGGGGACGGCGACTACACTGTCACGGTCAATGAAAATATACAGGGAAAAGTGTACAGCGTCAGCTACGAGGTAAATCTGGAGGTCTCCATATCCGATCCCTTCAGCCCTTATCTGTCTCCCAATACCTATGTGAACTATGACGCGGACACCCGCGCGGTGGAACTGGCGGCGCAGTTATGTGAGACCGCTTCCTCCGATCTGGAATGCGTGTCCGCCGTGTACAACTACATTATTGAGAATATCGAATACGACTACGATAAGGCCGGGCAGATCACCAGCGGTGCCCTGTCCGGCTATATTGCCGATATTGATGCCACTCTGGACAACAGCAAGGGCATATGTCTGGACTACGCCGCTCTGATGGCCTGTATGCTGCGCACACAGCATATTCCCACCCGCCTGGAAGTCGGCTATGCCTCTATGGCCTATCATGCCTGGGTGAGTGTCTATCTCACCGATGTGGGATGGGTCAACGGCATCGTGGAATTTGACGGCTCCAGCTGGAATCTGATGGACCCCACTTACGCCGCCAGCAACAGTGAGCAAGAGGTCAGGGAATTTATCGGGGACGGAACCAACTACACCGTCAGATATGTCTACTAATAAGGTTCCTATCGGCATATTCCCATAACCCGGTGGCAAGTCCCGGGAAACGGCTTCTGGCCGCCCTCTTTGGCGCTCATAAATATGTGGAAAAAATTAAGGAGAATGCACATGAAAGCAAAAAGAATTCTTACACAGGCTGAGATCACAACATTTTGTTCCCAGACAGCCATGCTGATTCAGGCCGGAATCACACCCGTGGAAAGCATGAGCATCCTGTTAAGCGATATGAAAAACAAACAGGGCAGGGAGATTCTTCAGGGTATCTGGGATGTCTGCAAAAAGGGCACCAGCTTTCATGAGGCATTGGAGAGCGTGGGCGTCTTTCCGGATTACTGTCTGCGCCTGATCGCTCTGGGAGAAGAATCCGGCAAACTGGACAGCTGTCTCCAATCTCTGGCTGTCTACTATGAAAAAGAAGAGAATATCCGCAAAAATATCAAGCAGGCAGTCTCCTATCCGCTGATCATGATTGTCATGATGTTTGTAGTCATTTATGTGCTCATGAGCAGGGTGCTGCCGATTTTCAGCCAGGTATTTGCCGAACTGGGCAGCGATATAGGCGGACTGGCCGCCTCCCTGATGAACCTAGGCAATACCCTGAACCGGTATTCCGGTGGTCTGCTGGTCTTTATCTGCGCGGCGCTGGTTCTGTACTTTGCTTTCACCCGCATTCCGGCGCTGAAAAGGCTGAACACACGCTTTTTAAACTGGTTTCCTCCTACAAGAGGTTTTTATGAAAAATATGCCTGTCAGCGCTTTGCCAGCGGTCTGGCCATGACTTTCAGCAGCGGTATTGACACTTTCAGCAGCCTGGACATGGTGGCCCAGCTGGTAGGCAATGCCAGGATGCATGACCAGATTCTGGGCTGTAAGGAGCGGCTGCGCAAGGGAGATAACCTGTCTGAGGCTCTGGTGGAGTCTGAGATTTTCAGCAATGTACATTCCCGCATGGTTGCCATCGGCTTTCGCAGCGGCAATATCGACACCGTCATGCAGAAAATCGCGGATTCCTACGAGAGGGAGACCGATGAGAAGATGCAGTCCATCATCGCCGTGCTGGAACCCACTTTAGTGATCATACTCTCCGTCATTGTGGGGCTTATCCTGCTGTCCGTAATCCTGCCGCTGATGGGCATAATGTCCAGCATCGGATAATCTTATCACATGAAACAGGAGGCGCCTATGCGCAACAATCGTTTTAATCCCACCCCGCTGGGATTTTTACCCCGGCTGATCAGCCTGCTCCCCCTGCTGACAGGGATACTGATCCTACTGCTGTTCCTACAGGGAGTACAGTCTGTCAGCGCCACCACTGCCGCCAAGCAGCAGGAGAGCCTGGAGACCGCCCTTTTTCGCAGCATCGCCCAGTGTTACGCCGTGGAGGGCATGTACCCGCCCAGCCTGCGTTATCTGAGAGAGCACTATGGCCTGACCTATGATGAAAGCAAATTTCTGGTAGACTATCAGTCCGTAGGGGCCAATCTGATGCCCGAGGTCGTGGTTCTGCCCGTAAAATAGCGGAGAGATGGAGCGGAGGTCTGCTATGAATACAAAACAGGAAAGAAATCATATTGTAGATGTGCTGTTTGTGCTGGCGCTGTTTGTGGTTTTTACACTCTCCGCGCTGGTCCTCGTAATTCTGGGGGCCAATGTTTACAGACAGACCGTAAGCTATATGGACGACAATTACAACGCCCGTACCGCCTATTCCTATCTGACGGAAAAAATACGGCAGAATGACCTTTCTGACAACATTGTCATCGGGGAACTGGAAGGCAATACCGCACTGGTACTGAACCGGGAAATCAATGGTGTCCCCTATGCCACCTATCTTTATCTCCATGAGGGAAGCCTGCGGGAGCTGTTTATGCGCCAGGGAAGCGATATCGGTTCCGATCCCCTTTCCGCAGGACGGGAAATTCTTTCTCTCAGGGACTGGAAACCTGAGATGGCCGGAGACAGTCTGCTGCACATTACGCTGACTTTAGAAGACGACACCCAAAAAGAACTGTATATCTCTCTCCGCAGCCGGTAGAAGCACACTCACCGGAGGCGGAATTTACGATGCCACCATGAGAATCAGAACTGATGAATTGTCGGGCCTGTTTATCCTGAAAGGAGGATGCCCTTTTGAAGCACTCCAAATCGTCGCTCTTTTTAATGGAACTTATAATTGCACTGCTGTTCTTTTCTCTGGCCAGCACGGTATGCATCCGCCTGTTTGTCAAAGCCCACGCTCTGTCCGCCCAGACCGTGGATCAGAATTACGCCGTGAACTATGCCCAGAATATGGCGGAGGCCTTCACCGGATGCAACGGTGACTTACATACATTGCAGACATTGCTGTCCGGAAGCCTGCTGACAGAAGACGGCAGGCACCTGTCTCTGGAAGAAAACGGCTACCGCACTGATCTGACATGTAATATGCCCCCGGAGTCCGGCAGCACCTTGTCCGCAGAAATCCATGTGTCCAGGTTGGACAATGCGGATGTCCCGCTCTATACCCTGCATGTGGATCTGCATATCCCCCACATACGATAGCACTTTTCCAGACACTTGTTTCCGAAAAGCTCTGGTCCATACGGGAATGTCTGTAGGTGATCCGGCATGGAGCACAGAACTTGTGTCTGGAACAAACAGGCAAAAATCTACCCAGAAAGGAATCCTTCCCATGCGCTTTCAGAAAAAAAACGGACCCGAATTTCATGTAAATGTAGGTTCTTCTTCCATTCTGCTAATATTTGTGATTCTCTGCCTGATCTCCTTTGCCACCCTGTCCATTGTCAGCGCCCATGCGGACGCCAAACTGAGCAGACGAGTGGTGGAACGGACGACTGCATACTATGAGGCCTGCAATCTGGTTCAGGAAAATATTGCCAATCTGGACGACACTCTGACCGCCGTCTATGAAAACAGTTTTGACGAGGAGGAGTATTTTATGGCAGTAGGCCGCAACAAGACTTATACAATCACGATTTCCGATCTCCAAACCCTGTCCGTCACTGTCAATATTCTCTATCCGCAACAGGAGGGAGACCCTTTTTACCGCATCACCTCCTGGCAGGTTCTCACCGACAGTTCCGATGTGGAAGAAGATAATTCGCCTCTGCTAATTCATTGATTTTTCAGGCCTCCAGCGTACTCCAAATGATAGGGAACCTGTTTCTATTCAAATCTGCTCACAGCGATTGTTTTGATCCGTTTCGTTCCGGCACATAGTGCTTATTATACTGCCTCCTATACGCTGTTCACGATCAAGTTTATAGCGCCGCAGTACCATGGCGCTATATTTTGCATTTGACAGTTCGCGCTTGGTGTGTTATATTAAACGTTACGAAAATATTTAATTATCAACAATATTTTTGTAATACAACAACCTATAGAGGAGAAATGTATATGAGAAGAAGAATTTTACATCGCTGTTGGCAGCAGTACTGCTGTTCGGCAGTGCTACGGTGCAGACAGAGGCGAAGGAAGAGAGATGTAAGCATGGTCTTACCGGACTGCGCATAACATCCAGCACGGTAACAGGTGGTTATCACCATTCCTACACAGGACCCGATGGAATAACCAAGGGGTGTACGGTCAATAAAGGTACATACACTTATGTGGCGATATGCCTCGATTGCGGCGCGGAGGCGGGATCAGGATCGAGGATCATAGCACGAACCATAACTAATTGATTTATATGTTTGATATCCGGCATGAGACATAAATCGCCTGTTTTGTGCCGGATATCATTGCCTATGAGGAAGGAGTCAAAATGTGAAGAGATCGTTTACAGTCCTGATTCTGCTGATTCTGCTACTCCTGGCAGCCTGTGGACAGCGGGAAGATCAGAATACCGGGGAGGAGACAAATTCCGTTTCCATGCAGGCTACGCGTTCGGATACATACTGGACGGAAAAAGAATGGATTCATAACAAAAACATGGGAGCCTCCTCCCTGCATCCTCTGTATCTGACGGAGGAGATCCATGGCCTGGATGTGGAACCTGCGGAGGCGTATGATGGGCGTTCCGTGACATACTGTGCTCTTGGAAACACCATCTACGGCCTGGAATCCTTTTATCGGAAAGAGGGCGAAAACCGGGAATCCTTTTATTATATGAGCCGCTATAACGGCACAGACAGGGAGATTGCGCGCTGCCCGATACAACTACCGTCTCCCGCAGAATACGGGATAGCAGGTTTTATCGTGGCTGCCTTTGATGTGCAAGACGAGCGGGAACTGGTATTGTTCCTTCAAGGACAGCAAGACCAAAGCCTTACGCAGGGATGTTACCTGGCCGTACATATAAGCCCGGAAGGAGAAATATTATCTGTGACAGATCTGTATCCGGCTTTGGAGGAACTGGATGTGGAGATGGGAATACTCTATGATAAAGCCTATGTGGACGGGGCAGGATACTATTACCTCCTTTCCGGACAGGCATATTTCGGGAGGGGAAACCAAGTCAGCGTACTTGATCCTGACGGGAAAATCATAGGGGGCTTGACCCCTGGCGACGGATATACCGGCGTTAAATGGGCCATGAAACTGCCGGACGGCAGTCCCGTCTTCTCCTGGTCAAATGAAGAGCAGATGAGAATCATGCTGCAAACCTTTGACATAGAAAAGAACACTCCGCATACGCTTCTGGAAAGTGAGTATCTGACAAACGCCTGGCTGTGGACCCCTGGGGAGGACGGGCATCTGTATTATGTGAACGGGGCAGATGAACTGACGCGCTGCGATATCCGCACTGGCTCTGTGGAAGAATGTATGTACTATCCGCAGTTGGGTCTGGATGGGGACAGGAAGTCGGAACATCTGGTTCGAATGGTCATAGGGGCGGAGGGGCAACCGCAATTTCTGGGCAGTAAGAACGGAGAAACTGTAATCTGTAGGCTGGACACAGAGAAGCCTGCGAAGGAAGCAATACGTCTTCTAAGTAGAAGTGGATTTTCAAACTACATAAAAGACGGCGCTGCCGCCTACTCTCAAAAAAACCCCGATTGTCCCGCCATATTGGAGTATCCCGAAGAAAATAAAGAGGATTACTGGAACCGGGCCATGGCAGAACTTATGTCCGCACAGGGAGCGGACATGTACTATGTCTCCATATCTGAAATGCGCATATTGCAGGCAAAAGGTGTCCTGGCAGATTTGTCGGGACTGATTTCGGATGAAACCCTGGGAGCGCTGTGGCCTGCCGCCCGGGAGATCGGAACTGTTGATGGAATCCTGGCAGGGATTCCCCTGGAAGCCCGGGTAGAATCTATGCTTGTATCGAACGACATATGGGCTGAAAACCACTGGACACTTGAGGAGGCGCTGGACGTGCTGGAAGCACACCCCGAGAAGCAGTATCCCCTTATGTCCCATCTGGCATTTGACAAATATGATGCGCTTTCCTGGCTGGCTCTGAAAAGTCTGGCGGACTCCCCTTTTCTGGATCTGGACAAAGGAACCTGTAATTTTGATAATCCACTGTTTATCCGGACTCTTGAACTTGCGGGAAAATGCGAGAAGTCCTTCGATTTTAATGAAGCGCAGTCGCTATATCCGGAGAAAGACTGGACAGCTATGATGATACCAGTGAATATAGGAAATTTTGAAGACTTCAAAAGCACGCTGGGCGAAGAGTATCATGTGGTTGGATTCCCCACCACAGGGAAGAGCGGGACTTACTGGAACAACGGAGGACTTCTGGTGGTAAACAGGGAGACAACGCATGCCAAAGAGGTTGGGATGCTGTTGGAGGAGCTACTCAGCTACGACAGACAATATACTCTATTCGCATCGACTCCTGTGAGGCGGGATATGCTGGACCATCGGCTCACACAGCATTCCATTGGGGGAATTTCCGGGATGTATATTGAATATGGGAACGGTATGATGAAGGAGCTCACGCCCGGCCCAAAAGGGGACTACAGAATTGAGGAATTTAACGCAATCATGGAGGGAAGTGTTGGTAAAGCCGTGGATACAGATGCTATTGCGGAAATCATTCTGGAGGAAAGCGGCAACTATTTTTCCGGAGACAGGGATGCTGCGGAGGTGGCAGGCATCATTCAAAACAGGGTTCAGTTATATTTAAATGAGCATCGATAGCGCAAGGATGCCATTGTCAGGAAATAACAAGGGCCGACCCCCTACGGGTTCAGCCCTTGTATCATGTGATCCTTATTCAACTGCCGCCAACTCTTCCTCGGCGGCTTCTTCCTCGTCAGATGCCTCGTTCTCTTCATCCAACTCTTCGTCTAATTCCTCGAATCCATCCTCGTCCTCATCCACTTCCAGCAATTCGCCTTCCATTTCGTCATCCATCGCCTCCAGCAATGCCTCGTCATCCATCAGGATATCCTCTTCCGGGTCCTCCTCCGAAATCACTGCCGGATCTTCCTTTATGGTAACCCGACGGATATAATCTGTATTCAGCCGGGTATTGCGGTATCTCTTCATACCGGTACCGGCGGGAATCAGCTTACCAAGGATTACATTCTCCTTGAGACCGATCAGCGGATCAACCTTGCCCTTGATCGCGGCCTCCGTCAACACTTTGGTGGTCTCCTGGAAGGATGCGGCCGACAGGAAGGAATTGGTGGCCAGCGCCGCCTTGGTGATTCCCAGCAGCACCTGCTTGCCTTCCGCAGGCTCTTTGCCCTGTGCAATAAGTTCCTCGTTTATATCATCATACTCCAACACATCCACCAGCGTGCCGGGCAGGAACTCCGCGTCTCCGTTGTTCTCGATTCGGATCTTCTTCATCATCTGCCGCACAATCACTTCAATATGCTTATCCGCAATATCAACGCCCTGTAGACGGTACACTCTCTGTACCTCCCGGAGCATATAATCCTGCACGGCCTTGATACCCTTGATCTTTAACAGATCATGAGGGTTCACACTCCCCTCTGTGAGCTCGTCTCCGGCTTCCAGCACCTGTTCGTCCACCACTTTGATGCGAGAACCGTAGGGGATCAGATAGGCTTTACTCTCGCCGGTGTCCTCGTTGGTGATCACCACCTCGCGTTTCTTCTTGGTGTCACGGATCTCAGCCTTGCCGCCGAACTCCGCTATGATCGCCAGGCCCTTGGGTTTTCTGGCTTCAAACAACTCCTCTACACGGGGCAGACCCTGGGTGATATCGTCACCGGCCACACCGCCGCTGTGGAAAGTTCTCATCGTCAGCTGGGTTCCCGGTTCCCCAATGGACTGGGCGGCAATAATGCCCACTGCCTCACCTACCTGCACCGCCTCGCCGGTGGCCATGTTGGCTCCATAACACTTGGCGCAGATCCCGTTGTGGGAACGACAGGTCAATATGGTACGGATCTTCACTGCCTCCACAGGCTCACCCTTTGCATCCACACCCACGCTCAGTATCCTCGCCGCGCGACTGGGGGTGATCATGTGGTTGTGCTTCACAATCATGTTGCCGTCCCGGTCGAAGATATCCTCACAGGAATATCTGCCGGTAATACGGTCCTTAAGGCCCTCGATGGTCTCCTTACCGTCCATAAAGGCTTTCACCACATTCCCGGGGATCTCGTCTCTGCCCTCCGCGCAGTCCACCTCACGAATAATCAGCTCCTGAGACACATCCACCATACGGCGGGTCAGATAACCGGAATCCGCAGTACGCAGCGCCGTATCGGACATGCCCTTCCGGGCGCCGTGCGCGGACATGAAGTATTCCAGTACGTCCAGTCCTTCACGGAAATTGGATTTGATAGGCAACTCGATGGTCTTACCGGTGGTATCCGCCATCAGTCCGCGCATACCTGCCAGCTGTTTAATCTGCTGGTTGGAACCACGGGCACCGGAGTCCGCCATCATAAAGATATTGTTATATTTATCGAGACCCGCCAGCAATACGTCTGTCAGTTCTTTATCCGTCTCATTCCAGGTCTCTACCACCGCGCGGTATCTCTCCTCCTCGGTGATCAATCCTCTGCGATAGTTGGCCGCAATCTTATCCACGGTGGCCTGCGCGCTGGCCAGCATCTCCGCCTTCTGCGCGGGCACAGTCATATCAGAAATGGATACGGTCATAGCCGCTCTGGTAGAATACTTATAGCCGATAGACTTCACGTCATCCAACACTTCCGCTGTGCGGGACGCGCCGTGAGTATTGATAACTTTCTCCAGAATCTGCTTAAGCTGCTTCTTTCCCACATGGAAATCCACTTCCAGCTTCAGACAATCCTCCGGACTGTTTCTCTCCACAAAACCCAGATCCTGGGGCAAAATCTCATTAAACAGGAAACGTCCCAACGTGGACTCCACATTGCCGCTTATCACCTCGCCCTGCGCTGTCTTCTTGGTCACCCGCACTTTGATGCGGGAATGCAGGGTAATCACCTGATTCTCATACGCCAGAATCGCCTCATTCACATTCTTAAAGTACTTGCCCTCGCCCTGCACGCCAGGTCTCTCCTGGGTCAGATAATAAATACCCAGCACCATATCCTGAGAGGGTACGGCCACGGGACCGCCATCGGAAAGCTTGAGCAGATTGTTGGGGGACAGCAGTAAGAACCGGCACTCCGCCTGGGCTTCCACGGACAGAGGCAGATGTACCGCCATCTGGTCGCCGTCAAAGTCCGCGTTGAAAGCGGTACACACCAGCGGGTGCAGCTTGATGGCCTTACCTTCCACCAGGATGGGCTCGAACGCCTGAATGCCCAGTCTGTGCAGGGTAGGGGCGCGGTTGAGCATCACGGGATGCTCTTTGATGACCTCCTCCAGCACGTCAAACACCTGGGTGTCCATTCTCTCCACCAGTTTTTTGGCATTCTTAATATTCTGACTGATGCCCTTGGATACCAGTTCTTTCATCACGAAGGGCTTAAACAGTTCAATCGCCATCTCCTTGGGGAGACCGCACTGATAAATTTTCAGTTCCGGTCCCACCACGATAACAGAACGACCGGAATAATCCACACGCTTCCCCAGCAGGTTCTGACGGAAACGTCCGCCCTTACCCTTTAACATATCGGACAGAGACTTAAGCGCCCTGTTGCCGGGACCGGTTACGGGACGGCCTCTTCTGCCGTTGTCAATGAGCGCGTCCACCGCCTCCTGCAACATACGCTTCTCGTTACGGACAATGATATCGGGAGCGCCCAGCTCCAACAGTCTCTTTAATCGGTTATTTCTGTTGATAATCCTTCTGTACAGATCATTTAAATCGGATGTGGCGAAACGGCCGCCGTCCAGCTGCACCATGGGGCGCAGATCCGGCGGAATCACAGGGATGGTGTCCAACACCATCCATTCCGGCCTGTTGCCGGACTCATTGAATGCTTCCACCACTTCCAGTCTCTTGATAATGCGGGCGCGCTTCTGACCTGTGGAGTCCTGTAACTCGCTCTTCAATTCCTGCGACTCATTGACCAGATCAATGGCCTGCAGGAGCTCCTTGATCGCCTCCGCACCCATGCCCACGCGGAACTTATTGCCGAAAGTCTCCCTTGCGTCCTGATACTCTCTCTCCGAAAGCACCTGCTTATAATCCAGGCTGGTCTCTCCCGGATCCAGAACGATATAGGAGGCAAAATACAGCACTTTCTCCAGCACCCTGGGAGACAAATCCAAAATCAGACCCATGCGGCTGGGGATACCCTTGAAATACCAGATATGGGATACCGGGGCAGCAAGTTCAATATGGCCCATTCGCTCCCTGCGCACACTGGCCTTGGTTACTTCCACGCCACAGCGGTCACAGACAACGCCCTTGTACCTGATCTTCTTATATTTGCCGCAATGACACTCCCAGTCTTT
The DNA here is from genome assembly GCA_947648875.1 of uncultured Lachnospiraceae bacterium. Classification (GTDB taxonomy): domain Bacteria; phylum Bacillota; class Clostridia; order Lachnospirales; family Lachnospiraceae; genus Acetatifactor. The sequence continues at coordinate 17,887 of CANSPM010000022.1, forward strand.
GCTGGGGCCGAAAATCTTCTCGCAGAACAGGCCGTCACGTTCAGGCTTCAATGTCCTGTAATTGATGGTTTCCGGTTTCATCACTTCGCCCCGGGACCACTCGCGGATTTTCTCCGGAGAAGCCAGGCCAATCTTGATGGCATCGAACGTCATAGGCTGATATGCTTCATTCTTTGTTTCTGACATTATGGCACTCCCTTCCAATATTCGTTTATAACTGTATTAGAACTCTTCGTCTGACTCGTCATAACCCTCGTCGGCATAGTCGTCATCGCTGAAATCATCATCCGCATTGATCAACTCGCCGCTTTCATCGTCGAATTCCTGTGCCTGATAGCCCATCTCTCCCAGAGAGTTGCCATCATAGTTGTCATCATACTTACGGTCGCCTTCCATCTCATAGCGGTAATCCGTCTCATTGTAATCAATCGTCTCCGCAATCTCCACTTCCGTGTTGTCATCGCGCAGCACTCTCACATCCAGCCCCAGGGCCTGCAATTCTTTCAAAAGCACTTTGAAGGACTCCGGAATGCTGGGCTCAGGGATATTATCTCCCTTGATGATGGCCTCATAGGTTTTCACACGCCCCACCACGTCATCTGACTTCACGGTCAGAATCTCCTGCAAAGTGTAGGAAGCGCCATAGGCTTCCAGCGCCCACACTTCCATCTCTCCGAAACGTTGTCCGCCGAACTGGGCCTTACCGCCCAGAGGCTGCTGCGTAACCAGAGAGTATGGGCCGGTGGAACGGGCATGGATCTTATCATCCACCAGATGATGCAGCTTTAAATAGTGCATGTGACCGATTGTTACCGCACTGTCAAAATATTCGCCGGTACGACCGTCCCTCAGACGCACCTTGCCGTCGCGGGAGATGGGAACGCCCTTCCAGACCTCCCTGTGCTCCCTGTTCTCAGACAGATACCCCATTACCTCGGGCAGCAGTTCCTCGCTGTGCAGGCTCTCAAAGGTATCGCCGTTCCAGGATCTCCCGTCAGGGGCAGTATCTCTCCCCTCCGTCTTCCACTGCTCTGCCTCCGCCTGGTCAAAGGGCAAGTTTGCATAGTCGTTGGCCAGGTCCAGCGTGTCCATGATGTCCTTCTCGTTGGCGCCGTCGAACACGGGCGTCGCCACATTGAATCCCAAAGCCTTGGCTGCCAGGGACAGATGGATCTCCAGTACCTGTCCAATATTCATACGGGACGGCACACCCAGGGGATTCAGCACGATATCCAGAGGGCGTCCGTTGGGCAGATAGGGCATATCCTCCACCGGCAGCACACGGGAAACCACACCCTTGTTTCCGTGACGACCCGCCATCTTATCTCCCACGGAAATCTTTCTCTTCTGCGCTATATAAATGCGGACCGCCATGTTTACGCCGGGGGAAAGCTCATCGCTGTTCTCTCTGGTAAACACTTTGGCGTCCACCACGATCCCGTATTCGCCATGCGGCACCTTCAGGGAAGTATCACGCACCTCTCTGGCTTTCTCACCGAAGATAGCGCGAAGCAGTCTCTCCTCGGCTGTCAGTTCGGTTTCTCCCTTTGGCGTAACCTTACCCACCAGAATGTCGCCTGCGCGCACTTCCGCGCCAATGCGGATAATACCTCTGTCATCCAGATCCTTCAGCGCATCGTCTCCCACGCCGGGAACATCCCGGGTAATCTCCTCGGGACCTAACTTGGTGTCACGGGCTTCGGCCTCGTATTCCTCTATATGAACGGAAGTATACACATCCTCCATCACCAGTCTTTCACTGAGCAGAACGGCATCCTCGTAGTTGTAGCCCTCCCAGGTCATAAAGCCGATCAGGGGGTTTTTGCCCAGCGCCAGTTCGCCCTCGTCGGTGGACGGACCGTCGGCGATTACCTGTCCGGCTTCCACATGATCTCCCTTGAACACAATGGGCTTCTGGTTGTAGCAGTTGGACTGGTTGCTGCGCGAGAACTTGGACAGACGAAATTCCATCTTCTCCCCGTCGTCACAGGAAATTTTAATCAGGTTGGAAGACACATACTCCACCTTACCTGCCTTGGGTGCCACGACACAGACGCCGGAGTCCACCGCCGCCTTCTGTTCAATACCCGTACCCACCACAGGAGCCTCGGTGTCCAGCAGAGGCACCGCCTGACGCTGCATGTTGGAACCCATCAGCGCGCGGTTGGCATCATCGTTCTCCAGGAAAGGAATCAGCGCCGTAGCCACGGAGAACACCATTCGGGGAGAAACATCCATATAGTCAAACATGGCCTTGGGATATTCCTGCGTCTCCTCGCGGTAACGACCGGACACACTGTTCCGGACGAAATGCCCCTCGTCGTCCAGCTGCTCGTTGGCCTGAGCCACATGATAATTGTCTTCCTCGTCGGCGGTCATATACACCACATCCTCCGTCACACGGGGATTGACAGGATCTGTCTTGTCGATCTTGCGGTAAGGCGCTTCCACAAAGCCATACTCATTGATCCGGGCATAGCTTGCCAGAGAGTTGATCAGTCCGATATTAGGACCTTCCGGTGTCTCAATGGGGCACATTCTGCCATAGTGGGAATAGTGTACGTCACGCACCTCAAATCCGGCGCGGTCTCTGGACAGACCGCCGGGACCCAGAGCGGACAGACGTCTCTTGTGGGTCAGCTCACCCAGAGGATTGTTCTGATCCATAAACTGAGACAGCTGTGAGGAGCCAAAGAACTCCTTTACAGCGGCGGTCACCGGCTTAATATTGATCAGAGACTGCGGAGAAATATCCTCTGCGTCATGCGTAGTCATGCGCTCGCGCACTACCCTCTCCATTCTGGACAGGCCGATGCGGTACTGGTTCTGCAAAAGTTCCCCCACCGCGCGGATACGTCTGTTGCCCAGGTGGTCGATATCGTCATCGTTGCCCAGGCCATACTCCAGATGCATATTATAATTAATGGAAGCGAAAATATCTTCCTTGGTGATATGTTTGGGAATCAGCTCGTGCACATTTTTCTTGATAGCCTCGGCCAGCTTTCCGGGATCTTCCCCGAATTCCCCCAGAATCTCCTCCAGCACCGGATAGTACACCCACTCTGTAACCCCCAGCTCCCTGGGCTTACAGTCCACAAAACTTGTGATGTCCACCATCATATTGGACAAAACCTTCACATTGCGTTCCTCTGTCTGTATATACACAAAGGGAATTGCCGCGTTCTGAATCGCATCCGCCAGTTCCGCAGTCACTTTAGTGCCCGCCGCCGCCACCACTTCGCCAGTGGACGGGTCCACGGCATCGGCCGCCAGGACCTGATGTCTGATACGGTTGCGCAGCGCGAGCTTCTTGTTAAATTTATATCTTCCGACTTTGGCCAAATCATATCTACGGGGGTCAAAAAACATGGCGTTGATCAGACTCTCGGCGCTCTCCACGCTCAAGGGCTCGCCGGGACGGATCTTTTTATATAACTCTAACAGACCCTCCTGATAATTCTCAGCAGTGTCCTTGGCAAAGCTCGCCTCGATCTTGGGTTCATCGCCAAATACTTCGCGGATCTCGTCGTTGGTCCCGATTCCCAGCGCCCTGATCAGAACCGTGATAGGCACCTTTCTGGTACGGTCCACACGCACATAAAACACATCGTTGGAGTCCGTCTCATACTCCAGCCACGCGCCGCGATTGGGAATTACGGTACAGGAGAAAAGTCTCTTGCCGATCTTGTCGTGTCCTATCCCATAATAGATGCCGGGGGAACGCACCAATTGGCTCACGATGACACGCTCCGCGCCATTGATGATGAAAGTGCCCGTGGCCGTCATCAGAGGCAGATCACCCATGAAAATCTCATGCTCACTGATCTCCTCTTTCTCCTTATTGTACAGACGTACCTTTACTTTCAGAGGTGCCGCGTAATTGGCATCCCTCTCCTTGCACTCTTCAATGGAATACTTTACATCGTTTTCGCACAGTTCAAAATCTACGAATTCTAAACTGAGGGAACCGCTGTAATCGGCGATGGGAGAGATGTCGTCAAAGACTTCCTTCAAGCCTTCCTTCAGAAACCACTGATAGGAGTCCTTCTGGACTTCGATCAGGTTGGGCATCTCTAAAACCTCTTTTTGTCTCGAATAACTCATACGCATGTTCTTGCTGTTCGCAATTGGACGTATTCTGTTTTTTTCCATGGACATTTCACCCCGTTCTTTTTGATTTGCCTATTTGCCGCTGGTCTGCTATATATACACGTCAAAAATAAGCATAACACACCACAATAGTGCATCTTCCATACTAACACAAACATTTCAGGGAGTCAAGCAGATTTTTGGATAAAACAGGATAATAATGAAAAGCAGCGGACCCGCCTGAGACCAGCGAGTCCGCGTAAAAGATATGGTTTACTTAAGAGTAGCCTTTGCGCCAACCTCTTCCAGCTTCTTCTTAATCTCCTCAGCCTCGTCCTTGGACGCCGCTTCCTTAACCATCTTGGGAGCGCTGTCTACCAGATCCTTAGCTTCCTTCAGGCCCAGGCCGGTGATCTCACGAACCACCTTGATAACCTTAACCTTCTCGGCGCCGATCTCGGTCAGTTCCACATCAAACTCGGTCTTCTCCTCTTCTGCCGCCGCCGCAGGGCCTGCTGCCACTACAACACCTGCTGCCGCAGATACGCCAAACTCCTCTTCACATGCCTTTACCAGGTCATTTAACTCTAATACGCTCAACTCTTTGATCGCGTCGATTAATTCCTGAGCTGTCAATTTAGCCATTTTCTTTTCCTCCTGATTATTAGTTCCGCAACATCCCTGCCAGTACCCTATCCCACGGCATAAATTCCGTCCAAAATGCGTCCGGCATTTATTCCCGGCACTGTCCGGGCCGTTGCTGATTATTAGTTCCGCAACTTCCCTGCCAGTACCTTATCCCACGGAATAAATTCCGTCCAAAATGCGGCCGGCATTTATTCCCGGCACTGTCCGGGCCGTTGCTGATTATTAAGTTCCACTGCTTTTGGGATTACACAGTTCTCTGTCCCCTGCGGATGAGCCCTCAGCGGACATTACGGATTACTCCGAAGCGGCAGGAGCTTCCTCGGATGACGCCCCGGCACATGCTGCCGCGCCGCCTTTTTCTGCCAGCTGGTTCATTACGCGGGCGAAGTTGGTGATCGGGGACTGCATGGAACCAAGCAGTCTGGAAATCAATACTTCTCTGGAAGGGATGCTTGCAATGGAAGCCATACCCTTGGCATCGTACACGGTTCCTTCAACCACACCAGCCTTAATCTCCAGCTTGTCAGCCTTCTTGGCGAACTCGGCCAGTACTCTTGCAGGCGCCGTAGCGTCTGTGGTGGAGTAGGCCATCGCGCTGGGACCGTTCAGGTATGGAGCCAGTCCTTCAAAAGCGGTGTCCTTGAACGCGAAGTTCATCATGGTGTTCTTGTAAACCTTGTAAACAACGCCTGCCTCACGCAAATTTTTACGCAGTTCGGTATCCTGTTCAACAGTCAGCCCGCGGTAGTCCACCAGAACTACGGACTGCGCGTCTTTGATACCTGCGGAAATCTCTTCCACAATAGGCTGTTTTAATTCGACCTTTGCCATTTCTCTACCTCCTTTTAGATTTTGTTGCCGAAAGATGATTCGGAAGCTATGCTTCCGACACTAATCTGGGCCGTATCACAGGCAGCGCCTGCGATACGCGGACAGAGGAAGGTCTTATATTCAAAAAGCCTCCCATGGACAGGGAGGCACAATTTCCTATAAAAACGCACTCTCCTCGGTAGGCGCTACGCTTATTCCTGCAAGATCGGCACATTGCGCCGCTCCCCCGGAACCTACTGTCTTCGGCATGGTTTATTAACCGTTAGTAATGTAGCACATGGTGGGATTTTTGTCAAGACTCTACAGCAAATATTTTCACTTTTTCTTAAAAGCCCCGGCCACATTTTCTGCCGCATATTCCTTCAAAACCGCTCTCTTTCATCCATTGCAATTACACTCGGAAAGTTTTTTACTGATCCCAGGCTCAAATCTCAGAGGGGGGCACCGGAGGATCAGGAGCAATCCGATATACCCACACCTCGTAGTAGGCCGTATCGTCCGTAAAAGGGCTGCCCTCCACCAGCTCCAGGCACAGGTTCGTCTGTTCCTGGGCGGACCGGCTTAATTCCACCGGAGCCGCCGCCAGAAGATAACGGATGTTCAGATCCTGCATGGCGTTTAGGTCATAGTCCAGATCCGTGTAAGGGGACTGCCCCCTGGAAACCATGCCATTTATGCCGTAGGGCGCGCCCGCCAGGTAAAGACGGTTGCCCCATTCGTCAAAGTAGCGCAGAGACTCGGGATTTTCTTCCAGCTCCCGGGTCATGATCCGCCTGAATCTATGCTTATATGCCAGGTCATAATTGTTGGAGTAACCGTCCGCGCAGGTATAACCGTGATAGAGAGCCACCGAGGGGTAGATTCCCAGACTGACTACACTGTAATTGTCCTTTTCGGCGCCGATCACCTGGTCTATGCGGGCAAACACATCATCCATGTAGATACTCTCCCAGGTGATTTGCTGATAGTCCGGAGACAGCATCAAACGCACGTTCTTATTCAGGGGACTGTCCCGCAAAATCTGTAGTCCCTCCACCGTCACAAGCAGGGCGCAGCAGAGCGCCGGGATCATACCCACAACTTTCCGTGCTTTCTCCCCCCATCCACATATACTCTCCAGCAACAGCCCCAACACAAGCATCCACAGGAAGGGAAAACACCAATAGATCCGGTCCGCCTGGAAATAAGGCAGCGCGCCTCCTATGGACAGCCGCAAAGATATTATGGGGCTACTGTTCCACATCACTGCCAGACAGGCGGCGCAGACCAGCAAACCGATCAAGGTCCAGGCCGCAGTAAAGCACTTGGGAAATGTGGAAATTCTCCCTGTAGCCGCAATTCCGATTTTCGGCGCGTCACAGGAAGTTCCGGCCCGGTCCGGCCCGGGATTTTTTAAGGTTTGTCTTCTGTTTTGCAGCATTTTTACGGAAAATGCCAGTGCCAGGAGTATTGCCGCCGCCAGTATACCAGTGGAATATACCGGAGAATAAGATCCCCCACCGAAAAGGAGTTCCCGGAAAGATGCCAGCGGATTCTCCACAGCCCGCAGCGTCATCTCCTGCCTGTGGGTGGTAAAGCTCTCCCCCGACAGAGCCCGCAGCAGATCCAGATTGGTAACCAGATAGACGCCCAACAGTGTCAGCGCCGCGCCCCCCACTCGGAGCGCAGGTTGGAGACCGCTCTTTTTCCGAAATCCCGCCATCGCCAGGTAAAGTGACCACAAAAAGCCTGCCGCAACCCAAACATAACCCACCAGTGTCAGGGAAGAACAGGCCCCATACAGGGCCGCCGTAAGATACCATCCGGTCATACCCGGGGATTTTCTCCGCGTGCGGCCAGATTGCGGGACAACTTTTTCCGCAGTGCCGACCGCCCTGCCGTCAGAAACTCCCCTGTGTGTGTCAGTCCCTGTGGCACTGCGCCAAGTCCTCCTGTGTGTGTCAGTCCCTGTGGCACTGCCACAAGTCCCCCTGTGTGTGTCAGTCCCTGTGGCACTGCCCCAAGTCCTCCTGTGTGTGTCAGTCCCTGTTGTTCCCCCGCCCAGCCTGAGCGCGCACAACACCAGCATGGGCTGACCCAGCGCCGCCAATCCATAGACAGGGTAAAAGGGAATATAGCTGAACAGACAGGCCGTTGCCCAGCTCGCCTCGGGCCTGACCGCCAGTCGCCTGCACAGACTGTACATACCCAGAAATCCCACCGCCAGGCAAAGCCAGTGCATCAGCCCATAGGCGGCAAAGGGAGGCAACAGCCTGTAAAGCAGAACTCCCAACGGCGCGGGGGGCAGCATGGATGCCTTGTCCATGCCGTTCATAAACTGGGGAATCAAATCTCCCTGCCCCAGATATCTGGCCTGATACATATAGTTCAGCACCTCTCCGTCCAGCTGATCATGCACTGGGACATAGCTGCCCTCCCCCAGGACCAGGTAGGGAAGCGTGATCATGCTTACCGCAAACAATCCCAGCAGGACCAACACTGCATCCCTGTGTCGCAGATAGCTTTTTCTCAACTTATCCATGATGCCCCTCTCTTATTTTCTGTCCACCATATTGCCCGTTGTCAGAAATCCGGTTCTATTTCCGCAGGTCACAAACGCAGGGTGAAAAAGAACCCTCCCAAAAGGGAAGGTTCCATAAAACGCTGTTGTGACAGGCCTCAGATCAGAACTTCGCAACACTTACTTTTACGCCGGGGCCCATGGTGGAGGTCAGAGTGATGCTTCTCAAATACTGACCTTTCAATACGCTGGGCTTGGCCTTTACGATGGCATCCATCAGTGCCTTGAAATTCTCCTGCAAAGCTTCTTCCGTGAAGGAAGCCTTGCCTACGGGAACATGCACAATGTTGTTTTTATCCAATCTGTACTCAATCTTACCGGCCTTGATATCGTTGATGGCTTTGGTGACATCCATGGTTACCGTGCCGGCCTTGGGGTTGGGCATCAAACCCTTGGGGCCCAGAACCTTACCGAGACGGCCCACCACACCCATCATATCGGGGGTTGCAACCACCACGTCGAAATCCAGCCAGCCCTCGTTCTGAATCTTGGGAATCAGCTCCTCACCGCCGACATAATCCGCGCCCGCAGCCTCAGCCTCATTTATTTTGTCTCCCTTTGCAAATACCAGAACTCTCACGGTCTTACCGGTTCCGTTGGGCAGCACCACCGCCCCACGGATCTGCTGGTCCGCATGACGACCGTCGCAGCCGGTTCTGATATGCACCTCAATCGTCTCGTCAAACTTTGCGACTGCGGTCTTCTTGGCCAGAGCAATCGCCTCCTCCGGCTCGTAGAAAGTTGTTCTGTCGACCAGCTTCGCAGCTTCTACATATTTCTTACCATGTTTCATTATCATACCTCCTAGGTTCCAGCGACAATCCCTGCGGAACTGTCTCCCAATCAATAGTGTTTAGTCTTCAACAACAATACCCATGCTTCTCGCAGTACCGGCGATCATGCTCATGGCTGCCTCGACGCTTGCCGCATTCAGATCCGGCATCTTCATCTCCGCAATCTCACGAACCTTGTCCTTGGAAATGGTAGCAACCTTGGTCTTATTGGGAGCTGCTGACGCAGTCTTTAAGTTGCATGCCTTTTTGAGCAGTACTGCCGCAGGCGGAGTCTTGGTAACGAAACTAAAGCTTCTGTCCGCGTATACAGTGATAACAACAGGAATGATCAGATCACCCTTGTCTGCTGTCCTGGCGTTGAACTGCTTGGTAAATTCAACGATATTCACACCGTGCTGACCCAGAGCGGGACCAACCGGCGGAGCCGGCGTTGCCTTGCCGGCAGGAATCTGTAACTTAATGTATCCTACTACTTTCTTTGCCATAGTGGCACCTCCTATAATGTGGTAATCCGGCGCAAGCACTTCGGATTTATGTCGATCCGGGTCTTGCTCCCACTGAAACACAGCCTCGCAGGAAACGATTCCGCAACCTTTAGTCCTGCGCCGCCATATTCCCATGCTGCCGGGGCCAAAGCCCCATCGCCGTCCGGTCTCAAAATACCGGCGGCTATATTCACCGGAAGAAACCATATCCCCTCCGGAAAATACTTTGATTTAAGAAAGTTTCCTGATCTCCGCGAAGCTGATCTCCACAGGGGTCTCCCTTCCGAACAGTTCCACGTTGATGGTAGCCGTCTGCTTGCCATAATCCATCTTCTGAACGATACCCACTGTATCCTTCCAGACGCCGGCCACGACGGATATGCTGTCTCCCTCCGCGAAATCCACGGATATATTGTCCGTCTTGATCCCCAGAGGCTTCATCTCCGCTTCCGTAAGCGGGACCGGCTTGCTTCCGGGCCCCACGAACCCGGTAACGCCGCGGGTGTTGCGCACTACATACCAGGTGTCGTCATTCATATCCATATTCAGAAGCACATAGCCCGGAAACATCTTGCGCTGAACCGTCTTTTTCACGCCGTTTTTCATCTCAACCACTTCTTCCAGAGGCACTCTGACCTCCAGGATCTGCTCCGCCAGAGAAGGGTTGTTTTCAATGGTCTTCTCAATATTGGCTTTGACCTTATTCTCATACCCGGAATAAGTATGAACTACATACCATTTTGCCTCTGCCATACAATCACCCTCGCTCTAAATTGTTGTCAGGATATTCACGCCATACTGAATAAAGTAATCCAGCACGGCAATGATAATTCCCAAAACTACAGATATCGCTACAACTGCTACAGACTGCTTAAAGGTAGATTGTCTGTCAGGCCAGGAAATCTTCTTGAACTCGGCCTTGAGCCCGTCAATAAATTTAGGCTTTGCGGTCTTTTCCGCAGAATCTCCCATGCTTACCTCTTTTCTGCCTATCGTGGGGAGCTGCCCCGCGATACTGCGATAATACCTGTCCGGAAATTCTATTTCCAAACTCCCCTGTTCCCGCATATCACAGGCCGGGCCTGCGATACTGCGTCAAATGGTACATGGAACCTGTATTTCCAAACTTGCCTCTGCCTTCACAACGCGGACCTGCGCCCGTCTTATTGTGCCATGGCCGATTACTTGGTCTCCTTGTGCATGGTATGAGTCCGGCAGAACCTACAGTACTTCTTGGTCTCCATACGGTCGGGATGAGTCTTCTTATCCTTGGTGGTATTGTAGTTACGCTGTTTGCACTCTGTGCATGCTAAAGTAATTCTTGTACGCATTGTTTCCTCCATTCCGCTGCGGGAGCAGCCGTCTAACGTTTTATAATTTAGGCATAAAAAAAAGACCTAATATCCATCTCGCCTAATAAATGTAGCATAATCCATGGCATCCGTCAATACCCAATTTCTATTTTCAGGCCCTGTTCATCGGAAATTACACCACGGTTGGCATGGATGATACTCCCGCCAGCTCATCCTTCCCATGCCGCCGGGGACGTCTATCCTTCGGAAACGGTTTGCCCGTCGGATTCTCTTTTCATAGGGCAGAGCGCCCGGGCCCGGAGCGGGGGCATACGACATACCCCCACATGTATATGCCCGGCCCACTCCTACAGCAGCTGTAGCCCCACCTTTAAAGCCTCCCGGATCACTTCCTCCGGCCACAGGGAACATTGCACCTCTCCGATATGCGCCTTGCGCAGGAAAAACATGCAGATTCTGGACTGCCCGATGCCGCCTCCGATGGTGAAGGGTACCGTCTCATCCAATATGGATTTCTGGAAGGGCAACTGGGCACGCTCCGGACAACCTGCCTTTTCCAGCTGGGACAGAAGCGACTCCCTGTCCACCCGGATACCCATGGAAGACAACTCCAGCGCTATATCCAGCACGGGATAATACACCACGATATCCGCGTTCAGCGCCCAGTCGTCATAGTCCGGCGCGCGACCGTCATGGGGCTCGCCGTTTTCCAGCGCGTCTCCGATCTGCATGATGCACACGGCGCCTTTGGCCTTGGTTATATAGTATTCTCTCTCCCTGGGAGTATAGTCGGGAAACATTTCTTCCAGCTCCCTTGTGGTGATGAAGAAAATATCATGGGGCAGGATTTCTTCAATATAGTCATAGTGGATCGCCATGTATTTCTCCGTCTTGCGAAGCACCTTGTAAACCGTGCGCACCGCTTCTTTCAGAGTGTCCAGATTCCGGTCCTCCCGGGTAATGATTTTCTCCCAATCCCACTGGTCCACATAGATGGAATGAATATTGTCCGTGACTTCGTCTCTGCGGATGGCGCTCATATCCGTATACAGCCCCTCTCCCACGGAGAAACCGTATTTCTGTAGCGCATAGCGCTTCCACTTGGCCAGAGACTGCACCACCTGGGCCTCCCTGCCCTCCTGCTCCTTAATATCGAAACTCACGGGCCGCTCCACACCGTTTAAATTGTCGTTCATACCGGACTCCGGAGCCACAAAAAGCGGTGCGGATACCCGCAGCAAATGCATGCGCTCCGCCAGCAGCCCCTGAAAAAAGTCCTTTACGGTCTTGATCGCCACCTGGGTCTCGTATAGATTCAACTGGGACTTGTATCCCTTGGGTATTAATTGGTTAGCCATTTTCTTATGAACCATACCTTTCCGTATTTTTTCCATTTCCAGTACTATTTAACCGCTTTTTGCCGGGTTTGGCAAGTGTTTTTTGCGCCCCGGAAAACATTTTTGCCCAGGCGCCCTTTTCTGTTCTATGAGTTTCTTCCAGTTTACAATTCGCAAAACAGCGATCTGCATAAGTAAACACAAGGGACAAAAAGGCAAAACTACTCTGCTACTGCAAACGATCCGTGGCGACGACGACCCAAAAACACCTCTTGACAGACTCCACATACATGCTATAATAACCGTATTACGAGACAGGAGGCCGCAGACGGTTTCCCCGACCCGCACAAGACAAATACAGACAAAGAGGCATCGACGAGGAGAAGTACATACGTTTCCGGATGAACAGAGAGAAAGTGGCAGGTGAGAACTTTCGTGAAGGGCGTGTGGAAGTGACCTTTGAGCTTTGGGCCGAACAGGATATACTCAGTAGGTTCCAACGGAAATCCCCACCGTTATCAGGGGAGCGATATCGGAAAATCACGGTTTTTCCGCCATTCCCGGCATCCGGGATAATGGTTGCGTATATTTTCCCGTATTGTAATGAGTGCAGAAGAATTTCTGAATTTAGGTGGTACCACGGACATGTTGTTCGCCCTGAGCTTTGGCTTAGGGCGATTTTTTTGTCTGATTTGTTCATTAATAAGGAGGTATCCCTATGGATCAGAAGTACGATTTTCACAAAACAGAAAAAGAACTGGAACAGATATGGGCCCGACAGGGCATTTACCGCTACCGCCACGGGAAGCGGGGACCTGTCTTCTCCATTGACACCCCGCCCCCGACAGTCAGCGGGAAGCTGCATATCGGTCATGTCTTTTCCTACACCCAGGCGGAAATGATCGCCCGTTTTAAACGGATGCAAGGGTACGATGTGTTCTACCCCTTTGGCTTCGACGACGACGGACTGCCCACGGAGCGCCTGGTGGAGCGGGATGAGAAAATACGGGCGCATATGTTGCCCCGAAGTATCTTTCAGGAAAAATGTATGGCTACCGCAGCGCGCTACGAAGAAGAATTTCGCGGCCTGTGGCAGCGGCTGGGATTCAGCGTGGACTGGAGCCTGCAATACCAGACCATCTCGGACTGCTCCCGGAAGGTATCCCAGAGATCCTTTATCGAGTTGGCCAGGAGCCATAAGGCCTACATGAAGGAATCCCCCGTGCTGTGGTGTACAGAGTGCCGCACCTCCATCGCCCAGGCGGAACTGGAGACAAGGGAATGCGAGACTGCTTTCAACTATCTGTCCTTCGAAACGCCCCAGGGCAGTCTCCCCATAGCCACCACCAGGCCGGAATTGCTGGCGGGCTGTGTGTGCGTTTTTGTCCACCCCGAAGATGCCAGATATCAGAACCATATCGGGCAGCAGGCCCGGGTTCCCCTGTATGATTTCCATATTCCTGTGCTCGCGGAGGAGACGGTGGACAGGAACAAAGGCACCGGCGCGGTCATGTGCGCCACCTTTGGAGACTCCGCCGACATGGAGTGGTGTCAGAAACATCGTCTGCCCTACCGGAAAATCATTATGCCGGACGGCAAAATACAGGAGGATGTGGCTTTTATTGGGGGCATGAAGGTCCGGGAAGCCAGAGTTCACATCATCGGCCTTTTACAGGAAAAAGGTCTTCTGGAAAGACAGGAGTTCCTCTGCCATATGGTGGCCATCCACGAGCGATGTGGGAAGGATGTGGAGTTTATTCCCTCCAGACAATGGTATATCGACGTATTGTCCGAAAAGGAACGACTGCTGAAAGCCGCCGATGAAATCCACTGGCATCCGGAACATATGAAAAACCGCTACCGGATCTGGGTGGAAAACCTGAAATGGGACTGGTGCATCTCCCGGCAACGGTATTTCGGAGTTCCCTTTCCGGTCTGGTACTGCCGGGACTGCCAGCAGCCCGTCTTCGCGGAGGAATCCCAGCTGCCTGTTAATCCTCTGGAGAGCCGGCCCCTGAAACCCTGTAGCTGCGGATGCGACAGCTTTGTGCCGGAGGAGGCGGTTTTAGACACCTGGGCCACCTCTTCCGTGACCCCGCTGATCAACCGGGAACTCTCAGGCATCCAGGACAGCGCCGACTCTCCGAAACTCCTCCCCATGAGCATGCGGTCCCAGGCCCATGAAATCATCCGCACCTGGGCGTTTTACACCATCGTAAAGAGCCTGTACCACACGGGACAGATTCCCTGGCGGGACATTATGATCACCGGCTATGTTTTGGCCAAGCCCGGCGAAAAAATCAGCAAGTCCAAAAATAACGCCGACAGTTCTCCCATGGCCCTGATCGAAACCCATTCCGCAGACGCCGTCCGCTACTGGGCGGCAGGCAGCAAGTTGGGAACGGACACTTTTTTCAGCGCCGAAGAACTGAAAATATCCAAACGGTTTCTCCAAAAGTTGTACAATGCCGCCAAATTTGCCGTTTTGCAGTTGGAAGATTTCACAAAACCAGCGCAGCAAAACCCGTCCGTTCTGCTGCCGGTGGACAGATGGATTTTGCAGCGGGTAAGCGAAACGACCATAAAAGCCACTCAACTGCTGGAGGACTATGAAATTGGCCAGGCCCGGCATGAGATTGACAGCCTGTTCTGGCGGGATTTCTGCGACTACTATATCGAGATTGTGAAAGAGAGGCTGTACCAGCCGGAAAAACATGGGAAAACGCAGCGATATTCCGGTCAGGTTGCGGTGTACTACGGTCTGCTGGGAATATTAAAGCTGTATGCTATCTATACGCCTTATATGACGGAATATATTTATCAGAATTTTTACAGAAGATTCGAAGAGGAAATTTCTCTGCACCAAACCCTTTGGACCGCCGGGCAGACGCAGGAAGACTGTCTTGCGTTCGGCGCGCATCTGGAAGATGTCATTGCCAAGGTGCGCAAGGATAAATCCGAAAAGCAGATGTCCATGAAAGACACCGTTCCGGAACTGATCATCTCCTGCCCCAAATATCTCAGGAAATTCTATGAGGAGTCCCTGGGAGACATTATCGCCTGTACCGGAGCCGAACGGGTTGTACTCTCGGATCAGTAAGCCCATCTGCGCTTCCCTGTTAAAGCCTGTCTGACGCGCCGGACGCTTCCTGCCTCCGACGCGTCAGATGTAGGAAGCGCTGTTGACTTGGCATTCATACTCCTATATAATAAATATTACTGTTTTACACATCCTATTTTATCTGCGAGGCCACGCGATGGAAGTCATACTGGACAAAAAATTGTACGACCGGTTGTGGGACCGGCTGTTGAATACATATCAGTTCAGTCCCCGGTACGGTACGAATCCGTTCTCTTTTCCACACCCTTATCACTTATACCGCCTGCCTGAAGCCCCCTGGACTCAGGAGCAGGAGACACAGGTAAATTGCCTATTGGAAACAATTGTTCCGGCGGACGGATTTCTGTATGCGCTGGACTGGAATCATGACTGTTTCATTTATAACCCCCGGGAACGGCTCCCCCTGTATTATCACTACCATGATGACGCAAGAGACTGTAATGTCTATTTCCCCAGCTATTATCCAAATGGGGATTTCTATTTTTTTATCGCCGGGGATTGGTCCTTCGGAATGCTGGGACATCCGTGGCGAAAGGAACTCTACCTGTGGGGAGACAAACTGACTACGGATTTCAAAAGGCTGGCCCCCTACCTGGATTTGCAGGAAATAACCGTCCAGGACAGTTCCCTTCTTCCATAAATGACTTAGGCAATTGCAAAACTTGCTTTCTGGAAACAGAGGATGGGCAATCTATACAAAATAAGGGCGACTTGCCACCGCATTGGAGCCCGTTTTTGTATAGATTGACCAGCCTCGTCATTTGCGGACAGGGTTTCGCAATCACCTAATAAATGACTGCCCTGGGGAACAGATGTCTTTCGTTGCTCCGTAAACAGACGGGTCTGCGGCAGACGCAGCTGTTTTGTCCAGATGATTTCCACGCATTATATTCATTATATTCCATTTAGTATCTTTATCAAAATGTTAATTTGATCAGTTGACAATCGCATTAAAATGTATTATACTGATTTTCATAGAGTGGATGAGACATTGTCTGTATTCTCAGAAACTGTCACGAAATAATTTACCCAAGATCCGCATTATTTCTGTTCAAGAGCGCAAAACGCTCATGTATCTGGCAGAATTCACACACCATCGGTCTATGTAACTGATTTCGAGGAATTCTCTCATAGGAAAAATACGGAAAATGGATGGCTATTTTGAGACATTTTCTCATATGGGGGCTTTACCGCGATCTTGCCTGACTACAGACTCATCCCGTTTCACAGGAAGAGGGTGGTTCCATTGGAGAATTGAGAGCGCTATGCCATTCAACATACGTCTATTCATCAATATTAAAGGAGAACTGAAAATGAAAATAAAGAAAATCGCAATGACAATAACCATGTGTATGGTGATGGGCTTGCAGCTTGTCATCCCGGCCTGCGCCGTAGAGGCACGGTATGGGGTTTGCCCCAGGTGCGGCGGAAATGTAAGCGTTTATAACACCACGGAAACGAGCTGTCGTACGTATGCTTGTACAGCACATATCAATTGCACTGTTCATGAGACCACTACTACCACCTATCGGGTCCGGAACTGTTCCGGCTGCTCTGATTCCAGCAAAGATCCACTTAAAAGCGACACCGTCTTCAATCACCTTATGGATTAAAAACAATGAGGGATAACATAATAGCGTTTTCAGTAATCACGTCCGCTCTTGTATCTCTCACTGCCTGCGGCTTCCGGGACCACCCGGAAGCCCTTTCTGAGGAGATGGAAAGTCATCCTGTGGCGGTAGCGGAAATATACGAACTGGAACTGCCTGTAACCATGGACCGATTGGACTGCCATGCCCTCAGTGACACCTGACTGTACCTCACCAGCAGTCATTATGACACTGAACAGAAAGTTACGGGATGCCGTATCCTCCAAATCGATATCTATAAGGAATATAATCCTGATCTACGCATCTGGGCGGTCGGCACAGACTCTCTGGCCCTGATTCCCGGTCAAGGCGGGGAGTGTTATCTGTTTGGATAATTCAGGGAACGGGATGCCTATTTTTTGAATATCTATGACGTAGAGGGGACTCTACAGCGCCATAAAGAATATGCGGGCACAGAATTTGAGAACAAAGGAGAACAGTTGACAGGCGGAGTCGTAACGTCGGACGGATGTCTGTATCTATATGCCTACGGCACTTCCGACTGTATCTACGCCTTTGACCCGGAAGGTAACCTGACTGCCGCATTCCACTCTCAACGGGAAAGTCTGGAGGGAATTGCCATCAGCAAAGAAAACCGCGTATATGCTTATTGCTGTCGCCAGAGTGACAATTCAGGACAGCCTGGACTATCCCGGCAAGCAGGTGATTACTTTGGGAACGGTATATGATTTCAACATCAATACCCACGTGAAGGAGCTGATCCGGCTTTACAATCGCCAGAGCACAGACTACAGGGTGGAACTGGTTACATACGATGATCCGACCAGCCGCGCCATAGATGAACTGGAGCTGCGGCTGATGTGCGGGGAGGGCCCGGATCTGATGGAACTGACCGGGATGTACTCAGCATAGAGGAGACCGTTGGGAAGATCCAAAGTCGGGTAAGCCTGTACCTGAACGAATTGTAAAACTGTTTAAGATCCTCTTAAGTTTTCTTGGGGAGTGATTTCCAGCTGCGTTTTGCGCATCTGGAAATCCTCCCGGGTCCTTCCGTTCCGAGACTGTTTTCCGTTGAAACACAAAAAGCCGCAATGAGATCTTTGTGCACCTCATTGCGACTTACTTGACGTATACCATACATCTTTTTCCGCGAATGGTAATATAAACCTTTTATATAATTGTCAGACTATTCCACAACGGGACCTTTCAGCTTTCTTTTGTCAAAATTCAGCAGCTTAATTCCCACTATTGTCACCACGGCGCACACAACAGCGGTGGCCCAGCTGTGGATATATGTGTTCGAAACGTTTGTATTGCTCAGTATATAAGCCAGGCAGTTGGCCAGCATGTGTACCAGGGCAGGCCATAGAAAACTGCCGAAATATTCATACAGATACGCCAGCAGCAGCCCCATAATAAATCCGTATACGCCCTGAACCGGGTTCATGTGATACAGACCAAACAACAGGGCGGATATCAGCATAGCCATAGAAAGCCTGTAGTTTCTTTTTAACTCATTGTACACAATGCCGCGAAAAACCAGTTCTTCCGCCAGAGGGGATATGACGCCGTAGCAGAGCAGTCCCACCGCCAGGGCGGCAGACAGCTGCCTCTCCGCCACAGCCTGATAAGCTGCGGAGTTGTCGATAATGCCCGTCAGGTCAAACAGCAGATTCAGCCCCAGCACGGCGCAGCAGCTCACCAGCAGAGCAATGAGATAGTTTCTGGGGCGTTCCCTTCGCAGATGACTTAACGCCAAACGCTTTCTGGCCTCCCGCAGCACGGGACGCGCCGTGGGAAGCAGGGCAAGTCCGGCCACCCCAAAGGACAGGGCGCTCATAATGGCCCCCAGATTGCCCGTATATCCCAGTTCCCCCGTTTCCGCCTCCCGGTAATAGAGCCACTGCCAAAGTCCCGGGGACACCGCAGGTTCAGCCTTCACCGCCAGCCACATAGCCCCGTAAGAGGCCGCCTGCCGGATCATCAGAAACAGCAGAAAAGGGAACAACAGAGGCCCAATGTTTCCCATAAAGCCCTTTGGGCGCACCTCGCACAGCTCCCGCAACAAAAAGTCCTGTAGCTCCTCCACGCTCTCCACGATGTAGTCCGCATGGGCCTGCCGCAGTTCCTCCATGCCGCCATAACCGTAGGCCACACCCACGCTCTCCACATTCATAGCCCGGGCGCCCTCCACGTCAAAGCGCCGGTCCCCGATCATATATACTTCGTTATGGAGAATGGGCTTAGGGCCAAAAAGCTGCCGCAACGCCTCCGCCACCACCTGATCCTTGTCCGTGCGGGTGCCGTCCAGTTCGCTGCCCACCACCACCTTGAAATACGGACGGATACCGAAGTGTTCCAGAATTTTCTCCACAAACACTGTGGGCTTGCTGGAAGCCACCGCCAGACGAAAGCCCTTGTCACTGAGCAGTTTCAGCATCGAGGCCATGCCCGGATAAATCTCATTCTCATAGAGTCCCTTATCCCGAAAACGCTCCCGATATTTCTCCACAGCCTCCAGCGCCCGCTTCTCATCCATCCCGTAAAACTCCATAAAACTTTCTTTCAAGGGCGGGCCTATAAAGGGCTCCAGCTTATCCAGGTCCGGCTCTTCGATGCCAAAGCTATGTAGAGCATATTGCACGCAGGTGGTAATTCCCAGCTTGGGATCTGTCAGCGTGCCGTCCAAATCAAACAGAAAATACTTTTTCATCTTTTAAAAACTCCTCAGTTCCACACTGTCATCGTCCTCTGTATTTTCGATCTCCTTGATCCTGACCTCATAGCCGATGGAATCATTTACCTGCACATGCACCACCTCTCCCACCTTGTGTCCCAGCAGTGCCCGGCCCAGAGGAGACTCGTTGCTGATCAGTCCCTCCAGGGAATTACCCCGGACCGTGGTGACGATCCGGTATTTCTCCACACTGCCGTCGTCCAGCATCTCCACCGTCACCGTATTGTTCATGCCCACCTCGTCCTCCGCCGAGGCATCAGAGATCACCTGGGCCGTGCGGATCATACGCTCCAGATACCGAATCCGGCTCTCGTTCTGGTTCTTGGCTTTCTTGGCCGCATAGTACTCAAAATTCTCGCTGAGATCCCCGTGGGCCCTGGCCTCCTTCACATCCTCCAGAAGCCTTGGCCGCTCCACCAGCCTCCGCTGCTCGATCTCTTCCTCCATCTTCCGTATATCGCTCTCTGTCAATTTATCGTACATATTCTTCCTTCTTTCTTGTCGGAGATTTCGTCTCTACACTTAAAGGCCCTCGCCCTTCCTCCTACTTCACCGCGTAAATTACCGCCACGGCCAGAATAATCTGCATAATGGCAAAGCGGAAAACCGTCTGCGTATTGGACCAGTTCCACACTTTTCTCACATGATCGTGCAGCGGCGTTCTCACATGGGTGAGAATATGAATCTTAAGAAAACGCAGCAGCGATACCTTCAATAGTCCCAGCCCCCCGTCCAGAATCAGTACCAGCGCCACCGGGATATACAGAAACGGGCATCCTGTCTTGAGGACTGCGATACTGATAAACAGTCCCATGGCTCTGGAACCGGCATCTCCCATCAGCAGTCGGCTGGGGGTGGCATTGTACCAGAGATATCCCAGAATACACACTGAAAAGAGCAGGATCATAAAGGAAAACTCTCCCGCCAGCGCTTTGATCTGATCGATGAAATAAATGGTCATCAGCGTAATGATCGTCAGCGTACCGGACAGTCCGTCCACACCGTCGGAACAGTTGGTCACATTCACAGAAGTCCACACAAGTACCACCGTCAGCAGGGCAAAAACCACCGGGTGCATAGTAAACTTTACACCAAACATGGCCAGTTCCACCACACTTGAATTATAGTGCAGAAAAGTGATCGCCACCAAAGCAGCCACGCAGAGATCCAGAAATCCCTTTTTATACTCCCCCCAGGGACTTTTGGCGGCATCGTCCAGAAACCCCGTCATCATACTCACAATCACCAGCACCAGATAAATGCCGTTCTCCATGGAAAAAGGAATCACCAGCACCGCCGCCACCACAAAGGCCAGCACAAAGATAATCCCCGCTCCTCTGGGCTTACCCGCCGAGAGTTTGCCGTCATGGGCAAAATCCCTCCCCACATCCTTGGGCAGGAAAGTTCCCAGCCTGGATATGGCGATAATAGTCGCCAGAAACGCAAATAAAATCCCCATAAATGCGACAAGGGAGGCATAGCCCTCCGGTATCAGCGTATGTATCATAATCCTTTCCCCTTTTCCTCATTCTCTCTTATTTTCTGTCTATTATTATGCGGGAGACAAACGCGTCTTCCTGTAATCGAACATAGCGCCTTATATCGGAAACAAAGACCATGCTTCCGACACGAGATATTACGCCCGGGCACATTATAGTATAGCCTATTTTCTCTTATAATAAAAGAGCCAACTTGAAAAAGCGGCTCTCTTACATCGCCATTTTCCCGCCTTTTTCACCAGAAAACCCCGCGCCGCCGGATCGTTGTCCCCATCCTGTACGGCGCCTCTGACCGACTGTACAGCGGGCGTGAAGAGACCTGCGAATCTGTCAGGGAAATGTCGCCATAAAGTCCCGGACCGGCGCGGCTACCGATTTACGCCTTATCTTCCCGCATCAGTCCCCGGCTTTTCTTATGATTGTACTTACAGGCATATATGAGATCCTCCGCCTTTTTGAGAAAATAGTCCAGGCTGTGGCCCCAAACCCAGTCCGGATAGGAACCGATACCGGTCTGTCGTTTATATTCCTTGCCAGACACTTTATTATATTCCTCTATCCCCTGTTCCATGCGGCAGACAATCTCCCGGGCACGGCCCTCTATATTTTTCCCCACAAAAGCCGCCAGAAACCCATCGCCGCCGATCCTGGCCGCAAGTTCCTGCCGCAGGCGGCCTCTTATGATATCTCCCAGGCTGTGCGGGCCTGCCCCCTGTACATGACCATGGGTATCATTAATCCTCTTCTGCCCGTCCATGTCCGGGGAAATGACGGGCAAATCAGCTCTTGCGCTTTCTCCGGCAGCCAGTGTACGGGTTCACCTTGCGATAAAATCCATTGGGGGTATACAGCCCCGTGAGCAGATCGCCCATATACATCTTTAGCTGCTGCTTCCGGAACCGCCGCAGTTCCATCAGGTGCCGGAAGCTGGAAGGAAAGGCCTGTATTGCCTGCATACAGTATAACAGATTTGAGCGCCTATGGAAAGACCCGTGTGCCGGAATATTAATTCCGACGGACAAATTGCAGGGCCTCCAGATCATAGTTGCTTCCCGGGAGAAAGATCAGTTCCAGGGTTCCCAGCCCTGTCAAAGCCTCCACAGGAAAGGTCTGGGGCGCGTACTCCGCCGTGCCCGGCACCTCCAGCACCCGGGTTTCCACGGCCCCTTCAACACGGGTAAAGTGGATATGAATGGTGTTTCCCGGGAGCGGTGAACGCCCCCACAGCGTCACCTGCCCGGCTCCCCTCTCCCCGAAATCCATGTTTTCATATATAATGGTCACATTGTTGCCGATACCGGTGACGGCCCGGCTCTCCACCTGAAAGCTGTCGCCGTACACCCGGCTGCACTCCGCTCCCCAGAGTTTACTGTAGGCCTTCTCATAATAAGTAAAGGAAAAGCCCTTGATATGCACCTTGCTGTTTCGGAGCCGAAAAGCCACCGTGACCAGGCCCTTTAGTCTACAGGGCAGCTTCCAGGTCTCCTCCTGGTATACATTCCAGCGGGAGGGCTTTTGATAGGGGGCGTTTAACAGCAGCCTGCTGCCCTCCGCCTCCGGCACTCCCTGCCAGATCTCAATCTCATGGCGGGCATCGCTTAAAGCGAAGACCGGTACGGTGATCTCGTCGGAACCGTAATCCCCGAAATCCAGGTCCCTGTATACCGCGCCGCTGATACCGTCTCTGGCCGTGGCAATCCCTTTTTCGTTGCCGTTGGTAACCTCTCCGATGGTATCGCTGAACAGCCCTGCGGAGATAAAGGTATAGGGGCTTAAAAATGCCTGCCCAAGCCCCTGGGCTGTAAGTTCCAGCTGGGAAATGATCTTGACGGGGCTTTGCCCGGACTGGCAGCGCACATAGAAGTTCCCGTCCCCCATGGCCGTAATTCTGGCATGGCAGGCATCTAACGTCTCCACCCTGGCGTAGCTGATGGGGATGCCGTTTTGGTTGACCGCTTTCCAGTCCAGCGCCCGGTCCGTGGCATCCTTGGGACAGATTCTTGCCTCAATGATGATACTGCGGCGCTCCGCATTGAGGATATTTCCCTCCGGAGTCAACAATTCTACCTTTCTGACCGGGATTGTGTCCGGCAGGGCCGGTCCGCGCGCTGTCAGGCTCATGTCCCCGGGAGCCTGGCGCTCTGCCTCCCGGACATTTCCGTCCTCCACGGGCTCAGACAGGCCGTCCGCCCTCTGCCTTACATCCTCGCTGGCACAGGCGCCGGGACGCAGCCCCGCCGGGTCCACAGGAATCTCCAGGCTGGCCGCTTTAACCCCCCGGCCTTCCACGGTAATCCGGACACTGCCAGCCAGCGGGCCTGCCGCCTCATCCGTCGCTGTGTCCCCGTCTGCCAAAACGGGCCTGGATGCCACCACCGCCAGAAGTTTTCCGTTAAACAGTTTCCGCACGCAGCCCTTGTAAGGATCGTAATCCGTACTGTCCCCATTGTCCATACCCAACAGCCGCCCCTGTCCCTCCAGGGACAGCCGCACATAGTTCATGGCATTTTCCACCGGGTATCCGTGTTCGTCCACTGCGCTCACGGTGACAAAGCACAGATCTTCTCCGTCCCCGGAAAGCCGCTCTCTGTCCGCCTCCAGCACCAACTGCCCAGCATCCCCAAAGGAATGCCTGGACTGTCTGGCGATCTCCCTGCCCTCTCCGTCATAGGCCACAGCCGTGATCTCCCCCGGCTCATAGGGCACCTGCCAGTCCCCCTGTAGCCGCCTGCCCCGGGCATGATCAATATACTGCCTCCCCTGAGAGCGTCCGTTTACATAGAGTTCCACACTCTCCCCGTTGGTGCAGGCCCGCACATCTATAAGCTGGCTCGGATTCCAGTCCCAATGGGGATAGAGATGCACCATGGGATACTCTGCCGCCGGACGCCACTGGGCCTGAAACAGATAGTAGGCGTCCTTGGGGAAGCCCGCCGTGTCAATATAGCCGAAATAGGAGTTCTTGGTGTGGTAGGGGGTGGGTTCTCCGATATAGTCAAACCCCGTCCACAAAAACTGCCCGAAAGTAAACTCCGCGTCTCTGTCGTCCGCAATACAGGCTTCCACACTGCGCGCCCCCCAGCTGGTACTGGAATTGCCCAGAGCCGAACACTGCTCGTCCTCATCCGCCAGCACGGACTGCCCCAGAGGGAAACGGTACACGCCCCGGCTCTGCACCACCGAGGCCGTCTCACTGCCGTAGATGATCCAATCCGGGTGCATTAAATGATGTTCCTTATAATATTTTTCCCCATAGTTATACCCCGCCACTTTCACGATGTCCGCGCAGTTCCGGGCGCCCTCCCAGGGCATAAAATTGGAGCCTATGGTGATTCTGGCATTACCTCTGGGATCGTGGGCGCGCACATAGTAAACCAGGCGGCGGGTAATCTCCTCACCGTGGGCATCCGCGTGGGTATCGTAAATCTCATTTCCGATGGACCAGAGAAGAAGACAGGGATGATTGCGGTCCCTGCGAATCCAGGAGCGCACGTCCCGCTGGGCCCACTCCTTAAAAAACCGGCCATAGTCATAGGGGGTTTTGCACCGCTCCCACATATCAAAAGCCTCGGACAGCACCAGAATCCCCATCTCGTCCGCCAGTTCCATCACCTCCTGGGCGGGCATGTTGTGGCTGGTGCGCAGGGCGTTGACCCCCATCTCCTTTAAAATCCTGAATTTCCGGCGCATGGCCTCCTTGTGAAACGCCGCTCCCAAACAGCCCAGATCGTGATGTTCACAGACTCCGTGGACCTTCACATATCTGCCGTTGAGGAAAAAGCCCCGGTCCGCAGTAAATTCCATCCGTCGCAGACCGACCGTGATCTCCTGGCTGTCCAGGAGCGCCACGTCGCGTCCTGCCAAATCGTCGCGCTCTGTGGCCGCAGATGCCGCTGTGATCTCCGCCAAGAGGCTGTTTTTTCCTGTGCGGACTGCGGTCTCCGGCATTTTTATGTTCTCATCATACAGAGATACTCTTAGCCGATAGCAGATGGGATGTTCCAGATCCCACTCCTCCAGCCCCGCCGGCATCACCCGCAAGGCAAAGCAAATCTGGCCGTCCTCCCGGGTAAAACGCTGCCCCCAGCCCAGATTGCGGACACAGACACCGTTCTGCCACAGGCTGTAGTGGCACTGGGTACTCTCGCCCACTGCCCCCGCGCATTCCGTCTCTATTTCCATCAAATAGCTGCCTTCGTCCGAATAGTCTCCCTCTTGCCCCGCCTTACCAGAAGCGGCCCCCGGAAGACACCGGTCCTCATTCTGCTTCCAGGTGGTATGCACATAAGTGCCGTCCAGGGGCAGATATACTGCCGGACATATTTTCAGCCACACATTGCGGTAAATACCCGCGCCGGAATACCACCGGCTGTTGGGACTCTGGTGGCGCACCTGCATCAGCAGCTCGTTTTCCCCCGGCCTTAAATACTCCGTTATATCATGCGCAAAGGCGGAATAGCCGTATTTCCAGTCCCCCACTTTCTGCCTGTTGACATAGAGAGTGCTGTCCATATAGACGCCGTCAAAACGGAGTATAACCCGCTGCCCTCCCACATTGTGCAGACTCGTATCACAAGTGGAAACCGTATTTTCCCCGCCGCAGACAAAGATCTCCTTCCGATACCATCCTGTACTGTTTTCATAGAGATTGCGCGTATTGTAAATCAGCCAGTCATGGGGCAGGTCAATGGGCTGAAACTCTCTGATCCGTGTCTGTATATCGGAAAGTTCCGTTCCAAGCCGCGTTTTCAAAAAGCTCCAGTTACTGTTAAATAAGATCATGGCCTTTATCTCCGTTTCCATTTTATGGTTTATTGTATGAAGTTTTGCGTCTTTAATCTTGAGATGCTAAAAAGCTGCCGCCTGATCACTCAAACGGCAGCCTGTTATTACTGCTTCTGTCTCAATATATTCTTTTCTTTACCGGTATCTGCCATCCCTCTGTTCCCCTATGCCAGTTTCACAATAAAGGTGATGCACTCTCTGCCGGTCAGCGCTCTGGTGCGGGCATCCGGCTGTCCCAGACCCACACTGATGGTAAAGGTCTTACCCTCCACCAGCCTCTCACCCTCCTCGTTCACCACGGTGAAGGCTTCCGCGCCAATGGGAACGGTTACGGACGCCTCTCCCTCCGCTCCGACCCAGGCTCTTGCAAAACCGCACAGCTTTGCCGCAGGCGTGGCATCCTCCGCGTCCTCCGCGCGGATGTAGACCTGTACCACCTCTCCTGTGCCCACCTGCCCGCGATTGGACAGCTTCACATGCAGCCGGAAAGCATCGGGACTTTCCAGCGTGATCTCGCCGCCGTTCACCGCCGGACTGCCGCTACAGCTCACCGCAGATACTTCCACATCCCCGTAAGTCAGACCGTAGCCGAAGGGATACAGCGGCTCTGTCTCTATGTAGCGGTAGGTTCTGCCCTTCATGGAATAATCCTCAAAGGCAGGCAGGTCCTCCGTATTTTTGTAGAAGGTCACCGGCAGTTTCCCGGAGGGAGACAACTCGCCAAACAGCAACTGCGCCACCACTTTGCCGCCTCTGGCGCCGGGATACCACAGCTGCATGATGGCATCCGCCCGCTCCTGCGCCGTACACAGATCCATGGCGCTGCCGGTCATGTTCAGCACGATGACTGGCTTGCCCGTTTTAAACACTGCCTCCACCAGATCTCTCTGAGGCTGGGGCAGCCGCAAATCCACCTTATCGCCGGAGGCATAGCTGTTGCCGGTATCGCCTTCCTCGCCTTCCAGAGTCTCGTCCAGGCCCACGCACAAAATCACCACATCACTGTTTTGTGCCACGCTGACGGCCTCCGCAATCCGGTCATTGGTGTGGCCCAGTCCCTCCGTCTTATCCTTAAACAGATGACAGCCCTCGGAATAATAGACTCTCACACCGTCACCCACAGCATCCTGAATGCCCTCCAGCACCGTGATGTACCGGGAAGACGTGCCATGGTAGTTGCCTACCAGCACCGCGCGGCTGTTGGCATTGGGCCCCACCACGCCGATAGAGGTAAGCTGCTCCTTCTTGAGCGGCAGGATGCCGTTGTTCTTCAACAACACCACGCCTTCCGCCGTGGCCCTGTCAGCCAGAGCCAAATGCTCCCTGCACTCGATCCTGTCATAACCGATCTGATCAAACTCCGTCTCGTCAAACAGCCCCAGCAGGAACCGGGTAGTGAACAGTCTCTCCGCCGCCAGCGTGATCTCTTCCTCCGTCACCAGACCGTCCTGATAGGCCTTCATCATATGTAAATAGGTGTTGCCACAGTTCACGTCACATCCGGCCTTCAAAGCCATGGCGGCAGATTCCTCCGCCGTGTCCGTCACCATGTGATGCTCATGGAAGTCGCGGACCGCCCAGCAGTCGGACACATAGTGGCCTTCAAATCCCCACTCTCCCCGCAGAATGTCCTGCATCAGAGTCTTACTGCCGCAGCAGGGTTCTCCGTTGGTGCGGTTATACGCCCCCATGACGGCCTCCACGCCCGCTTCCTTTACCAGCTTTTCAAAGGCAGGCAGATAGGTCTCCCACATATCCTTTTTGGACGCCTTGGCATCAAACTGATGCCGAACAGCCTCCGGACCGGAATGAACCGCGAAATGCTTGGCGCAGGCCGCCGCCTGCATCACTTCGCCGTCCCCCTGTAGTCCCTCCACAAAAGCCTTTCCCAGCTCCCCTGTCAGATAGGGGTCTTCCCCGTATGTCTCATGGCCTCTGCCCCATCTGGGATCGCGGAATATATTCACATTGGGGGACCAGAACGTAAGCCCCTTATAGATATCTCTGTCCTCCTGGGCGCTGTAAGCGTTGTACTTGGCGCGGCCTTCCACGCCGATCACCTTTCCCACCTGTTCCATCAGTTCCGTGTCAAAGGCCGCCGCCATGCCGATGGCCTGGGGAAAGCTGGTGGCCACCCCTGCCCGGGCCACACCATGCAGGCCCTCATTCCACCAGTTATATGCGGGAACATGTAACCGGGGAATGGCAGGCGCATCATATCTCAGCTGCGATGCCTTCTCCTCCAGGGTCATCTGGCTTACCAGTTCCTGTGCTCTCTTTCTTGCGCTTGCTCTGTCTCTCACGGTTTTTTCCTCCATCAAGATTTTATAGATTGTAAAATATGATCAATTCTACGTTACCAGAAACGCCGCTTCTTTTCTCGCCATATTATGCTAATTTCTGGTCATCTGTTGCGGATGTCCGGAGACCGCCGGGAGAGACCCGCAAATTGCCTGCCAAAGGGGGAAATCAGCCCAAAGGTTTTGCGTTTATGAGAAACCTTCAAAAGCCCGGAGCATCCTCTCCACTGTTTCCAGATCCCTCTTCTCCTCATCCCGGTCATAGGTATAGTTTTCCGGAACCTCCGCAAACAATTTTATGTAGTCCATCTCGCTCTCCGGCAGTTCTCCCAGAGAGTGGACATCGGCGTAATAGACTCTTCCGGTATTGCTCCCCCTGCCGTCCTCCCACACATACTCATAATCCCACAAAGGAAGCAGGCTGGCATCGCTGATGCCGGTCTCCTCAAACAATTCCCTTCTGGCCGCCTCCATAGCCGTCTCATGGGGTTCCACATGACCGCCGGGATGCTCAAAACTCTCTCTGCGCCTGTGCCAGCAATAAACCCATCTGCCCTGATATCTGGTAAAAATAACCACAAAATCAATATGTTCCAGCCTTCCCGCCGGATAATCTGTCTTTGGCATACCTATCCCCCTTGTGTTGTAAATTACAAATATACTTCGGCCGGATGCGGCGCAGAATCGCCCGCCTTTTTCGTAACGCTCGTCGGATAAAAAAATTATACCACATATAAAGGGTTTTTTCCAGCTTTTCACAATTCACTTTTCGTTTTGTCTATCCCATGGCGGACCTGGCCGGTTTCAGGGTGACGGCGATATGGTGGATATTTTAGACTGTGATTTCCAGATTATCACCGGGGACACGAAAAAGGTATTTAATAATAGTAAAATACAGAAAAATATTGCGCGCCATAGTGTCTTGTAATACAATACAAATATATCGCCTATGAGAAAGGAATACATTATGGACACGAACAAGATCGAACAGATGGAAGCGCTTGAAACCCTGACGCAGTTTAACAGCCGCCTGTTGGACAATCTGCCCACTCTGATCCGGGAATTATCCGACAACCGGAAGCCGGATACGGATACATACCTGAAAAGTATCGTCGATGTCATCGGCTGGGAGATTGCGGTCATGAACGCCACCGCTCCCCTGCTGGCCGAGGCCCGGACACATGTGGACAAGGAGAGTTTTAACAGGTCCGTGCTGGCCTTAAACACCGCCATCGCCTCCGGAGCAGACCGGGAAATAGCCCTTGCCCTGCAAAACCTGACTCCTCACTTTGAGACGCTTGACGCCGCCCGGGAGGTACTTGCCTGATGTACAATTCACATTGTATTTGGGCCAGGCTGTCGCAACAGGACAGCCCGCAAGAAGGAGGAGCAGGACTGTGAACATCCTTTTTTATGACATGGGAAGCTACACCTATCGGGATTTTCTATATTATCTGGAAAAGGCCGGACATCACTGCAAAACCGTCTATTACCACTTTCCGGACAAATTTGCGGATGCTTTTTTTGTTCACCGTTTTACAAAATATCTGACGGAGGGTTCCTACGACGCGGTAATCAGCGTCAACTTCTTTCCTCTGGTGGCGCAAATCTGCCATAAACACCGGATCAAGTACCTCTCTTGGTGCTATGACAGCCCGCTGGAGGATCGCTTGAAGGAGTATTTCTCCTATGAGACCAACTACATCTTCCTGTTTGACCGGATCGAAGTGGAGAGCTACCGCAGGGAAGGTTATACCCAGGTGTTCCATCTGCCCCTGGCGGTGAATACGAAACGTCTGGATGCCCTGACCTTCAAACCGTCTCAGGTTACCGCCTATCGGGCGGACGTCTCCTTTGTTGGACATCTCTACGGTTCCCCTCTGGACGCACTGCTCTATCCGGCAGACGAGTATTGCAAGGGATTTGTGGAAGGGATGATCCAGGCCCAGCTGCGGGTCTACGGGTACAATTTTCTGGAGAATCTGATCACAGACGCATTTCTGGAAAATCTGAACGGCGCTTTCCGGAAGCTGGGCCAGACCACAGTCTCCTTAAACCGCCGGGGATTGTCCTTCGCCATCGCCGCTCAGATCACCCATCTGGAACGAACTTTTCTGATTGAGCAGATGGGTGAACTCTATGACACACACTTTTACTCCACCAAGCCCTACGACTTTTCCACTCCGGTCCAGTGCTGCGGCCCTGTGAAGTACCACACCGAGATGCCGGGGGTCTTCCGGTACAGCCGGTTGAATCTGTGCCCTACCTTAAAGAGCATTCAGTCCGGTATCCCCCTGCGCTCCCTGGATATTATGGGGGCCAAGGGAGTACTGCTGTCCAATTATCAGCCGGAACTTGCGGAATGTTTTGAGGATGAAAAGGATTTGATTCTGTATGGAAGCATGGAAGATGCCTTCGCCAAGGCAGATTTTTATTTAAAGCATGAGGAGCTTCGGGAAGCGATCGCGCTGAATGGCTATCAAAAAATCTGTGCGCATTTTGCCTATCCGGATAAAATCAGAATCCTGTTTGAGACGGCGCAGTTGGGGTGATAAGCTCATCCCGGCAGGATCAGAAAATGCAACTGAATACAACTATTGCAACAGTTTGCACTCCTGTAGTACCTCCTGAAACGCTTTATAGAGAGACTCCGTATGATAACCGCCCACCTGCCATTCCGATAGGCTTTTCAGCCAGGGCAGATGGGGGTACTTCGCCTTCAAATCC
The DNA here is from genome assembly GCA_947648875.1 of uncultured Lachnospiraceae bacterium. GTDB lineage: Bacteria > Bacillota > Clostridia > Lachnospirales > Lachnospiraceae > Acetatifactor. Next base: position 48,723 of record CANSPM010000022.1, read on the forward strand.
TTATAATACGCATCTCCCGCGCAATAAAAGAACATGGCTATGCTAAGTTGTCCGGTCAGACAGGATTCGTTGGGCAATTTCTCATGAAGTAACAGATGCAGTTGCTTACAGTCCAACAGATTATAAGAGATATTATCTGTGAGCGTACACTGATCAAAGCCTGCCAAATCCGCAGTAATCAGTATATCCGGTTGATACGCTTTTATCTCCCCGATTAAGTCCCTGCGTTCCTGCGGGGTATATTGTATGCTGAATATCGTACTATTGTTTTCCTGTGACAATCTCTCCTGAAATAGCTTCAGATCACATATGGAATTTATTGATTGTGCCGATACTATTACTGTTTTCATATTTTTCTCCGCTACAGACTATAGCCATTTATCTGGCTGACAAATGTTCCTATATTCCACAGTATATCCGCCCCCCTGGACAAAATCAATAGAAAGCCGCAAGAATTTGTCCGCCTGACATAATTCGTATTTTTTCCGGTTTTTGCGTGTGATATTTTATATATCATAAAATTTATGTCCTATTGAAAATAATGTAATCCATTAAAAATTTCACTATCCTTTGTCCCTCAAATCTGGTAATATAATTACATGGTTTTTACTGAAAAATTATCCACAGAACACGGTTCTATCTAAAACTATGAGAGCAAAGGGGACGCAAAATGTATGAAGAACTGATACGGCAGATGAATCCACTGCCGAACCTGATTCTGGATTGGTATAGCGGGCAAGATATTTACTCTGAGGGAGATGTGGAGGACAAAATTATCCATATCATAGCCGAAACGCCCCCTGATGACTATGTGGATGCGATCTATGCAAACTTCGACTGGTCCACCTTCTACCACCTCACACACACTCGGCAGAATATTCTGAACTGGTATCCCTTTGAGGCCGGTTCCCAAGTACTTGAGATCGGCTGCGGGATGGGGGCTATCACCAATATGCTGTGTTCACGCTGCGCGCATGTCACGGCTGTGGAATTATCCCTGAAAAGGGCTACCGCCACCCTCCTGCGCTGTCGGGAGCGGGACAACCTCGACATCATCGTGGGCAATCTAAACGATGTAGAATTTGGCAGGCAATATGACTACATCACCCTGATTGGCGTGCTTGAATATCAGGGAAGTTACACCGATAGAGCCAACCCTTACAAGGATTTTCTCCGGAAAGTGAAAACTCTCTTAAAACCTGGCGGAAAACTTCTGCTGGCCATTGAAAATCAGTATGGACTGAAATATTGGTGCGGCGCGCGGGAAGACCACACCGGTATTCCGTTTGAGGGGATGAACCAATATTCTGTAAGTCCCAAAAAGGTTCGTACATTTTCCGGCGCTTCGTTGGAAAATCTGATTCGGGAAAGCGGCTGGAAACACACGTTTTTTTATTATCCTCTGCCCGATTACAAGCTGCCTACCGTTATCTATTCCCAGGAGCATCTGCCAACCGATGAAAACATGTTGAACATGCACCCTTACTACATCCCTGACGCATCCACGCTGATTGCGGACGAACGCCGCCTGTACGCAGACATAATTCACAATCATGTTTTTGCGTTTTTTGCCAATTCCTTTCTTGTTGAATGCAGCGACGACCCACAGGTGGGAGCTGTCTCTTTCGCCTCCCTCAGTTCGGAACGCATGCCCGAATATCGGATTGCCACGCGCTTTCTGGGGCATGAGAAAGTGGAAAAATTTGCACTGAACCTCCCTTCCGGGCAGCGGCACATAGAAATGATGCTGAAAAACGAGCAGGCTCTGCGGCAGCAGGGATTGCAGATCTGGGAAAGCCGCCTTGCGCGCAATTTGGCCGTTACCCCCTATTGTGAATCCCAGACATGGGAACAGCACTTATTGACCCTTTATGACAACGGGGAGATATCCCTCATCTACACCGTGCTGGATACCCTGTGGGAGGAAATAACGCGTTCCGCTCCGGCGGTTTCCTGGGATCAAAACATTCTGTATACCCTGGGTTTGAACATCTTGCCCGACGAAGGAAAGTATGGCCTTATTCTGGAAACCGGCTATCTGGATATGCTGTTTCGCAATGCCTTTTATACGGAAAATGGCATCTACTGGTTTGACCAGGAATGGACTCTGGAAAATGTGCCTGCAAAGTATGTCTTATACCGGGCCTTGACACAGTTCTACAGTTCCTGGAAGCGCGTCCATGAGATCCTGCCCGTAGGGGAGATCCTTCTGCGTTATGACCTGCTCCCTCCCTGGAAAGATTTTCAGGCTCTGGACAATCTTTTTGCCGGTGTCGTTGTAGACCCGGCCCAGCTGGCCGAACACAGATTCTTTGAGACAGTGGATGCGCAAATCCATATCACAAATATACAAAAACTGATCCGACATAACAGGGGTGAAAACAATGAGGAATGAACAGAGCGATATCCACACAGAAGAGTTGGAGGCATTACGTGGACAGATCGAGTATATGACAGCGGAACTGGACCGGCAGGGACAGACTCTCCAGCAAGTATGCCAGGTAATTAACAATCTGACCCAGCTGCTGACCTCCATAGAGCAAAATAGTCGTATCAATGCTCAAAATATTAACGTATTAAAAAATCGTCTGGAGAATCTCCCCTATGAGATCAGTGATCCTGCATGCGCTGAAAAATACGCTATTCCGCAGATTATGTCCCTTGAAGAGACAATCCGTTTGATTGTACATGAGCATAAGTCCATCGCCAGATTTGGAGATGGAGAATTTGGACTGATGTTCGGAGATTCCAGATGGCGTTTTCAGCGGACGGACGAGAGGCTGGCGTTACGCCTGCGCCAGGTAGTTACCGCTGACGCACCCGACGTTTTAATAGGATTAAACAATTTTTATGGCGACTTGTCCCACAGAACCATGCAGGATGCCGACGGAATACGCTCCTACATCACTCCTGCCATCCGGGCCCAACATATGGAACTTATAAATACCCGGCGAATATACGCAAATGCCTGCATATCCCGCGCCACTTCCCGGGATATGGTTAAGCTCCAGAAAGAGATCTGGGACGATAAGGATTGTGTCTTTATAGAAGGCAGGCAGACTCGTATGGGTGTGGGAAACGACCTGTTTGACAATACCCGTTCCATCCAGCGCATATTGTGCCCCGCCGAGAACGCGTATGACCGTTACGATGAAATACTGGCGGAGACAAAAAAACTGCCTGCCTCCAAGACTCTGCTGATCGCTTTGGGCCCCACGGCCAGTGTTCTGGCCTACGACCTGGCCCTTGCGGGATATCATGCAATAGATATCGGGCATGTGGACCTGTCATATGAATGGCTGATCCGAAACAATGGAGCCAAGACTGCCGTAAGTACCAAATATAACAATGAATATCCAGACGGCTATATTGTGGAGGAGATCCGCGACCCTGTATATGATTCTCAGATTATCGCCGATTTAAGTTAAGTTCCGGCGCGGAGTATTCTGTATACAAGGTAACGACCTTAAAGGGGTGCATAAATCCAACAAAGGGCTTCCCTTTACAACACGCAGATGCTATACTCAATACATCATCACAATATGGGAGGAGTCGGCATGGATTGTGAAAATACCTGCAACTGCATACAAAACATCAGAATCCTGTATATGGACTGGAGCTGCTATGGCGGAAAGGACATGAAGCAGACCCTGCTGGCCTGTGGGGCAAAAGTATCATTTTACCCCTTTAATCCTAGGACAGACCGCAATGCCCCGGCTTTCGAGGAAGATTTCGGCTCCGCAATACGCTCTTTCTCTCCGCAGTTCGTCTTCTCTTTCAACTATTTTCCGGTTATCTCCAAAGTGTGCAATGCCCTGGAGGTGACTTATGTGTCCTGGGTGTACGATAATCCTCTGGTTTCACTGTATTCCTATACTTTAGCTAATTCCTGTAACAGAGTGTTCCTCTTCGACAGGCAGGAATATCTTTTTTTTCAAGGCAATGGAATACCTACGGTACATTACCTTCCGCTGGCAGCGGCTCCCGGACGCCTCAAAACCGATTTTTCCCAGGCCCCCGTCTCCCATAAATACGCAGCAGATGTGTCCTTTGTCGGGTCCCTGTACACAGAGCCCAAACACAGGCTATATGAGCGCGTCAAAAATCTCCCTGATCGGACCAGAGGATATCTGGATGCCATTATGCAAGCTCAAAAACAGGTATATGGTGCCTCTTTTCTGGAGGATCTGCTGACCGAAGAGATCCTCTCTGACCTGCGCAAGGCATACCCATGCCCCCCCAATTCCGATGGAGTGGAGACGGAAAGCTACCTCTACAGCAACTATTTTTTACTGCGGCATGTGACTGCCATGGAGCGGGCGGAACTGATTCGGGAAATCGGTAAAAATTATCCTTTGCAATTATATACGAACGATACTTCCTATACCTGTCCCGGCTGTGTCAATCACGGCCCTGCGGATTATTACCGTGAATCCCCTTATATATTCCGCCATAGCCGGATCAACTTAAATATCACTCTGCGCAGCATCAAAAGCGGTATCCCTCTGCGTGCCTTTGATATCATGGGCAGTCAGGGTTTTCTGCTTACCAACTACCAGGAGGATTTTGCGGATTGTTTCACTCCGGGACAGGATTATGTATATTACTCGGATGTGGAAGATCTGATGGCCAAGATAGAATATTTCCTGTGCCATGAAAAAGAACGCGCGGAGATTGCCCGGACCGGATATGAGGAAATTCTGAGGCATCACACCTACGAACACCGCATCCCCGTGTTATTTGGCGCGTAGTTCTTCTGCGCCATTCGGCGCCAGCCCCTGGCTATTTTCCAGGGATTATGACAAAAGACTTTTATACCCAAGTGGATTCAAGAAAGGTATGACAGACCATGAGAACACTATCTGATTTGCAGGAAGAGGCAGAGAATTATTTTCGACAGATGAAGTTGGATCAAAGCACCACCCAAAACGCATACCAGACCATCCTTCATACAATGGACAGGGCTCTGAAGGAGCGGGACTATGTTTCCTTATCCCGGCTAATCCCCTATATAGAAGAAGGAGACGGACATCTGGCTTTCCAGTATATCGGTAAAACGCGCCGCTTTCTGCGCATGCTGCATATAATAACACTGGAAAATAAATACCATAAGGTTCTTTTTTGCAGCGGCTGTGACAGCGTTCAGGCTCTCTGGGACAAATATATGTTGACCCTGTTTGCCTTCCGCCGTCTGCGCTTTCAACTCTCCGAGGAATCTATGGAGGACGCAGTCTGTTATCTACAGGCCCACCCCGTATCACACCTTGCGGCCTACATGATGGTGCAGGATGAACTATTGATACCCGACAGAGATTTCTATGAGACACTGGCGTTCATCTATGCCAGGGAATGGAGCCTTGAAGACAAAACGCAGTTTCATTCCCTGACAAACGGAGCTTAATCGGCACGCCTTCCTCCAGATTCCCGCGCCGCCCCCGGTATTGTGCATGGACGCAGGAATATCACGAAGAAGTTCTGATTTTAGCACGAACCACATATTGAAAGGTCTTATACATATGTCTTGAAGTACCCTCGGACAACTCCATCAACCTGTCAATCAATGTCTCCTGCTGCGCTGTAACCGGAGGTATGAGCGACGTAACCGTCTCCATTTCATATCCCCCCGCATCAAACATTTTGGCGATTTCATTGTATGTAAACAGATGAATATGGGTTTTATCCAACAGCCCTTTTTCTGTGTAAGTAAAATAGCCCTGTAGCAGTTTCTCCATCACAGAGATATGCATAAGATTGGGTATACTTGCCAGTATATATCCTTCCTCTTTTAAAAATCTCCTGCAATATCGTAATGTCTCCAATGGGTCATGCAGATGTTCCAGTACATCCCCAAATAGAATGTAATCCAATGTATGGTCGTCAAAGTCCAGATTTTTTTCCTCTATATTTTTTGACTGCACGTTCGCCACATGGGAAGCTATCATGGCGGCCCTCTCATTTATTTCTACGCCATATACCGCCGCACAGGGGAATTGATTACGTATTTCCAACAGGGTTGCCCCACAGTCGCATCCTATTTCCAACACACTGAAGGACGCCCCCCTGTCTCGGTGAATCAAGTCTACCAAATTGGCATTAAACGAGCTAAAATAATGCATGCCCCATTTTCTTTCAATTACAGTGTCTTCCGTTTGGCTGCCGCCGAAAAATGGCCCGCTGCCTCGCATATCCCAGAAAACGGCACCCGGACAGACCTGCAAATCCCAGTCATTCAATACCATGCGGAATCCCAGATCCTTCATAACATACTCCTGGCTGACCAGTTCTTCGTCAAAATCGCCTAACTGTGACAGCATTTCGGCTTTCAGCAGTACAATATCCGGATGGAGGTCCAGAATCCGTTTACACTGCCCGATCCCGTCCGCCCCATCTGCCCATCGCACCGCCGCCTCGTAATCCGTCAGATCCTGTAGCCTTTGGGGAAAGGGAAAGCTGTTAGACATGCCCCCCACCGCCCCAGTGGCCGGTTCCTGATATAATAGCGCCTGCATTCGTCCCAGGGCCTGTGGCGTCAACATAAAGTGCGCATCCATGATCAGCAGATCGCCGTCTATTTCCAGGGCATGACACACTTTATTAACCACTTGTCCGAAGGGCAATTCTCCCTCCTCCATATAGACACAGGTAATGTCTTCCTGCTCCCTGGCCCATTCCGCTATTGCGTCGTCGGAATGATTATCCACCACCACAACCGACAATTCCTCTATATCCGCAAACAATCTAATACTCTGTATAGATAATTTCACATACTCTGCCGCGTTATGCAAAACCATTAATATTGTCATACCCTTCATCGCAACAGCTCCCCCTTATACTTCTCCCTGCCGCTTATCCGAAGTGGATAGATTGTGTGCCATCCCCCAGCCTGTCGGATCAGCTCTTGATCGTAAAATTAATTTGCAGCAACTACACCGTCGCCGCTTTGTATGATATCCCATGTATCATTTTACCATAGATCGCCTTGGTTATCCACTGCTATTATATGAATATCAACGAAACTCTTTTTAAAAGGCCAAAATACCTCTATGCAGATTACTCAAATTATGCTAAAATATCTTAATCTGGAAAAAACCCGGAGCCATAAGTACATAAGGCCCAATATCTCTCAGAAGGAAAGAGCGTCTCCCCTATGGATGATCATAAATTTGCTTTTATCATATGCACTAACAATACTTTACTTTTGGAAGAATGTCTACACTATATTGACCACCTGGCTATCCCTGATGGTTACGAGGTAGAATTGCTGACAATTGCGGACGCCTCCTGTATGACACAGGGCTACAACGAGGCAATGCTGGCTTCCGACGCCAAATATAAGATTTACATGCATCAGGACGTATTTATCCTCAACCGGAATATTCTGGGAGACCTTTTGGCTGTTTTTGCATCCGACCCCCAGATCGGGATGATCGGTATGGTGGGATATGAAACAGTGGCGGCGGATGGAATTATGTGGCACACTGACAGAACCGGCTCTATCTATATACGGCATCCCCAGGTTCCTTATCCCGCACTGTCCGACTACCGCTACCATATCACAGACGGATATGAATTTGTCGCGGAAATTGATGGATTTTTTATGGCCAGCAGTCAGGATCTGCCCTGGGATATTGACAGGCTGGATGGCTGGGATTTCTATGATGCTTTTCAGAGCATCCGTTTTTTATTGAAGGGATATAAAATTGCCGTTCCCTGCCAAAGACATCCCTGGTGCATGCATGACGATGACAAAATGCTGAGTCTGTATAATTATGATCACTACCGACAGATATTCCTGCAGGAATACCATCCGTTCCTTGGGAAATCCTATGCGGAAATTCTGGCCCTGGCCACATAGTGAAAACAGTCCCGGGGCAACATGCCCCCGTCCTCGGCCTGCGAGAAACGCAGTGCCGGATCAGGACTCTCCGTCTGCCTGTGGTACGCCTCTTCTCGCCCGAAAAACATACTGATGAGCCAGAAACTGCTCTTTGTCCGCGCACCCCGGGATTTGCAGTATCCCCTCCAGACACTGCAACTCTTCCTCTCCCCATTCGGCCTTATTCCCCAAGTACTGCAATTTTTCCATGTGGAAACCACATTGTGAAAACAAACTGCTTATACTGTTCAAGGTGAAAAACCGTAACGGTCCTGCGCCTGGCCTGTCAGATCCCGTATATTCAGATTTGCCCTGTAGCAAAGGGCATAAAACCGACAAATTCGGCTCTTCAAGGGTAATGGTGGGTAAAAAACACCCACAACCCCAGTGTTTAT
>CANSPM010000023.1 GCA_947648875.1 uncultured Lachnospiraceae bacterium
CCATGTTTACAAACGCCCGCAATAATGTGAATCGTGTATTTGAGGCAATCGGCTCTTGGTTCGGTGCCAGATGGCAGGATATAAAAAATGCGCTGGCTCAGGTTGTCACCTGGTTTTCATCCACATTTCAAAATGCATATCAGGCGGTGATAAATGCATTTTCGAATGTTGTATCTTTCTTTTCGGGATTGTGGGAAAAGATTAAGGGTTGTTTTGTGGATGTGGGCGTAAAAATCGGTTCCGCCGTAGGTGATGCGTTTAAAACGGCTATTAATTCCTGCCTGTCAACGATCGAAGGTGTAGTCAATAAATTTATTGGGATGGTTAATGGAGTGATAAAAATAATCAATGCGATTCCCGGTGTTTCCCTAGGACGGATCAATAATTTGACCTTGCCGAGACTTGCAAAGGGAGGTGTATTGAAAGAGGGCACTGCAATGGTGGCAGAAGCCGGGCCGGAACTGTTATCTATGGTAAATGGGAAAGCGGTTGTTACACCGCTCTCAGGAACCGCGAGAAACAGGGCCTTGGAGGATACCAGCAGCGGCACCCCTATCATTAATCAGAACGTGAATATAACTTGCCCGACCCCGCTCACCCCATACGAAGTAGGCAGACAGACACGCTTACAGACCCGTAGCATAGCCAGGAGACTGAATCCAAGGAGGATATAGAATGTCAGATATAAAAGTGGTCTGCACAAGTGAGAAAAATGTGTCAATTACGTTTACATGGGATAGCTTTACGCCGTTTCACTTGGTAGAAATCGAGGGCATATATGGAATTGAGAGCAATGTGGTTACAAGTGAGAACACAACCATTGACGGGTCGACCTACCAGGGAGCAACGGCCAAAGAACGGCACATTGATCTGACAATAGAAATGGATGGAAACTATGCGGCAAATAGAAATCTTTTATACCGCTGTTTTCAGATAAAGCGTACAGGCACCTTGGAATACATAGAGAATGGGGAAAGTAAGGTAATTAAGTATGAGGTGGAGGGCATCCTTCCCGGGGAGAGTGTTGGTGTAGTGAGGGATTATACCATAAGTCTGCTCTGCACAGATCCCTACTTTAAAGACTTGACCGATACGGAGATAACTATGGCGGCCTGGGTGAGTGATTTCTTTTTTCAGGCAGATTTCCCTGCGGAGGGTATAGAGTTTGGCCATCGTGAAGCCAGCTTTATCAAGGCTATTGAAAATGACAGTGGGGCAAACAACATAGGGATAACCATTGTATTTTTGTCAGATGGGACTGTGAAAAATCCGGCTATCTATCATACTGAATCCGGTGAGTTTATTAAAGTGGGATATGAGGGGAATGATTTCGTCATGCACCCGGGACAGTATGTTGTTATAAGCACACACACGGGAAAAAAAGACATTTATCTGATTGACGGTGCGTGGCAGGCTGAGATTGAGGAACAACGAAATAAATACGGAATGATCGACTGGGAAAAGGTGGTGGAGAAGTATGGACAGGACATAAATGAGTACCAAGACGAGGATGGAGCATTTATCCAGCTACAGAGCGGCACAAATACATTGACCTATACTGCTGAAGCTGGCATTGAATATCTTTCTGTATCCATTTATTACCGCATTAATTATCTGGGGGTGTAAATCATGGAAATACATGTCTATGACCGGAACTTTTGCAGACGAGGAACGATCGAGAACCACACAAGCCTACAGTGGCACAGGAAATACTATGAGTGTGGGACATTTGAGTTGCATGCTCCAATCACGAGTAAGAACTTAAACCTTTTGCAGCCTGGCAATGTCATTGCAATAGGGAATAAGAAGGAAGCGGCCGTTATCCGTGGAGACCAAACAGAAGAAGAAAGCCCTCTTATAAGTGAAATTGTGAGGAATGGTTATTTCCTCCCGGTATATCTTGGGGACAGGCTAACCGGGCCGGTATTTAATTATTCTGGGACAGTGGAAGGTGCTATGCGGTTTATGATCGAACGGGCAGGGGAAATCCCCCTTATGCACGTAGCGGGCAGCATAGGAGATCAGACGAAAATAGAATTTCAGGCAACTTATAAGAATTTGCTTTCCTATCTGGTAAAACTCGCCCGGTATGCTGAAATCGGATTCAGGATAACACCAGACTTTAAGAGAAGGAGCATGGCATTTGAGACATACAGGGGCATCGACAGAACCCAGGCGCAAGGAAAAAATCCACATGTAATTTTTTCAGAAAGTTATGAGAATCTAAACCAGACAAGGCATAACTATTCAGACGGGGACCATATTACAAAAGTGATTGTCGGCGGCGCAGGGGAGGGAGCCAACCGCATATTTGTTACAGTGGGTGGCGGCGATGGTTTTGATCTGAAAGAGGCGTTCCTGGACGCAAAGGACATAGATAGGGATAAGCTGACAGATGCCCAATACCTGGCTGCTTTGCAGATCCGGGGAGAGGAGTTCCTTTTAGAGCATGGAATTTATGAGAACTTTGAGGCGGAGGTGGAGCCAGATGTCAATTTCACCTATGGAAAAGACTATGACCTGGGGGACATTGTGACGGTAAAGAAAAAGAAGTGGAGCAAAAGCCAGAACCTAAGGATAACAGAAATATGTGAAGTTTATGAATACGGGAAAATGCATATTGTCCCTACTTTTGGACATGCGCTTCCCGTATCAATAAATTGGGACGAATAGGAAGGGGGTGAAAATAGTGGCAGTAAAAGGATATTTCTACAATTCTGTCAACAGGGACCGACTATATAATGGGCAGGACATGAATGAAGATAAAGCCCCCTTTTACAAAGAAGGTGTTGTCTATGGGCATCTGGCCGTAACAGCCGGAGAAGGCATGACCGTAAACGTGGACGGGGGCAGCAGGACCGGGTACGCATACATTAATTTGCATACTGTGCATAATACAACCGTGCTTGAACTGCATGTGAGCCAGGCGAGCGGTACATTGCCCCGTATTGATCGTGTGGTTTTACGGAATAATGAGACGGAGCGTAAACCCAGTATTTTTATTCTGGAGGGTGCATTCTCATCCAATCCCCGCCCTCCGGAATTGACCAATACGGACGTGATACAGGAGAAATGCCTGGCTGAAATCTATGTGGCAGCCGGGGCTGTGAAAATTACCCAGGCAGATATAACGGATACAAGGGCCGATACGTCTCTCTGTGGATTTATTGCTTCACAATTCCAGGAATTAGACTTTGAACAGCTGGCCACCCAGTTCAACAGTTGGTTTTTGCAAAAAAAGGAAGCAATAGAAAAAGACCATGCGGATTTTGTAAAGGAATATGAGAAATTGACTCAATCCTTTATGGACAATGAGCAAGCGGAATGGGATAACTGGTTTTGGAGCATACGGGATCTTCTCGCCAAAACGGAGAACGGCGAAATGCTGGAAGAGCTGTTAAGGATTATCAAAGAGCTATATGAGATCGCAACTCCTAACGATATTGACCAGATCATAGGTGACAGGTATGTGGATGTAGATAGTAGCACAAGTATCTTTGAGATTGGCACAAACCAGGATATTGATGACATTATTCACGGGGATTACGCTGACACGGATGATACACAAGATTCTGGAAAAGAAGACATAGCGGATATGGTAAACAGCGCGTTTGCAAGCGCTTAAAGAAAGGTATAAAAATATGGCATACATAACAGTGGAATTATTAGGTGAGTTCGCAAAAAAATTTGCGGACAAGTGTATTACGATCTTTGCGAAGAAGACTGACATCCCCACGTCACTGCCTGCGTCTGGGGGAAATGCGGAGACAGTGAATAACCATACAGTGAACGAGGATGTGCCGCAGGGCGCGAAGTTTACGGATACCGTGTACACACATCCTGCATCATCTGGCAGCAGGCATATTCCGTCCGGCGGATCAGAGGGACAGATATTGCGCTGGTCTGCCGATGGAACGGCTGCATGGGGCGAAGACAGCAACAGTATTTACAGCAATATGGCTGGGGCCAGCGACAGCAAGGGCGGCAGCGCCGGACTGGCACCTGCCCCGGAAGCCGGTCAGCAGAACTGTTTTTTGCGGGGAGATGGCATATGGGCGGAGATACAGGATGCAACAATAGCAGATATTGACGCAATAATAGCAGAAACGTTTGCAGAATAGAAAGCAGGAGGCATAACAAGATGAGAGTGATAACCACAAATTTGCTGAACCGATTCTGGAAATATGGTGTGAAGCCCATTAAGGATGCAGTAGCGACCATGCCACAGGCTATACAGGATTATGTGGCAGCACACAAAACTGAGCTGCAAGGTCCCAGGGGGGCCACCGGTCCCCAGGGCCCAAAGGGAGATACCGGTGCAACGGGCGCGCAGGGGCCACGGGGCTATACCGGGTCCACCGGTCCCCAGGGCCCAAAGGGAGATACCGGTGCGACAGGTGCGCAGGGGCCACGGGGCTACACCGGGGCCACCGGTCCCCAGGGACCGAAGGGAAATACCGGCGCAACAGGCCCCCAGGGGCCTAAAGGGGATACTGGAGCCAGAGGTGCAACAGGCCCGCAGGGACCGTCTGGATCGCCATGGGGGGGCGGCACGTTCAGCGGCAACATCACCGTGCCGTATAACGTACAGGCCCGTTTCGGGTCTGATAATTCTGCTTGGTGGGTATATGCACCCCAAGCACAAAAATTTTTTTTAATCCCCCAAGAAGGTGATCGTTTCGGGCTGGCGTATGGCGTCACGGATAATATTTGGACATTGTGCCCGACGGTCCAAACGGGCACCACGCATTTGGGGACCGGAACCTACAGGTGGGGGCAAATTTACAGTACGGTCAGCACTATATCCACATCTGACCGCAATCAAAAAAAGGATATAACCATCCTGGATGAAAAGTACATGGAATTTTTTGAGTTGTTGCAGCCTGTAACATATCGTTTTATAGATGGCTCCAGTGGGCGCACCCATGCTGGATTCATCTCCCAGGATGTAGAAGCCGCCATGGCGCAGTGTGGACTGTCAGATCTGGATTTTGCAGGATTTTGCAAGGACAAAAAGCAGCGGACCGTCCAGCGCAGGAGTACCCGGCAGATGCTGGATAACCTTGGATGTCCGCTAACGGATGAAAACGGCAATTTCATTACAGAGGAATATGAGTACATTACCTATGAAGACGAGCTGGACAGCAACGGCAATCCTGTCTATATCTATTCGCTGAGATATGAGGAGTTTATTGCGCTTAACACGGCGGTAATCCAGCGGCAGCAGGAGATAATTAGTGGATTGGAACAACGAGTCGATGCCCTGGAAAGAAAGATGGAAGCATTGACGGGCACAGAGTAAACAGGTCAGAATTTGAACACAAATACAAGTATAGTAAAGACATAAATAAAGGAAGGAGGAGCGAGCATGGAGGAAGCTATTTTATATTTTGTGGATACAATGACGCACAATTCTTTTTTTCAGGCGGTTGCCCTGGCCATTGTATTTGACACACTTATGGGACTGTTGAGAGCAGCCAAAGATAAGAGGTTTAACAGCTGTTTCGGGATCAACGGCGCGATCAGAAAGGTGGCAATGGTAATTTGCACCCTGTTCCTGGGGCTTGCCGACAAGATCATAGGATTAAACCTGATCGGTTTTATCCCCAAAGATCTGTGGCACATAGTCGGCATGCAGACGCCGGCAGTTATCGGCCTGATGGAATTTTTTGCAATTCTCTTTATTGTGTATGAGATTGTGAGCATTCTCAAAAATATGGCGCTGGCCAGGTTGCCCGTAAAAGGCCTGTGGGTGAAAGTCAAGGCGTTCCTGTCAAAATACACGACAGAATTGCCTGATGATGATTAAAAAGTGCAAGACTAAATAGGGAGGAAAAGGGATGGAGGAAAATATGTATAACCAGGTAGAGGATGAAGTCATTCACCCGGACGAAGAAACAGGGGAGGGAGAGGAATGTTAAAGATCGTGATTGATCCTGGGCATTACACCGAATATAACAAGGGGCATAGCGCCGGATACTATGAAGGAAACGCTGTTTTTAAGCTCGCACAGTATCTCAAAGATGAGCTACAGAGCGGCACAGACCAGATCAAGGCCATATTGACAAAGAATACAATGGCAGAGAATCCCAGCGTATCCGAACGGGGCCGGATCGCGGTAAGAAACGGGGCCACCGTGTTTATATCGCTGCACACCAATGCTGTGGGGGATGCGTCTAAGCAGGAAAAGGCCTACGGCGTGTCTGTCTATCGTTCACTGTTTCTGCCGGACAGTGAGGACCTGGGTCAAAAGTTGGCCAATGCCATTGTGGACGTCATGGCCCCCGTAACCGGCGTTACATATTCCAGGGGCGTATTGACCCGAAAAAGCACAACCGGGAAGGATTACTATGGGGTGATCCGTAGTGCTGTAAACGGCGCCGGGACCATGGCGCAGGCATTCGCCGGAACCGTAAAGCATGCCTTTATCATCGAACACGGATTCCACACAAACAGTCGGGAATGTGCCTATCTGGCAGATGACACCAACCTGAAAAAAATTGCCAGGGCGGAGGCCTACATTATAAAGGAACACTTTGGCCTTATCGCTGGAAGTTTACCCGATCATGGAGAAAACGTTGGGGGCGGACAGAATAAGCCCCAGTCGGTTGCCAAGGTGGCAGGCAGCATCAAAGTGATCTATGAGGGGGCGGATGGCCTGAACATCCACACAACACCTGAATGGGGGAGCCGGAATATCAATAAAAAGAATGGGCCTGTTTATGCCGGGGAAATCTTCAATGTGACAGAAAAAGTAAAGGTAGGCGATGAGGCAATGTATAAGCTGCTCAGTGGTGCTGGATACATTACAGCCTCAGAAAAATATGTCACATTTATGGCAGCATCTGGGCAGGATAGTCCCCAGGAACCGATAAAGGAGATCCGGACCGGGAATATGGTGGCCGTCATAAGAAATGTCACCTACACTGGCCGCAGCTTCAAGGCATATTATGACAAATACACCGTCCTGGCTGTGTCCGGAGATCGGGCCGTGATCGGAGTAGGTAAGGTTGTAACTGCTGCCGTAAACGTAAGAGATATTGCAGTCATATGAAAAGCGAAGTTGAAAGGCGTGTCCGTATGGGACACGCCTTTATCAGGTCAGATTTTTCATTCATTTTTATCCCCAATTATAAACCAATATCAGTTTAATATCTTTTAGCTTTTAAACTTTTTTTGGACTATTCTTCTTGACTTTTCCATAATATCAAATTAGAATAGAAAAAAGGAGGTTTGGACATGCTGACATATAAGATAGATGTAATAGAAACATTGAAAGAATCCGGATATAATAGCACCAGAATCCTAAAAGAAAATATACTCAGTCAGTCTGCAATGCAGAAATTGAGAAAAGGGGAGATGGTGGGAATAAAAACCCTGGAGCAGATTTGTGAATTGCTGGACATGCAGCCAGGCAACATAATAAAATACGTCGATAATAAACCAAAAAAAGTTTAATACAGGCGTTGACAATAAACCAAAAAGAGTTTATAATTGTATTATCAGATGAGGCAAGTAAATCTGAAATACGGAAAGCGAGGATGGAATGGATACAATGACAGACAAACAGGTGAGATTTTTAACATGGCTGATAACCACGGCAACGGACAAATGTGCATCCATTGAGGAAGTACATGAATTGAATCAGGAAATCAGGAAACATTCCGATGGACTGATAGACTTAGCGGTTAAGAAAGACAGGGAAGAGGAATAACAAAGAGGACGGGCTTGCCACCGTCCTCTTTGTTTAAATTTTGTCATGAATTTTGTCATGAAATGCTGGAAACGCAGTATTTTACAGCAATTTGACAGATATTATGACGGGTTCAAGTCCCACCACCAGCAGGAACGGCGCAAGACAGAACACAGATTGTTCATGTCTTGTGCCGTTTTTGTCATTTACAGTGTGCTGGGAACCGCAGCGGTTCAGATTTCGCACAGTTTGGTCTCCAATATTTCCAGGCGCCGCTCCAGGTCGGCAACTTTCTGTTGCTGCCGCTGGATTACCGCTGTGTTAAGCGCGATGAATTCTTCGTATCTCAGCGAGTAGATATAGACAGGGTTGCCGTCACCGTCCAGTTCGTCTTCATAGGTTATGTGTTCATATTCCTCCATAATGGGTTTACCGTTTTCATCCGTTAACGGGTGTCCAAGTTCGTCTATCATCTGCCGTGTGTTTCTGCACTGGACTTCCCGGCGCTTTTTGTCCTTACAAAATCCCGCAAAGTCCAGATTGGACAAGCCGCTCTCCGCCATGGCGGTTTCTACATCCTGGGAAATGAATCCGACATGTATACGCCCACTGGAACCATTCTTAAAACGGTATATTGCGGGCTGTAGCAGCGAATAAAACCTGTAAAATTCCTCGGAGATCGGAGCGATATCCTGTTTTATATTACGGTCGGATGTTTGAATGGTACCACCGTGGGCGTATAGATTACCAAATCTGTGTCCCGGAGTACCCAGCTGATATGCCCCGTCTCGTGATGGAGCCAAAGACCACATGACATCCGTCACCCCAAGCATCATAGTATATTCGGTTTCCAGGGGGTGAAATTTTAGTTTTTGATGATTTTCGGAATACAGTTTCCAATTCCCGTACTCAATAGAACAAAGATTAGGAATTGCCAAAGTGCCTGTAAGACTTCCTCCAGCTAAAGGAAGATAGCTATGAGTGTGGCTGCTGTTGGCTTTGCGGCCAAGCAGATTATTTATCTCTGCTTCCGTGTAATAACGATCGTCATGGCTGTGGCTATTGTTGGCTTTGCCGCCTAACAGATTGTTTACCTCCGCCTCGGTATAATAGCGATCGTCATGGCTGTGGCTGCTGTTGGCTTTGCCGCCAAGCAGACTGTTTATCTCAGCTTCCGTGTAATAGCGATTATCATGGCTGTGGCTATTGTTGGCTTTGCCGCCAAGCAGATTGTTTATCTCAGCTTCCGTGTAATAGCGGTCGTCGTGGGTATGGGCGGAAGGGGGATAACTTCCCGGC
Source organism: uncultured Lachnospiraceae bacterium (assembly GCA_947648875.1). Lineage (GTDB taxonomy): Bacteria > Bacillota > Clostridia > Lachnospirales > Lachnospiraceae > Acetatifactor. The sequence continues at coordinate 8,993 of CANSPM010000023.1, forward strand.
TTTCCGGTCACTTTGCTCCATGGAATGGAGGCGGATAATTTATTGTCGATCATTTCTTTCAGGACCCGTCCCTGGTTTGCGCTCAGGGAATCCACGGTGGAAGTGGAGGCCAGATTGTCCTGTATACCGCGCCAGGTGTCTGCCCGGTCTGCGGCGGCGTTCCATTTTCCTATCGCAGTGGCAGTGATGCCGTCCAAAACGGACTTATTGCCATGGGTGTGTTTTTGCTTGCCTACTTCTACAAGGGCATCGTAAACTGTTTTCACGCTGCTGGGCGTGGCGGCGGTGGTAGTGGAGTTGCTGGTGACACTGTTGGTCAACTGTGTGATGCCCTTGCGGGAGGTGGTGGCTACATACAGTTCTCCATCGGGCATTTTTCCGTTTGTATCCAGAGCCGCCACACCGCCTGCCACGCTTTTATCTTCCTGTAGTAAAAAGTGGTGGCTGTCCAGTTTTCGCTGAAGATCTGCGGCGGCATCCGCAGAATCCTGGGTTACGTCGCGGACGTCGGAAATGAGTGTGTTAATCCGCTCTTTTTGTTCCGCCTCTCGCTGTATCCTTGCCTGCTCCTCCCGTATCCTTGTCTGTTCATTTTGTGACCTTGCCTGCTCATTCTGCGTTCGCGCCTGTTCTTCCCGCATCCTTGCCTGTTCGTTTTGGGTTCTTGCCTGCTCATTCTGCGTTCGCGCCTGTTCTTCCCGCGTCCTTGTCTGCTCATTCTGTTTTCGAGTTTGTTCATTCTGTGTCCGCGTCTGTTCTTCCTGTACCCGCACCTGCTCATTGGCCTGGCGCAGCGCTTCGTTTTTCTGAGTGAGCGCAATCAGATCTTCCAGAAGGGTATATTCGTCGGCGCTGTCAATATCCTCATTCTGGATTGGACATTTTTCCACATGCATGTGAAAGGGCATGGTGGACAGCAGTCTGTCCTCCCTGAAAAGAGTGATATCCGCACACAGCACGCCATAGACGGCGGTCATCTGGCGGCTCACATTGACCGTTATCTCATTACTTCCCACATGGACATTGCCACGGGCTACGACCTTTGTACCGTCAGGCTTGTGTATTTTGACCTCCGCCAGCAGGTCATCGGCCAAAAGATAAGGAGCGCCGTTGTCTGTAATATGGAAGAGAATAGATCTGGCTTCATAATCGTATTGTTTGAGATTTACAGGCTCTATAGCCTTGTGTTGCAGATCCAGATATACATGACTGTAAATAGAATTCATTTTGTTGCCTCCTATTAAATTGCGGCGCTGTCGCTATGCGACAGCTCTAAAGGGTAAAGTCTCTTCAGAACACCTTCCTAAGAGGAACTTTCATTTGAAAGTGCGCTTATGAAAGTTCTCCTCGCGCGTTTCGCGACTTTACCGTCCAAGTATATTTTCAGCGATACATTGTCGAGAGCTACCGGTTTCTATTTGTGATGATAGTGGCTTTCAACTGTTTTATCTGCTGCTTTAAATCCTGTATCTCCGTGTACAGGATTTGATTAAGCCTGATGAGATCAGGGATAAAGGCTGTATAGGAGATGGCGTCCGGCTCACCGTTTTTGTCCTTCACAACGGCATATTCCGAGACTTTGGCAGCATCCTCCGCAATCATGCCGTGTCTGCCCTGGCGTCCGTCCTTATAGTCAAAGGACACAATGTCGTAGTCCAGCAGTCTCAGTGCCTCCAAGTCCGGCAGCGGCTTTATATTGGTCTTGTACTTTATGGAGGATTGGTCCGCAATGACACCGCTGACCTCCAGATTGCCGAATACCTTTGCCGTTATCGCATGGGAGCGGGAGGCCAGGTCGTAATCGTCATAGACCTCCAGCCCGGGCACTTGACCATTGCTGGAACCACTGTCCAGAAATCCCATGCGGATGCCTGCTTTTCCGGCGGAGTTAGATGCGTCCAAAGTGTTGATGTATGCCGGGAGCAGGGAGTGGTCGGTATTTAATAGGGAGCCAAAACGCAGTCCGGCGTGGGCGTGCAGGACCAGTTCCGCAGCTTCATTCTGAAAATACATGGGCTGGTACACGAACATGTCGGATTTGTGTTCCATGTTGTTGATCCGCATCACCTCGTATTGCTTTACCGTGCCGTCGGATTCTACATACTGCCCGCATATGGAGCCGTATTGATACTCGCCTGCATGATCCTTATTGTGTAAAAAGATGGATGTAAAAGAGCCCGCGCAACCGCTTAAATTAGTGCCCTCTATGGAACCGCCGACGATTTTCTTTCCCCGAATGGTGGTGCCGGTGATATTCTCGGCATCCACGCTGGCAGCCTTTACGTTGATCACGTTGACCCTCCGGGCATCCAGCGTTCCTGTAGTGATCAGGTCGGCATTGATGGAGCCGGTTTCAATACAGTTGCCGTCGATCACGGTGGTTCCCCGGGCCAGGCCGTCAGTCTTTGCCTTCGCGTCATCGGCTTTGTCCCCAACCTCCCTCAGTTCCTTTTGTAAGTTTTGATCAAGACTGCTAAATTGTACCCGTCCCTCCAATTCGATTTTCTCTCCTTTGATCTTTGCTCCTTCCATAGAAAGATTGATTTCGGAGATGATCTTGTCACGGTTCACTTTGGAGTCGATGCCTAAGTTTATTTTTTCGGCAGCCTGCTCAAATGTGGAAATGCTGACCGCGTTTTCTACCTGTGTGGATATTCCGCTCACAGTGGCAGACAGGGTGGTGAGCTGTTCGTTCATAGTTCCTATGGAACTGTTGAGGGACAGATCCAGTCCGGCCCCGTCGCCGCTGATGTGCAGCATGCCATTGTCGTCCACATAGAACAGTTTCTGCCCTGATTTGGTCAGAGACAGAAAATCCCGGCCCGGTCTGACCGCAAAGGTATTTTTGCCGTTGGTGACGCACAGTCCGTTCTGGTCAAATGTCATGGACTGACCGCTGTTGTAAATGCCCAGTTGTTCGCCCAACAAAAGTTTTCCCACAATAGTTTCCCCTATGACGCCCATGGCGTATCGGATTTCTCCGGTGACAGGGTCTTGCAGCGCATACTTGCCGATGGCCGCCCGGGCCGTCTTCCAGTTGTCGTCGGTGACGGCCAGTGTGGAGTTCACGATTCGGAGCTGTTCGGGCTCAAACGCCCCTGTCAACTCGTCATATCCCCTGCACCATATGCCGTTTTCATCCAATACCGTGTTCTGGACAGGGGAGTTGGCAATCATTGTGGTGGTGGCGTCTAATCCCTTGTCAACCCATTGACTGACCTGAGAAATGATTTCGGCATCTTCGGAAAGCTGCTTGACTGTGGAGGGATAGGAGGAGGCTATGGAACTTGCCTCCTTTAGAATATTTCCTATTTCTCCGGCAGGGCTGTGGGCTTTTCGCGCACTGGAGAACTGCACGGTCACTTTGTCAGGTTGATCGTAAGCGATACCAATTTCTATGAGCCGCAGACTGAATACGGAACCGTTAATCTGGGCGTAAATCCAGTTTCCCAGACGGCATTTACCGTGAAAAGGGGCAAACGCGTCCAGCAGAAAGAGATTGTGCAGAGACGCGGAGAGAGAGTACTGGTTTTGACAGGCGGTATCCAGCTCCCGCTCCGCCGTCTCCAGCAGGCGCTGGGCGTGCTGGAGCAAATCAGCGTCGGACAGACCGTCCGATCTGTAATTTCGGTTTTCATATTTGTCATCCCTGCGGTAGGAGCAATACAGCAAAAAGAGTTCTTTTCCCAGATAATCTTGCAGGTCCAACGCGTCATGAATCGCTTTCTGTCGGGACTCACACAGCTTCTTTTTCTGGGTCCATTCCTCCACCAGATTTCGCTTAATATTCTGTTGGGCCACAGCGGCGGCCTTTCGCTCCCGGTATTTTTCATAGAGTGCATATTGGGGCGAGTCGGCGGACTTACTGGCATCGCCGTGATCCACCAGAATGCTTTCACAGGCCTCATAAGCGTCTATAAAGCCCTGCAACGCGTCAACGCTGTACAGGGAAAAATCGTAGTTTCGGTCTTCCAAGTCCCTTGCGGACAATGCTTTGCGGAGTTTTTGGGTCACATAGGCCATGGCATTGCCGTCGATTTTCAGAGTAAGGAGTCCGCTGACGGCGCGGTCCTGCTGGGGGGGGGCGGCGGAATGCACCTGTAGAGTCCCTTTCCAGATTCCACAGGCGCCGGAAAAGGTGTAAGAGGAGGGGAGGAGAGACGCTTCATAGCCGGGACGCAGCAGTTGCTCCACATAGGAAAGAATTGCTTTGTTTACCGTGTCGACAGGGGTGGAGGCGCCGAAAGTACGAATGCCTATGGTATTCGGAGCCTGCTTTTCCGCCATCAGAGCGTTCAGGGCCTCTGTGACGTTGCAAAGCTGTGCGGCGGCGTCTGTCTCCGGCGACGGCGCAGGCGGCATCATGCCGGACTGATAGTAGAGAATCTTGTCCAGACATTCGCAGATTTCCAGTGTGATTTCCCGGTACTCCTCCTTTTGGCTGTTGCACAGGGCGGTGTAAGATTTCAGCTTTTCCGCCAGTTCATGGGGCATATCGCCATACTGTAAATCGGAGAATTTTGCGACATATCCGGTGCCATTGGGATTTACGGCGGGGATGAGGTTTGTCAGGACATCATCTCCGCCGACCACCTTAAAGCTGTTTTTAATCTGGTCTTTTCGGGCAGTCAGGGAAATATCCTGGGCCAGATTGTCAGTGGACAAATACACGTTGGTCCACTCGCCATAGCCGTTTTTGACATCAGAGCTGCCGCAGATGGGGCAGATATCATAGTAGCTTCCCCGATGGCCGCAGTCTTCGCAGACGGACAACATATCGTACAAAGAGACGGACCTTGCGGCGGTGTTGTATTCCACATGAGCGTCTATCTCCGGAGCCAGCTCCTGCCGCAGAAAATCGTCTATGTTGCTGTTTATGGAAAAGGTACGCTGTAGGGAGGCCAGAGAATTGTCCACATGCCCTATGGAATAGTGGGGCGCCTTATCTTTCAATAATCGGTGCAGAAGAGAGGCGGCGGGCTGATCCGGGCGATACAGGACGGTGGGGACATAGTCGGGGGCGGCTATGTCCAGGTCCGTATTGACCTCCAAGGCTATATTCAGGTTGGACAGTTCGGACTCGCAGAGGCTCTGGGCCGTGACCTGCTTGACCTGGTCCGAGTCTTCCTGCTCGTTTACTTCTATTTCAAAGTATTCATCCAGTTCGGGGACATAGATGAGTTTAAGATTGACCACATCCTTCCAACAGGGATTGACTTGCCGGTTCAGTTCCCTGTGTACAGTGAGTGACAATTCGTCTGCGTCGCTGAATCGCAGATTCAGTTCCACTTCACTTATAAAGTTGGAGAGATCACCGATTATGCTGAAATCTTTTCTACATAGATGGATAATCGGCTGTTTTATATCATTCATGGATTACCTCCTCTAATTTATTACAAAAGGCTGCCGTCTTTCACTACAATCCGACTTTGGCGATGGGAGAGTAGGTCATGGTGACAGTGCAGGGCAGGTTGGCAGAATAGATATTTCGCCTGTCTTCGTAAGTGTTCATGATATCCAGCCATCCAAAGTTGAAGGATTTCATAACGGCATCTTTTCTGAGGCTGGAAGAGAGGATTCTGTGCTCCGAATCCATTGTGAGGATTTCCCCCGGTGAGCAGCCCTCTATACGGGACTTGATGCCGCTTAAACTGTTTTGCAGCACCAGGTCGCCGGAGGCATCGCACTGGATTGTGAAAGTCGGGTACAAGCATCCCACCTCATCGGATACATCCGTGTAGGTATAGCGTGGAGTGTTCGCGGTCAGGTGCATGACAGCCGTCTTGGGCTCAAAGTAAGCGTAGGGCGAATTGGTGGTGACTGTGATCTCCAAACCGACTACGCGTCCTCCAAGCTCCAGCTTTTTCAGGTTCAGAAACGCTCTGAAATAGTATTCCGGATAACCGCCGTCCCCTTTTATGCATATTTTGAACGTATGATAGCCGTCTCTGCGGTTTAGCCAACGGTTGAAAAAGCGTATATCTTCCGTGGTGAAAAAGGGGGCGGGGGTGGTCTTCGGGTTTTTGCATACCTGGAATGTACCCGTCAGCGCTTCCGCATATCTGCCGGACAGGGGTCTCTGTCTGTCTGAGCCTGGTACGCGGACGGTTGTAAATTCCAGAGTTGCTCCGTTTTCATTGGCTTCCAGGGCGGGCGAGTCAAAATTGCAGGGTAAAAGTCCGAACAGGCTGCCGGACTGCCCACACCATTCAAAATCGGATAGAATCATTGCCGGTACACCACCTTTCTCAGTTTATTTTTCAGTTTTTTCATGTCCCTGTTCAGCGAGGCATAGCTGTCTTGCTGTAATCTTACGCCAGCGATCAGTCGACGGTACTCCTGGCACAGGTTCCGGGCTCTGTGCGCTTCGGCTCTCAGCCGTTCATTTTCTGCCTCCAGAGACTGCGCTTTCAGGCGCAGTCCCTCTATTGTCTCTGCCTGCGCGAGAATTGTTCCGCGCAGGACTTCCTGTTTCTTATCAACTTGCATGGTAATGACCTCCGTTAAAATCTGTAACTGTTTTTGGACAGGCTGCCCCGGCCCAGCGCCTGGCCCAGGGTCATATCCTGGATCATCCGCTCAAATTTTCCGTCCTTTTGTAGCTGTGTGACAAAATCATTGTAGTCACTCACGTGTTCTATGGGGATGGTGATGTGGATATCGCCAAAGGTTGACGCCATGCCGGGGGTGCTGACCGGCGGCAGGGACTGGAGGGAGGACATGAGGGGAATGGCGTCCGCCAGGTGCAACCACATCTTGTCCGACAGAAATTCCAGGGAGTCCAGAAAACCGTGGGCACCGATTTCGCTCAGGCTCATTCCGTCTTGGTATTGTTTCATCCAGTATTTATATCCGGCATCTTCCGCCGCTCTCCCCAGAAAGCCCCGGTAGAAGTCCAGAATGGTGTCGGAAGGGGATTTGTTCATAGATAAGTATTCCTGGGAGTTTAAGAATCCTTCCAGTATGTCCTGGACGGTGGCTCCGTCCGTGAGTCTGTTCAGCCAGAAGTTCATGCCGGCATCGTCAGGCTGTCTGTGGAGCAGGCCCTGGTAAAGGCGGTCAATGAAGTTTCTGGCGGCTGTCTCGTCAGTTAAGGTGGTCTCCAGGCCGTAGTCGGTGAGACCCAGGTCTCCCAGGGCGGCGCTGGCGCGGTAGAGTTTTTCGTTCAGTTCCTGTAGGCGCCGGATCTGTAGGGCGATATTTCCGGCGATATCCGCAGTGCCGTCCGTGCCGGGAGTCCATGTGGAATTTAGTTCCTCGGAGGGGCGGTATCCCCATTTTTGGGCGGCGGCGTTGATGGTATCCTGGATTTCCCGGGCGTTGGCGTCAGCGCCGGAGATCATTTCCTGGAACAGGGTCTGCTCTTCCTGGCTCTGGCGGGTTATGAGTTCTTCGTATTCTTCGGCCAGGCGGTCCAGCATTTCCGTCTGATCGCTGTACCATTTGTCGTAGGTGGTTTCTTCCAGGTCTTTTTGGGCCTCCTCCAGATCCACTTTCAGCTCCTGTATTCTGGCTTTGTTTTCCTCGGAATTATCACCGGCGAGGGCGGAGAGCCGCTTTTGAATGCTGGAGATGTTTTTGGTTTTTTCCGCCACATTTTTCTGGTATTCATATTGAGATTTGTGGGTGTCCAGGAGTTCCTTTCTGGCATCAATCAGTTCCCGGAGGGCGTCGGCCTGGGCCTGGTATCCTTTCTGTCCCAGACTGGTGACGGCGCGGTATTCCTCAGAGGCTGCTTTGGCGGCGGCGCGGCAGGCGTCGGCCAAATCATATTTGCGTTGTTCCAGGGTGGTATTGTAAGGGTCGGCTGTAAGTTCGGCGGTGATTTTGTCCAGTTCCGCCTGATAGCGTTTTGCCAGTTCCAGCTGTGTGTAGTAATTTCGGGCATGCAGTCCCACTGCGGCGTTTCCGTTTTCGTTCAGGCTGCCGTCCTCGTGGTACAGGTCGTCCTGGTCAAACAGGTCCAGCAGAAAGTCCGATTCATCGCTTAAGTGGGAGAGACTGTCTTTCAGGCGGTCAAATTTTTCCCATTCCAGCTCCCGGATGGTATTTTTCAGCTTTTGTATGTTGTTTTCCAGTTCCATGGCGGCGGATGTGTTTTCGGCAATGGCCGCCTGCATCTCCAGCCATTGTTGGGAGCCGGTCTCCAGTCCTTTTTCCGTGGCGTCCTGTAGGTTGCGGCGCAGTTGGTCTGCCTGTTCAGTGAGGGAGCGAAGACTTGCCTGGTCTTCCCGTAGCTGGCGTTCATAGAGGCCCCGGCTGGCGGTGTGCCCCTGTAGTTCCAGGCGTTCGGCCATGGCATCGATGATAGATTTGCGCTGCTTTAGACGGGTGAGAGCGTTTTCAAAGGGCTCCAGCAGGGCGTCATATTCTTTTCGCGCCAGTTCGTTTAACTGGTTTCCATAATCCTGTGTAGCGTTTTGGACGTCTAGGATCTCGTTGTACATATCCCTCCAGGCTTGGCTGCCCGCCTCGATGTAGCCGCTGTTGACGGCTTCGTCAAGGGCTTTTTCCAGATTGTCGGCCCTCTGCGTGTTGTAACGGATGAGAGTCTGGGTCTGGGCGCGGAGTTTTTGGTAGAGGGAAGGGGAGGTGGCTTTGAAGGTGTTGCTTTCCCGGGTATTTAGTCTTGCGATGGTTTTTTCGGCGGTAGTCATCAGGCCCTGAAAGTAGGTGTTGATGTTGTCAAACTTTTGTTTTGCCAGCTGCGTCAGCTGGTTTTTCAGGTCTTCGACGGCGTCGGAGCACTGGGCGGCTTTGTCGTGCCAGGTCTCATATTCCTTGATCTGGTTCGCAAGGGCCTGGTCGGTGACGGTCTCCAGATCCAGGGCTCCGTTTTGGATTTTGCTTATGTATTCTGGGGATAATCCCACGGCGGCGGCTTTCTGCGTATAGCTTTCATAGGCCTGCTGCTGGACAGCGATAGATTCCCTTGTCTTCTGTATGGCCTGGGTGAGGCTGTGGTTCCGCAGAGTCCAGGAGAGGTAGGTGTTGCCGACTTTCTCCTTTAGCTTGTCCAGTGCCGAGGAGGTCCTGGCGATGAGCTTTTCCACCCAGTTGAGTTCTTCGGAAAATGACTCCGTTTCGGCGGCGGAATTTTTGTCCAGCGCGCCGGGAGAAAACTCTATGGTATTGACGGCGTCCAGGCGGAATGCCTTGTTCAGCTTGTCGAGGAAGCGCTGGATCTCCTGGGTCTTTTCCTCCATCCCTATATATTCGGCGGAGTTCTGGACATCATAAGTCTCGCTGTACGGGGTTCCCTGGATTTTGTACTGTCCGTCCTTGTCCAGGATGATGTCGTAGTATTCGCTCCAAAGTCCGGCCATGCTGCCCAGGAGCTTCTGTTCCCCTGCCAGCTTCGCAGCCTCCACATTCCTGAAATTGCAAAAGTCCAGTTCGTATTCTTCCGCCAGCTGGTTCACCAGGCTGCTGTTGTCACTTAAGCACTGGCTGTAGAAGAGCTCGTTGGCATATAGCTTGGCCCGGCTTGTCTCCTGGAAGAGGTTGATGTCCTGGGTGTACTGTTGGAAGAGAAGATCGTATAATTCGGCTTCCGTCAGCAGTCCGCCGCAATAGGCGTTTACGGCGTCTTCCAGCAGGGGGTATTTGTCGATGATGCCTTGCAGGGTAGCGGCGGTGATGGCGCCGGCGGATATTTCTTCCCGGAGGGTGTTTTGCAGGTCTTTTGTGGACTGGATGCTGGAGAGGAGGGGGGACAGGGACTGTATTTTTGAGACAGTCCGGCCCGCTTCGTCCGCAGTTTCTTTCAGGGAGTCGCGCAGGTCCTGGGGTATCTCTTTGCCCAGCGTGGAGAGCAGGTCGTCTAAAAGGGTTTGAGACAGTTCGGTAACTGCCTCCTGCAGGTTGTCTGTCTCCCCGGCCAGCTGCGGGAATTGCTGGATCAGGTCCACGGTGTCCGAGGGGGAAAGGGTGTTATTTTCCAGCGCGGAGATTGCGCCAGAGAGGGCGTTTATTTTGGATTGAAATTCGTCTATCAGGCGGCTCTGTTCTTCCGTAAGGGAGAAGGGGGGTGTGACTTTGTATGTGGATGCCATTGCCTGTTCCTGCTGTAGCAGGGCTCTCAACGTCTCGATGCTGGCGTTTTTGTCGAAATCCAAGCTGGCGAGGAGCTTGATTTCTTCGTCGTTGAAGAAGCGCTGTATGGTATCGGTGGTGAGACGGTCTGTTTTGGCGTTTAGTAGTTCCAGGTCGGTTCCGATCCAGAGGCTTTGGTCTCCCAGGGAGAGGGCGAATTTGTTTATCAGGCTTTTCATCTCCGAGGCGTTTTCAACATAAAGATCCGAGGTATGTTGAATGTTTTCGATTTCTTTGGCAGTCAGGTACTCCGGGGCATTGAGAACGCCCTGGAGGTACTCGGCTTCCTCCGTATAGGCCTTGTATTTCGCCAGCAAATTGGCATAGGATTCCGAAAAAACAGTTTTTTCGTACTCGTCAAGACGTGTCTTGAGTTTGACAACCCTTCTGTCCTGCTCATGCCAGGCGTCGGAATCCGGTTCCAGGGAATCTCTTTCTTGTATCGCGTATTCGTAGTCTTGCTGTAAGTTGGTGAGATTGTAGAATTGGCTGTTGCCGTTGCGGATAACTCCCTTTGCTCCTACAAAATAGGAAGAGGCTCTGTTCCAGCTGGAGATCATTTGAGGAATATAAGGTATCCCGAGGAAGTTATACACAAATGAGCGGAAAGGGTCAATATTATCTTCTCCAAACTCTTTTGAGCTTTTATTGACAAAGGAATCATCGTCGAACCAGTCGGTATATTTCTTGGGATCTCCGAGCTTTTCTCTGACCAGTCTTGCCTGTTCGACCTTGAGCAGCTGTTCTTCCAGGCTAATTCTGTCTTGCAAATATTCCAGCCTGTTCTGTTCGGCTTCCGTCAGATTGTTTTTGCCGGACAGTTCTTTCAGTTCCGCGTTAAGACTTTGCAGGTTGGAGGTTATGCCGTCTATTTTTTCCTGGACTTCCTGCACGGTCACGTTGAACGTGTCCCAAGCGGACGACAGGAGGGAGATGGCCTTAGAGACGGCCCACAAAAGTGCCATGTTGCAGGCTATGGATAGACCCTTCAGGGCAACCTGCCCGATTCTGGCACCCAGGGTCATGCTGTTGAGGGATTTTTTGTACATCTCCCATGTCAGCGCGCCGTTTTTGGTTGATTTGGCGCAGTTTATGATGGACTGATCGACTCCTTGTACTTGCTCGGCTACAGCTTCGGGAGTCATGGGGGTGGTATTGAATATATTTTGAAATTTTCTAAAATCTCTTTTAAGTCGAGGTGTAATGCTTACTGGGGCATTTGCATGAAACAATTCAGAGAATATGTTGTTTACAGAAAGTTTCTTATTGTCTGTTCTGATAATCGTACTGGAAATATAAGACGTATATGCATTTGTGGAGAATGCAATTTATTGTGTTTGGGGATGGCAATTATAAATAGTATATGGTATACTGTATTTACAATTAATTAAGGAGGATAAAATATATGGCTTTAATACCATGTCCGGAATGCAATAAGGAAGTAAGCGACAAAGCAGAGGTATGCATTCATTGTGGGTATCCATTGCGAAACACGATATGTGTAATCAATGGACACAAGTATGACTTATCTTTTGTATTTACTACGATTAATGCTAATCCTGAACATGACAGGATAATTAAAGAAGGATATATAAAAAAGGAAGCAATAACTAATGGGTATGACGTTGGATCTCGTAATACTGATGAATTAATGGACCAAATATTAAAAACAGGTGTTATACCCAAAACTTTTGAATGGCCTTATCCAGAGGATATTATATATCTAAATTCCGCAATAACCTGCCCCACATGCAAATCAAATAATGTAGCTAAAATCGGCGCAGGCGAGAGGGCAGTGTCCGTTGGACTTCTGGGCATTTTCAGCAAAAAGATAAACAAGACTTACAAATGCAACAGCTGCGGGTATACCTGGTAATGCCGCCTTTTTATATAAATGCTATACCGTATTTACCATTGATTGAGGAGGAAAAATAAATGGCTTTAATATCATGTCCGGAATGCAATAAGGAAGTAAGCGACAGGGCGGAGGTATGCGTTCATTGTGGGTATCCATTGCGAAACACGATATGCGTAATCAATGGAGACAAGTATGACTTATCTTTTGTATTTACTACGATTAATGCAAATCCCGAACATGACAGGATATATAAAGAGGGATACATTAGAAAAGCTACTGAGGCAAACGGATATAATATTGGATCGCTTAATACAGGCGAATTAATGGATCGAATAATAAAAACCGGTGTTATACCAGAATCTTTTGAACTTCCCTATCCAGAGTATGTTGTATATCTAAACTCCGCAATAACCTGCCCCACATGCAAATCAAATAATGTAGATAAAATCGGCGCAGGCGAGAGGGCAGTGTCCGTTGGACTTTTGGGCATTTTCAGCAAGAAGATAAACAAGACTTATAAATGCAACAGCTGCGGGTATACCTGGTAATGCCGCTTTTTTACATAAATGCTATAATGTATGTATCATTGATTGAGGAGGAAAGATAAATGGCTTTAATATCATGTCCGGAATGTAATAAGGAAGTAAGCGACAAAGCGGAGGTATGCATTCATTGTGGGTATCCATTGCGAAACACGGAATGTATAATCTATGGAGACAAGTATGACTTATCTTTTGTATTTACTACGATTAATGCTAATCCTGAACATGACAGGATAATTAAAGAAGGATATATAAAAAAGGAAGCAATAACTAATGGGTATGACGTTGGATCTCGTAATACTGATGAATTAATGGACCAAATATTAAAAACAGGTGTTATACCCAAAACTTTTGAATGGCCTTATCCAGAGGATATTATATATCTAAATTCCGCAATAACCTGCCCCACATGCAAATCAAATAATGTAGCTAAAATCGGCGCAGGAGAGAGGGCAGTGTCCGTTGGACTTTTGGGCATTTTCAGCAAGAAGATAAACAAGACTTATAAATGCAACAGCTGCGGGTATACCTGGTAATGCCGCTCTGTTCCATATCATCGCTTTTCCCCTTTCCTCCGTTTCTTCCACATACGGCTAGGAGGAATCCGTGCTGGATTATAGAGTGCCAGCCCACCCAGTACCGAGCGCATCTTATCATGGCATCGTTTCAGATTCTCATGACCGGGAGTTGTCGCTACAGTGAGGGCTTTTCTCAGAGAGAACTGTCCCTGCTGACCTATAGAGCGGCGCATTGTCACGATCCCGATGCGTCGCCGCAGCGGGAGAGTAGCGCCGGTGTACTATATTCCCAGCATATTGTCCCTTCGTTTACTGATATGTATCCCATACCAGGCGGCAAGAAAACTTATGTATCCATAAGAACACTTACCGCTGTCGGCATTTTCAGACAATAAAAAGCCTAAACATTTTAAGGCTACCGACGTTTTTGATACCGGTCAGCAGACCGGTTCCAACTCCCAAGGTTCCCAGCAAACCCAGTTTTTCCGTCACACGATCCAGAACACCCAGAAAAGAATTGAGAATATCTACAATGGATTTGATGTCCTTTCTTTGAAAGAGATTCTGGGCGATGCCTGTGCCCGTCTCGGACAGCCGGGCCAGCTTGTAATCCATATTGTCCATGGCGGAGGACATGGCTTGGCTGGCGCTGCCCGCGCTGTGTGCCATGGCGTCAATGGAAGTATTGACGGTATTGAAGTTGTTCAGAATAGCGGCTCCGGCCTGGGTGTTAGTGCTGCCGAACAGTTGGCCCGATACCGCGTTTTGAGTCTTCTGATCCAGCTTGTCCCAGATACGGGAGATCTCTTCCAGATATGCCATCAGGTCCTTGCACTGTGTCCGGGAGTCATCCGTGAACAGGGAAATGCCTTTGCCGTCAAAGGTGGCGTTCCTTGTCAGGCCCATGATCCGGATGTTGAGGTCGATCAGTTCCTCAGACAGTTTCCCGGTCTGCCTGTTGTAGCCCTGCATATGCTCTGCGACGGTCTGTAGGGCATTGCCGACCAAGGAGGCGTTTTCAACCGTTGTCTGTCCGGCTGTGAACAGGGCGATGTTTTGCTCCAGTGTGCTGCCTGCCTGGGCCATGGCGGCTGCGGACTGCCCCAGGCCCTGTGCAATCTCCGTGTTGGAAATACGGAACCGTTCGGCCACTTGATTTATCTTGCTGAGAACGCCGTCCAGTACCTGGTGGGTGTCGATGCCGTATGCCTCCATGACGGCGGACAGGGAGGAGAAAGCAGTCTCCGCGTCCATGCCGGGAGAGATGGCGGCGAACTGGGAGGAAAGCCCGGCCAGCTTTGCGGCGGCCTCCTGAGAACTGACGCCCAGCTGCATCCATGCGGCGGTCTGGTCGATGATCTGGGAGGTGGAAACCCCCAGTTGCCGCGCCATGTCGTTGGATGTCTCATAGAAAGCCTCCAGTTCCCTGGCAGTCATGTTGGTGGTCTGGCTCAACTTAGTGAGTGCCGCGTCAAGACTTAGGACGGAAGCGATGCCGTCTACTGCCAGAGAGATAGCCATCTCGATGATGTTGGACCCAATGAAATGCTTGTTCAGGGAATTAAGGGCTGATCTAAAATTTCCCAGAATTTGGTCATTTGTCATAAGGATTCTCCTTTCGCTTGTGATGTGGTTTTGATAAAGGATGTAAATGTCATACCCCCCGCCGCGTTGCCGCAGCGGGGAGAGCGACTGCGAGATCTCTTATTCCTTTTCATCCGGCGTGTTGTGAAGTATTCCGGCGAGTTCATGAACAAATAGCTTTTTCAGTTCGTCGGGGTTTCCGCCGATATAGGCCACGCCTTTTTCTATCATGCGATAAAGCGTCAGCTTTATCTTGACTTCTTTAGCCTTCATCATATACCATCTGATGAGTGTGATCATAATAAGTCCTCCTAAAATCCGTTAATCAGCCTTTGCTTATATGTGTCATTGATCAGTTCCATGGACAGTTCCACTTCCCCGTTTTCCCGGTTGTTCTCCTCCAGTATCTTCTCATACTTTTCATAGATATGGATGCAGTGCTGAAAACTGTCCTTGTTGCAGGGTCTGCCCTCTGAGATTCTGGCGGCAAAATTGTTGATTTCCCAGCGCATATCGTCAATTTCCTTGTCTATAAAAAGCTGGGTGAGCCTTTTGATATGCTCGGATATTTCCGCGTCCCGCTGATCGGACCTTGCCATATCTATTTCGTGTCTTTCCTGCAATGCGGCCAGGTTCCGGGCGGTCTGTAGGACAAAGTCGTGTTCTTCCCGCCGCTTCCGCATCCATTTTGTCTCAAGACCCAGCTGGTTCACGGTCCATTCGAGGACGGACCAAAGCGTTTTTGCTCCGCTTAGAAGGATAAATAGGGAGACAAGCAGGAAGGGGAAATCAAGATGCGTCAGGTCAACAATTTCTTCCATGTCTTTTTTCCTTTGGTGATCTCTCCGTCTGCTACGCAGCCGTTTGCCCGCTGGAAAGCCTTGACGGCTGTGTCGAATTTTACCCCCGCGATCCCGTCCTCGGTTCCGCAGGGATATCCCATGGCATTGAGATACCGCTGAACGTATTTTATAACGGCATGTCTGCTGTTCCTGCTTTTGGATATGGTGAGCGTTTTCGAGAGGGTTTCGGGACCTGCGATACCGTCTGACTTTGCGCCGATGACAGACTGTACGTCCCTTACAAACTGTGTCTTAGTGTAGGGCGTTTGGGGTAAAGCGGGAAGAGGGGCGGCATCACTGCCGGGAATTGTTTTAAGGTGATCGGGAACGGTGATGGTCCACAGGTATTTGACCTGGCTGGCAAACAGCGCCCAGGTATTCCGGGTTCGGGCAGACGCCGTGGAAGCGGGGTCATTGATATAAACAATACCGTCCTTACAGGCGTACAACAGGATGAAATGGCCGGAGCTTGTCCAGTTTCCTCTGCCCATACAGGCGATCACCCAGTCGCCATTTTGCAGGGCGTTCAGTGCTTCTGTGTGGGCGGCGGAAGAGGACTGCCCGTACAGGTTTGCGGTGTTCAGCCGTTTGCAGGCAATGCCGTAGGCGGCGAGCTGGGGAACAAAATAAGAGTAATAAGTTCCCTGTCCCAGCGCCTTGTATCCGTGGGCCATGGACCACTCGGCGGTGGACACCGGGGTGACATTTTGGTCCTTCAATGTGGCTATGACCATCGCCGCCGCTGTGGGCCCACACCCGGAACTGCCGATGGTCCTGGACTCGCCTTTGGCTGAATAGTTACGCTTTTTCCAGCGGGAGTCGGTCTGAAGATAGTGAACAGGTCTTTTCATGGGATCTGGTCCTCCTGTCCGAATGCTGTCTTGGGAGACAGGTCCTCCATCTGCTTCACTGCCGACTCAATGAGAATGTCAATCTGTTCCCGGGTGATGACGGTGGTTCTGGAATTGAACATACGATTCAGGAAACCGGTCACATAGGCTTTCTTATCTTCGCCGCGCCCTGTTTCCTTCCAGAGCAGTTCCGCTGCCTTTACCGCCAGTGATGCCCATTCCTTGTACTGTTGCAGCTTTGCGGAATCAATGTTCGCTCTCATGTACGGGACAATAAAATAGGTGAGGACCGCACCGATTACGGGCATGATGCCCAGCAGGGCATTCCATATGTTTTCGCTCATTTTATGATCTCCTCTGTGTAGTTTTATATAATTTCTCAGGGAAGGAAAATTTTTCGTCCATGGAGAATAGCAGGGGAAGGAAGTCCTCTGCCTTCTCATAATAGCAGGCAAAAAATCTTTCCGTCAGCCCGGAGCCGTGGGGGGAGAAAGGCCACTGTCTCACCGTCCGAAGCAGTGAGTAGGAAGGCTTCTGTTTGGCAGCTCCAAGCCGCAAAAAAGTTTCTGTCTGATAGTCCGAAGCTCCAGGGGAGGGATATCGTTTTGAAGTTCCAAGGCTGCGGGGAGGATTGCTCCTCCCCACCTGCACCGGCTTAGAAAACGTCAGTCCTCGGACACCAGAATGTCAAAGAGCTTGCTGTCATCGGCAAAGTATTCCTTGCTGAGTACATAGGAAGCGGCGTGTTTGCCGTCAACTTTCAGAGAAATCTCCGTGCTGGAGGGATCAATCTGCGCTCTGGGGCATCTGATTACCCCCGCATATACCAGGTTCTTATTGCAGGGATCATGGAAGATGGCATGAATCAGCAACGTCTTCACCTGAGGAACGCTGTCGGTTCTCTTGACTACGGAAACAGCGGTAGAGGTTTCTTTATCATAGTTGACAAAGACTTTCCCGGATGCGTTTTCCGGAAGTGTGATGGTTCTGGCCGCAGCGTCGATGGTAAACTTGCCAGGGCCAGCGGTGTCGGATACTGTATAAGTCTCGCCAAAGGTGTTATTGGCATTGATAACTTTTACATACTTTACCTCGGCGCCGGGTTCACCCACAGGCGTGTATTTCAATACGGCAGTGTGGTCGGAGCCGATGGTGATCACCTCGGACACGGGCATGATGATTTTGTTTGCCTCGGATGCAATATTCTTGGCGGTGCCATACTGGGAGGCGGCCAGATCCAAAGAGAAGAGGGAGTTGGTGAAATCGAAAGTTCCCTTCTGGGCGTTGTAAAAGGTCTGGATGGTGGCTCCCATGGCATCCGTCACATCCGTGGCTTCAGCGCTGGTTTTCAGGCTGGGCTCCTCGATCTGGGTATACCTGCCTGTCAGTTCGTTTGTAGCCGGGTCGTACTCCTCCACGGCGCGGATCTTTTCCAGAATCAGTTCGTTGGGGTTAAAACTCATGTTTTGTCCTCCTTTTTGGGTGAGCCGGGTGATCAATCAAGTTCACCCAGCCAGTTAAGTTGTTTTTTGTCTATATCTTTTAAGGAAATTCCATAGCCGGAATATCCGGATTGCAGAAGCAGTTCCGCGTTTTTGATCCGGGTTATTCTCTTTACGGAATCCATAAAAGCGTTGATTTTCATATCCCATACCTGGGAATGATTGTATTTGAACCCCTCGCTGTTCACCATGGAGGAGATCAGATTTTTCAGCTGCGAATGGCGCTCCTTGTTCCTGGACCGCTCTATTTCCGCCCGGTCGTCTTCGATGAGAATCATCTTGGTGGCTTCGTTGGCAGGAAGTCTTTCGTCCTTGGGAATACTGTGTACCAGCCGCAGATAGTCCGTGATCACGGTGTATGTACAGGTATCTATGATCACGGGATTTCCGTTTACAGTCTGACAAAGAACCGGAGAGTCATCCTCCCGGTGCCGCAGCCGTTTAAATTCTGTAAAATCCAGATTTCCGAACAGGATGGAGGTTTTTTCCCGGGGGTAAAGCCGGCAAAGAAATTGGGAGAACAGTTCAAAGGGTGTAATGTGGGTATAATCTATGCCCATATCCCACAATTGGACTTTCAGTTGCTGAGGCGTAGCCGTCAGCTGGTATACCATGGAGTAATAATCCTGTTCGCCGTAACGGCAGATTTCGTCCAGTGTGGGCTGATGGATCACGATCTCCTTTGAGACAAAAAAGTCTTCTCCCCGATAGATTCTCAACTCGTCGTTGTCCAAATAAGGTTCACCTCCTCAGTGTCGGATTGGGCGTGTCTCTGTGAAGATTACGAAGTTCCTGTTTGTAGTAGTCGCTGAAAGCGGCATTCAGGCTTAATATGAAGCTGCATCCTGAGACATTCAGATTGGATTTGGATTCCTGGGGCGGAATGAGTCTGGATGTGACCTTCAGACCGGGAAAGAGCCTGATTTCCACATAGTTGTCATGACCGCTGCACTTATCCTTTACCACATCGCCCAGAGAATTAAGAATTTTGGCAATGTCGTTTGCAGGATACCCTGTTTTGTGATGGAGCTCATTGATGATATTTTTTTGATTGTAGTATGTTCTGGCTTCACGTATTTTCATATACACCTCGATACGCCCATGGGATGGCCATCCTATGGAACTTGAATTTCACGCTCATATGAGCGGCGAAAACAGACCTATATTTCCGATGGGAGCCTGTTTTTTGTAATTTTGTAACCTTTGCCAAACAGCGTCACGTCCTCCCCTCCGGGGGACAGCCATTGGAGATCGGCGCCGGAGTCTAGAATGGCTTTCCGGAAACTCTCATTTTCGCACAGGAACAGGGTCTGCATAAGCAGGTTTCGGATGGGTATATTCTCCGTATCCTCCAGTGAGCAGAGCAGCTTAAACAGGGTGGAGAATCCGATCTTTTCCCGGCCCAGATCATAGACCAGGTTGTGATAGAGCAGCCCGGCCTGCTCCCCCTTTTCTTCCTTAGTTAAATCAGAACCATAGATTCCCTTCTTTTCGGCGGTATATCGGTGAAACAAGCCGTAAATTCTTGCAAGCTGTTCCCTGTTTACGCCGGAGGTGCGGAAAAGCGACTTGTCCAATATGGAGACAAAGGGCTGCCAGTCTCTCCTGTAGGGATTTTTGACGCAGAAACCGTTTACAATGGTCTGTAGGTAATCCATGGAGGTATGAAACTTGACATAATGCTTTTTTTCCGGATTGTAATAGCCTTTCTGCCTGGAGATGTGGGAAAAAAAGTGGGGGGTTTTCCTCTTCCCGCTGTCTTCTTGAAAACAGGAGTCATATTTGCGCCGAAGCGCCCGGAGTTCTCCGGATACATCAATGTCAAATTCCTTCTTTGCCTTGTCAATCTCAATTCCGGACAGGATATCCAGCTGGCAGATATCGTGGTAGAGTTCCCGGACTTCCTCGTAAACCTCCCCGTGATACATCCGATCCCATAAAAGAGAGTTCAGTTCCTGGGACAGATTGATAATCTCTCCGATTTTATTGACGGAGGTTTTCTGATCCAGATCTGCCTGATCCTCCGGCGTATAATGACGTTTCACTTTACGGGCAGTCACCAGGGAAGTGGGCGTTTTGAAAATATGATAATTGCGTCTCGCGGCGCGGAGCAGGGTCTCATTGTCCGTCAAGAGCACGGTATCAGAATCAAAATCAGCCCCGCTGAGACGTTGCAGCAGGTTCTCCCCGATGGAGTTGACACAGACAATCTCATCTGTGAGGTTCATGTAGCGGTCAATGGATGGGTTTTCCGTATTTTTTGCCAGCCAGATATTTCCCATTGTCACATGAGGGCTTCTGGAGCCCAGCACAAGCCGGTCATAGGCAAATCGCGTGCTGTGGATGTTGCCCACGCCCAGCTGGCTGACTCCGTCAAATGTTCCTATGGACTGTTGCAGCATTTCCACCGGATTGCCCAGAAGCGTAGAGTAATTGCCATTCACAAATACATGGCCCCTTTTTAGATTCTTATAATAGGCGCGGAGCAGGTCGATGAGAAATTCTCGATAATATCTGGTCTCGGTAAAGGCATCGTTTACGCACAGCAGACTGAATACAACATCATTTTTGGTCAGCGCGGGACGGGCCATGGGGGTAGCGGCGGAAGGGAGGGGACATTTTACATAATGTCTCACCACGGCGGGATTGTCCCGCAGCAGCCGGGCAAATTCCAGAGACTCCTGCAAAAATGTCCGCATCTCGTCCGAAGAAAGCTGTAGCGTGTTGAGCAGCTGATAATGGGTCTGTACCAGGCGGCCGCCGAAAAAGGGCGTTTTTTTATCGTGTTTTACCACGCCGAAATCGGGATACAAATGATCCAGCCAATGATCCCAGGTATCAAATTTCAGGTATTTGACGCTGCTGGGAGTGGTGATCAGGCGGATATCCTCAATCCGGGAGGCTCTGGTTCTGCCGTTTAACTGGGAGAGCTCCGTGATTTGGTTGTCCTGAAACCATTTTTGGATATTGCAGTTAAAACAGCAGGATTTGAACATAAGGTTTCGGAGAAGCACCATTCCGCAGGAGGCATATTTTCCCATCAGGGAGATATCAATCAGCGATTGTCCGTCCCAGATACAGTTGGAGATTTCGCAGCGCTGTTCGGATGTGACAAGATGCCCGTCCAGAGCGTGGGTTGCCACCACTTCTTCCTGAAATACGCTTTGACAGTCGTCTATGAGCAGAATGTTCTCGGGCCGGATGGGGAGCGTGCCGATGATGCTGCTGGAAGGCAGGGAGATATAACTTTCATATGCCGCCAGATCCAGTTCCTGCCCTTTTCTGATCGTAATGCCTCCCGAACTGAATTTTAGGAGAGGCTTGTACAGCTTTTCATCTATAAACAGACATTTGCCCTGGCGGGCGGAACCGGATGATCTTTTCATTCTGCGATATCGGACGCCGTCACAGAGAAAGCCGTTGGTATAAAGCTCTGTTCTCAACTGGGCGGTGGTCAGAATGGTAGCGGGAGATTTTATCAGTCGATATCCTGCGTCAGACGATTCGAAACAGGGGGGAAGATCTTGCGCGGGGCAGAGTAGCAAACGCTCCAGCTGTATCCCCACAATCTGCCCGTCGCCGTCCCTGGCGATACAGTCCTGGAACTCCAGATGATCGCAGGCGAAGCCAAATTTTACAAAAGTGTTTCTGCCTGTTTGGTTCCATTCCTTTACGGAATACTGAAAAGATATATTGATTACCTCCGCCGTATAAAAAAGGTCCCTGACGCGGAAGGAAAAATCCCGGCGTCTGTATTTTTTTAGGTAAATGTCCAGCAGCACTGTCAGATCCAGGCTGTAGTCCAGGCCATGTGAGAATTTTTTCAGATTGTATGCCCCGTCTTTGTGTTTCAGGGTGTATTCTTTCTCCTGCTGCCCTATGTAGTGTGAGGACAGGTAAATATCCTTGGCCTCTATGGTGGGAATATACATTCCCTGCTTTTTCATATCGTTTCTTTCCTGCATATTGCAGTCCTCCTCACATTCCTATTTTGTACATTAGGTAATTGCGAAACCCGGTCCGCAAGTGACGAGGCTGGTCAATATATACAAAAACGGGCTCCCATGCGGTGGTAAGTCGCCCTTATTTTGTGTATATTGCCCATCCTCTGTTTCCAGAAAGCAAGTTTTGCAATTCCCTACTATTTTGTACATTATTTTGGGGTGTCAAAAAAGTGCTTTCTGTTCTCAATGTTTTGGGCGCAGTGTCTGTCAAAAATCTGGTCGCTTATAATGCGCCGGGCTATACGGGAACTTTTTACATATCCGTTTCCCGGACAGTTCGTGTTGAAATCGGAAAAGAAAATGAGCCCTCCAAAGGTCGAATGGTCCGCAGGGGAAGTCCCTATGCGGCGGTATGTTTTGTTCATTGCAATTTGTCCTCCTTCATTATTTAAGATGGTGCATATTCCCTGCGGGTACACGGAGAGGATTATTGATATCCGGTCTCCTGATAATGCGGAAATTCATCCGCGAACTGTGCGGGAATATGTGGTGTTACAGCAAATGTGCTGTGTGATGTTATATGTCTCTACAATTTACTTCTCTTTTTGTGAAGAAGTTTTTATTAAAAATGAAGAACTAACGTTCGGAAAATGGTATTGACAAAACAGAACGCACGTTCTATAATTATCAGTACCAATTACTGACAGACAAAAAGCAGAAAAACAGGGAGGCGACATGGAAGATTTATTAAATGTTTATTATAAGAATAACGCCCGAAAACTCAGAGGGCTTGTGGACAGGATTCTGATCAGATTCGGAGGTCTTTCCGATGTTGATACGGATGACTTCTATTCTTTGGCAAATGAAGTTTTTACATATGTCATAATGCGATATGACGGCAGCGGGGATTTTGAAGGGTTTCTGTATTCCTGCCTTCTGAACAGAGTCAAAACAGAAATTACCAGAAGGAACAGGGAGAAACGCAGAGCGGAGAGAATGTGTGTTTCCATAGATGCGCCCATGGATGGGGACGAGAACGAGACATTGGGAGACGGGATTCCCGGGACTTTTGATGTGGAGACAGAAGTGTTGGGAAAAGAGGAAGAATACAGCAATAGAATGCTGGGATATCTGGAAAGGCTTTCCGGCTTGCAGAAAAAGGTACTGGAAATGAGCGCGGTGGGATATTCCCCCCGCGAAATCAGGGCGAGGCTGCATATTGATGAAAAACAACTGGCGGATTGCAATGTAGCGATACACTCTTACAGAAATGTATCGGTGCTGTTGTAAACGTGGCGGAGGACATTGGTAATGGGGCGCGAAGCCCGGTAAAACGGCGCGCATGATTTTGACAGGAGTTGAAGTGGACATTTTCAGTATTATATTATATATTCAGAGAATGGAGGCAGGTACGATGACTAAGAAACGGAGACAGATTTATACGGTGGATACGTATTTGAGCAAAGTCAGGGATCTGGATATCCGCAATGACGCGGATGTGCAGAGACAGTTTGTTTGGAGTAATGAACAGGTGAACGAGTTGATTGTCACAGTATTGACGGACGACTATATGCCCCCCATCATATTGGGGGAGGAGGACAGTTCGCAGCTCTGGATTGTGGATGGCGGACAGAGGACAGCGGCCCTGAAAAAATACAGGCACGGCAATTATAAGATTACAGCAGCGGTTGATAACTCCGTGATCTCTTACAGGGAAAAGGTCAGAGACCGGGAGGGAAAAGTCCTTGTGGACGGCGATGGCAATATAGTGTGGGAAGACGCTGTATTTGACATTCGAAATGTGCCCTATAACAGGCTGCCGGAGGAATTAAAGAAGAAGTTTAACGAGTATCAGATTGAGACCGTGATACATGAGCACTGTGACAACCATAGGATTTCACAGTTGATCAGGAGATATAACAACCATACCTCCCTGAACACAAATCAAAAGGCGTTCACCCACATTGATAATTTTGCAAAAGATATCCGTGAGATGATGGAGTACAGGTTCTTTCTCGAGTGCAGCAACTTTACGGAGGCGGAAAAGGTTAAGGGCGTGGTGGAAAGAGTCATTGTGGAGACTGTCATGTGTACGGGCCATCTGGATCACTGGAAGAAGCAGACCAAGGCGGTGTGCGCCTATCTGAATGAACATGCCGCTAAAGAAGAGTTCGAGAAGCTGGCAGATAATCTGCGCAGATTGGAGAAAGTGGTTACAGACGAGACTCGAAATATGTTTAACAGCAAGGATGCGTTCCTTTTTCTCACATTGTTTGACAGATTTACTTTGCTGGGAATCGGAGATAGAAAATATGTGGAGTTTTTAAGGGATTTCCAGAGTCGCCTCCGGCACGGGGAGTTGGACGGACGGCATATGTCTGACGGGCTCGACAGGGATAAGGGAACGCAGGACAGGGAAGTTATCAAAGCCAAGCTGGAGATGATGAATAGTATGATGCTGGAGTTTCTGTGCGTAAACAAAAAAGACACAGATTTTACAGAGGAGGAACATTTTATTGCCGAAAATGTGGGCATAGATCCTGCGGATTTGCGGGAGGATATGGGCTTGTTTCTGGACACCCTTAAGGATCTGGAGGCGAGAACGATCCGGGCAGGTTCAAGGCTGCTGGAAAGGCAAAACAGACTGTCGCTGCTTGCTCTGGTGGCATACTCGTACAGGCAGGATGTTGATCTGGAAGGATGGATGCGGCAGTATGCAGAGGAAAACGCTGCGTACTATGTGGATCAGAGGAAGAATTACCGATCCATGCTTAATGCCTTGAATACCTTCTTAAGGCGTGGAGGCAGGACCTGACACATTTTTGCGTGATGTCGGTCAATGAAAAGAATTCCGGGAGGTTTTTTCCGAAAACAGTAGATATATTGAGCAAAGCCTAGTATAATAGACATGATTATCTCTTGAGCTGGGATAGAAGGAGGCTCTGTTTGCCTGCCGCAATGAGGATTGGAGTGGACCATGGAAGAGCATAAAAGGAGAAAGCGGTATTCGGGCACGCACCCGAAAACTTATGCGGAAAAATATAAGGAGCATGATCCGGATAAATATGCGGACACGGTAGCCAGAGTCATCGGTAAGGGGAGCACACCTGCGGGAATGCATCTCCCCATAATGGTGGAAGAAGTGCTGGGAGTATTGCGGATTGCGCCTGGGGAGAACGGATTGGATGCCACTCTGGGCTATGGAGGCCATGCCAGAAGAATGCTTGCGTGTCTGGAAGGCAAAGGACATCTCTACGGGCTGGATGTGGATTCTGTCGAAATGGCTAAGACGCGGGAGCGTCTGCGAAGGGAAGGGTTTGGAGAGGACATTTTTACAGCGGTCAGAGAGAATTTTGCCAATATTGACAGGGTGGCCCAGGAATATGGGCCTTTTCAGTTTGTGATGGCGGACTTGGGAGTCTCCTCCATGCAGATTGACAATCCGGAGAGAGGGTTTTCCTACAAGGTGGACGGCGTGCTGGACCTGCGGCTGGACCCGGAAAACGGCATTCCGGCCTGGCAGCGTCTGGAGCGGATGGGCCGGGATGAAATCCAAGGGATGCTGACGGAGAACGCGGATGAGCCCTACGCTGGAGAGATCGCCGCATATATTGCCAGACAGCGGAAAAAAGGAGATGCTATCCGCACAACATCGGATTTGCGCAGAGCGATCGAGAACGCATTGGCATTTCTGCCTGAGAACGGAGAGAAAAAGGAACTGTTGAAGAAAACCTGCCAGAGGGTGTTTCAGGCGTTGCGGATTGATATAAACAACGAGTTTGAGGTGTTGGAATCGTTTTTGAATAAACTGCCCCGGACTTTGGCAGCGGGGGGAAGGGTGGCCATACTGACCTTTCATTCAGGAGAGGACAGGCTGGTGAAAAAGGCGTTTCAGGCGTATTACCGACAGCATGTTTTCGCGGAGATCTCGGACGAGGTGATACGCCCCACCCCGGAGGAGTGCCGGGCTAATGGCCGGGCTCGTTCCACAAAACTGCGCTGGGCTGTAAAAGAATAAGGAAATTTAAGATGCGCAAAAGCAGGGGAAATTTCTCCCCCGGGATGGGTTCTGTAGAGAAGAGACGGAACTCTAACAGTCTCGGAGCGGAAGAACCCGGGAGAAATTTAAGATGCGCAAAAGCAGGGGAAATTTCTCCCCCGGAATGGGTTCTGTAGAGAAGAGACGAAACTCTAACAGTCTCGGAGCGGAAGAACCCGGGAGAAATTTAAGATGCGCAAAAGCAGGGGAAATTTCTCCCCCGGAATGGGTTCTGTAGAGAAGAGACGGAACTCTAAATAGAAGGGAACAGTGGACATGAGATACCAGATAAGACATGCTCTGGTGCAATACGGGGCAGATACCATATTGGAAGATGTGAATTTTGAGGTACATGACAAAGAGAAAATCGCTATCGTGGGCCGTAACGGCTGTGGCAAAACCACTCTGCTGAAACTCATCGTGGGGGATATACAGATGAATAATCTGGACAGCGATGAGGAGTGCGGCATCACTATGGCGGGAAAGCAGGAGATCGGTTTTCTGCGTCAGGTGAATTTTGAAGAAAAAGAAGTGACAGTGGAGGAGGAGATTAAGAAAGTCTTTGCACCTGTCTTTGCCTGTGAGAAGCGTATGAATGAGTTGGAGGATTTGATGGAAGAGTCGGACGACAGACAACTTCTGGGAGAATACGACAGTTTGCAGAGAAGGATGGAGGCACTGCGGGGATATTCCTGGAGGCAGGATATGGAGATTATGTTTCAGCGGTTTGGCTTTGCCCTGGAAGATCTTCAGCGCCCCATCGGCAGCTTTTCAGGGGGCCAGCAGACCAAGGTGGCTTTTATCAAACTGCTACTGGGGCGACCGGATATCATGCTGCTGGATGAGCCGACCAACCACCTGGACCTGCCAACCATTGAGTGGCTGGAGGGCTATCTGAAAACCTATGATAAGGCGGTGATCATCGTTTCCCATGACCGCATGTTCCTGGACAAAGTCATAGATGTGACCTACGAGATTGAATATCACAGGATCAAGCGGTATGTGGGTAATTATTCCGCCTTTATGCGACAGAAAGAAGAGGATCTGGTCAAGCAGGAAAAGGATTATGAGGAACAGCAGAAAGAGATCCAGAGGCTGACGGACTGGATAGAG
This sequence comes from uncultured Lachnospiraceae bacterium, assembly GCA_947648875.1. Lineage (GTDB taxonomy): Bacteria > Bacillota > Clostridia > Lachnospirales > Lachnospiraceae > Acetatifactor. The sequence goes on from CANSPM010000023.1 coordinate 35,881, forward strand.
AAATGGAAAAACACGCCTTCCAAGGTGGCGGCCACCCGGTCTAAGCGCATGGTGATTGAGCATATGGTGAAGATCGAGAAACCCAGACGATTTGACACCAAGGCGTTCCATGCCCGGTATGAGCCCAGGATAGAAAGCTATACCAATGTGGTGCAGGCCAGGGATTTGTCCATCGGATACGATCATGAACTGGAGAAGGTAAATTTCCTTCTGCAAAAGAAAGAGCGCCTTGCTATCATCGGGGAGAACGGCAAGGGAAAATCCACTTTGTTGAGAACATTGATCGGGGAATTGCCCGCCCTGGGCGGGGAGTACAAATTTGGACAGAATGTGGAGTGGGGGTATTTTGACCAGCAGAAAGCGGTGCTGGACGACGCGGACCCCAGACAGACCGTGCTGGATAATTTCTGGGAGGAGTATCCCCGCTATGTGCGGGAGGAGGTGCGCAGCGCTTTGGGGGGCTTTCTGTTTTCCGGCGAAGATGTGATGAAACTCATGGGTCAGCTCTCCGGTGGAGAGAAAGTGCGTCTGTCCCTGTGCAAAATGTTGCAGACCCGGCCCAATCTTCTGATTTTGGACGAGCCCACTAACCATATGGATATGATCGGAAAGGAGGCTCTGGAGCAGATGCTGCGGGAATATGCGGGTACTGTGCTGTTTGTGTCCCATGATCGGTATTTCATCAGTCGGATTGCCACAGGTATTTTGGAGTTTTCCCAGGAGGGCGTATATCAATATAAGATGTGTTACGAAGAGTATCTGGCACAGAAGCGGAAGGAGGCGGCTGGCCTGGTTGGCGGTCGTGGACCGGCCCAGACCGGGGACAGCGTGCGCAGGGGGCCGCTGGGCCAGGCAGGGAGCAGCGGGCGCAAAGGCCTGTCAGAGGGCGGAAACCTTACTGGCCAGTCCGACGACGGAAGCCGGATTCAGGCGGGGCAGCAGGTTAGCGGAGATGGGCCGAATCAGGCCGGGGGCAGGACTGGCAAAGCAGCCCCTACCTTGACAGATGTGTTTGACAAAAAGACCTATTATAACCCGGGAAAGATCCGCTCTCGTTTAAAGAGCCAGCTTGAGAAATATGAACGGCAGCTGTCCGAGAGTGAGACCAGGCTGGCCGAATTACAGATGCAACTGGCGGACCCGGCTTTGGCCAGTGATTACACTCGGCTTATGGAGTTACAGGAATCCATGGACGCAGAGGAAAAGAATCAGGAAAGCCTGCTGGAGCGAATGCTGGAAGCCGAGACGGAACTGGCCCAGATCGGCGAGTAGAGAGAGGTTCGGGGAGGTGTTTTGTGACGAGATCAACGGGCTATTATAGTACAGGGATGTGGAGCATGTATATGCAGGAGGGAGCAGAATGGTAAAGCATGTAATTTTATGGAAGCTGAAAGAGGAGTTGTCTGCCGGGGAAAAGGCGGCCGTAAAAGTAAAGATCAAGGCCGGACTGGAGGGGCTGGCCGGTAAAATCCCGGGATTGCTGGAGATCAGGGTGTATACGGAAGGTCTGCCAAGTTCCAATGTGGATTTGATGCTGGATTCCAGCTTTGAGGATGAGGCGGCATTGAAGGGGTATGGGATTCACCCGGAGCATGTGGCTGTGGCGGATAGCGAAGTCAGACCTTATACAGCCGTCAGAAGCTGCATGGATTTTGAGGTATAGCTTGTGAAGAATTGTCCCTGCAAACGAGTGAAATGTCCCCGTCATGGGGATTGTGCGGCATGCCGTAAATACCATGAGAATCATCCTTATGAGGCAGCCTGTGAACAGAAGCCAGGGAGTGGGCGAAGGGGTATGCCGCAGGATGCTCATCCTGATACGGATCAGCGTCATAACAGGGAAGAGCCTGGCAAAATCCAAACTCCTGTCGCGCCGGAATCTGTCGGGTAGGAAAGTCTTGCGTCAGTGCGTGTTTCATGGTAGAATAAATGCATCAAAACAAAGAGGGAGGTAACGGAGCATGTTGATCACGATACGAAGAGCGGTTCAATTTGATAGAAGTGTAGAAAAAGCGTTTACCTCGGGGATTTTATTGTACTGATTCCGTTTTATGGAATGATATGTATGAATTTGGCCGTGGCAGATTGCTGCGGCTTTTATTGTACGTAAAATTCTTTGCAGGTTTAAGAAAAAGGAGAGAATAATGCAGATTGTAGATTTTACTGAGGAGTATATAGCGGATGCGCAGGCGTTGGCAATGGAGAATTATCAGGAGGAGAGACGGCATGTGAAGTCTCTTCCTGAAATGGGGATATTCTATTCCCCATTGTGTGAACTGGCCGGGAACGGTCTGAGCGTGGCAGCCGTGGAGAATGACAGACTGGTGGGGTTCTGGGGGTGCGAGGGGCCCTGGGAAAACGAATTTGGTTCCACTGCGAGCGGCATTTTTACCCCTATACATTTACATGGGGCAGTCAGGGAAAAGCGGGAGCATATCTATCGCAGAATGTATCAGTCTCTGGCGGAAAGGCTGGCGCGGCAAGGAATTGCTTACCATACCATTGCGCTGTATGCCCATGACATTTCAGCGGTGCAGGGATTATTTACCTATGGTTTTGGGATGCGGTGCGTAGACGCTGTAAGAACTCTTGATCAAATCACTGTGACCGGCGAGGCCGACAGGGACATTATCTGTCGGGAAATCGGACGGGCAGACTACCCCAAAATAAGAACACTGCGTGCCGGGCTGGGGGCGCATCTGGGTAAGAGTCCCTGCTTTATCATGATGAGCGATGCGGCTATTGACAGCTGGCAGCAGCGGAAGGAGAGCGGCGGCGTGCGGGTCTTTGCGGCTTGGCGGGGAGAAGAACCGGTAGCTTATCTGGAGATTACAGACGACGGCGAAAATTTTGCCACGAAGGTCCCGGAAATGCAGAATATATGCGGCGCTTACTGCAAACCTTTGGATCGGGGACAGAATATTATGCAGATGCTTCTGAACCATGTCATTACTGTTCTGAAAGAGGAAGGATTCAGCAGGCTGGGGGTGGATTATGAGAGTATTAATCCCAGCGCCTGGGGGTTCTGGACAAAATATTTTGAAGCCTACACCTATAGCCTGACCAGAAGAATTGTAGAGAGCGCTTGCGGCAACCTGCAAAGAGAAATGGAGGAAAAAGAATGCGTGGACATAATATGAGAAAAGAAAACTTTGAGATTGTTCCTCTGCCTAGGGAGAATTGGAAGGGCACGCCCATACCCATGCGGTATACCACAACGGAATACATGGACGTGGCAATTGAAGGGACAGAAGAAGGCTTTTTGGTGACGATGGAGAAAAAGCCCTTTGTAAAACCTGTAACCCATACTCCGGAGGAGTATGACTTCCCGGACAGGCTGTATCAGGAGCATTGGGAGAAAGCGTATGCATGGGGGGTTTTGGAAGGCGGAGAGATGATTGCCTGTATTGAGACCTGCCCGGAGGAATGGAGCAACCGTCTGATGGTGACGGAATTATGGGTGCATGAGAACTATCGCAGGCAGGGAATTGCGCACGCCCTGATGGCGCTGGCCAAGGAGCAGGTCCGGCGTGAGAGGCGGCGGGCGCTGATTCTGGAGACTCAGTCCTGCAATGTGGGAGCCATCGCATTTTACCTGCGGGAGGGATTTACTTTGATGGGTTTTGACGCCTGCTGCTACCAGAATCATGATCTGGAACGCAAGGAGGTGCGGTTGGATCTGGGAATCCTTTATGACAGAAAGCCCCGGCTTACCCGGAAAGATATCGAAATTCGGCGGGAAACGGAGGCTGAATTTCATGCTACGGAAGAGATGACCATGCGGGCCTTCTGGAATAAGCACCACAGGGGCTGCGATGAGCATCTGCTGGTACACAAGATGCGCGTGTCAAAGGATTATGTGCCGGAAATCTCCAGAATCGCCGTAAAGGATGACAAGGTGATCGGCTGCATTATGTATAGCAGGGCCTGGCTGAAAAAAGAAGGGGAGACTATGGAAATACTAAATTTCGGCCCCCTGTGTGTGGACCCGCTCTGGCAGGGTACCGGCGTGGGAAAGCTGCTGCTTGAGGAGACTATTACATTGGCCAGGGAAGCCGGATACGCAGGAATCGTAATTTTCGGAGAACCGGATTACTATCCCGGAAGAGGCTTTGTCACATGCGACAAGCTGGGAATCACCACGGCGGACGGCAAAAACTTTGATGCTTTTATGGGATATGAGCTTGTGGAGGGAGCGCTGCAAGCCTTTGGTGGCAGTTTTCATGAGTCCGATGTCTTTTTGAATCTTCCCGCCGGGGAAGTGGAGGCGTTTTCAAAACAGTTTCCTCCACTGAAAAAGCAGTATTTTCCGGGGCAATGGGATTAGGACGCACTGCGATAACATGAAATCACGGAACGGATTTAAGGAGGAACCGTCTCGCAATTAACTCTGCCGCAATTTTTCCGAATCATCGGACGCTTTCAATAAATGGATATATTTGACCAGATCCATACGGCGCTCCGGTGTCAACTCAATGATCGTATTCATGATATCAGAAACAGTATACTGTTCAAGCAGCAGACTGTCTGTGGCCTCTATGGGGGCAATATATTCCGTGCGGCCCAGCAGATAGTCTGCGGACACATGAAAAAATTGCGCAATTTTCCCCAGCGTTTTAAGATCTGGCAAATGGATATCATTTTCATAGCTGGATATGGCGCTGACGGATATATGCAGATACGCGGCCAGTTCTTTTTGAAAGACGCCCTGTTTTGAGCGCAGATTGTATAGTTTTTCTCCGAAATTCATATGTATACTCCTGCCATTGTATTTGAAGGTCTATTGTCCACAAAGACATTATACCGCCTTTTTACAAAAAGTGAAATAGGAATATATGACCGAAGAAAAAAAGGCTTTTTTACAAGATGCACTTTATGGATGCTAAAATACCATGACAAATAGTAGCATAACCGGGACATTGCAGAGTAGACATACGCAAATAATTTGTAATAAATTCACAAGTATTTTACAAGGATATCTTTAAGAACGTTTCCCGGTCTTTCTGTTATACTCCTAGATAAGAAATGGCCGAAAAATAAGTAGTGTTAGATTGCGGTATTCAAGTCAAGGGGGAATGATCAGAATGAATTTGGATCAGCAGAGAAAATACAAAATTCAGTTGGCACGGAGAAGAAAACAGCAGCGGCGCGTTTGGAGAGCCTGTTGCATTTGCCTGGCAACCGTGATGTTGGGACTGTTGATTGCCGACATACTGTTGCGCGACAGAATACCGGATGTGATCTCGGCAGGGAGAAGCAGTGGGCAGGGAGGCGGGCAGATGCCCCAACAGGGTGAGGGACATTCAGGGCAGGTATATCCGGAGAGTCTGATTGAGCTGCTGGAACTTAACCCGGAGACGGAACAGTTTGTGAGAGACTATTTTCAGAACAGGGACAAGCATCCGGAGATCGACCTGACGGCGGAAGTGACACAGGGAACCATACCGCTTTTCCTCCAGTGGGATGAGCGCTGGGGATATGAGTCATATGGCAGTGACATAATAGCCATAACAGGATGCGGGCCTACCTGTCTCTCCATGGTCTTGTGCGGCCTTAGCGGTGATACTCAATGGGACCCGCTCACCCTGGCCCGGTATGCGGAGCGGGAGGGGTATTATGTGAAGGGGGCAGGTACTGCCTGGGATCTGATGAAAATGGGGGCGGAGGATTTGGGGCTGACCTGCCGGGATATTGTTTTTGACGGAGACCATATTCTGGCGTGGCTGGCGGGCGGCAATCCCATCATATGCGCCATGCGACCGGGGGACTTTACCACCACAGGCCATTTTATTGTGCTGTCCGGTGTGGATGAGTACGGCAAAGTGATTGTGTGTGATCCCAACAGCCGAAACAACAGCGAGAAAACCTGGGATGTGGAAGATTTAATTCCCCAGATTAAAAATTTGTGGGCCTATGAGATTGTATTATAAAATAAATCTGTATGCGATAGCTTGTTATTTTCATGTAAAGGCAGATGAAATCCTGGTGGGCAACTGCCAGGATTTTGACATTAAAGGGAGCAACGCAAAAAGACCCTGTACTTTTTTCCTATATTATGTTATAGTATATAAAAAGTAATTCTGACTGTCGGGGTACCCATCGCGTATGGCAGATTAGCTTGTATAAGCATTAAAGAGGACCGGCAGACAGATTGGCTGAATTTAGAGGGCGCTGAAAGCAGGGGGAGTGGTGTGAAGCCGCTCCCCCTTGCCATAGAAATGGCAGGAAAGCATATGTACATTGGGTATGCGTGGACGCGGAAATTCGGTCGGAGGAAGGAACGGGACATGCAGATCAGAAGGGCACAGGACAGAGACATGGATGGAATTAACAGATTGCTGTTTCAGGTGCTGGCAGTGCACCATGAGGGCAGGCCGGATCTGTTTAAGGAGAATGTGAAAAAGTATACAAACGAAGAGTTGACGGCGCTTATCAGAGATGACTCCAGACCCGTTTTCGTGGGTGTGGACGAGGTGTCACAGCAGGTGCTGGGCTATGCTTTCTGTGTGTTTCAGCAGTATACAAACAGCAATATATTGACAGATATAAAAACGCTGTATATAGATGATCTCTGTGTGGAAAAGGAGTGCCGCGGACAGCGGATTGGTCGCAAAATCTATGAATATGTGCTTGATTTCGCGCGCAGAGAGGGATGCTACAATGTGACATTGAATGTATGGGCCTGCAATGATGCCGCCAGGCGCTTTTACGAGAACTGCGGACTACAGCCTCAGAAGATCGGAATGGAGAAAATCCTGTGAGCAAATATAGGATACGGAAAAAAGGGAGGTAGAATCATGCTTGGGAATAGAAAAAGGGCATTACTTTCATTTATGCTGGCTGCGCTGACAGCGTTTCAGGCTTTTTCTGTCCATGCGCAGACAAAATGGTATGATGATTCGGACATCGTGCGCGCGGATATCAGTTATGAGGAAATGGAATATGTGGGTTATGACCCCGCATATGCGTATACCCTGATAGAGGAGATGCGCGCCCTGTCTCAGGAGCCCGGTAACGAGGAACAGATCAACGAAAACTATGATCTGATGAGCATGGAACTGGATAAGATGTATACCCAGCAGGCTCTAAACGAAATTCGCTATTACCGGGATGTAAACAATGAGGAATATGCCGGCATTGATACCGAGCTACAGCAGATTTATCGGGATGTGGTGGATCAGTTTTTACAGACAGTGCGGGACGTATTGTGCTCGGAGTACCGGGAATCTCTGGGGACGCATATCGGTGATGAGGAGATGGTGGAGGACTATCTGGATTACGAGGATATGACCGAGGAATTACAGGCTCTGCTTGATGAGGAGAATCTTCTGGAGCAGCGGTATGATCAGGCCAGCATGGCGGAGTACACGGTGACAGTCGACGGGCAGCAATGGACGGAGGCGTCTTATAACGAGGCCATTGAGGATTTGACCTGGCGGGAAATGCTGACGATCAGCACAGCCCTGGATGAGGCTAAAAATGAGGCTATATGTCCTATTTTTCTGGATCTGGTGAAAAATCGCAATGCCAGGGCGCGGATATACGATTATGATAATTACGCCGAGTATGCCTATACGGATCTGTACAACAGGGATTATACTATAGAAGAGATTAAGTCCGTGTACGCGGCGGTAAAGGAATATATTGTTCCAGTGCTGGCGGAGGTGGAGGAACGGGTCTATGCCGGCAATCTGGATGAACTGCTTTATATGGACTACCTCACAGAGGATTATGTCATAAATGTGGTAGGCCGACATATGGGGGATATTGATCCGGCACTGGCGGAAGTATATCAGTATATGGTAGATTATCATCTGTATGATATAGACTATGATCCCAATAAGATGAATGTGGGATATACCACTACCCTTTTCGAATATCAGGAGCCGTTTATTTTTAATACCCCGGATTACTCATATTATGATCTGGAGACCATGATTCATGAGTTTGGGCATTACAACGAGGCGTTTCATGCGGGAACCACGCTGATTACCGACGTGACCAACATGGATGTAGCGGAGATCCATTCCCAGGGGTTGGAGCTTCTGTATCTGGAGTACGCAGATGATGTGTATGGAGAGGGGCTGGGAGACACGGCCCGGCAGATGATTTTATATCAGATTCTGTATTCTGTGATAGACGGCTGCCTGTATGACGAGTTTCAGAATGCCGTATTTTCGGCGGATCATGACATGACGCAGGAGGAAGTCAACCAATTATTCCGCAGGCTTTCAGAGGAATATGGATACACCTATTATGACACGGGGGATATGGCATACGACTGGGTGGATGTGCCCCACACTTTTTCCTCTCCCATGTATTACGTCAGTTATGGGACTTCCGCGTTGGCGGCGTTGGACATCTGGACGATCGCGCAGGAAGACCGTCAGGCGGGAATCGACAAATATATGGAACTGACCACATACGGTTTGAGCACTCCCTACTGTGAACTTTTGGAAAAATGCGGACTTAAAAGCATCTTTGAAGAAGGGACGATCCGGGAGATTGCCCAGACTGTATCGGAGTATTCTTCCGCTTTGGCAGCAGGAGAGAATGAGGGGGAAGCGTCCTTCGGGGGATATGACGGGGATGAAGCGTTCAGTGATTCCATGTGGGAGAGATTTGGCAACGGACTGACGAACAGGGATGTTGGCGCTTCGCCACAGAATATGATAGACAGTTTTTTGGAAATGCATATATATATTATGTTAGGAACGCAGCTGCTTACGATAATCACGGTTCTGATTATCATAAAAGTGCTGTCTTCTCGGGAAAAGAAAAATAAGTGACAGGAAATAAGTGGAAAAACAGCATTTATTTTGTAGGAGGGAAATTTGATTAGATGAGTTGTCTGGGGAATTTATTATGGTTTGTATTTGGCGGATTTGTAGGCGGTCTTGGCTGGCTGTTGGCCGGATGCCTGTGGTGTATTACCATTATTGGCGCACCGATCGGGATGCAGTGTTTTAAGTTTGCTTCCATGTCCTTTTTCCCTTTTGGAAAGGAAATCCAGTATGGCGGCGGGACCATGTCCCTTGTGGTGAACATTATTTGGATACTGATTTCAGGAATACCGTTGGCTTTGCATCATCTGGCTTGGGGATGCCTGTTCTGTATAACTGTCATTGGGATTCCCTTTGGCATGCAGCATTTTAAACTGGCAAAGCTTGCGCTTATGCCTTTCGGGGCAAGCATAGTCTAAAGAGAGGGGCGGAGTGTTTCACGAGGGAGAAGGAGGGTTCTAAAGTGGAAAAGAGAAAAGGATTTCGGAGTTTAACGGTAATGTTGGTGTCCATCATTTGTGTTTTGGTTTCCATTCCTACAATCGGATTGGCATGTCTGGGCATTGTATACCTGCAAAAATCCATGAATGAATCGGTGGAGTTGTATGAAGAATCCATGAATGACGGCTATTCGACAGAGATTAAGTCCATGGTGCAGGGGGCGATAGCGGTTGCGCAGAGTTATTATGACCGATGCCAAAACGGGGAATTGTCAGTGGCACAGGCACAGGAAATGGCGGCGGAAGCGGTGCGAAACATGCGTTATCGGGACGACGCTTCCGGCTATATCTGGATAGACGGTGAGGATCACGTATTGGTTATGCATCCCATTTTGCCGGAGCAGGAGGGGGACAACCGGTATGACCTGACGGATAAGAATGGCATCAAGGTTACGCAGAATATTGTTTCGACGGCAAAAGCCGGAGGCGGGTACAATGAGTTTTATTTTACCAAGTCGGACGGTGTGACAGTGGCCCCCAAGATTGCTTACAGCGAAATGTTTGAGCCCTGGGGATGGGCGGTTGCCACAGGAAACTATGTGGACGATATGAACCAGAAGATTGACGGCATGAAGGTAAATATTCAGCGGGAGTTTTCGGGTATGCTGATGATTTACGGTGTTGCGGCGGCGCTTATGCTGATTGTGGCATTGCTGATCTCCGTCTGGGGCGGCGTAAGAATAACCAAGGGAATCAAACTGGTGGAGGGGCATCTCCGGCAGGCGGCCAAGGGGGATTTGAGTTTTACCGTCAGACCGTCTTTGATGAGCCGTGCGGATGAGATCGGAGAAATGGCTCGCTCTCTGGAGAATGTACGACAGTCTCTGGCGGGAATGTTGGGCAGCGTGATACATACCGGTGAAACTCTGAATCAGAGCAGCGTAAAGTTTAATGAAAAATTTGAGAGCATTTTAGAGAGTATTCAGAATATTAACCTGGCTGTGGAGGATCTGGCACAGGGCGCAACCAATCAGTCTAACGAGACCGAGACCGTGAATGAAAAGATTGCGGAGCTTGGCGGCGTCATTGAAGTGGAAAAGAACGGCGTACATAAATTGGAGGACGCGGTGACCGCTATGGCGGAATACTCGGTAGACGCTTCCGCGAGCATCAGGGAACTGGACCGCATCACAAAGCTGACCATAGAAACCATTGATGTGGTGTCGGAACAGACGGTTAGGAATAACGACTCCGCAGCAGATATCAATAAGACAATCGAGATCATCAAGGGATTGGCGGCACAGACGAATCTGCTTTCCCTGAACGCAAGCATAGAGGCGGCCAGAGCCGGCGACGCGGGCCGGGGGTTTGCCGTCGTGGCGGAGGAGATCCGGAATCTTTCGGAGGAATCCTCCAGCAGTGCCAAGGAGATTGAGGAAATTGTAAGGGAACTGGTTGGAAACGTGAAAGTTTCCGTGAGCAAGATGCAGGAAGTTACCTCCAACGTACAGAAGCAGCAGCAGTGTCTCGACGAAACCAGGGCAGTGTTCCAGAATCTGGATCAGGAAGTGACACAGGTGGAAGAGGTGACAAGAGAAATCGGCAGCCAGACGGAGGTTTTGGATTCGCTGAAACAGATTGTCACGGACTCTGTCAACAGCCTTGCCAGTGTGGTGGAGGAAAATGCCGCTTCCACAGAAGAAACCAGCGCCAGCATGGCCATCCTGTCCCATACCATCAGCGAGTGTACTGCGGATACCCAGGGGTTGGTGGATCTGAGCCAACGTCAGAAGGATCAGGCAAGTAAGTTCCAGATTTAGCGGTATTCTTATGCGGGGGAATGCGGATATAGGTGTTTTCGATGTCTCGGAAGCACCTATTTTGCTATTCGTGACAATGCGGGCGGCCTATGGATATAAAGGAGGAAATGACGATATGGAAGCATTGCGGCTTTTGCGCCCCACACCGGAATACGCAGAGGAATTGGCCTGTTTCCGCAGGGAACTGCTAAAGGCCGGGGATGCGGATTCCTTTGCGGGGTGCAGCGGACTGGAGCAATATGAGGATATCGGAGAGTGGATGGAGATGGTTTGGCGGCAGGAGCAGGGGAACGAGCCAGGGAAAGTGCCTTCTCATGTGTATCTGGCCATCCGCCGGCGGGACGGACGGCTGGTGGGGATCATCGACCTGCGGCATCACATTGACCATCCGGTGCTGGGGCTGTGGGGCGGACATACAGGATATAGCGTGCGTCCCTGCGAGCGGGGCCGGGGCTATGCCCAGGAGATGCTTCGGCTGAATCTGGAAAAGTGCAGGGAGCGGGGGCTTGAGAAAGTGATGGTAACCTGTAGCTCTGAGAACTTCGCCAGCGAGCGGACAATTCTGGCATGTGGCGGCGTGTTTGAAAGAGAAGTGGCTGTGGACGGAGAGTGTATTAAGCGGTATTGGATTACCATAAAATAGAATGGGGGGCGGCGATGGAAGGAAAGCTGAGAAATATGGTGTCTCTGTATTTGACGGCGGGAGAGAAGATGCTGCTGTTGTACCGCATCGGTTCGAGAGTCGTTAAATCCCCTAACTGGTGTGGGATTGGCGGTCATTTTGAGAGAGAGGAGTTAAACGACGCCAAGGCGGCGCTGCTGCGGGAGGTATATGAGGAGGTTGGCCTGGAGGAAAAGGATCTGGAGGACTTGCGGCTGCGGTATGTTACACTACGGCGAACAGACGGGGAGATCCGGTTAAATTTCTACTTTTTTGCCAGGCTGGGGGCGGGAGGAAACGTCACGGATACCTGCAATGAGGGTATTCTGGAGTGGGTGCCGCTGCCGGAGGTCTGTGAGAGAAACATGCCCTATACGGCGGGGTATGTGGTCAGGCATTATCTGGAGACCGGGCGGTATGGAGACAAACTGTACTGCGGTGTGGCGGCTAGGGAGGGAGTGCGTTTTACAGAGCTGGAGGCCTTCTAAGACAGGCTCTACTTTTGAGAGGAATATAATAAAACAATATGGAAAGCAGGAGGAGAAAGAAATGGCGGAAGAATTAAAGAGCAGGAAAGAGATACCGGAGGAGTTGACCTGGGACTTGTCCCATATATATGCCACGGAGGAAGAGATGCTCCGGGACGCGGAGAAGATGGAACAGATGGCCGGGGATATAGTGGAAAAATATAAGGGGCATTTGGACACGCCGGAGCACATAGAGGCCTGTGTCACGGCTTACGGGCAGGTGTACGAATTGATGATGCTCACCGGCAGTTACTGCGACCTGGCGGTGTCCGTGGACTATTATGACAATTATAACCAGGAGAGAAACGGCAAAATCGGTCGTTTGATCTCGAAATTGCAGAGCAGCCTGAGCTTTGTCAAAAGTGAGATCATGGAACAGGAGGAGGCGGTGATTCAAAAGGCTATGGAGAGTAGCCAGGGCAATCGGTATTTTCTGCAAAATATCCTTCGGGACAAGCCCCACAGGCTGCATCCGGAGGCGGAACGGGTGGTCTCTGCCCTGAGCCAGAGTATCTACGGCACTCCTTATGAGGTCTATAATATTGCCAAGCTGGCGGATATGAAGTTTGACCCCTTTGTGGTGGAGGGGAAGGAGTATCCTTTGGGTTACACCCTTTTTGAGGATGACTACGAGTACGAGCCGGACACCCGGGTGCGCCGGGCTGCTTTTGAATCTTTTTCCCGGAAAATCAGGGAGTATGAGAATGTGACCGCCACCGCTTACAACGCCAATGTGCAGACGGAAAAGATTCTCGCCACTCTGCGGGGCTTTGACTCCGTATATGACTATCTGCTCTTTGACCAGAAAGTCAGCCGGGAACTCTATGACCGCCAGATTGATCTGATCACGGAGAAGCTGGCTCCTCATATGCGCAGGTATGCAAAGCTGATCCAGAAGGTGCATGGACTGGACAAGATGACTTTCGCGGATTTAAAGCTCCCTGTAGACCCGGACTATGCTCCGTCGGTGACCATTGAAGGTTCCAGAGAGTATATCGAGAAGGGACTTGCCATCCTGGGGGAGGACTATGTGCGGATGGTGCGCGCTGCCTATGAGGAACGCTGGGTGGATTTTGCACAAAACAAGGGGAAATCTACCGGCGGTTTCTGCGCAAGCCCTTACGGCAAAAATTCTTTTATCCTGCTGACCTGGAACAACAAGATGTCGGATGTGTTTACGTTGGCCCATGAGTTGGGTCATGCGGGGCATTTTAAATCCTGCAATGCCAGTCAATCCATCTTTGACACGAATGTGTCCACGTATTTTGTAGAGGCTCCTTCCACCATGAATGAACTGCTGATGGCCCATTATTTGCTGAAGACCAGCCAGGACAAGCGTTTCCGGCGCTGGGTGCTGACCTGCATGATCGGCAACACCTATTATCACAATTTCGTGACCCATCTCATGGAGGCGGCTTACCAAAGGGAAGTATATAAGCTGGTGGACGCAGGGGGCAGTGTCCAGGCGCAGGGTCTGAGCGATATTATGCGGGATACCCTACAAAAATTCTGGGGAGACGCGGTGGAGATCAATCCGGGGGCGGAGTTGACCTGGATGCGCCAGCCGCACTATTACATGGGGCTGTATTCCTACACATACAGCGCCGGACTCACCATTGCCACGCAGATGTGTAAGCGCATCGAGAGCGAGGGCGAGCAGGCCATTGAGGACTGGAAAAAAGTGCTGGCGGCGGGAAGCACTCTGGCACCTGTGGAACTGGCGGCGCTGGCGGGCATAGACATCACCACCGACGCACCGCTTTTGGACACCATCGAGACCATTGGAGGCATGATTGACGAGATCTGCCAGCTTACGGAGGAACTGTAATGGATCAATATACGGAAAATAAGGAAATCAATCCCATTACCTGTCTGGATTATCCGGACCCGGATGTGATACGGGTGGAAGACACCTATTATCTGGTGAGTACCACCATGCATTTTATGCCTGGATGCGAGATCCTGCGCTCCTACGATCTGTGCCATTGGGAACATGCGGCCTTTGTCTATGACAGGCTGGACGGCACGCCCGGCCAGAGGTTACAGGGAGAGGAGAATGTATACGGAAAGGGCATGTGGGCGGCGTCTATCCGCTATCATAAGGGCATTTACTATATATGTTTTGTAGCCAATGACACGCATAAAACCTATCTGTATACGGCAAACCGTGTGGAGGGGCCCTGGGAGAAGCATTATGTGGAGGGGTTCTACCACGACTGTTCTCTTTTGTTTGACGATGACGACAGGGTGTATATTGCCTACGGGAATAAAGATATTTATATCACGGAGCTGAAAAGCGATTTAAGCGGCCCGGCCCGGGGGGGACTGCACAGGCTGGCGGTCAGCGACGAGGGGCATCCCGGTCTGGGGTATGAGGGAACCCATTTTTACAAGATAAACGGAAAATATTATCTGTTCTTTATCCACTCCAGAAGAGATTGCTGGAAGAGAGTGGAGGCCTGCTTTGTGGCGGATTCTCTGACCGGGGATTTTACCGGCGGCGATGTGCTGGACGACGACAGAGGATACTGTGGCCAGGGGGTCGCTCAGGGGGGAATCGTGGATACGCCTGACGGAAAGTGGTATGCCATGCTTTTTCAGGACAGCGGAGCCGTGGGGCGGATTCCCGTCTTGGTGCCGGTGTCCTGGGAGAACGATTACCCGGTGTTTGGGGATGCGGGCAGGGTGCCCGCGCAGTTTGAGATTGTGAGCACGCGTCCGGAGCATGTTTACAGACCGCTGGTGGAAAGTGATGACTTCCGGGGAGAGTTTAAGCCCTGCTGGCAGTTTAATCACGAGCCGGATCCGGCGCTGGTGGAACAGGA
The DNA here is from genome assembly GCA_947648875.1 of uncultured Lachnospiraceae bacterium. GTDB lineage: Bacteria > Bacillota > Clostridia > Lachnospirales > Lachnospiraceae > Acetatifactor. The sequence goes on from CANSPM010000023.1 coordinate 50,937, forward strand.
CAGGGAAAAAGGGATCTGGCGGGTTTGTACAGACAAGGTTTGCGGTAGTCTGACCCAGGCCCGGAATATGATTACCCAGAGAATGCGATACCCCGGGTGCGCGGGGGAGGTCACTGTGGACGGAAGCGGTCTGCGGGAGGGAGATTTTGCCGGAATCTGCGCGTTGCAGGGATGTTATGGATTTGTCGGGATTACCAGAAGAGAGGGGCGGCTATATCTGACGGTGCGGACAGTGACGGCAAAGGAGGGGTCTATGAAGCCCCTGGAGGCCTGGGAGCGTGCCGAACGGGAACAGGCGGCGGTACCCCTGGAGGGAAATGCCGTGCAATTGAAGCTGGAGGTGGATTTTACCGAAATGCGGGATACGGCCACCTTTCATTACCGAAAGGCGGACGCAGGGGAAGAGGAGTCGTGGACCAGAATCGGAGCCGACCACAAACTGTATTTCAGGCTGGATCATTTCACGGGCTGTCGGTTTGGGCTGGTGGTGTATTCCACAAAGGAGCCCGGCGGTCATGCGGAGTTTGGAAATTTTGTATATCGGGAGAAATAACGTTTGCCGGGCGGCTTCTGGGCGGCATTTCGGGTGTCGGAAAGGGAACGAATCCCGGGTCGGCCTGGGGCGTAGAACCCGGTGCGAAAGGGAGTTGTAATGGACATTGAGAGAGTTAATTCCTATTCGGACCCGCGGTTTGACCCGGAGGTCCTGCGGCAGCACGGGGCCTTTGTGGTGGATGGGAAGTACCCCTGCGGTTTTCGGATTGTGGATGAGCATTCGGCCCAGGTGTATTATCATGATTACGCGGATCTGGAGGAAATACTGGAGACATTTCGGTTTTACACGGGCCATATCAGCCGATTTTACAGGCCGGATGGCAGGCTGCTGAAAGAGTATGAGGACGTGGAACTGTTTGACTTGCCGCTGGAGCAGATTCAACCCTCCCAGTTCTATGTGGACCGGGAGAAGCTGGAGGCGGTGGAGAGTTTTATTCATAGGCCGGAGGATATTGTCATTCCGGTGATGGAATACCAGGGGCGCTATATATCGGAGGACGGGCACACCCGTCTGCGCCTGGCCTGTAAGAGAGGGTATGGGCACGTTCGGGCGTTTCTGGAAAAAGACACGGGAGGTTATCTGCCGGATTTTGTGCGGGAAGCCCGGCGCAGGGGCGTGTATCGCGCGGAAGACATGGAGGAACTGTCACACTTGGAATATGAGGTGAAGTGGAACCAATTCTGTGAGGAATATTTTGCGGAGGTCCATGAGGAGACCCCTGTGTGAAGCGATGAGAGGCGGCGCATTGCCGCTGCGTATAAGGTTCTAATGATACCAGGAGGGGATTTGTCCCCAATGCATACTCCCAGACAGGGGCTGGGGAAGTGGAGCGGAAAAACTTCGCGGAGATCATTGTAGGGGGAGTTTTTAATGAAGGAGAATGAGATAGAGTATCGTGTAGCGTCGCAGGAGGATATGGAGTTTTTGATGGGCAGCAGGCTGGAGATGTTGCGGGAGGTGAACAATCTACCCCAGGGGTATGTATTTGACGCTCTGTTTGTGGAAGAGAGCCGGGCGTATTTTGTCGCGGGGAAGCAGACCACCGTTTTGGCCCTGGAGGAGGGACGGGTGATCGGCTGCGCGACGCTGTGTTATATCGGTATGATGCCCACTTTTTCTCATCCCACGGGAAAGCGGGCGCATCTGATGAATGTGTATACGAAGAAAGCGTATCGCAGGCGGGGAATCGCCGCCCGGATGGTGGAGATGCTGATCCAGGAGGCCAGAGACAGGGGGGTTACGGAGATCAGTCTGGATGCCACCCGGTCAGGCCGTCTCTTGTATGAGAAGCTGGGGTTTGTGTCGTCTACAGAGTGCATGGTGTGCAATTTGCAGACAAATGCGTCGGCAGTAGAGGGAGGCAGATTCCGGAAATCTAGTGAAGGAGAGTAAAATGAAGAAACCGGAAATGATTTTGTTTGATTATGGGCAGACGCTGGTAAATGAGGCTCCGTTTGACGGGGTGAGGGGCACGGAGGCAGTGTTACAATACTGTACCGAGAACAAATATCACCTGACGGCGGAGCAGATTCAGAAGGAGGCCAAGGCCATCAACGACGAATTGGGCAGGTTTGACCCGGCCAGACGGCATTTGTTACAGGTGGAAACGCCCAATTACATGTTTACGTCCTATCTGTATGAGTCATTGGGAATTAAGCTGTCTCTGACCAGTCGGCAGGTAGATCAGGTTTTCTGGGATGCGGCCTCCCCCGGCAGGCCAACGGAGGGCTGTCCGGAGTTTCTTAAGTACCTTGTGGCGCAGGGGATTCGCACAGGGGTGATCAGCAACATCAGTTACTGTGGACAGGTGGTGGAGCAGCGGATCAGGGAGCTCTTTCCGGGGCATCCCTTTGCGTTTATTCTGGCCACCAGCGAGTATATGTTCCGCAAGCCAAACAAGCGTATTTTCCGGCTTGCGCTGGAGAAAGCGGGATTGAAGTCGGCCCGGGAGACGGGGCAGGAGCCGGGTTCTGATTGTAAGACCGGGCCGCAGTGGGACTCCGGCTCCGGCAATGTCTGGTACATAGGCGACCAGTATGAGTGCGATATTGTGGGCGCCGCCGGAGCGGGCCTGTTCCCGGTATGGTATACCGGAGCCATGGATTTGCCTTATGAGCCTCATGAAGGGGTTGCAACAGCGGCCGACTGGAAAGAAGTCCGAAGGCTTCTGGAAACCTGTGTAGCGTGAAAACGGATTGATAAATCCGGTATCTAAACGGAGGTATAGTTGAAATTCCATTTGGTTGATCTTGACAAAAGTGCCGGGAACAGATATAATTTCCGGTAAAAAAGGAACATACGTTCCGCACTGCTACATATTTGTACAGCCGACGGAGCAGGAGGTTGGGATGACTGCGGAAGATCTGTGGAAAGAATATGCCCGGAAAGCGGGAATTGCACATATGGAATATGAGGCGTGGGCTTTTGGTGACGCAGAGAATGAATTGGCGGCGCTGACAGCCGGCGGCATAAAGACGGCTACTTCCTCGGCATTCCCGTTGTATGAGGCGGAGGGAGAACCGCTGCCCCAGGCGGGGGAATACAGCGTGATTCTGGACAGTCGGGAGCAGGCTGTCTGCGTGATCAGGACAGAAAGGGTATATGTGACTCCTTTCCGGGAGGTCGGGGAGGAACAGGCCCGCCGGGAGGGAGAGGGGGACCTGAGTCTGGCTTACTGGCGGGAAGTGCATGAACGTTTTTTTCGGCGGGAGATGGAGGAGGCCGGTTTGCGGTTTGACCGGGATATGCCGGTGGTGTGCGAAGAGTTTATATGTGTATATGTTTCGACGGGTGCGCCAGGGAGACTTCCCCCCTAAGAGTCGTCGCGCAGCGGGCAGTTTTCCCCTTTTTACCGTCGACAGCGATTAAATCGGGAGGAATTGTGGTGTGAGTGACATAGGAGAGATAATTCAGGCGCAATTATGGGCAATGCAGGATATGAAATATAAGGATTTTCAGTCGAAGCTGATACCTACATTGGCTTCCGGCGCGATTATCGGAGTGCGAACTCCCCAACTGCGTAAGTTTGCCAGAGAAATTGCAAAAGATCCGCAGATAGAAGTGTTTTTGACGCAATTGCCCCATCGGTATTATGACGAGAACAATGTGCATGCCTTTGTGGTGGAGCAAATTAAGGATTATGAAGAGTGCCTGGCTCATATTCAGCGTTTTCTGCCCTATGTAGACAACTGGGCTACTTGTGATATGATGGCGCCCAAGGTACTGGGCAGGCATAAAGCGGAACTTCTTATGCCGATTCGCAGCTGGATTGCTTCTGCGGAAACTTATACCATACGCTATGGCATAGGGATGCTGATGCGTTTTTACCTGGAGGATGATTTTAAGCCGGCATATCTGCGATGGGTGGCGGAGGTGTCTTCACAGGAGTACTATGTAAATATGATGCGGGCGTGGTATTTTGCAACGGCGCTTGCAAAGCAGTATGAGACGACGGTACTTTATTTAGAGGAGAAGCGTCTGGACGGTTGGACCCACAACAAGGCTATTCAGAAAGCCTGTGAGAGTCTTCGGGTCACGGCGGAGCAGAAGAAGTATTTAAGAGGTTTGAAGGTGCGGGCTGACAGGGATTCATAAAGTTATACTCTATGGAGCGGTGAACGGGAAGCAGCTTCGTCAGAAAAACATTGAACGAACCTAAATCCGGAGGGAAGGAAAAATATGAGGCTTCTGGCATGATGGTGGGTACTTGACCATGCCCAATTAACAA
>CANSPM010000024.1 GCA_947648875.1 uncultured Lachnospiraceae bacterium
TGTAACAAAGAGAATCCCGTATTTATGCGGGTTCTGGCGTTTCGCAAACGCCTAACAAGATTCACTTTGAAAGGAGCTACCCATGGCAAAAAAATTTGGCAAGTTTTTACTTTTTACAGCTGCCGCAGGCACTGCTGCTGCCGTTGCATATCACTTTCTGAGCAGGAAGGATACTACCCCTGCCACCGCTGAGGAGGACGATGATTACGATAACTTCAGCGATGATCTGGAAGAGGAACCCCCTGTCCGCAACTATGTGTCTCTGGCCAAGGAAGCCTCTGAGAAGGCTGTGGAAAAGGCTGCGGAGAAGGCCGGATTTGTCGCCGGGACAGTGGTCCGGAAAGTAGGCGATGCCGTGGGCACTCTCTCCGATAAGCTCTCCGGCGCCGAGGAACATTTCACCACTCTGTCCCAGACGATCTCCGACGCGGAGGAGAAGATGGAGAAGAAAGTGGAAGAATTTTTCGATGAGGAGGAGGCTGCGGAGGAAGACTCCATAGAGGAAGAGGCCTCCACACCGGAAGTTTCCAAAGAAGAGCAATAGAAATACGCGGAAAACGTACTTACAGCCAGGCCTGACGCAGTAGCGCCAGGCCCTTATCAATATCCTGACACTCCAGCCCTCCATATCCCAGAAGGACTGTGTGGCCAGGCTGCTCTCCGGCTTTTCCCACCAGGCTGTCCGAAAGGCCATAGACTCTGACTCCCAGAGATTGAGCGGCCAGAATCAGTTCTCTTTCCTTTTGCCCCTTCCTGCCGGTGAGCAGCAGATGTAGCCCGGCATTCTCCCCCGTTATCCGAAAATCCTTCTCAAAATCCGTGAGTCCTTCCAGCAACAGGTCGTGTTTTTCCTTATAATGCTTACGCATCTTGTTCAGATAACGCTCAAAGTACCCACCTCCGATAAACTCCTCCAATATCTTCTGATCTATTCGGGATACCGTGGCAGAGTAGAAATAACATCGCCGCCGATAGCGCTCCAACAGTTCCTGGGGCAACACCATATAGCTGACACGAATCGCGGGAGCAATGGATTTGCTGAAAGTTCCTATGTAAATCACCCGCCCCTGGGTGTCCGATGCCTGTAGAGACGGAATGGGCTTACCCCTGTATCGAAATTCACTGTCGTAGTCGTCCTCGATCAGATAGCGGCCCGGCATCTCATTCGCCCAATTCAGCAGTTCCAGACGACGGCCTATAGGCATCAACACCCCTGTAGGATACTGGTGAGAAGGCATCACATAGACAGCCGTCACATCGCTCTGGTGAAGACCGGATACGGTCATTCCCGCCTCATCCATATCCACAGTGGTGATCTCATAGGAAAAGGAGTCAAAAATCTGATAGGCTCTCTTATAAGTAGGGTTCTCCATGGCAATTTTCACATGCCGTCCCAGGATTTTCTCCAGCAACAGTAGCAGATAGTCGTTCCCCGCACCCACGATGATCTGCTGGGGAGTACAGTTTACTCCCCGGGAAGAATGCAGATATCTGCCTATCGTCTCCCGCAGGCTGTACTCGCCCTGAACATCCCCCTGGGCAAACAGGCTGCCGCCCCCCTGGCTTAAAACGTTCTTATTGATTTTCCGCCAGACACTGAAGGGGAACCTGGACATATCCGTGGCGGTGGGCGAAAAATCCACGATAGCAGGAGTCATTTCCCCTGGAAAGGGGAACTCCCCTCTGTGTTCATCCCCTCCGGCTGTAGCCTCCTCCCGGGCATCCAGCCGGTATAATCCCTCCATCCGGCATACGTAATACCCCCTGTAAGGCCGGGCGGCGATATAGCCTTCCGCCAACAGCTGATCATAGGCCAGCGAAGCCGTACTGCGGGAAACCTGTAAATATTCCGCCAAAGAACGGGTAGAGGGGAGCCGCTCCCCCGGTCGCAGCTTCCCCTCTCTGATCTCTCGCCTGATATATTCATAGATCTGTTCATACAAGCATTTCCCGCTGTCAGGACGAAACTCTATGTTCAAATCATACATACCCTAATTTGCCATTTCTTTTCTCTTGGCCACAATGGATTCTTTTAAGTCTCTGGCCTTGTCCTTGACGCGATTGTTCGCTGCAGATGCCAGAATCCTGGAGACATACTGGGATGCCATATCCAACTCTCCCACCTCGTAGGCCAGCGCCGCAGTCAGATAATCCATGGTATATTCATCCATACCGCACATGGGATATCTCTCACTCTTCTGAGCCTCCACAAAGCCCTTAAAAGCGTTCTGTAGATATTCCATCTCCTGCTGCATCAGTTCTTCCCTCTTCTGGGGCAGCAGCTGGCGTTTGCTCTCCAGCTCCTCGCGATAGCCCCTCAGCAGCCATGCGGACTTTAAGCAGATATATGCCTTCTCGCTGTTTTTCGCCTTCTTTACCATGGCACAGACCAGTGCTATCTTGTAGCGCTCTATGGCCTCTTCGTAGGTGTAATAGTCCTCCGAATGAGGCTGTAGCTTCACCTTGGGCGTAATCTGTTCCTTAATCATGTGGATCTGGCTGGCAGACATAGCTGTAAAATAGCGAGTCAACGCAGCAAACTTACACTGGGGGCAAAGTTCCACATCATACTTTGTGGCATCAATCCCCACATAACGGGGCCGCAGGTCCAGGTCCATGGACACCAACTTCGCCTTGCCTGTTTTCATAACACGAGAAGTAAAGGTGCTGTCACACACCGGACAGGTAAAGGATTTGTCGTAGATAAAGTCCTTCTCCTCCGGCTGGGCAGGCTCCGCTGCCGCCTGCTCCGGTTTCTCCTCCGCCGCAAACAGGTCGCTTCCCTCCAGGTCGCCAAGTCCCAAATTTTTCAGTCCCGAAAATATACCCATGATTCTTTCCTCTTTCTTCTTATTTAGAGTTCCGCATTTTCCCTTCTATCGCATCTGACTGGTGATCGAAATCCGGACGCTTCTGGCGTCCTGCTTTCAATCAATGCGATCTCCGGGAACATGCTGTTTTGAGTTCCGCATTTTCCCTTCTATCGCATCTGACTGGTGATCGGAAATCCGGACGCTTCTGGCGTCCTGCTTTCAATCAATGCGATCTCCGGGAACATGCTGTTTATAGTTCCACCTTCAACGTGACAGCTCTGCCTATTTGGGCAGGGCAAAAGAACTTTTCAGAGATACGATCCGGTTAAATACCGGCTGTTCGGGCTTGGAATCCCTGACATCCACGCAGAAGAAGCCCTGCCGTACAAACTGAAATCTCTCATATGCCTGCGCCCCCGAAAAGGCGGGCTCCAAATATCCCTGCTTTATAATCAGGGAATTAGGATTCAGATACAGTTCTCCGCTCTCGTCATAGATGGAACCCTGTTCATTCGCCTTTTCCTCGTCGATGAGGTTCTCATACAGACGAATCTCGGCGGGGATGGCCGTATGCGCTGCCACCCAGTGGATGGTTCCCTTTACTTTGCGGCCGTCCGGACTGTTTCCTCCCTTGGAAGCCGGATCATAGGTGCAGTGTACTACAGTAATATTGCCCGACTCATCCTTCTCACAACCTGTGCAGGTCACAAAATAGGCGTTCATCAGGCGCACCTCATTTCCGGGAAACATGCGGAAATACTTCTTGGGCGGTTCCTCCATAAAATCTTCCCTCTCGATATACAGTTCCCGACCGAACGGGATCTCCCGGCTGCCCAGTTCCTCGTTTTCCGGATTGTTCACTGCGCTCAAAACCTCGGTCTGCCCCTCAGGATAATTGTCGATAACCAGCTTTACAGGATCCAGTACAGCCATATAACGGGGGGCCTGCGCTTTTAGATCCTCCCGTATGCAGTACTCCAGCGCCGCGTAATCCGCAACGGAATGGGCCTTGGAGACGCCGCACATCTCCACAAATCTGCGAATAGACTGAGGTGTGAAGCCCCTGCGACGCAGTGCCGCTATGGACACCAGCCTGGGATCATCCCAGCCGTCCACCTTGCCGTCCAGTACCAACCTCTTGATATAGCGCTTTCCTGTTACTACATTTTTCAGATACATCTTCGCCTGTTCAATCTGCTTAGGAGGATGCGGATACTCCAGTTCCCTCACCACCCAATCATACAGGGGTCTGTGATCCTCAAACTCCAAAGTGCAGATGGAATGGGTGATCCCCTCTATGGCATCCTCTATGGGATGGGCAAAATCATACATGGGATAAATGCACCAGACATCCCCCGTGTTGTGATGACTCATATGAGCCACTCGATAAATAACCGGGTCGCGCATATTGATGTTGGGAGAAGACATGTCAATACGGGCGCGAAGCACTTTTTCCCCGTCTGCGTATTTTCCATCCTTCATTTCTTCAAAGAGCTTAAGATTCTCCTCCACGGAGCGTCCGCTATTCGGGTCCTCTCTGCCCGGCTCGGTAAAACTGCCCCTGTACTCCCGGATCTGTTCTGCCGTAAGATCGGACACATAGGCCTTGCCCTTTTTGATTAGTTTTACCGCCGCCTCATACATCTGTCCGAAGTAATCGGAGGCATAGAACAACCTGTCCTCCCAGTCCGCCCCCAGCCACTGCACATCCGCCTTGATGGACTCCACAAATTCAATGTCTTCCTTTGTGGGGTTGGTATCGTCAAAACGCATGTTAAATTTGCCGCCATATTGCTGTGCCAAAAGATAATTGGTCAAAATCGCCTTGGCGTGACCAATATGAAGATAACCGTTGGGTTCCGGCGGGAACCGGGTGTGTACCGTTTCATACACGCCCTCCGCCAGATCCCTGTCAATGATCTGCTCAATGAAATTCCGGGACGTTTTCTCTTCCATGGCCTCCCCGGCTGTCCTATTCTCGAGTTCACTCATAGTCAACTTGTCCTTTCCCACCCTTGCCCTATTATTTCTATCATAACATACCCTGCTTGAAGTTTCAATCTATAGTTCATGGCAATAAAAAATTCCATATCCTACTATAACTCCTCACTTCGCCAGAGATTCCTGTTGCCGCCTGTCAATTTCTTCCATGCACTCGTCCACTGTAGCCCCGCCCAGAAGCTGGCGGACCACCTGGCAGATATTTCCCCACTGTTCCATCTTCATCCCCGCGTTGGCTCCCAGAACATAGACATTTTCCTGAATCCTGTCGCTCAAAGGTTTCAGCGCGGGAACGCATTCCACCTCAACGTTCTTGGACGGGGAGATCACTCGGTTGGTCTCTGCGTATATCTGTAGAGCTTCATCCGAAAGGATCACATCCAAAAACTTCATCGCGTCCTCCCCATGTTCCGCATCGACGCCCACGCTGTATCCCGTTATGGGCACGACAGGCATCTGTCCGCGATTGCTTGGAAATCCGATGACCAGCATATTAAAATCTGTATTCCCGTATGCTGTCTCCGTGTTTGCGGCTCCCCAGTACGCCATGACAATAGGAGTTTTCTGAGAGAGAAAATCCTCTCCCTCCCCTTCAATAGCCTCGCTCACATAGGCCCGCGAGGCATCAATATAGCCGCGGTCGATCATTTCCTGTAGGAACTCAAATCCGGGACGCATATAATCACTGTACCTGCTCTCCCCGCTGTTGAGGGCAGCGATTTCCGCCTCCGTGTTTCCTCCATTATACAGATCCGCGTAGGCCTGGGCCAGCACAAATGTCTCCAGCCACCAGCGGTTGGCCCCCACCGGTGTCTCGATACCGTTTTCTTTAAACACCCTACAGCATTCCAGAAATTCCTCCGGCGTCTCGGGCAGTTCCAGACTGTATTTGTCAAACATATCCTTGTTGATGAACAGACCGTAGGCCACCACCTCCTGGGGGATCGCTACCAGCTTCCCGTCCACTGTATTCGCAATCCTCACCACATCCCGCAGATTCTCCGCGCAGGCCAGATCCGACAAATCCTTCAGTTTTCCTTCCTCCCCAAGAATCTGAATCACATCGGGATTCAGCAGATAAATATCATCCAGATTATTGCGCGCCCGATCCAGAGCCACTTCGTCATAAGTCCTGTCCTGATAATTCTCCGCCGTATAAGTGATATAGCCCACATTGATACCCAGCCTCTCCTCCGCCATTACCACCGTCTTGTCTGCGGCGCTCCTGGCAGTATTCTCCGCGTTGGGGTCCGTTTTTTCCATGGGACTGTACAGATTCACCATCCGGCGGCTCTCCTCCTGGGACTCTACCAGGTTAAGATTCCCACTTGTTCTCCCGCAGGCCGACACAGTCAACGCCATCATCCCTGCCAGACAGGCCGCCGCCCATCTATTTATATTTTTTCCCACACAATTTTTCATATACCGCTTTCCACCCTCCGTTTCTCCCGCCTCACACCCTTTTGCGGCAGACTATCCGCAGTTCCCTTTCTCCTTTCCGGGGACATACTGTCGTACCACCTTCTTAAGCAATTCCATGTCTATAGGTTTTGCGAGATGGACATTCATACCGGCATTCAGCGCCTCCCTCTCATCCTCCGCAAATGCGTTGGCCGTCATGGCAATAATAGGAATTGTCGCACCATCCCCACGTCCCAGAGACCGGATGGCTCTGGTTGCGTCATAGCCGTTCATCACCGGCATCTGCACATCCATCAGGATAGCGTCAAACTCGCCTTCCGCCGATTCTTCAAAACGCTCCAACGCCATTCTGCCGTTCTCGACTACCACACATTCCGCGCCCTCCAGGGTAAGGATCTCCGTCAAAATCTCCGCATTGATCTCATTATCCTCCGCCGCCAGGAAGCGCAGACCTTCCAGACTGTTTTCCTCCCCGTCCTGCGAGCCCTCTCTTTGTCCCACCGCGCCTGATTGTATCTCTACCACTTTTTCTTTCAGCGCCGATACAAAGAAAGGCTTTGACAAAACTCCTGTATACGCCATTTTGAGTGCTTCCTCCAAAGGCTCTGCCCCCGGTTCCATCCCCAGGCCCGGCCCCTCTGTGCCATGGGCCGCCAAAAGTAGCAGAAGCGCTGTCTTTGGCAGGATATTCCTGATTTTTTCCGCAGTCCGAATACCTCCCAGGTCCGGTATATCCCAGTCCAGCAGAACCATGGCATATCCTTCCGGCGCATTCTGTATCAGACGCAGGGCCTCCTCTGCGCGGGGCGCCACATCCACTGAAATCCCCATTTCGCCCATGAGCGTACAAATGTTTTTGCCGTCCTGCATACCGCCTATCACCAGAATGCGGGATATCCCGCTTTTCTGCCAGAACAGCTTATCCGCCTGTCCCTCCGGTACACGAAACTCCAGATCCACTCGGAAAAGGCTTCCCTTGTCCAACTCACTGGAGACTTCGATGGTCCCCCCCATCAGCTCCACTATGTTCTTGGTGATGGCCATACCCAGCCCGGTACCCTGCACCTTGTTTGTGGTACTGTTCTCCGCTCTGGTAAACGCGTCAAAAATGGTCTTTAAGTATTCCTGTGTCATCCCATACCCATCGTCTTCCACCTCGATGCGGATGTGCTCAAACTGACTGGAGCGCTGCTTGAGACCGACAATCCGGAACCAGATGTTCCCTCCCTCCGGCGTGTATTTTACGGCGTTGGAGAGAAGATTGATCAAAATCTGGTTGACCCTGGTCTCATCGCCAATCAGACACTCATGCTTAATATCTTTCACTTCCACATGAAATTCCTGGGATCTGGCTGCGGCCATGGGACGGACAATCGCATCCACGGAGGATACCAGATCATTCAGGGTAAATTCCTCCAGGTTGAGCACTACTTTTCCGCTCTCGATCTTGGACACATCCAGAATATCATTGATCAGACTGAGCAGGTGCTGCCCGGAAGCCATGATCTTCCTGGTATACGCCCTCACCTTTTCCGGATTTTCCGCATCCCTGTCCAGCAGTGTGGTGAATCCCAGAACCGCGTTCATGGGTGTGCGGATATCATGGGACATGTTGGAGAGGAACATGGTCTTGGAATTGCTCGCCAGCTGGGCGGCCTGTAACGCTTCCGTCAGCTGTTTGCTGTGCAGTTCCCTCTCCGCCTCCCGCTCTATCCTGATTCTATCCTGCTGTCTCTGGTTGAAATAATACAGAGCACAGCACAGGAAAAACGCGATCAACATAACCGCCACCACAAAGAAGATATTCTGGTTGACGGTTTTCCCTTCCTGCTGAATCGCCTCTATGGGCACATAGCCTGTCAGATAGACGGAGCCGCCGTTCACGGCCCACATATAATTCAGGGCGCTTCTCCCGCGTATGTCGTGGTAAAACATAAAGTTTTTCCCATTACGCACGCATTCCTCCACCTCGTCCCGGATTTCCTTCTCCCAGATGTCATTGGCCCTGTAATAATCCTCCAGATTGACATGTCCCGCGCTACGCTCTCCCATTCCCTTGGGCTTAAGCACAAATCTTTCCGTCTTGGCATCCATAATATAGAGTAGGGCGCTGTTATTATAAAATTTATTTGGCAGAGATCTTTCCAGAGAATCATAGGTATATTCCACATAGAGAGTTCCTATCTCTTTGTCCTCTTTTATTACCGGGCATCTGATGGAATACGCCCATGTGCCCATATAATTAAGGTAAGAGTCAGATATCTCCAGACCATCCACCGTCCAGCCGGAGGAAAAATCCAGGTCTTCCCCGGAGAACGCTTCCCCCGTGCTGGATATTCCTTCTGTCTCTCCTGCCGGGATCAGCGCCATTTTTACCATAGTCTGATTTCTCTGGTAGGCGCGAATCGTACTCTCCGGATCTTCCCATCGGGCAATCTCCAATGCTATCAACTTTTGAAACTCCACTTCCTTATTCAATACAGCCTCTATGGTACACTGTATTAAATTCAGGCTTTCACTCAGATTCTGAATTGCCGCCGTGGACATTTCTGTGGTTATTTTCCGGGACACGGAAAAAACCACGGCACCCAGAATGCAAAAGACCGCTATAATGGAAAGAAGCAGGGGCCCCCCCTTGTCTTCTCTGCCCTTATTCTTTTTCCTTTTTATCCGCATTTTCCAGACTTCCCTCATCCCTCATATTATATTATACTCACAAACGTTCAGATGTTCCTTCTCCGTTTTCCCGCCTTTAATGTCAGACTGGCTCATAGTTTTCCCCCAGCTGCTTATGCCTGATAATAAAAATATTCTGGGGGTTATCGCAGTAGGCCGCCAGATAGTCCCCGGGAACTCCCAGCATATAGCCATCTTCATCCCATAGCGGAAATAATTTCACGCCTTTTTCCAATTCTTTTATATAAACCTGTAGATTGGAATTGGGTCTACAGCATCTGGCATAATCCTGTATCCGAAAAGTAATGTTTTTATCATGATTCTTGATGGTTGGCTCATAGGAGGTCATCGCCCGCCAGTCATATTTTTCATCCAGAATATCATAATAGGGTTCAAACTGGCTGCTGCTGGTCTGAATGATATCCCCATCGTCCTCCAGCACCAGATAAGTGCCCTCCGCCACATTCAGAGTCACATCCCCTTCCTGTGTGCGGAGGATAGCGCTCTTGCCAATGCCTTCAATGGCGTCCACCCGCACATAGCCCATCCGGTCAGGCCGCTTGCGGTACCGTTTAAGCCCTGTGAGATCAATCCGGTACTCCCTGGCGTCAATCACGATAAACTCCGTAAAATACTCGTTCATACGATTGTTGAAGTAAGCATCCGCATGGAGAGAACCGCATTTTTCCCCATAGAGCCGCTGGCTGATATAGCCGCCGGCCTTCTCTGCGTGTCCCCCGCCGGAACCGATGCCCTCCGTCAAAAAAGCCGCCAGTTCGTTAGCGTTTACTTCCCTGATGCAGCTGCGCACAGAAATCTTAAAACCGTCGTCCATCTCGTTGTAGACCAGACACACATCAATCTCGTCCACCTGGAGCAGGAAATCGCTGATCAGACCCAGAATGTTGGGGTCACAGGGCTGGGAATGGATTACAGCAAAGCGGTATTCATCATTATAGCTGTAGCGAATCATGGCGATGCCCGCAATCATCAACTCCTGTAGAGACAGATTGGAATTGCGAAACATAGTGAGCAGACGCTTGTTGGTATTGAGCGTCTCCCACATGTCCATATCCCGGGGATTGTGCATTTCCGAAAGCTGATTGGTATCTGTGTACAGACCATAAAACAGCGCCGTTCCCAGCACCACATCCTCGTTTACCGGATAGTCCTCCTCCTGTAGCATAGTCCACACCAACGTACAGCAGCTGCCCAGATCCGACTGGATACGGCTCATCTCCATATTTTCAATCTCAATGCGGTGATGGTCAATAACTGCCACATGCTCCGCCTCAAACCGCGTCACATTGCCCGCCCCATGCTGGCAGTCCACCGTGATCAGCAGTCCCGGGAAAGGCTTCTGCCTCTCCCGCTCCACATACTCGATGGGGAGCTTCAACTTATCGCACATCATGCGCAGATTTGCTTTCTGTATCCTGGAAAATCCGCTGTAAATCATGCGGACCTGCCTCCCCCTGTCCCGAAAATAACAGTACAGACCGTAAGCCGACCCCAGCGCGTCGGCATCGGGGTTGTCGTGGCATTGAATTGTAATCGGATTGTATTTTTCCAGGTCCGCCAGTCTCATGTTTAGCTGTTCTCCTTATCCCTGGCCTATGCAGGCCTCTTTACTGTCTGTGATCCGCCGTCTTTCCCGGGCTCTCAATTTGCGCAAACACCGGCCCTTTCTCCGGTTAAAGGTAAGAGAGACACTTCCACTCACCGGAAAAAGGGCCAGGGCAAACAGAGCATATTAGTGATGGAACAGGCGGATACCCGTGAATACCATAACCATGTCATACTTGTCACAGCACTCGACCACCAGATCGTCCCGCACGGAGCCGCCTGGCTGGGCAATGTATTTCACGCCGCTCTTGTGCGCCCTCTCAATATTGTCGGAGAAGGGGAAAAAGGCATCTGAACCCAGAGTTACGTCCCTGTTTCCCTCCAGCCATGCCCGCTTCTCCTTTGCGGTAAACACCGGGGGCTTTGCCTTAAAAATCTTCTGCCATGCGCCCTCGGCAAGCACATCCTCATACTCCTCGCCTATATACAAGTCAATGGCGTTATCTCTGTCCGCTCTGCCGATGCTGTCCAGGAACTGGAGCCCCAGTACCTGGGGAGCCTGGCGAAGATACCAGTTGTCCGCCTTGCTGCCCGCCAGCCTGGTGCAGTGGATGCGGGACTGCTGTCCGGCGCCGATCCCGATAGCCTGCCCGCCCTTTACGTAGCAAACGGAATTGGACTGGGTATATTTAAGCGTAATCAGCGCAATCTTCATATCAATCAGGGCTTCCTGGGGAACGGTACGGTTTCTGGTCACAAAATGGGACAAAAGATCTCCGTTGATATCCAACTCATTCCTGCCCTGTTCAAAGGTGATGCCGTACACCTGCTTTTTTTCAAGGGGTGCGGGCTGATAGGACGGATCAATCTGGATTACATTATAATTGCCCTTTTTCTTTGCTTTCAACATTTCCAGCGCCTCCCGGGTATAGCCGGGGGCGATAACGCCGTCGGACACCTCCCGCTTGATCAGACGGGCCGTGTCCTCATCGCACACATCAGACAGAGCGATAAAGTCGCCAAAGGAAGACATTCTGTCCGCGCCTCTCGCACGGGCGTACGCACAGGCCAGAGGCGACAGTTCTCCCAGATCGTCCACCCAGTAAATCTTGGCCAGGGTCTCCGTCAAGGGCAATCCTACGGCAGCTCCCGCCGGGGATACATGCTTAAAGGAAGTGGCGGCCGGAAGTCCGGTGGCCTCCTTCAGTTCTTTTACCAGCTGCCAGCCGTTGAAGGCATCCAGAAAATTAATGTATCCGGGCTTGCCATTGAGGACAGTCACGGGAAGTTCACCGCCGTCCTCCATATAGATGCGGGAAGGCTTCTGATTGGGATTACATCCGTATTTCAATTCGATCTCGTTCATAATATATTCTCTCCTATTTGAATCGTTGTGGGATGGCTCTATAAAGTAAAAGTCCCTATTGGTTCTTGTTCATAATTTTTGTGTCGTACTGTCCGGTAGCTATATCAATGTAGCGCACAAACAGAGAAACTTTGTTTTCCTCATTCAGGCTGTTCCACAGCATGTCCGTAAATACATTCATATCGTCCATCATTTCCACCAACTTAGGTTCACCCTCAAAGCTGGGCAGCGGATTTCCGTCATGCATGTAGGTGTGTATAAAATGTCCCTCCCCCGCCAGCGGTGTCTCATAGGCAAAGGTGTGGCGGATACAGGAGGACCCGTCGCCGTGGTTACTTTTTAATATAGACATGGCATAACTGTATCGGCCGTCCTCGATCTGCATGATTCCGGAAATTCTGGGGGTAAAATTGGGGCCGTCCGGCTCGAACTCCCTGCTGCGCAGAGACTGCTCAAAAGTCAGCTGATGATCCATACCCTCATAGATGGTGTCCGTCTGGTCTCCATTTGTCACAATGGTCTTATTTCCCAGAACACGCACCGGCGCGTAAATAATCAGGCTGGGATCTTCCAGTTTGGAGGGATCAAAAGCCTGCGTGCGTATCCCTTCTCCTTCTGTGACAAAGACACGGTTGCGGCTGTTGGAACTTCTGCCCATGATAAAATAAGCCGTCACAGCCCTGGCAGAGTCCGGTGTCAGACCGATCACGATGCCCCGCCCGGGATACACATTGTTTTCCAGTTCCTGTTTGAGTGATACCATTTTGTAATACCTCCTGTCTGAGTTCCACAGCTTCCGGGCCGGCCCAAATAGCAACGTTCCGCAAAGCCGCTGTTATACTCATGAACGATGCAATCTGTCCTCCCCCATGGCGTTTTCCACCAGTAAGCAGAAAACAGCGTCTACTATCGAACCCAAGTATAAGTTGAATGAAAAAAACCACCTGAGCATACACAAATAAAGGTGGCTGCCCAGGCGGTCGGCTTATTTCACGTTTGCACTCCCCATGGGTCCTCCCATAACAGCCTCAGCTGTCTTTCCGCCAGTCGTGTAACGATTACTTATATAGTACATGGTTTAAGGCGTTTTGGCAAGTGGGGAAATCAAAGAAATTCCGATGGACATTCCTGTCCACCGGAATCCTATTTTACATATTTAAATGTAACTCTACATGCTGCCAAACATCCTTGTGATCAGCGTGTCATTCTGCATCTTCTTTCGAAGCATACCCATGTGATAATCCACCAGCAGTTTATTTTTCTTCTGCTCGGAAACCGCCTTGGGCACATCCAGATCCTCTATCCTGCTTCTGGCACTCAGCAGATTGTAGGAGGCATAGGTGTTGTAATTGTAAGCGTGTTCCATGGCATTGGTGGAAGCGCCTGTGTTGCTTCTCGCCTCATTGATCTTTTTCATAGCCTCATCTATGGGACTGAGATCAATATTGCCGGTAATACTATATCCTTCCAATCCCAGGCCTTTCAGAGACAGATTCTCCATCTGTATTTTCATGCCGGTGCCATCCGGATTGGAGGCTATCTCCATATCGGCCATGCTGCCGTCTAACAATTTCATCCCATTGAACTGGGTAGCTGTGGCCGTATACTGAATGCCGCTCAAAATCTGATCGACCTCTTTCTGGATCATCTGCTTTTCATCATCGCCATACAATCCGTTGGAGGCCTTGAGGCTGAGTTCCCTGATTCGCTGTAGAGAATCCTGCATGGAGCCAAGCGCCCCGTCCTTGATATTGGCGGCACCGATTCCATCTTTAATGTTGGATGCGCCCACGTCCAGCCCCGTGTTGTTTCTCTTAAGTTTGTTGGAAATAGCAAGTCCCGCCGCGTCATCCGCCGCCGTCTGGATTCTCTTCCCGCTGGCTATTTTCCCGTATAGGGAGTTTGTACTGTTTACGCCCGATATCCTCATACATACTCCTTTCCTGTATTAAATGTCACAGTATAATGCCAAGACTTTCCTTTTTCTATATTATATAGCATATGGCGCTTCCGTGCAAGGATTTTTT
Organism: uncultured Lachnospiraceae bacterium; assembly: GCA_947648875.1. Taxonomy (GTDB): domain Bacteria; phylum Bacillota; class Clostridia; order Lachnospirales; family Lachnospiraceae; genus Acetatifactor. The sequence continues at coordinate 13,872 of CANSPM010000024.1, forward strand.
AGTGTGCTATATGGCAGATACCCCCGGAATCGGACAGAATACTATCTGAAATATTCCCTTGCCGAATCGGGACAAAGCATTTCACGCTATGGAATCCACGGCTTTGAGAGGACTTATGTCGCAAAAAATGTTAAACCGCAAGACTGCCCTGACAAGGTCAACCCCTCCATATATTACGCGTCCACACTGTAATTGGGGGCCTCCTTGGTGATATGTATGTCGTGGGGATGGCTTTCTTTCAGGGACGCGGCGGATATCTTCACAAACCTGCCGTTCTCCTTCAGTTCCTCGATATTGTGGGCCCCGCAGTATCCCATGCCAGAGCGCAGACCGCCCATAAGCTGGAATACCGTGTCTTCCACAAGACCTTTGTATGCCACCCGGCCCTCCACGCCCTCGGGTACCAGCTTCTTGGCGTTCTCCTGAAAGTAGCGGTCCTTACTGCCGTTCTCCATGGCGGAGATGGAACCCATGCCGCGGTATACCTTATATTTTCTGCCCTGGAACAATTCGAAGTCCCCGGGGCTCTCGTCACAGCCCGCAAATATACTGCCCATCATGCAGACATTGCCGCCCGCCGCGATCGCCTTGGTGATATCGCCCGAGTACTTGATACCGCCGTCCGCAATGATAGGAATCCCGTACTCTTTGGCCACGGAATAGGCATCCATCACGGCTGTGATCTGCGGTACACCAATACCTGCCACCACGCGAGTGGTGCAGATGGAACCGGGGCCAATCCCCACTTTCACGGCATCCGCGCCGGCTTCAATCAAAGCCCTGGCACCCTCGCCGGTAGCAACATTGCCCGCAATAATCTGCACCTCGGGATATTTCTCCTTAATCATACGGATGCAGCGCAGTACATTCTCGGAATGTCCATGGGCGCTGTCCAGCACGATCACATCCACCTTGGCCGCCACCAGCGCCGCCACACGGTCAAGCGCATTGGCGGTAATCCCCACTGCCGCGCCGCATAAAAGCCTGCCCTGCTCGTCCTTGGCCGCCAGGGGATACTTGATGGTCTTCTCAATGTCTTTAATGGTGATAAGTCCTTTAAGATTGAAATCCTTGTCCACGATGGGGAGTTTTTCTTTGCGGGCCCTGGCCAGAATCTGTTTGGCTTCTTCCAGCGTGATGCCCTCGGGGGCGGTAATCAAACCCTCAGAGGTCATGGATTCCTTAATTTTTTTGGAGAAATCGGTTTCGAATTTCAGATCGCGGTTAGTAATGATACCCACCAGCTTGCGTCCCTCCGTGATGGGTACGCCGGAGATACGGAATTTGCCCATCAGGTTATCCGCGTCCGCCAGGGTATGTTCGGGAGTCAGGGAAAAAGGATCTGTGATCACGCCGTTCTCGGAACGTTTGACCTTGTCCACCTCTTCCGCCTGCGCTTCAATAGACATGTTTTTGTGAATAATGCCGATACCGCCCTGTCTGGCCATGGCAATCGCCATGCGGTGTTCCGTGACAGTGTCCATGCCCGCACTCATCATCGGAATGTTCAGCTTGATCTTTTTGGTAAGCCATGTGGTCAAATCCACCTGATTAGGCACCACCTGAGAATATGCCGGTACCAGCAACACATCGTCAAAGGTTATGCCTTCGCCAATAATCTGTCCCATCTTCTCTCCTCCTTCATTTTTTGTGGTAAATATAGTTTTCCATCTCACCCATATGTCCATGTTCTTTTTGGGTTTGCATTCGAGTGTAACAAAATTGACAGCTGCTGTCAACTGTCAATTTGTGTTTTTCAATATTTTTTCAGTCCATAAAAACTTTTCTGGGAGCCACGCTGCGAATGGCTTTCACCAGTTCTTCGGAAGGGCTTAAAATCAGTTTCTCTCCTCCCTCGTAATACACCGCGTAGCGCAGATCCGGCTTGAGTTCCTCCCCGATGCTGTAGTCCTTCACCTTAACCTGGCGGTTCTTAAAATTGTCCAGATGATAGGAGTGAACGGGCGCCAGAATTTCCATCCGCTCCACCTGGTAAGTTGCCACCCGCTTGCGCTTGCTCTTGGCCAGAACCTTGTCAATCACCAGCTCCTTATCCAGATACAGATACTCATACTCCAGATCGGCGTTCAGCGTCACAAAATAGGCGGCTATGCCTGTTATGGCCCCCGGAATAATGGCCAGAATAATGCCCAAAAGTGCCAGCAGCACAAAAATGGCCGTCAGGCCGATCAACAGATATTTTAATAATTTCATTCCCGTTTTTGATTTCGCCTTTACCAGGCATTCCACATACGTTTCGCTCATACGTTTACCTATCCTTTATTTGTATTGGCCCGCTCGTCCCAGCCTGTACTAAAATGATATACCAGTTATGACAAACTTGCAAGGTTTTTATCCTTTTTTTATATTCCTGTAACGAACACTTTATTGACATGTGGATGGGAAACCCTTATTATTCATAATAAGGATGAACGGAGCAGACGGCATAATCCTTTTTTCTGACAAGAATGCCGTCAGATACCGGATGCCCGCCAAAACGCCTGCGATAATCCGCGCGGCGGACGTTATTGACTTTGGCGGACCCGCAAAAAATACCAACAGGAAACAGAACCATATCCGCCCGGACAGCGGCGCCAGAACGTGTGTCAGAGGGACGGACGCGGAACTGAATGGAGGGACTTAAAATGCCTTTGATGGATGAATTTCGCGAAGAGCGGGAGGCAATGAAGCAAAAAAGTTTGAAAGAGCGATTTCTGTACTTTTGTGATTACTATAAATGGCATGTCATTGGCGGCGTCGCTCTGCTTGCCTTTGCAATCTCCATGATATACAATGTGGCCACCCGCAAGGAATGGGCATTCTACGGAGCCTTTGTCAACTCCTACCAGACGCCGCAGTACAATGCTTTTTGCAGGGATTTCGCTGCGTACGCGGATATTGATCTGAAAAAATTTGACGTTTTGCTGGATACCAATATCTATATAACAGACAGTGTGTTTGACCCGGGCAATGTGGATACCATGGAGCGTCTGATGGTCTATATCGCCGCAGGAGATTTGGATGTGATGGCCAGCGGCCCTTCCATTATAAACCGCTATGCCTACTATGACACCTTTCAGGATCTGCGCCGGCTGTTGCCCCCGGAAATGCAGAAGCAGCTGGAACCTTACTATTACTATATGGACATGGCTCTGGCCGAAGAGTTCGACAATTTGCAGCAGAGCGGTGAAACCGGCGATGTGCCGCCATATCCCGCCGACCCTTCCGATCCGGAGAGTATGGAAGATCCCGTGCCTGTGGGACTGTACATCCAGGACTGTCCCCGTATTGAAGAAGCCTTTCTGTTTCAGGAGGACGATGTCATACTCGGCGTGGCTGGCAACGCGACGGACACAGACACGATTCTGGCGTTTATCCGCATGATCTATGAGATAGCGGATTAGTCGGCTCGAAGCAAATTCTTTGCGCGCAACCACAGGCGATCATATTCCAGCGGCATTTGCAAAATGCGCAAATGCATAAATTGTCCGACTTATTCTCCCTGCAATATTTTACCGCGACATGGACACTGCTTCCAACAGGCAGCGTCCATGTATTTTATCTCTGGCTATTCCCTATAAAAGTTCTCTCAGCAGTCTGCCCACACTGACAGGGTCCGCCTTTCCCTTCATGGCTTTCATGGTCTGCCCCACCAGAAAACCCAGCGCCTTTTCCTTGCCGCCCCGATAATCCGACACAGACTGGGGATTCGCGGCAATCACTTCCTCCACCACACTGCGCAGCGCCCCCTCGTCCTCGACGGTCTTAAGGCCTTTTTCCTCCACATATTGTACAGGGTCAACATCCTGGGCAAACATGACTTCATAGACTTCCTTGGCCACATTGCCGTTTATCTCCTTTTTCTCCACCAGCGCAATCAAAGCCGCCAGATGCCCGGGACTCACCCGGATATCCTGCGGGTCTTTCTCCTGCTCCCGAAGCAGACGCAGAGTTTCCCCCATAAGCCAGTTGGAAACCTTCTTGGGCTGACCGCAAATTGCCGTGGCGGCCTCAAAGAGATCCGCCATATGTTTGCTGCCGGTGATGATCTCGATATCGTATGCCGGGATATCATACTCCGCCTTATATCTGGCCATCTTCTCTGTGCGAAATTCCGGCAGACTTGCCCGGATTCCATCCAGATACTCCTGACTGATCCGGATCGGCACCAGATCAGGGTCCGGAAAATAGCGATAATCCTGGGCATCCTCCTTGGAGCGCATGGCATGGGAGCAGCCTTTTTCATCATCCCAGCGGCGGGTTTCCTGCACCACATGGCCCCCGCTCTCCAGCAGGTCAATCTGCCTGTTTTTCTCCCCTTCGATGGCTCTGGAAATAGCGTGAAAACTGTTCAGATTCTTCATCTCCGTGCGAGTGCCGTAAGTTGCCGCATCCTTTTCCCTCACGGACAGATTTACGTCCACGCGCATGGACCCCTCCTGTAACTTACAGTCGCTGGCACCCAGATATTGAATAATCAGGCGCAGCTTCTCCAAAAAGGCAATGACCTCCTGGGAGGAACGCATATCCGGCTGGGTGACAATCTCAATCAGGGGCACTCCGGAGCGGTTGTAGTCCACCAGCGTACAGTCCTCCCAGGCATCATGAATCAGTTTGCCCGCGTCCTCTTCCATATGAATCTCATGAATGCCGATCTTTTTAGTGCCCTCCGGCACGTCAATCTCTATCTGACCGTTTCGGCAGACTGGCAGATAGAGCTGAGAAATCTGATAGTTCTGGGGATTATCCGGGTAGAAATAATTCTTGCGGTCAAACTTACAGTCTCTCGTTATATCGCAGTTCATGGCCAATCCCACCGAGACGGCATACTCCAGCACCTTCCTGTTGAGCACCGGCAGCGAGCCGGGCATGCCGGTACATACCGGACAGGTGTGGGCGTTGGGCAGACCTCCAAAGGCTGTGGAGCAGCCGCAAAATATCTTGGTCCGGGTCGCCAGTTCCACATGCACTTCCAGGCCGATGACAGTTTCATATTCCCTTTCCATTTATTTGTCCTCCAATTAGAGTTCCGCTTATCCCCGAGGGACACTCTTGCCGGTGATCCATATAGGGCCTCTCCGTCGTCCCTATATGGATCAGTGCGCCCCTCCGGGATTCGCTGTTTAGAGTTCCGCTTATCCCCGAGGGACACTCTTGCCGGTGATCCATATAGGGCCTCTCCGTCGTCCCTATATGGATCAGTGCGCCCCTCCGGGATTCGCTGTTTAGAGTTCCGCTTATCCCCGAGGGACACTCTTGCCGGTGATCCATATAGGGCCTCTCCGGGATACGCTGTTTTATTGTCCGGCTGATTTTATCGCCTGCTCATAGGCGAAAGCCGCTCGGAGTATTTTCTTCTCCTGGAAACAGTCGCCCACCAGCTGAAGTCCTATGGGCAGGCCCCCGGAGTCTCTGCCGCAGGGGACGCAGATCCCCGGCAAACCGGCCAGATTTGCGGATATGGTATAGATATCACCCAGATACATCCTGATAGGGTCAGCCAGACTTTCCCCCAGCCTGGGGGCAGTGGTGGGAGACACGGGACCCAGGATCAGGTCGTACTCCGCAAAAGCCTGGTCAAAGGCATTCTTAATCATGGCTTTCACCTTTAGAGCTTTGAGATAATACGCGTTATAGTAGCCGGAACTCAATACAAAAGAGCCCAACATAATCCGGCGCTTTACTTCCGGACCGAATCCCTGGGAACGGGTCTGTTTGTACATGGCGTGCAATCCCATGTCCCCCGGCGCACGATACCCATATTTTATACCGTCAAAGCGCTCCAGGTTGGAACTGGCCTCCGCAGCGGCAATGGTATAGTAAGTGGGAATGGCATACTGTACCAGGCCCAGGTCAAACTCTTCCACTACCGCGCCCCGCTCCCTGAGTACCGCCGCTGCCTGTAGCACCGCCGTTTTCACCTCCCCGTCCAGTCCTTCCTCAAAATAGTCTCTGGGAATCCCGATTCTCATCCCTGTGACATCCGTATTCAGTGCGCTGGCAAAATCCGTATCCTGCCGCTTCACCGAGGTGGAATCCTTGGGATCATGGGATGCAATGACCTCCAATACCGCAGCGCAATCCGTCACATTGCCGGTCAGGGGACCAATCTGATCAAGAGAAGAGCCATACGCCACAAGGCCATACCTGGACACGGTTCCATAGGTGGGTTTCATACCCACCACACCGCAGTAGCCCGCAGGCTGGCGGATGGAACCGCCCGTGTCGGACCCCAGGGCAAAAAAACATTCTCCCGCCGCCACTGCCGCAGCGCTGCCGCCGGAAGAGCCCCCCGGCACATGCTCCGGGTCGCGGGGATTACGGGTGGGACCGTACCAGGAGGTCTCCGTGGTGGAGCCCATGGCAAATTCATCCATATTGGTCTTGCCGATGAGAACTGCCCCCGCGTTCTCCAGATTCTTCACGGCCTGGGCGGTAAATGTGGGCACATAATTATCCAATATTCTGGACGAGCAGGTAGTCCGCATTCCTTCTGTACACAGATTATCCTTGACCGCCATGGGAACACCTGCCAGAGGACCTGTCAACTCCCCGGCTTCTATACGGCGCTGCGCCTGCTCCGCCCGCTTTATGGCTCCGTCCCTGTCAATGGTCACATAGCAATGATAGATCTCCTCCGTGCTTTGGATCTGGTAAAGCACCGCCTTCATGGCTTCAGGAGCGGAGGTTTTACCCTCCCTGATGGCCGCAGACAATTCCACAGCCGAAAGTGACAGCAATTCCATCTCTTTTTCCTCTTTCTAAAATATTGAAGTTCTTAGTCCAGTGGTGCCATCTGCATTAAATGCAGGCAAACCTCCTTGTCAGGGTTTCCAGCAGACGGTGTTTGTCTACGCTTCGGTCCGTGTCACACGTATACCACCAGGGGTACTGCCACATTTACGTTTCACCAAATGACTTGCCTGCATTTCCATCTGCTGCGTTGTTGTCGGGCAACGATGCCACCGCATCGCCTCCCTCCGCGCCTTGCAGACTGAAAAAGCATTCTGCGTCATTTAGCTGAAAGTAAATGTGGCAGTATACTATTCAAATGTTTTGGGTACCACAAACATATTGTCCTTCTCCTCGGGGGCGTTCCGCAAAGTTTCCCGGCTTCCGTCTCCGTTGGTCACCACATCCTCACGGAACACATTCCGCGCCGGAAACACATGGGACATGGGTTCCACGTCGGTGGTGTCCAATTCTCCAAGCCGGTCGATATACTCCAGCATTTTCCCCATATCTTTTCCGGCCTGTTCCTTCTCCTCATCCGATAGTTCCAGCTTCGCCAGAATACTCACATATGCAATGATTTCCTCTGTAATCTGCCCTGCCATACTTACCTCCATTTATACTCGCCAACGGTTCGTTTTTCCTTCCCGCTACTCTCTCACCTTGATATGAACCTCCCGCAACTGCTGCTCCGTCACATCGTTGGGCGCGTCGCACATCAGATCCTGGGCCGTGCCGCTCATGGGAAAAGCAATGATCTCCCGGATGTTCTCCTCCCCCCGAAGCAGCATCAGCATGCGGTCCACACCGGGAGCCATACCTGCATGGGGCGGCGCGCCAAACTGGAATGCCTGATACAGTGCGCCAAATCGGCTCTTCAATGTCTCCTCGTCATAACCGGCAATGGCAAATGCCCTGGTCATGATCCGCATGTCATGATTGCGCACAGCCCCTGAGGAAAGTTCCACGCCGTTACATACAATATCATATTGGTAAGCCAGGATGTCAAGGGGATCTTGCCGCTCCAGCGCCTCCAGACCGCCCTGGGGCATGGAGAAGGGATTGTGGGTAAAGCAAATCTGCTTCGTCTCCTCATCAATCTCATACATGGGGAAATCGTTCACATAACAGAACCGAAAAGCGTTCTTTTCCACCAGCCCCAGTTTTTCACCCAATTCGAGCCGCAACAGGCCCGCATAGTAGTTGGCCCGTTCCTCTCTGTCGGCAATAAAAAATATGGTGTCACCGGCTGTCAGTCCCATCAGCTGCGCCAGTTCCCCCTTTTTCTCCCGGGGGATATATTTGTCAATGGGGCCTTTGTAAGACAGATCCTGATCCACCTCCAAATATCCCAGCCCCCCCATTCCCATGCCTGTGGCAAAGGCTAACAGCTTTTCGTGAAATCCCTTACTCATCTCCTCATGAACCCGGATCGCCCGAACGGTTCTGTCTATAAAGGGTTTGAAACCGCATTCCTGAAAGAATGCCGTCACATCCTGAATCCGCAGCGGATTGCGCAGATCCGGCTTGTCGGTGCCGAACTCCAGCATGGCTTGCCGATAGCTGATTACAGGAAAGGGTGCCTGGGTGATAACGGCTCCCACCGGGGCAAACTTCTCAAAAGTCGCCGTCAGTACCTCTTCGCCCACCCGAAACACATCTTCCTGTGTGGCAAAACTCATCTCAAAATCCAGCTGGTAAAACTCACCGGGAGACCGGTCCGCTCTGGCATCCTCATCTCGAAAACAGGGAGCAATCTGAAAATATCTGTCAAACCCCGCAACCATCAAAAGCTGCTTATACTGCTGAGGAGCCTGGGGCAACGCATAGAACTTACCCTTGTGTCTGCGGGAGGGAACAATATAGTCTCTCGCACCCTCCGGAGATGAGGCGCACAATATAGGAGTCTGAATCTCCAAAAATCCCAGTTCTGTCATCTTCTGCCTCAAAAAGGCAATGACCCGGGAACGAAATACAATGGCATCCTTTACCCTGGCATTGCGCAGATCCAGATACCGGTACTTAAGGCGCACATCCTCCCGGGTTTCCCTGGATGTCATCACTTCAAAAGGCAGCTGCTGATATACTTTTCCAAGCACATCCACGCTGTGCGCTTCCAGTTCTATGGTGCCGGTGGGAATGCGGGGGTTATAAGTATCCTGATCCCTCTTTTCTATAATGCCCCTGACGGAGATACACATTTCCCGGCTCAATCCTTTCAACAGTTCCGCGCTTTGCATCACCACCTGCAATACGCCGTACATATCCCGCAGATCCACGAACGAAACGCCGCCATGATCTCGAATATTTTCCACCCATCCGGCGGCCCGAATCGTACTGCCTACGAGTTCTTCGCTGATCTCTCCGATGTGCATGTCCCTGTATACGTTTTTCTGTGTCATGCCTGTTCCTCCTTATTAAGAGTTCCGCATCTGCCCTCTCCTCTCCCTCCCCGGTGATGAATGTCTGGACGCTTTTGGCATCCCCACATTCATCAGGGCGCCGACAGCGCAGATGCTGTTTAAGAGTTCCGCATCTGCCCTGTATTTCGGAACGCAAAAAAGCCCGGAATACAAAGCTGTATTCCGGGACGGATATGTGGATATCCGCGGTACCACCCGCATTGACAAAAGCCTTTTTTACGCACTTTTGCCCTCTCTTACGCTTAACGCGCGCAACGGACTGTCCTACTTGCATGTCCAGCATAAGCCACAACAGACCAATTTCCATCCGCCGTCCGGCTCCTGCGGTCAGGTTCAGACAACCTGCTCCGGAGTGTTGCCTGTGAGTCAGTTTCCGCCGGCCATGCTCTCAGTCGGTGACGATAAGTTTCGGTCTCCGAAACTTACCAGGCTGACTCCATCAGGCTCCTCACCTGATCCGCCATACCCACAGCCTTCCTGTTGCTTCCCCTGACAAGGGTCTCCTTCACTGCATTTTCATATTTACGGTTCAAAAATGTAAAAACGAAACACACAAAAACGATTTTTAAACCCGCCTTTGGGTGTTCTGTACAGTGTATACGACCGAAATACATTTGTCAAGATATACAGCAAAAATATTTCTATTTCTCCTTTCGTGTATTTGGTCAGGTGGTTCGCAGGACCGTACTGGTAGCTCTCTTCCACTCCTGCCGATACCCTGCGGCGGCGGTTCCCGGCCCTGTCGTAGTAGAGTACCTCGGTATAACCGGGGTATTCCACCCTTGTCAGCCGGTTTTGGCCGTCGTAGGTGTAGCGGGTGTTGCCGCCTAACTGCTGTTTCTCCGTCCGATTCCTGTTGTGGTCGTAGGTATTGTGGTTGTCCACCAGTACCCCGTCCCCAAGCAGGGTTTTTAGGCTGGCCCGGTTCTTATCCGCGTCATAGGCGTACTCCGTGTAGAGGCTGCCGCTCTGTAGGCTCCTGATGGCTCCGTCGGGATAATAAGTGTATTTAGCCAGTATATTACCATTATTGTTTAACTCATGATAGACATAATTGCTATCTTAAATCAGGCACATACTACTTTTCATCTTTGGCATGATTGCAACAGATCATTCTTTCATAAATAGGTTCTGGTATTGTCATTAATTTCCAATTCTCTATTTTAAGCTCAAAATTCCAATTTATAGGAACATAAGTTAAATGCCAAAACCTATAATGAAAACACATCGCGCACCATTCCCAATGTGCCCCCTGTCCTTTGTATTTCTTTTTCTTATAATTTACTTGTCCTGATACGTCAAGAGTATAATACTGATATAAGCATTTATTTCCACAAATCGGGCATTTCTCATTTAAGATAGTCTCGTCTTGATGCTCGTTGAATATCTTTTTCCATAGTTTATCATATTTTTCAGGGACACTATTCCACCTAGTAATTCTACTTTCATCTTTATATGCCATATCCAAAATTTCAGGAATTGCTGTAAGTTTATTTCCATCAATTTTTAACTCTGAAGCCCACCAACTCGGCACTAAGACTTCTCCATGTTCAAAACTCCTACAATAACTACACCATTGCCATTCAGACCCTTTTGTAATATATAACTCTGAATCTACCGATAATTTTAATTTCTTGCCAACTTGATAAAATCTATGTAACCCTTTGTTTTGGCAAATGGGACAATTTGCAGATAAATTAGGGCCTTCTCTGCTTTTCGAGAAAACAGAATTCCATTTTTCAATATATTTTTCTGGTACACTTTTCCAGCACTCATTATTCATAATATTATTTACCTTTCCCCCGAATATATGCTTCTAAGGCATTTCCCGCTCTATAAACTGTTCTTTCACCACTGCGGGTATTAATAGAATCCTCTTGCCCAGACCCCCTTAAATTAATTACAGCATCACGCAAGCCGGAATAGGCGGGAGTAAAGAGAAAAAAACGCATACAAGCAGTAAATCCTTTTCAGACTTACTGCTTGTATATGCTGCTATTACAGGGAAGCGGTTACTAAATTTTCATGCAGTAACAATTCACAAACTGTAATTTAAACACCTCTGGATTTTAAATATCTGTCTTCATCTTCTCTTGCTTCTATAAAAACTTTTTCTAAATCAATTCTGTAGTAATCAGCTAATCTCATTATTTGTGCAACTACATCCGCCATCTCATTTCCTAGCCGCTCGTCAACATCAGGTACGTCCCCTTCTAAAGCATAATATCTTTCTTTGATCATAACCTGCTTTGCCAATTCACCGACCTGCTTTGTCAATTCAATCATAGCGCCCTCGGCCTTCCACTCCTGTAACTCAATCTTATTAAATCTTTTAACCACCTCTTTGTACATATCTTGCATTTCCGCAAAAGTTTTACCCATAAGTATATACCTCCATAAGCTCTGCCGCTCTTGCATAAGAGCACGATTTCCACCGGAAACAATTGTCTTTTTCCCGCTAAAAACATCTTAATAAGAATTTGTCAAATACCTGTTCTCTATCCCTGGCGGTCTCAAAATATGGCAGACCATACCGCAGACACTGCTCTCTGATCAGTATGCTCTGTTCTACGATATATACGGCACCCTCCCTGAGTTCCTCGTCTGACTTATAAAAGGTATAGTCTTTTTTTGTATCATATTTCTTCTGAATTTCAAAGCGCTCCCGGGGTGTCACGTCAGAGGTGATAAAATAATAGATCTCGCAGTTTGCACCGTGAATATATCTCATGTAATCCTCTGGCAGAAGCTGGTACATATCCAGCACCATGCCAGGCTCAAACTCATCGTACTCGGCGCTGTCCAGCATCGCCCGCACAAACGGAGCCATCTTGCCGCTGATCATATGGAGCGTGTCCATGGAGGACAGACCCGCATAAGTGTTGACTCCCGTCTCCGGAAAACATTTTTCAAATCCCGCTATGATGGAGTCCATGCTCACATGCTGATAACCATAACGCACCGCGAGCTGATGGGAGATGGTGCTTTTCCCCGCCCGGGGAACTCCCGCGATAATAATATTATTTTTCATTTTCAACCTCTTTGCTTTTGTGTCGCTATCATTTCATCCCGAACTCACCTTGCAGCGCCTATTATAGCGCGCAATCCCGTGTCTGCGGACTCACTGGGGACACGCAATACTCCGTCCACTGAATGGCGCAAAATCCGATATAAAAGAGCCCATAATATATCCAACCGGTTCTCTTCCCCATCAGCGTCGTGGCAATCCAGAACCTAACCGCCGGATACACCATAAGCAATAAAACACTGCGGCTACCCCAAAGCGCAAAACATGGATTGATCCCTTCCTCCAGTTCTTTTCGATAACTATCTTACCATATACCTTTGCGATTTTCAATACGCCCAAAAAACGGCGCGTCAAAGCCTCTGTCTCCTGCGGTACCTGCCGGACGATTCACCGATGGACTGACTGCCCATGCCTTATTTTCCAAAAATCACTCGCATCTGTTCCCCCGTATATGTTAATTCTCTCTCACTGCTGCCCTGGGGCGTATGCAGTATGACCTTCCATTTTGTGGGATAGGAGTAGCTTCCCTCCACCTCCCCCAGTGTCAATTCTCCTGTCTCCTCCTTCCAGAAAAGGCGGATGGCGGCATACTCCCCCCTTTGATAGCCATATCCGTTGCCGCTGTCCAGATAGCACAGAAACATGCTGTCCTTTCCCGCGTAGATCTCCAGTTCCATTTCCTCCTGAATCCGCTCATGATACAAATCCATCCGCTCTGTATTATCCACAGGCAGAATACTTCCCGCCCTTATGTACAGCGGCATATTCTCCACAGGAGCATCTGCCCGCAGTTCGCAACCTCCTTCCAGATATTCCCCGGTGCCATACTCATACCAGCCATCCCCCTTGGGGAGATAGACCTTCCTGGTCTTTTCCCGATTTAAAGGCCTGCTGCCCGGCCCGTACTCCATGGGAAAAGTAACCGGACATACCAGAAAATCTCCGAAGAGATATTCATCTGTGACCCCGACTGCCCTCTCATCTTCCCCATAGTCAAACACCAAACTCCGCATGATCATGGCGTCCTCCTTCCACACCCCATAGGCCAGACTATAGAGATACGGAATCAGGCGGTACCGGAGGCGGATATATCTCACAATTGTGTCGTAATAGACATTCCCCTCCTCCCCGAACTGCCATGGTTCCCTGGGGGTATCCGTCCCGTGAGACCTCATCATCGGCAAAAAAGCACCGTATTGAAGCCATCTCACATAGAGTTCGCAATACCCTTTGTCCTTAACCCCCTCCTCAAAATCTCCGTTCCAGAACCAGGGATGGGTGCCCTCTTTGGCGCCACTCCCCCTTTTCCAGGCTTCCTGACTGCCTGCGAAAAAGCCGCCTATATCCAGATTCCAATACGGGACTGCGCTGGCCGCCATCTGTAATCCCTCCGTGATCTGGCGTCGGAGCACATCCCAGGAGGCTGCGATATCCCCGGACCACAATATAGTCCCGTACTTCTGGGAGGACAGGTAACCGCAGCGGGTGAGATTCACCACTCTCCTTTCGGGCACGGTTTTCCTTTGATTGTCATGCATTCCCATGGCGTGATACAGCGCGTACACATTGGCTTTTCTGGCATCCATATACCTTGTCAGTTCCGTCCGGGACATCTCATATCGCTCCTTTGCCGGTAACTTCCGTGTCCCACTCCAGTCCGGCGTAAAGGGCTCGGTAGAATCGCACCACCAGGCATCCACGCCACCGGAAAGAAGTTCCCTCTCACACTGTCTCCAATAAAGCACCCTGGCTTCCTCATCAAACGCGTCGTATGTGGAAAGATTAGCGTACAGCTTTCCCGCCTCCAGCATCTCCCGGTGATCCTCCCCGCCTTCGCTCATATTGGGCCACACGGACAACATCAGTCCCATGCCCCACCCATGCAGGGTATCCGTCAGTTCTTTCAGATTGGGGTAGCGGGACCTGTCCAGATGCTTATCGCCCCATTTTCCCTCCTCCCAGGTTTGCCAGTCCTGCACCAGACAGGACACCGGAATATTTCTGCGCCTGAATGTCTCCGCAATCTCCCGGATCTCCGCCTGCGATTGATACCGCTCTCGGGACTGGATATATCCGTAGGCCCATCTGGGCAGCATGGCCGCTTTGCCTGTAAGCCTCCTGATGCCCCTGACCAGATCCGCCATTTCTCCCGCCATAATAACATAATAGGCCACCTGCTCCACCGCGTCCAGAGAGACGGTAATTCTGTTCTCCCGCTCTTCATATACCATAAGACAGTCCGCGTCCAGCACCACCCCGTAGCCTGCGCTGGACAGAAATACCGGCATGGGAATCTGCATATTGTTCTGATAAAGGTATTGGGTACAGTTTCTGTAATTGGCCACCCCATCCTCATGTTGTCCCAGGCCCAGAATGCGTTCCTTTTCCCCAATGGAGAAGACCAGTTTTCCCTCGTAGGCCTCCCCCACCTGGGTCTCCGCAGCATTTATCACAGAGTGCTTCTCGCCGTCCGCAGTTTTCTCCGCTACTGTCCTGGATTCTCCCCCGATCGCATAGCGGGACACCGTTCTGGGAGTCAGTGTACAGAACTCCTGCACCAGAACAGGCTTTTCTCCCACATCTCGCACGAACTCAATTCTGCCCGCTCTTCCCACGCCATCCCTATCCCACGCCACAGGCGGAAACATGCTTTCATCGGGCACAAAATCTCTCTCCATAATATCGCCCGGTTCTCCGCACGCGCCCTCCGGCGCGCATACCGCTCTGATTATTTTCATTTTCCTCCTCCGTTTCCGCCGGATATTGCGAAGCATCCTCCTGCCCCGTGTGCTGACATGGAATGAATAAAACTGTTTCTCTGCGGTCAAAAATTGATTTATGCCAGCAGTGCCGTCTTAAGCGCGTTCTCGTATACAGAAAGTGTCTTATCGTCAAAAAGTACCCATAAAATCAGATCCAGCCTGCCCGTATGGGAGAGAACAAATTCCCGCACCGCATTTATGGCTATATGCGCGGCCTCCTCCACGGGAAAACGATAGATCCCGGTGGAGATGGATGGAAACGCCAGGCTGCGTATGCCTTTTTCCACCGCCAATTCCAGACAGGACCGGTAACAAGACGCAAGCAGTTCATACTCTCCCGACTTGCCGCCGTTCCAGTGGGGTCCGGGCGTATGGATCACATATTCGCAGGGCAGATTGTACCCCTTTGTAATCTTTGCCCTGCCCGTCCTGCATCCGTTTAGCATTCTACACTCCGCCAGCAGTCCGGGCCCTGCGGCCCGATGAATCGCGCCGTCCACGCCCCCGCCCCCCAGCAGACTGGTGTTGGCGGCATTCACAATTGCCTGTACCCCATGATTTTTTGTGATGTCACCCTTTACTGTCTGAAATATGATGAGATCATTTCCCGCTTTCTGCCCCATACTGTTTCATATTCCTCTCATTTTTATGTAATATAGGCAATTGCAAAACTTGCTTTCTGGAAACAGAGGATGGGCAATCTATACAAAATAAGGGCGACTTGCCACCGCATTGGAGCCCGTTTTTGTATAGATTGACCAGCCTCGCCATTTGCGGACAGGATTTCGTCCTCCAATTGCGGGCACTGCGATCCGGCACAACATCCTGCCACGGCTAACCACAGGCTGTAAGCACTACAAATAAGAGCAATGGCAGGACGCAGATTTTTTACTATACTTTCCTTTCATATAGAACCAGCTATCCAGCAAGAGAATATGTTGCTCAAATAGATTGATAAACTAAATGTATGTGAATGTTCTGGGATTGCTATTCCCGGAACATTCATAAAGTTGAAACGTTTACTATGGCCCCGCCCTATTCCACCGCAATATACACATCCATATGACACACGCCGTCCAGATCGTACTGCCTCTCAAAACAGTCCAGCATACGGCCGTCCCATTTCCCTTTCAGTCCGTTGGTGTTCATATATGCCATGAGAACCTTGTATGCATCGGGGATCAACTCAAAGGGCGCTGTATGGGGGTCTTTGATCGTGATGGCAATATATCGCTGGGTATCCTGCTTTTTCAACTCGGACGGCAGTCCCTCCTGGGATACCCCCTCGTCCAGAATCAGGGCCGCGCCATAACCGTGCATATGGTGTACATTTCTCTGTTCCTGGGAGACAGCCGGGAAGTCCCAGCCGATCACTCTGGGCTTGTCCATTCCAAGCTGTCCGGCCCAGCGGTTTACATGGTCTATGGCGTCCTCCTCCGGCTCCGGGCTGATCACCGTGTATGAAATATACTGAAAAGCATCCACTTCCTCGATGCGGATATTGGAATACGCCTCGTTAATGATATTCATATTCTCCCGCACCAGCTGATCCAGAGAGCAGGAAAACAGGCGGCACAGCGCCAGCAACTTTTCCATTTCCGGATAAGCGGTATCCAGTTCCCACTTGGATACGGTCTGCCTGCTCACGCTGAGGCATTCCGCCAGTTCCTCCTGCGTCATATTATTTTTCATCTTTCTTAAAAACAACAGATTTTGCCCCAAACTCATTTCTATTTTCCTCCATTTATATCATACATGCGCTCCCCGGCACCTGTGCGGGATATGCCCCATCCAGACCGCAGGCGGCATCATTGTAGTATTTCAAAACCTGATCAAGCATTGATGAAACTATCATATAACGGTTCTTCCGTATATTCCACCAACTTTGCGGTTCTCTTTTGAAGGAAAACGCAACTAAAAGTTGCGATGCGCCATTGGGGCTCACCACTTTTTCACCTTGCTTCCGGCTGTGAAAACTATGTCTAAAAGCCTAAAGGGAAAAAGCAGGCTTCTCAAAGGGATACACCACGCCCCAGTCCCGGCGCAGGCGGTCCATCTGCTCCATAATCTCCAGAGTCTCACTGTGAGGCATCTCTTCGCACTCCAGCGCCCCGGCCTTCAAGGCCCGAACGCAGGCCAGCACCTCATATTCGTAACCGTTGATCTGGTCCGGGATCTCCGGCTGCCGCCGCAGATTGCCTTCTGCGTCATATACCCGGATGGCGGAGAAATTGTTTAGATGATCCACCTGTATATATCCCTGCGTTCCCCGGATTTCTCCTCGGTTGACAGGACCAGTAATCATGGAAGTGCGCAGGCGGGCCTTTCTGCCATCTTCATAGGTATAGGTAATATCGTCTGTGGCATCCACCCCTGTATCCAGCCTTTCCCCCCGGGAAGTCACATCCGTGATTGCGTTTCCAAAATACATGGAAGCAAAAGTCAGGCAGTACATCCCCAGATCCAGCAGGGCTCCCCCTGCCAGAGCCGGATCATACATGCGCCGCTTGTGGCTTAAGGGCACGGAAAATTCAGCCTCGAGGGAAAGAGGTTTTCCTATAACCCCTTCCGCCAGCAGGTTTTCCACAATCTGCCTTGCAGGCGTATACCGGGTCCAGATGGCTTCTGTCAGAAAAACCTTTCTCTCTTCCGCCAGACGTATCAGTTCCCGGGCCTGAGCCGCGTTGGCGGTAAACGCCTTCTCCACCAGAACGGCTCGGCCGTGCTCCACACAGAGCCTGGCATTTTCATAATGCATGGCGTGGGGAGTGGCAATATAGACCAGATCTACTGCCGGGTCCTTTGCCAGTTCCTCATAAGAACCATACGCTCTCTGAAAATGCCACTCTTTTGCAAAGGCCTCCGCTTTGTCCATACTGCGGGAAGCCACCCCATAGGCGCAGACCTGCTCCCCCAGGCCATTTAAAGCCGTTGCCATATACCTGGCAATATTGCCTGCACCCATAATTGCCATATTGATTGGTTTCATCTCATATCCTCCCAATGTAATCCCTGCGAGACGGCTCTAAACAAAACCGGATTTTCTGACTCGCTTCCCGCAGAGATTTCTCCGCGACCATTTGCCCCGAAGGAGTCCCCTCCGACTTCACTTTAACTGATAAAATTATAGCATCTCCCTGTGGGATACACAAGAGCGATACAGGACAGACGTTTTTTTTCTATTCCAAATGCTTTATACCGCAAGGCTATTGATAAAGATGCCCCCGCATACTATAATTAAGGAGATCCGCAACCCGAAGGGAATCAGACAGGGCTGGCGGTACACAGCCTGTCAACTTCTACAACCGTTCGATGGAGGTTACATCAATGAGAATATTACTTTTACTGCGTGGCTCCGCCGGATGCGGCAAGTCCACATGGATTGAGCAAAACGACTTAAAAAAATATGCTTTATCGGCAGATGACATCCGCCTGCTCTGCCAGAGCCCCATTATGCAGGTGGATGGATCGTTGGGCATCAGCCAGAGCAATGACAAGGCCGTGTGGAAAATGCTGTTTAGCCTGTTGGAGATCCGGATGCAGAACGGCGAGTTTACCGTGATCGACGCCACCAACTCCAAAACCGCCGAGATTAATCGCTACAAGGAGATGTGCGAGACTTACCGCTATCGGATGTACTGTGTGGATTTCACCGACATCCCCATAGACGAAGTAAAACGGCGCAATTTAAGCAGAGAACCGTTGAAGAGAGTTCCCGAGGAGGTAATCGACCGTATGTATTCCCGGTTCGCGACCCAGAAGATTCCCTCCGGGGTAAAGGTGATAAAGCCCCATGAGCTGGACTCCATCTGGCTGCGCAGGATCGACCTGTCCGCTTACAATCGGATTCACCACATCGGGGATGTGCACGGCTGCAACACGGCCCTGCAAAAATATCTCTCCGATAACGGCGGTATACGGGATGACGAATTTTACATATTCGTGGGAGATTATGTGGACAGGGGCCTGGAAAACGCGGAAGTTCTGAATTTTCTGATCTCTGTCAAGGACAGAAAAAACGTGCTGATGCTGGAGGGCAACCACGAGAGATGGCTGTGGCTGTACGCCAACGATTGCGTGGGCCGCTCCAAGGAGTTTGAACTGGTGACCAGACCTGCCCTGGACGCGGCCCGGATGGACAAAAAGGAGCTGCGGCAGCTGTACCGCAAATTTGGTCAGTGCGCCTACTATACTTACGGCGAACAGGTCTTTCTCGTCACCCATGCGGGTCTGAGCACGATTCCCGAGAATTTATCCTTCGTGGCCACCGAGCAGATGATCAAGGGTGTGGGCAATTACAATGACTTTGAGAAAGTGGCGGATACCTTCTTTGAGACTACGCCGGACAATTACATCCAAATTCACGGCCACAGAAACACCAAACTGCTTCCCGTCAGGGTCAACGACCGGGTATATAACCTGGAGGGCCAGGTGGAATACGGCGGATGTCTGCGGTGCGTGCAGGTGGACCGGGAAGGTATTCACACGGTAGAAGTGCAAAACCAGGTGTTCAAGGCCCCCGAGGTCCGGCTGGAGGAAACCGTGACCGAGAGCTCCATCGCGGACACCATCATTGCCCTGCGCGCCAACCGGTACATTCAGGAAAAGAAATTTGGCAATATATCCTCCTTCAACTTTACCAGCAAGGCGTTTTACGACAGGGTATGGGACGAACAGACCACAAAGGCCAGGGGACTCTATCTGGATACGGTAAAAGGGAAGGTTGCCGCCAGAGCCTATGACAAGTTCTTCAATATCAACGAGCGCCCGGAGACCAAGTTTGATCTGCTACAGCACAAACTACAATTCCCCGTCACCGCCTATGTAAAGGAGAACGGCTTCCTGGGTATCGTAAGTTACAACGAATATGAGGACGACCTGTTTATCGCCAGCAAATCCACTATAGACAGCCAGTTTGCGGGATGGCTCAAGGATATGCTGCATGAGAAAGTGTCCTCCGCAAACCTGCTCTCCATGAAAGAGTTTATTCGGGACAATCATGTGTCCTTCGTCTTTGAGTGTGTGGATATGAAGCATGATCCCCACATCATTGCGTATCCTGAGAGCAATCTGTACCTGCTGGACATTGTCCATAACCAGATGGAGTTTGCCAAATTCGATTATGAACAGCTGTGCCATATAGCTGAACAATTTGGACTCACTCCCAAAGAGAAGGCTGTCGAAATTGCCTCCTGGCAGGAGTTTTTTGACTGGTACTATAATGTGCTGGAGGAAGACTACGAGTATGAGGGCCGGAAGATCGAGGGCTTTGTCATCGAGGACTGCACGGGATTTATGACCAAGCTGAAGCTGGCCTACTACAATTTCTGGAAATACATGCGGGGGGTGGCCCAGGAGACCATCCGAAAGGGGCATATCTCCAGAACCTCCACTCTGGTCACCCCCACAGCCAACGAGTTTTATGCATGGGCCAGAAAACTCCATGACGCGCCGGACCCCGACAGCATCCCTAGGGACATCTGTACGCTTCGGACCCTGTTTTACAAGGATCAATTGAACGAACATTAGGACCCCCACGCCGGCTCCTGGACGCTTTCGTCTCCAGGGGCCGGCTTTTCCTGCCAAAACCACACACCATAAAACACTGCCTTTACCCCTGTATAGAAGGATGCATAGCACTGCCGCCGGACAGTTCCACCAGCTTCCGGTATTTGCCATCCTGTTCCATCAACTCGGCATGTCTGCCCTTTTCACAAACCTTCCCGCCCTCTATTTCCTGACTTCTTCTCTCCTTTATTTCATTCTCTTCGCTCACTTTGCCCGTCCCCTTATCTGCTTGTCCGGAATAAGCGATTGCCAAACTCCCTTATCCCTGCCGCTCCTGCCACATAATTTGCCCCTTGCTCCAGACTTTTGTCCCTTTGTACCTGTCCTATGCGTCCAATACGACAGCAGTCAGTTCATACTCCGTGGGGCCATAATTGACCGGCTGGGAAGAAATCTCCATTCCTGAAAAAGTAACCCCGTTCTCTTCACAGATCTTCTGAAACGATCCGGCCATCATGCAAAGTTGTTCCCGGCTGTAATTTCCGCAGACTATATGACTCCTTAAAAGAACCGGTTTCACGCCGTGCTGTAGAGTATAGTTCATGGCATTGGACGCCACATCCGCACAGATCTGCTTGTTATATCCGTATTCCTTTGCCAACTTTTCCTTGGAGCCCGGTACACAGGTAATGCAGGAATATACAGGCTATTTCATATGCGCGGTATCCATCCGAAACAGACAGGCATCCGCGTAATTGGCGGATATAATCCTGCCGTCTTCCATGATAAACTGCTGGAGCCGCTCTTTCAGCGCATGCAGCTTCCGGGTATCCAGACCTGATTCCTGATAGGATATTCCCCAGCTTCTCCTTTCGTCTTCATTTAAAAGCGCATCCATTGTCACATTCAGCAGATTCGAGATTTCATATAACATTTCCACCGTAGGCAGACTCTTTCCGGACTCCCACTTGGAGACGGCCTGATACGATATATGCAGTTCATCGGCAAGTCCCCGCTGCGTTATCCCCTTTTCCCTTCTGTAAAAAGCAATTCTTTTGCCTATATTTTCTTTATTCAGCATAATTGATCTAACCTTTCCATGCCCTGGAGGCATCCTCTCTTCTCTGAATTATGCCCTCTATGCCGGAGATTACTTGGTTTTGTCTTGGCTATGCTTACTATACCATACGTTTATATAGCGAGCAATAAACGCTTTATGGAACAGTTTGGAGAGAATGTCTACCGCCAGTTGAGTTCCGGGCATTCGCTTACTGTATACCGGATTTTCAGGGACAAAAGAAATAGCCGCCACTACTCGCAATAGTGACGGCTGACCGCTTCAAGCGGAAAAGCAAACGTTATTTTAGGGAGAGGAAAGCCGCTTCTAAGGCTTTCCCCTTATATATTTTCATAATAGCATATACATGTGGTGTATGCAAGATTTTTTTATATGGTAAACTTTATAATCCCGTGTGGCCATATCCCTCCACCGTCAGTACCTCACGGACAACCTGTCAGCGCCCCACCACCGCATATATATCCTGCCGCATCTTTTTCTCAAAATATTCTTTCAATTCCAGTGTTTTATCCCATTTGTCCTGCGGATACGCCCCATAGCGACGCTTTACATCTGCCATGCGCTCCTCGATAATCATGACCTCTGTACCCGCAAGGGCATCGCAGACCTGAATCAACAAATCATAGTCGTCATATACCATTTCCCGCAGCAAACCGCGAAGTTCTTCCTGTTGCTCTTCTGTTATATCCCGCTTTCCTACATAATCCTCCAGTCTCTGGGTACTAAAGGAGTGGCTTAAGCATATCCGAGCCACTTCGTCATAACCAAGCCGGGTCATATAATGATATCCATCGTAAATATGTCCCATATGCTTGACACCAAACTTGCGGCCAATGTCATGGAGCAGCCCCAGCACATAGGCTTTTTCCGGGTCCATGTCCCCACAGGCGGCGGCAATCCGTTCCGCGCACATGGCTGCTACCCGGCTGTGCTCCCCCCATGCTCCCGGATTACATGCCTCCCCGTCTCTGAGTAACTCCTCTGCAGCTTCTCTTGTTGGTACCATATTTCCTTCCTCCTTGTCTTAAGAGCGTCGCCTCTCCTGTAATGCGGACTTCCGTCAGGCACAAAGGACTATAACGGTATCCTTCCTCTCACCCCCGCCCATCGGGCCAGTTTCCCCCAGTGTACCGCTTTTCCATTATATCACACCTCCTCTCTACAGTCTAGGGATTCACGTTGTGTCCATATTCATTTTTTTCGGGCCTGGAACGATCTGTGCCTTTGTGTTATAATTTGTTTTTAAAAGGCACACGGATATCACGCAGTCAATTAACAGGGAGGAAAATGATGTCGAAAGTAAAAGAAATAAAGACCAATGCCATGCGTATTCTGGATTCCATGAAGATTCCCTATACCCAGTACACTTATGAATGTGATGCGTTTATCGACGCGCTGCGGATAGCGGACCAGTTAAAACTCCCCTATGAAAAGGTATATAAGACTCTGGTGGCTCGGGGAGCCCGCGACTATTTCGTGTTTGTAATTCCCATTAACCAGGAACTGGACCTTAAAGCCGCCGCCCGCAGCGTCGGAGAAAAAAGTGTGGAAATGATTCATGTGAAGGAAATTAATGCTGTCACCGGCTATATCCGGGGTGGTTGCACCGCTATCGGCATGAGGAAGCAGTATATGACCCGATTGGATGTCTCTGCCCGCAACCATACCGCCATCGTTGTCAGCGGAGGCCGCCTCGGCTCCCAGATTGAACTTGCCCCAGGGGACCTGCTCTCCGCCGCCAAAGCAGAGTACGCAGATATCATAAGACATAATTGACATCCGCATTCTCTGCCATAGTTCTCTCTAATGCAGCCAGAATTTCTCCACATCTCCCACAAATCCGGGGTCTTTACAGAAATCATGGTACAGATCCCGGATTTCTGTCTCTGTCATCACACTGTCGCAAAAGATCAGACCGGATACATACCCACAATAAGACTGTTGAAAAGGGTCTCCGCCGAGCAAAATCTCCTTACAGGCCGGTAATTGGGGAATATCTTCGGCATCCCCAGCCAGACGTCCGTTCAGATACAGTCTTGCCACGCCGGTAGAGGCGTCATAAGTCACACAGAGAAAACTCCATTTATTCCTCTGTACCATCCGTACCAGTATGTCGTGAAAATGATTCACAAAATCATCCTGATGAACCCTGTATACACTGGACCGATCAGGCGAATAGGGCACAAGAGACATAAAGCCGTTGTTATACCTGACATATAATACACTGCTCCAGCCGTTTAACTCCAGGGGCTTAACCCACAGGCAGATGGTGTACGAGTCGCTGGCCAGCAACTCCGACGGCATCTTCAATACGTTTTCCCGCACCTCACCGCCGTCAAACAACACACCACCCCAGTTGGCGCTGATTCCCTCTGTCAGATGAACGCCCCCGCCGAAGGAAGTGGCCTGCAGGGAGCCGTCCACAGCCGCAAAATCTGTCCAAAACGGGAACTCCGTCACCCGCATTTCCGTGCGAAGGTTGTTTACTACATATTCCTGAAAATCCACCATTGTCAGAGGACGGGAAAAATACTCCCCTCCCACAGCGTTACAGCCACATTCGATCAGATACATGATATCTTCACGGAAATTTACGCCATCCGCAACTATATCCATCTTCAATTCGCGCCCCACAGCCATAAGCGTCTTCATGATCCGACGACCCTTGGGATTTTTAAGCGCATGCCGCAGATACTCTCTCTGGAATTTCAAAGAATCAATGGGCAGCATATCCCAATACCGCAGACTCGCAAAATCCAGGCCCACACCGGTAAGAGATATCCGAAAGCCGCTCTTATGCAGGGCCTGAATATTGGCAAACATCTCTTCCCTTCCTCTTGTAAAGGCCGACTCATCTATCTCCAGTTCCAGTTCCTCCGCCTTCACTCCGTAATTGCGCATCAGCCCTTCCAACCATGGCAGGAGTTTATTGTTTAGCAGCTGTAAACGTGAGATTCTGACTCCCACCTTATCCGGGCTGCCTTTCTCTCCTCGAAAAGTTGAAATATCCTGAAGAACCTTTTCTATGACCCAGGCGTTCAGTTCCGCCACAAACCCGTTTTTAACAAACAGCGGTAAAAACTCTTCCTGTCTCCGACACCGACCATCCGTCATATGCCAGACTACATAAGCCTGAGCCATATAGAGCCTGGGTGTCTGAGCCATGACCAAAGGAACATACAGCACCTCAAACTCATGGTCTGCCAGGGCCTGCTGCTGTTGTTTTTCCATCTCCAATTCACCCAGCACAATATCCGCTATATCGTTAAATACCACATAGCGGCCCTTCCCATTATCCTTGGCATGATACATGGCCATATCGCTCTTCAGCAGCGTATCCTCCAGCGTAACCTCTACCTTCTCGTCATAGAGGATGCCAATGCTCATGGAAATATTGGTAGAGATATGTTCTGCGCCCTCTTTGTTCCGCACCCTTTCAATAATGCCCGTTGCCATTTTACAGAGTTCTTTCCGGCTGGTCTTCTCCGGAAAAATCAGCACAAACTCATCTCCGCCCATTCTGACCCCGTGAGCCATGGGCGCAATCTTCCTGAGTATACCTGCAATATTCACCAGCAAGGCATCGCCCTCATTATGCCCATAGATATCATTTACGATCTTAAAATTATCCACATCCAGAAACATGAAATGAATCCTGCTGCCGGGTCTCAGACCCTGGTAATAGGTGTACATGGCCTGCCGGGTCCACAGCCCGGTCAGATAATCCTGTTCATACTCCATTCCATTTTCCTCCATTAAGAGTGCATTGTGCTTCTGCCTATTCCGCTCCGTCCCGGCCCCCTACATTGCCTTGATCCGATCTACGGCCTCCACTGTATTCTCATAACTCCCAAAGGCGGTAAGGCGAAAATAGGTTTCTCCACTGGGACCAAAGCCGGAGCCGGGAGTTCCCACTACATTGGCATTCTCCAGCAGACAGTCAAAAAACTCCCAGCTGCTCATGCCCCTGGGGGCTTTCAGCCAGATGTAGGGCGCGTCCACACCGCCGGACACCGTATATCCCGCATCCTTAAGTCCCTTATAAATATAGGCCGCGTTTCTCATGTAATAGGCAATCTGCTGCTCCAGCTGCGCCTGGCCCTCCTGCGAGTACACCGCCTCGCCAGCCCGCTGTACAATATAGGGAGCGCCGTTATACTTGGTGCCATGGCGCCTGGCCCATAGACTGTGCAGACTCACCTCACCGGCCTTTAATTCTTTGGGGATCACGGTAAAGCCCAGACGCACGCCGGTAAAACCCGCCTTTTTGGAGAAAGACCGCAGTTCGATGGCACAGTTCCCGGCCCCCTGACATTCGTAAATACTATGGGGCACATCTTCTCTGGAAATATATGCCTCATAGGCGGCGTCAAAAATAATCACCGCCCCCACTCTGTTGGCATAATCCACCCATTCCTGCAACCGGCTCCTGGTAATTGCCGCTCCTGTGGGATTATTGGGAAAACAGAGGTAGATGATATCCGGAGCCTCCCCGGGCAAATCAGGAGTAAAATCATTCTCCGCAGTGCAAGGCATATAAATCACATTGCTCCAGGTCCCCCTCCGGGGATCATATGTCCCCGTTCTTCCCGCCATCACATTGGTGTCCACATACACGGGATAAACCGGGTCACAGACGGCAATCCGGTTGTCCAGGCTGAAAATTTCCTGAATATTGCCCGAATCGCACTTTGCGCCATCCGAGACAAAGATTTCGTCCGCGCCAATCTCACAGCCCCGGGCTTTATAGTCCTTATCCGCAATGGCATTTCGTAAAAAGTCATATCCCAAATCAGGGGCGTAACCCCGAAAGGTGGCCGCGTCTCCCATCTCATCCACTGCGTCATGCAGAGCGCTGATCACCGCCGGCACCAGCGGCTGTGTCACATCGCCAATGCCCAGACGAATGATTTTTTTATCCGGGTGGGCCGCCGCATAGGCATTTACCTTTTTTCCAATCGTGGAAAAAAGATAACTCCCCGGTAATTTCATATAATTTTCATTAATTTTATACATAAATACTCCTTTTTAGCCTTCGGCAGAAACCTGTGCACGCCATCGTCGCCCCCACAATACCGTGTCTATCCCCTTTTTGCATGTCCGGCATTCAATCTTTATTCCGCATTTTGTGAGATTTGCTGCTTCTTTTACAGGATTTTGTTATCCAAATAAATCTCTCCCTCATATACAATAGTTGCGGGCCCGGTCATATACAACAAATTCTCCTCCCTGTCCCATGCGACCTGGATTTCACCGCCCGGCACGCTCACTGTCACCTGATCCTCTGTCAGACCATTCAGCACACAGGCCACCGCAGTGGCGCAGCATCCCGTTCCACAGGCCAGAGTCTCTCCGGTGCCCCTCTCCCAGACACGCATTTTCACATGCCGTCTGTCTACAATCTCCACAAATTCCGTGTTGACACGATTGGGAAATAACTCATGCCGCTCAAATAGAGGTCCCACCTGTTCCAGATCCATATCTCCCACATTCTCCACAAATACCACGGCGTGCGGATTTCCCATGGACACGCAGGTCATGCGGTACTCCCCATCGCCGATCCGGATGGGAACATCCACCGCCCGTTCCCCGGAGAGCGCCACAGGTATAAACTCCGGTTCCAGCATGGGACTCCCCATATTAACGCGCACCATGGATACCCTATTTTCCTCATCCACAGTCAGTTCCAGATATTTTACCTGTCCCGCGCTGACAATGGACAGTTGCCGCTTATCCGTAAGCCCCTTGTCATACACATATTTCGCCACACAACGGATTCCGTTGCCGCACATCTCAGATCTGCTGCCGTCCGCATTGTACATCTCCATCTCAAAATCCGCCATGTCACTGGGATTAATAAAAATCGCCCCGTCACCGCCCACACCGAAATGCCGATCGCTCAGGAAACGTACCACCCTGGGTTTATCTTCCTGTGAAAGGGGCTGCGCAGCCCCGTCAATATAGACATAATCGTTGCCGCAGCCATGCATCTTGGTAAATCTCATGTTCCTGCTCCACCGCCTTTCCTCTCCTCATAATAATCTCTTTTTTTGAAAAATGCAAACCTCTTTTCCGTCATAAACGCTTTTTCCCGCGCATACTTTATATTAACAACGAGCAAAGATTCCAAAACACGCATTGATGCAATGTCCCGGACACAGCAATGCAGGAAAGAGGTAAACATGAGCGCAAAGACAAAAATTGTGGTCCTCCATATGAAAGAACTGATTTATACCGGAATTTTCGCCGTGCTGGGTATCCTGTTCGTGGTGCTGTTGGTCATGATGTTCCTTCCGGATAAAGAAAACACCGACGGCGATACCCCCACAGGAACAGAAAGCCCCGAAGGCAGTACAAATGTATCGGATGATGCCTCACCCACCTCCGACACTGTCTCCCTCTACATACCCGGCGTATACAACACGGAACTGGTTTTGGGCGATCAGACGCTGAATGTGGAAGTCATGGTGAACAGAGATGCCATTACCTCCATCCAACTAGTGAACTTAAGTGAAGCCGTGACCACTATGTACCCCCTGCTCCAGCCCGCCTTTGATTCTCTGGCCGCCCAGATCTGTGAACAGCAGTCACTGGACAATATCAGTTACGACGCAGACAGCAAATACACATCGCTGGTGCTGCTGGAAGCCATTCGTAACTCTCTTGAAAAAGCGCAGCCTTAGTCGCTAAGGCGCGCTTTTTCCGGAACCACATTATTTCTTTGGGAGTCCTTTAGCCCTTCCGCGAAGGCACTCCAGTTCCTCCACTGAAAAAAGGTAATGTCTGCTACAGAACTGACAGTTCACTTCTATCTCCCGCCCCTCGTCAATCATCGCCTGCAATTCCTCCTGGCCGATACTGATCAGGGCCTTTTCCACCCGGGACTTGTCACAGTTGCAGAAAAAACCTGTCTCCATGGTATCCGTAAACTCCGCGTCCAGTCCCGTCAGAAGGATCTGCAAAATCTTCTCCGGCGTATGGCCCTCCTCCAGCATAGCGGTGACGGACGATACCTCTGTCAGATTTTCCTCTAACCGGGTAATCACCGACTCCTCCGTATCCGGCATCAGCTGTATAATAAAACCGCCTGCCTGCTTCACCGTATTGTCACGCTCCATCAGCACCCCCAGGCCAACGCTGGAGGGTACCTGCTCAGATGTGGCAAAATAATATGTCAGATCTTCCGCAATCTCCCCGGTTTGTAAGGGCGTCTGCCCCACATATGGCTCCTTCATTCCCATATCCCGGACCACGCTCAGTACCCCTGCCCCCATAGCCCCGGATACATCCAGTTTCCCTCGGGAGTTGGCCGGCAGTATAACATCCGCTTCCAGAGGATAGCCTTTGACCCGGCCCCGGCTGTCCGCCGTCACAGTCAGTCCCCTGCCCGGGCCGTCTCCCCGAACCTGCAAAGTCACCAGGTCTTTTTCCCCCTTCAGCATAATTCCCATCATGGCTCCCGCCGTCAGCAGACGCCCCAGAGCCGCTGTCATCACCGGGCTGGTGTTATGGGCCTTTCTGGCTTCCTCCACCAGATTTCGAGTGGTAGCCGCAAATGCCCGGATCTGCGCTCCCGCAGCCGTTGCGCGCACTATATAATCCTTCATATAACCTCCATACATGTCCCCCCGGGTACAGATTGCGCAGACCTTTCAGGCTAAACTGCACACTGCCGAAGTTTGTTACATTCTATATAGTCGGAGCAACCCGGTTCTTCTGGCTGCTTTCCCGCTTTTTCTTACATTCTCTGGCGAGAAGATAAACTCTCTCACTCTGGTCGTTGACTTCCTTAAGCGAATCCGCATCCAAAAGCCGAACCACCTGCATCCCCGCCTGTTCTACCAACCTGCGCATCGTCTCGGGCGTGTACCCTCTCTGAAAATGATTCTCTGTAAATCGCTGGAAATGATCCCCTTCCTGCTGCACAAAAACTGTCAGGTCGTACTCGTTGATCTCTTCTTCCTCATGATAGTAATTTTCCCATATAAAACTACAATCGTCCCTGTTCTCCGCAATAACGGTATCTCCAATGACCCGGCTGTACTTATAGACCGTATTAAAATCAAACAAGAACAGGCCGCCCGGATACAGATAATTGTCCACCAGCCGGAACACCTGCAACAGATCTTCTTCCTTAAGCAGATAATTCAGAGAATCACAGACGGAAATAACGGTTCCCACCGTGCTGTACAACTCCAGTTCTCTCATATCCTGTAACAGATACAGAGTCTCACTGCCGCTCTCTGCCCGCTTCTCCATGGCGATTTCCAGCATCTGAGGAGAGTTGTCCACACCTATCATATCATAGCCTTTTTGAGACAACAACTCCGTGAGCGTGCCGGTGCCGCAGCCAAGATCCAGCACCAGATTGCGTTCGGATGCCAGCAGTGCCTCCGAATCCGTCATTTGATGCCCTGTCCTGTAGGCAGCATCCCCTTCGATCTTAGCAAAAGCATCCTGCCCGTCCGTCCTACTGTCCTCCGGACAAGACACTGTACTGGTCCTCACAGGCCTGCTGATCCCATACTCCCGCATCAGCGCGGCGATATTCTCACACCACTCCCCATAAGGAGCATTATCCATGAGTTCGTCATACACTCTGGCAAATTCCGAATAAACCACCGCCATTTTGTCCCCTTCCATCCATTTTCCACCATCTCTGGGCAAAGCCACTGTGTGCCTAAAGAAATATGTGGCAATGGTATTAAAACTCCATATATCTCAATGCATGCGCTTATGCTCTCATGACCATAATTTACGCCGCCAGGCCGATAGCCCCAAACAGTCCGGCACTGAACAGCCCCATAATCACACCCGCCAGCACTACCCCCAACAGCACGGCAATGACGCTGGACTTAAAATCCATATCCAGCAGGCTGGCCGCCAGCGTGCCGGTCCATGCGCCGGTGCCAGGCACGGGAATGCCCACAAATAACAGCAGTGCCACAAATAACCCTCTGCCGGCTTTTTGCTTTAGCTTCTCTCCCCCTCTGTGTCCCTTCTCCAGACAGAAAGTAAAGAACTTGCCGATCACCGGCTTGTCAGCTCCCCACTCCAGCACCTTGCGGGCAAACAGAAAAATGACCGGCACAGGAAGCATATTTCCCAGAATACAGATAATATAGCTGGGCAGCAACGGCAGATCAAACCCCACGGCATAAGGGATGGCGCCTCGAAGTTCAATCAAAGGAACCATGGAAATAAAGAAAATTATCAAATAGTGTTTTAACATTTTTCCTCCTAACCCGGACAATCCGGAATAACAAAGTCTCTAGATATATTCTTTCAGGAAAGCAAGCAACGTATCCATCTGCTCATCCGTTCCCACTGTAATTCGCAGAAAATTGTCGATTCGCGGCTTGTCCCAATAGCGCACATAGATATCCCGCTCCCGCAGAGCCTGGAAGATTTGCCGCGCCGGGATTCGTTCATGTGAGGCAAAAATGAAATTGGCCCTGGAGTCCGGAAAAGTAAATCCCAACGCCTTAAGCTCCCCCTTAGCCCTTTCTCTGGTAGCCACAATCCTGCCGGTTGTCTCCTCAAAATAAACTTTGTCTCTCAGTGCCTCAATTCCCAACTCCAGCGCGGGTCGATTCATTGTATAGGAGTTAAAAGAAAACTTGACATCACTGAGATATCGGATCAGCTTCTCATCGCCCACGGCAAAGCCAATTCGCAGGCCTGCCATAGCCCGAGACTTGCTAAATGTCTGTACTACCAGAAGATTATCATATTTTTGGATAAGAGGGAGCGCGCTCTCCCCTCCAAAGTCAATATAGGCCTCGTCTACGATCACCACCACGTCCCGGTTGGCCTGCACAATTTTCTCAACCTCCTCCAACGGTTCATACACCCCGGTAGGCGCATTGGGGTTTGGAAAAATTACGCCTCCGTTGGGCCGCATATAATCCCGTGGACATATATGAAAATCATCATTCAGAGCGCATGTCACATAGGGAATCCTGTATAAATCCGCCCACACATCATAAAAGGAATAGGTGATATCGGGAAACAGAATGGGCTTTTCCCCATTGAAAAAAGTTAAGTAGGCCATAGACAGCACATCATCCGATCCCACCCCCACAAACACCTGTTCCTTTCTAACGCCATAATAATCCGCCAGTCCCTGCACCAACACCTCTGCGGTCGGGTCGGGATACAGACGCATATCCGCGCTCCGCATGGACGCGAGAGCCGCCTGCACTCCGGGGGCCGGGGGATAGGGACACTCGTTGGTATTGAGCTTAATCACATTCGGTTTATCAGGCTGCTCCCCCGGTACATAGGGAACCACCTTACGGACATTTTCCTCCCATATCATCAGCCTTTATCTCCTTGTCGTCGTTTTGTTCCGGCATTTTCCACCATAGAACAGATACCATCATACCACTGTCACTGCCATTCGTCCACTATTATTCAGACTTTCATCTGATAATCCTCGCAGTACTCTCTCATATTCTGTCGCCTGCTCCTCCTGCCCCATCTGTCGATGGCAGCGTATCAGTCCTTCCAATGCCTGCGCTCCGCCGCTATCCAGAATCAGTATGGGCTCTGTCTCATAGGCCGCGTTGTAATACCACATGGCCGCCTCTGCCGGGTCCTGCTGATCCTGCTCGTAAAAAAGCCCCAATTCCAGGCATATCTCCGAACAGCCCCCTGCCGCCATGGCCTTCATGGCATATCGGAAGAAACCCAGTGTATCCTTCTGCATACGGTAAGCTCTTGACAGCACACAGAAAGCCTCTGCCAATTCCTCCCCGCCGCGCTCCGTATCCTCCACAGAATCTTCAAAGCAGGCACAGGCCTTTTTGAAATGTTCCGCTTCTCCCGCTATCAAAAGTTCTCTGGCATACATATTGTGGAGATGCCTGGAAAGTCTGCGCCCCTGCCTTACCTGGAGTTCAAAATTGGCAAGATCACGACTACCATGGCTCTCCTTTGGCATATGGGTGATCACGATATCACTGTCATAGATCACAGGCTGAAGGCGTATATTCTCGTGAATGGGTTCTATCCAGGTAAAATGTCGCAGGCGCTTAAATAGCTTGGGCCGATACTCCTCGTCATAGTTATAGACCGTGTTATATTGCAGCTGATTTCCGTACTTCATCTGCACGATCTCCACCTCGGGCAGCAGCTGTTCTTTCAGCCGCCGAAAGCGCTCCCTGTTCTCTTCATCCAGCACCTCATCCGCGTCGGCGCTGTAAATGTAGTCACAGGATGCCTGAGAAAAAGCGTAGTTGCGAGCGGCGCTAAAATCATAATTCCACTTAAAGTCATAGATCCTGTCCGTATATCCCGCCCCAATCTCTTTCGTGCGATCTGTAGACCCGGTGTCCACTATAATAATTTCATCCACCAGATCGGCCACACTGTCCAGGCACCGCGCCAGCACTGCCGCTTCGTTTTTTACGATCATACATAAACTTATGGTTATCATATTCCTGCCATCCTTCTATTCCGCTGCATATAGCCCTGTACTGAAATCCTCTGCCATATCCTGAAAATATCTATATCATACCAAAAAAAAGACAGACAGACAACAGTTTACAAGAAAATACATTGACTTGCAGGCTTACAGATTCTAAACTGGAACAGACTGGCCGAACGAAACGCTCGCGCAATAACAGTATGTGACTTTGCAGTTTTCAGTACGCACCAAAATAATACGCGCATATCGTCGCATAGTTTTTAGCGGAATTTCTAAGGCTCGGAACTATACGTTTATAGAAGGGAAATAGGTTGAAAAGTAAAATTCTCATTACTATTTGTGCCGCCAGCCGAAGGCGGCGGAATGGAGAAAAGCATGTCAAAACACACACAGATTATGACGGAGGGCAAGCCCTGGAAGCTGATCCTTGGGCTGGCGCTCCCTCTTATGTTTGGCAATATATTTCAGCAGCTATACACCGTGATGGATACCCTGATTGTAGGCCGCGTGCTGGGAGTCCACGCGCTGGCCGCCCTGGGAGCTTCCGACTGGCTTAACTGGATGATTCTGGGACTGGTCACAGGCATCACCCAGGGCTTTTGTATTCTGGCGGCCCAAAAATTTGGTGCAGGTAAAACAGAGGAACTTAAAGAAATCGTAGGAGCCTCCATCACGCTCTCTGCCATCTCGGCTATTGTCATTGAAGTCCTGAGTCAGACATTGGTGATGCCTCTCCTGAAACTGCTGGACACCCCCTGGGATATTCTTCCTATGGCGCTGCTCTACCTGCGGATTCTGTTTGCAGGGATTCCTATTGTGATGGCTTATAACCTGCTGGCCTCCCTGCTGAGAGCACTGGGAGACGGTCGCACTCCACTCTATGCAATGGTGGTGGCTTCCGTATTGAATATCCTGCTGGATGTTCTTTTTGTGGCAGGCTTTCACACCGGCGTGGGCGGCGCGGCGGCGGCCACGCTGATTGCCCAGGCAGTAGCCTCTCTGTACTGTCTGCGAGTGATCCTGCGAATGGAAATCCTCCGCATCCGGCCCGTTCATCTGCGTCCCGACCGCAAGCTGGCCTGGCAGCTTTTTTCTCTTGGCACTCCCATGGCGGCGCAGAACACCGTCATCGCCGTAGGCGGACTGGTAATACAATCCATTGTCAACGGCTTCGGTGTCATCTTTATCGCCGGATATACCGCCTCCAACAAGCTCTATGGTATACTGGAAATAGCCGCTACTTCTTATGGCTATGCCATGATCACTTATGTGGGGCAGAATCTGGGAGCCGGGCTTTTTCGGCGCATACGTCAGGGCGTGGGACACGCTCTGGGCATTGCGCTGGCCACCTCCATAGTCATCGCTCTTGCGATGTTGCTGACAGGGCGCATGCTGGTGGGATCCTTTATCACTGGCGCTCCTCAGGAGGTACTGGAGGCAACGGATATTGCCTACCACTATCTGGCAATAATGAGCCTTTTTCTGCCCATCCTGTATCTGCTGCACCTCTACCGATCTTCCTTGCAGGGCATGGGGGACACCGTACTGCCCATGGCCTCCGGAATCGCGGAATTTGTCATGCGGACCGGGGCGGCTCTGACCCTGCCTCATATACTGGGGCAGGAAGGAATTTTCTATGCGGAGGTCCTGGCCTGGGTGGGTGCTGACCTGATCCTGATCACAGCTTACTATATGCGAATACATAAGCTGTCTTCAAAACCATGTACCACGGACTGACCGGCGGCATTGTGATCGTGCATATGCCTTCTTGCGTCCTATATGGTTTCCCTATTTCCATGATTTCGCGCTCTAACCTGCAACCTACAGGAACCATAAGATACTGCCAGCAATATAAGGCAGGAAGGGAACCGGAACTTTCAGGTTCCCTTTTCCATTGATATTGTGCTTGAGCATCTGCACCACGCCCAACAGCGTAAAGGCCAGGGCCATATGCATCAACAAGGTCCGCAAATTTCCGCCTCTGCTCACAAGATATAAACTACAGATCAAAAATGCCATAACATCCCCTTCGCCGTAAAATTTCATAAACAGCAAATACTGTAACAGGGCAAAGATCACCAGCCCCCTGCCTCCCGCCAATGTGGAAACCTGCGACAGGCACAGGATCGCTCCCGCTGCCGCTGCCGGTATCTGTAGGATATCATAAACTTTGCAGGTCTGGATATCCGTGATGGCACATACTGTCAGATAGACTGCCAACGTCAGATATCCCAGCCAGAGCGCCGGACGCTGTGTTCCGCTCAACTGCGCGGTATATCCCGCCCCCAGACCAGCCCCCACCAACAGAACACCGCCCGCTGTTCCATCAACTTTAAGCCCATGTTTTCGATCCAGCAGAGTGATCAGTTTCAGAATGGCCAGCGCCAATGTTATCTGTAAGCCAAACAATTTCAGAAAACACATTCGATATCACCTTCCGCTTTCTGTAATTTAAGTCTGGTGCGAAGTTCATCCAACACATTCCCCTTCACCGTCACGGTGGCCAGTCGGGGATGCTGTTCTATGCTGGTATCCTGCTTGTAGGCCCTTACCGTAATATTCATCACAGCCTCGGGTACTCTGAGCGGAATCATGAAAGTAATCTTCTCTTCCTTAATATATTCCGGAACCTCATACAGCCAGGTCCGATTCAGGGAGGCATCCAGATCCTGCATCTCTTCCGGAAAAATCACCTCCACTCGATCTACATATCCGGTGGTGAGAATTGTCAATAAGCCACTCTCTCCGGCCTTGAACACCGGATCATGGGGCTCCAGTATTCTTTCCAGCTCCACATGCAGAGATATGCCCTGCATCTGGCTGCTGGCCACAGCTTCGTTCCCCACATGATCCACGGCATGGGCAATAACCGTGAAGGCGCCGCTGAACAGAGCATCTCCTTCACGCAAAGTCAAGTGTATCCTGCCTGTTCCATGGTCCTCGATCTTCTGGCTGCTGCCATTGTCCTGATTGTAAATCTCCACATAGAACTCCGCCAACCCGCTACCCTGATCGGAAGCTGTCAACTCCACTTCCACAGGTCCCTCTTCCCATGCCTCCAAAACATCCGTTCCCTCTAATAATTCCATCCCTTCAATCACAGGCGGCCTGGCATCCGCCACCAGCCAGACACTGCCCAGCAAATCCTGCATATAGTCCGAGAAAACCATCTCCGCCCCCTCAGAAGCTGCTGCTATGGGAGTCAGGCGAATCCTGTGTCCATCCACACTCTCCGGCACGGACAGTTTTTCCCTTATATCCAGATCTCTGCACCTGTTGCCGCGCCGGGTTACGGTATACCCCCCGTCCCGGACGCAGGGCATTCCCTCCGTAACTTTCTGTAGCTGCCGCGCCGTATATGTATGACTTCCCGAAGTAAGCGCACTCTCCATGGGCGTGATTGTCCCCAGCCTTCCCTCCTCTCCTTCACCACTCAGATCCTGAGCCGCCACATACAGATGCGTCACCTGATAATCCTTTCTGGCAGGTCCACAAAGAATACCGGAGAAGGAGAGTTCAAAAAGCGAATCCTCCCCCGCTCTGACATACCAGGTGTTCTCCTCCCCGGCAGGCCACAGACAATCATCCTGCTCCAGCCTGATCTGCTCCGTTCGCACAGGCCATGCAATTACAGTCTGTTCAGACAGCGGGATATGCGCCGTCTCTCCCAGATTCCCCGCCTTGTCCTGGGCTGCTATGTGCAGATACTGCAATCCTCCTCTCATCGTAATGGACAATGCCGGTCGTTCACTTGTATCCCCATGCCAAAAATGAGAGGGGTTCACCGTTGTGCCTTCCTTATTGTCAACCACATAGCGATATCCCTGAACCTGCGTTGTCAATGTGTTAGCCGTGATATTGGAACTGCATATCATATGGTCTGATCCCAGAGCATATGACTCCGCTTTATGATAATAAATCGTCCCCCTGTCCTCCGGCCTCGCAAAAAATACTTTTACCTGATTTTCCTGCGTTGCCACCAACCTGAGTGTATCCTGGTCAATCTTATCCGGCTTTCCCAAATCCTTTGCTACCACGCCGACCAGCTGATTGTGTTCCAGATATCCCAGAGCGACAGAAGCAATCTGAAAACTTCCATTTCCACTCTGGTATCCGGCCTGCTGGATATGACTGCTGCATCTGTCCGTATTTATATAGTTGGAGCCGCCGTATGCGGGCTGGGAATACAACACCTGTCCCTCTTCCATACCACAGATGTACTCCTCATCTCTCCCACACCCCGGCATATATCCTCGGCGCGTTGAGCATACGGACGGCTTGTTTTCGTCATAGTCCTTTCCGCAGGCATTACAAATATTGCGGTAAAAAAAGTCGGTATGTCCCGGACAACTGTAACTCCCACAGCGCACACAGTAGCAGAGCTTTCCTTCTTCGTCCCTGTTTCCATAATAGAAAACGCTACCCTTTTTCTCTCGGCGAAAAGAAGCGCTTCCACAAATTGACTCCTCTGTGTAGCATCCCCCTCCACTCACCGCGTCTCCCTTATGTATATGGCGGCAGTTCTCATTATGCGAGTGCGCCACCCAGGCGCCTCCACTGCCCCCTCTGTATCCGCCGCCCCCACCGGCCATTCCCTGCTCCCCGTCACTGCCGTCCACATTCATCTGCGCAGAGCCTCCAGGCATGCCGGCCTGGGTCTGAGTGGCTCCACCGCCTCCACCGGCAATCAGCAGCACGCCCTGCCTGTTTGAGGAAAGTTCACTGTAACCGCCTCCGCCGCCGTAGACCGTGGCATTGCCTCCTCCATGGTATCCGTTCTGCCCTCCCAACACATATTGCAAGAGTTCTCCCTCAGCCAGGTAAAATACCCCCTCCGCCATGCCTCCTCTTCCTCCCTGAAAATCGCCATAATCATCTCCTTGGGCACCTGTCAGAGTAAGCCTGTAAAAGCCGGTATGCGGAACCCGGTACTTCCCCTCCCGACCGGAATAAGAAATATTGCGGGATACGCTGGGGCCTGTGCCGATATTTGTGGCGGAACTGATCTGCTGCCAATCCGCTCCTTCCCGCCGCTGATACAACTTATAATTCTTGCTTGTATTGTCCTGCTGGCTCCAACGGAGATTCACAGCTCCCTCCCCCCGGTTCGCGCTGTAGTTATCCTGAGACTGTAACCGAAGTTCCACCCATCCTGCAAACAGCATTATATCCTCCTGCGGTGTAAATCGGTCCCCTGCGGCTCCTGCGGGCCTGGTGCAATCCGCGTCGTAAAACCAGCCGCCAAAGGCCTGGTCCTGCTTACAAGCCTCCGGCAAAACAATGCTCTGCATGGTATATAGGGCCGTTACCCTGTCCTCTGTCCCGTCATCCCCCAGGTAATGATAGGTATTGCCTTCCAGCTTCCCGTAAAACGGCAGTGCCACACTCCATTCCCGAAACAGCTGTCCACTGATAATACTGTCCACCGGCTCTCCTCCTCTGGAATCAAAGGATACCCTGCATCCCTGGGGAGGAACCAGCTTTTCCGTCTCCAAAATGCAGGCACTGCCATAGTCTCCGGGCAAAACTGTAATTTCCCGATTATTCTTGTAGCTGCCTCCCGCAGGGTCTACGCAGAGTACCGACTCTGTCCTGGTCCACTGCGCGTACAGCACCACCCGTCCCCCCTCCTGATCCGACAAGTCGCGGATTCTCTCCCCGTCCGCATACCCCTGCCCTGTGCCGTCCGGTCGGGTATTCCAGCCACTAAAACGATAACCTCTCCTTTGAAAACCACACAGGGACAGTGTGGTCTGAGGCGTAACCTCCCTGCCCTCATATACGGGTATATCATGATACATATGCATGCTGGGAAGCATATAACCGCTTCCCCCATTACGATCATAGACCACCTCATAACGGTTGGCTGAAACAGCCCGACAGGTATGAGGCATAATTTCCCAGGCCTGTTCCAGATTACTGCACCAGGGACAGAGGTAGTAATATCCCATACCTGTCCGGAGACTCTGTATCCCACCCGCAGTATCCGCACTCATGTAAAACAGGATATCTGCGGCTCTCTCTCCGCAATCCCCGCAGTAAGGAACCCATCCGGAATAATAGTTTCTGTTACATTTTTCTATATTGTACGGTACCCCATGGTAGTACCCTGGTTGATTATAAGTATTATGGATACACTTTCCGTAGGGATGGACCACCCTCCAAAAAGCAACAGGAATCTCCCCGGTACGCTTCCAGTTATATAGATGTTCCCCAACTCCCGGAGCTGCCCGGACATTGTCCCGCTGTATACGCACAGTGGTTCCTTCCTCATACCATATAGTGGAGGTCTCCCCACTGTTGGTTGTAAATGCCCATCCATCGGGACTGTAAGTGATCTGTACCCCGCTGCCCGCCTGCACGCTCTGCCGCAGTCCCCACAACGCCAGAGTCACCAGTAAAGCGGCTACTCCCTTTTTGATTCCTTTTACTCCCATAGCTATAATCCGCCTTTCTGCGAAAGACACCAATGGGGTTATGAAACCTGCCCACTGACTTTCGCTTTCTAATCTGTTTTCCTTCTGTTATTATTATTTATGATATGACTGACACACTACAGAACACGTGGAGGTGAGTGGCGGGGCTGTATAGCGGCAACCTCGCATAGCTATATGTCGTCGGTCATCCGTTAAGGCATCGATGATTGGCGCATTACCGTAGCCCGTAAACTTATCTCTTCCAAAGTCGACTCGATTTTGCCGGATGACCAGTCACTGTCAGTTTTATCACTATTTAACATCAGGAGGTTTTATATTGTCTTTCAAAGTTTTTCGTTTTAACTGCTGTGGACTTGATGTCCACAAAACATGGATTTATGCCTGTATCGGCATTACCGATTCCAATGGTCGTACAGAGTATAAGCAAGCTCGCTTCTCATCCTTTTCCAAAGGCTTGCAGGAGCTGTCTGACTGGCTTGTAAAGTACCATTGCAACGACGTTTGCATGGAATCTACCGGCAAGTACTGGATCCCTGTTTTTAATGTCCTGGAGAAGAACCACCTTTTCGTTACTCTTGCTCATCCTAAATACACAAAGCCTCAAAAAGGAAACAAGACTGACCGCAAAGACGCCAAATGGATCTGTGACCTTTATATGTGCGACATGATCAAGCCTTCCTTTATTCCGCCTGCTGATATCCGCCACTTGAGAGATTTGGTAAGATACCGTTTCAAACTCTCCTGTATGATTACCGGTGAGAAGAATCGTGCGCAGAATTGTCTTACCGTTTCAAATCTCAAACTGGATGATGTTTTCAGCGATGTGTTTGGAAAATCTTCCCGCTCCATCACGGAATATATGCTTGCTCATCCCGGGGAATCCTTTGACGTGACACCTTTTGTTGATGGGCGGTGTAAGACACCTGTTGAAAAAATACAGGCCGCCATTGACGGAGCCATTTCTCCGGAACAGGCTGTGAAACTCAGGCAGTGCCTGAGACACATCGACCAATTAGAAACGCATCTTGAAGAAATACAACGGGAAATCCTTCGTCTCTCTGATAAATATCAAGCCGCTCTTGATCTGATCCGTACCGTTCCCGGATTTGACAAAAATCCGATGACTGCTGTCCAGGTCCTTTCTGAAATCGGTGGTGATATGTCTGTCTTCCCCACAGCGAAACACCTCGTTTCATGGGCTGGATGCTGTCCACGCAATGACCAGAGCAACAAAAAAATCAAATCGACTCGAATTTCCCGTGCCGGTTCTTATTTTAAACCAGTTCTGGTACAAGTTGCAAATGGTTTATTGCGCTCCAGGAAACATCCGGAAATAACCGACCGCTATAAACGTATAAAAGCACGCCGCGGTCACAAGAAAGCCATCATTGCTATCTGCCGTATGCTCCTGACCGCTATCTGGCACATACTCTCAGATTTAAAGCCGTATACACCAGAGGGTTTTCTTGAGCCGCGGTCTGTGAACGAATCAAAAGTATTGACCACTTCACAGGCTCTTAATTTGTTAAAACAACGTGGGTACATCATCAAAGATGAGGCTGTTCCCGCCATGAATTAAGTGTTGTGTCTATATTCACTTTTTGAAGCCACCCAAAACGATGGCTTGTTTGTTATACAATTTACTTTTTCTCTAACCACTATCCATTTGTTTCAAACTTTCACCACCCGCAGCGAGCCTCTGTACAGTTCACTGTAAAAAAGTTCCGCGTTTC
>CANSPM010000025.1 GCA_947648875.1 uncultured Lachnospiraceae bacterium
TTCACCACCCGCAGCGAGCCTCTGTACAGTTCACTGTAAAAAAGTTCCGCGTTTCCTTCCTCCAGCAGCACATTGATTCTGGTCGCCGCCGATGCGGTATCCTGTGGGGGAATCAGACTGCCTGAAGAATCAAATGCCTGATATACCATCACATTATCCCAGGTCAGATAAGCCTGCCCCAGTTCCTCATCCACCGTATAGATATGTATCCTGTCTCCACCGCGCAATGTACCGCTGACCAGCTGATACAAATCCTCCGCTTTGCATCCAGCAATCACAGGTTTATCCAGCGCCGCCCTGTATCTGGCTGCCGGCACAAACATGGCTTCGGTGATCATACTTCCCACCGGGATCGTCATAACAGCCTGACTTCCCACCAATCTCCAGGGATCTGTCACCGCCTGCTGCGGAATATGCCGTGCATCCACTTGCGTCTGTCGGAATACAATGCCGATATTATCCTGGGTCAATTCCGTTCCTTTTTCCAGTGCCTCTGCCAAGATCCAACAATCCGCTTTCTCATAGGCACTCAGAGCATTTTTCTCCACATTGAGCAGCACCACATAGGTAATCGCAGCCGCTGCGAAAGCCGCCAGAATAACTCCCGGCAAACCTCTTTTCATCCGCCCCCCGGGCTCCCTGCACCGTTCTTTTTTTTGCTCCTTATTTTTCATATCCATCTCCATTCCGCCGCCTTCGACTGGCGACACAAATAGCAATCACCCATCTTCGCTCTCACACCTCACTATATCAACACTTTTTTCTTTCTCTGCGTCAATGATACGCCCCATGAGCCCCATGACCCGGAATCCTACCCGACTGTATATGGTAGTATGCTCCACCGGTACTCCGTCGGGAGTCTCGACATCTCCCGGTCCTGCCCTCTCCTGCCTCAGACAGTTGCCTTCACCGTCATATACGCTGATCTGTATCTCCTGCGGGAATACATTGTAAACAATGTATTCCCGCAGCTCAATCTGTCCAGTCAGCAAATCTTCTTTGGCGCTATAGCCCTCCTCATTCAAGGCCAGATTATAGTACAGAGCGTCTCGATAAACCCGAAACGCATTCTGCGTATCCCTGATCCGCACGCTGTGACTCCTGCCGTATTCCTCCACATCAATCAACGCCGATGCCAGATTGGACACCGCCAGAGCGTCTTCCACGTAAGCCCCCGCCGCCATATATACATACACCTTGAACTGAAACAGCGCCACAATCAGCACCATCAGAAAGAAAAACATTGCTGCCACCACATCCACCTGCCCCTTGCGGACCGACAGCCCGCAGCGGCAGGCGGGCACGCTGCCACCGGATTTCCAGATCCTAATGTTTGGCAGTGGACATACGGATTTCTTCCACGGGCACTTCCCGGGCCGTAAAAATCGACCGAAAAAGATCATGATTTCCTCCCCACATTCTTGCCTGTATTTTGCCCTGAATACGCAGGATCACGGAGTCCCCATAATCCACAGGATTCATGGTACTTCCCGCCAGGTCAATCCCCTTGAGTCCAATGGTGTGCAGTTCTGCCAGCAGCCGGTTCTTATCTCCCTCCGTCAGGCACCCCACAGTCTCCATCTTGAGGATATAACATCTGGCCACCTGACTCACCTGCCCCTTGCGAAGAAGCAGGTCACTGCAATAAAAATATGCTGTCACCACTACGGACATAGCCAGGATAGATATACAGACTGACAGGAAATCCAGCGTGGAACCTTCTCTCTTTCCTCCCATGCACTGCCTCCTAACCCAGAATGCCCGTGGCCTTTGCGGTCAGCGCATCCACAACTGTGGCTATAAACACTTCCAGCTTGTCTTTCATTACCACGCAGAGCAGCAAGGCGATGATGCAGAGTCCCACCGTCACAAGCAGCCCATCAATACCGCAGCTCTTGCCGGTGACAATAGTACGCAGTCTTTGCCTCCAGACATGCCCAATTGTCTTCTTTTCCCTTCTGCATCCGTTTCCTGTAATATCAAATCTTTTCATTATTTTTCTCCTTCATTGAAGTCCCGCAATGCCTTCCCAGTCTTCTTACCGCCGAAAAAAGTGCTGACCACACCAACACCCATTCCCGAAACTGTCCGGGCAATTGCTGTTTCAAGCTCCACATATCTCCTAATTCCAAAACATATTGTTCATAAACATGTGCTCCACACAGGCATACAGCACCACGGCGATGATGGCAGCAAAGATTCCCAGCTGATAAAAGGTGATACTGCGGTCCAGTCTCTCCTTCCTGCGACTTTGCATTGTCAGCTCCATATCTTTGATCTGATCCGCGATATCTCCCAACAACTCCACCGCCTGTCCCGATTCCATGGCCTGGA
Organism: uncultured Lachnospiraceae bacterium; assembly: GCA_947648875.1. Taxonomy (GTDB): domain Bacteria; phylum Bacillota; class Clostridia; order Lachnospirales; family Lachnospiraceae; genus Acetatifactor. The sequence continues at coordinate 2,335 of CANSPM010000025.1, forward strand.
GAATCGTGATACACAGGGAATCAATATATTGATTGTTAAACTTTCCCTGAAACTGTTCCAACGCCTGGTCCAGATCTGCTTTCATCACGATATCGCCAGCCAAAGTCTCCAGACCGTCCCTTAGCCGGACCTGTTTTACACTTCCATACACTTCCGCCAGAGCATCTGTGACATAGACACCTGCCCGAATCTGTATGGACAGCGCATTGTAAACCAGATTCAGTTCTGTCAGCATGGCCTCATTATCCCGGCGATTCATGCGCTCCAGCAGAATACCAGGCAAAAATGCTGCCAGAAACGCCCCGGCCAGTCCCACCGGTAGCCCCCAGGAAAGTCCGATCACAAAGCCCGCCCCCGTCAAAGCCAGACAAAGGGTCAGATAGCTGACAGGATTAATCCATTTTCCAAAATGATAAGTCGCGCCGTTTACCCGCAGAAATGCATCCCATTTTTCATAATCCCACAGTTTCCCCTTTTTGCCCCGGGCGCGCATGCAAAAGGTGTCATAAGCCCGCAGCACCACTTCCCCGGTATGGCCCCCGCTCATCAGGCAGATCCACTCCACACCGATCAGCAGAGCCATCGCCAACTGTATTCCCCGTAATATCCTGTGTATTGTAAAATACTCCATATTGTATACCGTCCTCCCTCATTGCCATTTCGCTAAATTATGCCCGTGTCTTTCTTCACCCCTATGGGTCAATGATCCAGCATTCGTACCTGTCTGTAGAATAGCAGCAATATCACGCCGATCACGGTCAAACAGCCGATTCCGGGCAGAGTATGAAGCATAATCTCCGACAGTGGAATCCCCACCAGGGCTTCCAGCGCTTTCAGTATCACCAGGATCATCGCCCCCAGAATCACAATATTTACCCAGGCCTCCCGCACCAGAGATTTGCGCTCCTGCCGCATACGGGTATACTCCCTGATGGACCGCCTGCTCTGGGACACCAGCACCGTCAAGTCCGCCGAATACCGCAGACTGACTTCCAGATTCCTGATAAGTTCCTGAAATTTGGGGTGCTGAATCTTCTCCGCCATGGCCAGCAGCGCGATGCTGGTATCACCGGAGGTCTGGGCCTCATAATAGCAGGCATCCAGCGCTCCCCGCAGAGGCTCTCCCACATAGGGGCTGACCTGACCCAGCACAGCCGTAATTTCGCCGGAGGTAATACTGTAATTGCCCAGAAAATCCAGAAATTTCATGAGATTTTCGTCCGTCGCGTTGTAGTTTCGGCTTATGCTTTGATTCACCGTTACGGAGATCAGCAGCTCCATCCCCCCCGCTGCCAGCAAGGCCTGCTGCCAGGACATCCCCAGCAGCAGCGTCAGGAAATAAACTGCCATGCCTGCCGTCAGATTACCCAATATCCAGAGTTCCGGTGTCAGGAACGGAAAACGACTGCTGATCCCACTGTATAACAGCCTCTGTTCCATGCGCTGCCAAAAACCTTTTTTGGCCCTGAGCATTTGCAGGCTGCGCCGATTATCCAAAACTCTTCTGGCGGCGGCTGTCTCCAGAGAGTCATAGGCTCTGTGCCAAAGCTGACGCAAGATGCTCTCCCTCCTGATCCACAGAAACAGCGCCGCGAATCCCGCCGCCAGTTCCGCCAACAGCAATACCTTAAAATAATTGCTCATAGTCCATCTCCTTAGTCTTCCGATTCCAGCCCCGATTTGCAAATACCTGCTTCACCTTGTATTTTTCCATAAAAATGACCGTTGTAAAACACTCCATCATATTCATAAGTTCCTCCCGGGAATAGCGGCTGCCATACATGGCATAATCCACCAGCTTGTTCACTGCCTTGTCGGCGCCTGGGGCGTGGATTGTGGCCGCGCAGAGTTGTCCGGTGTAGGCCGCGTTCAAAAGATACAGGGCCTCGTCCCCCTTCACCTCCCCAATGATAAAAAAGTCCACATCCATAGTCAGGCCCGCGATGCTGATATTTTTCAGATCATAGCTGACCTGGCTCTCCCCGCTGCCGGGCAAAGAGTGCAGAAACATCATATCCGGGTGCCGTTTAGTGGTCAGTTCGTCCGCCTGCTGGGTCACCAGAATAGCCACATCATCCGGCAAAGTCTCCTTAAGGGCATTGAGCAGCGTCGTCTTGCCGGAGGAGTTACCTCCGCAGACCAGCGTAGAGCCAGCCCGAAAACGACAGATCAGAAGCTGGGCCAATTCCCGGTCAAGCATCCCCCGAAGAATCAGTTCTTCCATCTCCGGGAAGTCTCTTGGCACCTTGCGGATACACAGATACGGCTCGCCGTAGGTATTTACCAGGGGCATGGAGATGGTGAAACGTAGGATGAAATCCGGATGACTTTCCGCATCCGTAAACCGCTGTATGGCATTTAAATTTGAGATATTGACCTGGTTTTTGGTTGCCACATAATCCACAAACTGTCGGTACTCCTTCTCTGACAAAAAGCCTATCCCGGCGTCCATGCGCCGTCCCCGCCGCTTGACACGGATATTGTCATGGCTGACGATACGGATATCCGAGATCTCCGCGTCGTCAATCAACGGCGAAATCAGGGAATACCCAAAGATATACTGTTCAAACCGGCCTGTCAGTTCACCGGCCTGCTCCGGAGTAATCCCGTAGGTTAGCTGTGCGTACTGTGTAACCTCCCCCAGAAAACTCTCCCTGCTGATCAGTCCTTTTTTCATCTGGATCAGGGATGGCTGCTTTTTAGTGGAATAATCGTCCACCAATCTGCCCAGCAGCGCGGACAAATCTGTCTCCAAAACGCCTGTTCCGCCTGCTTCCCGTAATGTGTCTGTCATGTAAAAAAGAGATCACCTGTCCTTTCCGTTCTAATAGTCCTTTCCTCTTGTGAAATCAAAAGGAAGCAATTATACACCCGTGTATTCGTCAACACACCTGCGCACTTCATAGCCTGTTACATAATACTCTGTTCATGGGTAACTTCCGAAACCGAAGATTCACCTGAAAAATGAAATGTAATAGGAAGATAAGAAGTTCTTCCCCGTCCTATATAGGGTATTTCAAAAGATACACCCTTTTTTGGGATTTGTCAATAGGGATAATGAAAATAAAAAAAATGAATATGACAGTTGTTTTTTTTGTGAGAACACGCTATACTCTATAGTAAAGTAACCGATAAAGCAGGAGGGAAATTTATGTTTATACTATTGGCCGGAGGATTATTAATCATTATTGTTGCTGTGGTTGTCGCTGTGGTTTCTTCTGTGGTTTCCGCCGTAGCTGCCGAGACAGACTTCACGGAGTAAAAGAGGAAATAATTGGGGGGCAGTACGCTACTTCCGTTAAATCCGGTGAGATTTCATGGAATAAGTTTCTATAAACAAAAAAGCACTGTAAACCACATAAATACCTCTTAACTCTATATAATGTTTCCTGCATAAAATATGTTTCGATAGGTATAGCCCAAAAGCCGGTGACCGCTCACCGGCTTCAAGATCTCTTTATTATTCCTCTCCAACTATAGAATCCATGCCATCTCCCAGTCTGTCCAGCGCCCCATAAGTGACATTGCGCAACCTGCGCAATGCGGAAGAACTGCTGTACCCGCATCTCTGGATGAAATACAGCATCGTCATGTCTTCCGCCGGATCAATCGTCACATAGTTGCCTGTCCAGCCGTCCCAGCCGTATTCTCCTAGACTACCGATGGTTCCCGCCGCCCCCTGATCTGTAAGCACCCGCATCAGACATCCGTAACCGCAGCCCAGGTTGCTGTCCCAGTTAAACGCCGCCTTCTGCTCTGATGAAAGCCTGTTCTGGCGCATAAACTCCACCGTCTTCTTCCCCAGAATCCGGACGCCGTTATATACGCCGCCTCCCAGCAGCATCTGCGCAAAACGACTGTAGTCTTCCATTGTGGACACCAACCCCGCGCCGCCGGACTCAAAGGACACATCCTCACCATAATACTCTCCCAGATTACAGTCCTCATAAATTTCCAGCGCTTTGCTCTCCTCGTTCCAGATATAATTCTGGGCAAAACGCCGCCTCTTCTCCCTGGGCACATAAAAGCCTGTATCCTTCATTCCCAGAGGCATAAAAATCTCCTCCTGTAGAAAAGTTCCGTAGCGCTTTCCCGTCACCGCTTCCGCCACCGCCCCCAGCACATCGGCGGACAGACCGTACATCCAGCGTTCTCCCGGCTGAAACGCCAGAGGAACCGCCGCTATGCGCTCAATCCATTCCCTGGTAGGCAGCCGCTGCCCCTGGGCCTGGGCTTCTTTCAGCCGCCGGAACAAATCGTCCATCAGCAAACCCGAGGGACTACAGCCCTCCCAGTTCTCGGGATAGGGGATACCGGAGGTCATATTCAGCAGATCATAGATCGTGGTCTCTCTATTTACCGGCAGAGGTTCCCCCTCCGGATTCCATACCGTCTGATTCTTAAAGCACGGCAGATACCGACTCACCGCCTCCCGCAGATCCAGCGCTCCCCGCTCTACCAGAAGCATCACCGCCGCAGCCGTGATGGGCTTTGTCATGGAGAAAAGCCGGAAAATTGTATCCCGGTCTATGGGCATATGTCTCTCTCTGTCCGCATAGCCATAGGACCCAAAATACCGCTCCCTGCCTCCCTGAATCAGCAGGTAGCCCGCCCCCACAATCTGTCCGGCCCTCACCTCCTGCCGCATAATGTCATTGATAGCCTGTCTATAATCATACATAGCCGTCCCCCTCTTATGACCGTGTCATATCCCTTGTTTGCCATGAGCCTTCCTGTTGTTTGACTCTCTTTTTATCTGCGTACATCCTCCTGTCCGCCACATCCAGAAAATCTTTTTCGCACAGCGCACAGTATCCGATGGCATAACTGACAGGAATATTGCTGATCTGGTTATGACTTCTGCATCGCTCCTGTAACGCGTCCACAAGCCTCTGCGCGTCTCCGCGATACAGAACCGCAAATTCATCCCCGCCCTGACGGTATACCCTTCCTTCCTCGCCTACTGCGTCCGCCAGCATGCGCGCAAAACTTTGCAACAGTTCATCCCCTGCGGAATGTCCCATGGTGTCGTTCACCAGTTTCAAGTTATTCAAGTCCGCGAGCATGTAATAACCGTCGCTGTTTTCCGGAAGATTCTCCAAGTCCCGTTCAAAGGCATTGCGGTTATAAATCTGCGTCAGATAGTCAATGAACGCGATATGACTGCCCACTTTTGTGCAGAAGGCAATAATACTGCACATACAGTCATGCTTTGTGCCACAGTTCTCCTCCGCCAGAAGCTGCGCTTCCAGAATCAGATTCTCCTTTCCGTATCTGTCTTCCATGGCGCTTTGGACCTCTCTGAGCACTATTTCCGCTTTGTCCTTTGAGTTGGTGATAAAAACCACTCCGTTTTCACAGACCCGATATCCCTGTAGCCGGTACGACTTTATCTCCCTGTAGATATCCCGCAGAATCAGGTCGCTCTGCCTCCAGTCCGGATTTCTCTCCGTTCTGCAAAAACAGAGAACCGCCACGGACATTTTCTGTTTTTGTAAATCCGTTTCCTCAAGTACGGTTTCAAGGGAATACTGATTGAACAGGGAAGTCTTCTCATCCATATATTTTTCCGTGTTCTCATTGCTGAGAATAAGACCCAGCATAATCAATGTGGAGGCGACAATCACAATCAACGTCTCCGGCAGGATCATCTGAACCACCGCGACCACCGTATAACTGGGCACCGCCAGGAGAATCGCCAGCCTCTTATCTCCGTCCAGTTCCTCCCAATAGTGAAGACAATAATACAGGATTAAAACCAGATAAATTACCAGGCTCATGTACAGAGCATACGCCTTGGGCCCCAGCGAATAATCCGTTGTCTGTCCATGCACATAGGTGATCGGAAGCACCAGTATTCCCAGGGTCGATATGGCAACGGGAATGTTCTGACAGATATTTACCGCACCCGAAAATATGTGGTTCCCCTCCAGGAAACTTCTGAGATAGATAAATAGCAGATAGATAAATCCCAGAATAGACAGGAGATAAATGATATGCGCAATCAGATTTACGCCCTCATGAATCCTGTCCCTGTGATTAACTGTATAAATCGTAATCAGATCAAACATTGTGTTCAGCAACGCCACAATTGTAAGCGCCTGAAATATCCTGGTGGACTTTGTGGGAATGTGGGGTTTCCGATAGTAAAAACCCACCATATATAATATCATTAAAAAGCAGACGATTGAAGTCTTTACCAGCATTTAAAATCCATGTCCTCTCTTGCAGATTTTATTTTAAATAAATTCTGCCTGTAAACAATATTATACAAATTATATCTTATGACCAGGCAAATGGCAAACTATTTCTCCCGGGTATCTCCGGGGCTGCCCCCTTCTGTCTCTCCCCGCATCCGGCGAAGCCGCTTTCTGACATGAAAATAGGCCGGGATCAAAAAGACATCCGCCAGAATCCAGGCAATGGGGCTGCCCAGACAGGAACCCACAAACCCCAGCCGGGGCACCAGCACAAAACCCGCCAGGGCTCTTGCCACCATCTCAAATACCCCTGCCAGAATGGCAAAAAACGGAAATCCCACTCCCTGGATCATAAAGCGGATAATGTTGACCAGGGCCAGGGGAAAATAAAACACGGTAGCCAATGTCAAAAACAGCTTTACGTTGTCGATAATCGCCGCCTCGGAGGCGTCCAGAAACAGTTTGGCCAATGGCCGTCCAAAGAGAGTGCTGATGCCCAGAGCGATAACCGAATACCCTGCCCCCAACAGAATGCAGGATTTCAGTCCTTGGCCAATACGGTCCAGCTTTCCGGCCCCCACGTTCTGCCCGCCGTAAGTGGCCATGGTGGAACCCATGGCATCAAAAGGGCAGGCCAGAAATCCGCTGATCTTTCCCGCCGCCGTCACTGCCGCCACTGCGTCGGAGCCCAGCGTATTGGTAGCGCTCTGCAAGATTACACTGCCGATGGCAGTGATGGAATACTGCAATCCCATGGGAACTCCCATGCTGCACAAAATTCCCATCAAATGTTGGTCGGGAGCCCACTCCTCCTTTTGTATCCGCAGAATCTCAAATTTCCTGATCATAAACAGCAGACAGCACAGGCCTGACACCCCCTGCGATATTACAGTGGCCCATGCCGCCCCCTGCACCCCCCAGCGCAGGGTAACAATGAAGAACAAGTCCAGTCCGATATTCAGGAAAGAAGACATAACCAGAAAAATCACCGGGGTCCTGCTGTCCCCCAGAGCGCGGATTACCCCGGAAGTCATGTTATACAGGAAAGTAACGGGAATCCCCAGGAAAATGACCCATATATAAGAGTACGCCGCATCCAGAATGTTATCCGGGGTTTTCATCATCACCAGAATAGAACGGCACAGCACAGTGGTAAACACCGTCATCAGCAGGGCGAAACCCGCTGTCAGCCACACACAGTTGGCCACCACCCGGCGCATCCCCGCCAGATCCCCCGCGCCGAACTTATGAGAGACAGGAATGGAGAATCCGCTGCATATACCCATACAAAAACCGATAATCAGAAAATTCACCGAGCCTGTGGCCCCCACAGCCGCCAGATTGTCTGTCCCCAGAAAGCGACCCACAATCACCGTATCCACCAGATTGTAAAACTGCTGAAAAAGAAAACCGAATAAAAGCGGGATGGAAAATCCCAGAATCAGCTTCATGGGCGAACCCTTTGTCATATCTTTGACCATAACTCTCTACCTCTTCTCATAAATTTCTGAAATGCCTGCTCAGAGATTTCCTGGTCGGATCACAGCACCAGGCAGTACAAAAGTGTTGACTCGTCTCTTTCTAAAAAAAAGTGGGCGGAGACGATGAAATTCCAAATAGAGAGTATAGGCGCAGTCCGATAAATGTGCAATATATTTTTTATGCAGTTTTGTTTTTTTTACAGAACAAAACACCGTGTGCTGGCTCTTTCCCGACCCGCAGAATAACTCTGTTAAGCAAACCCACGTTCTGCGGGGATTCCATTGCTAAGAAAAAGAGCGGAGACTTACGTCTCCGCTCACATCTCTCCCAAATCAACAGAAAGGATTTTCCGTAGGATAAGGCAGGCTCTTCGGCTGGTTGTAGTTCAGATCCTCAACCGGTACGCCTATAAACTTGAATACCTCATACAGCGCCTTGCCAAAGTGGCCGAAAGCAACCGCGCCGTGGTGAGGATAATTCTTCTCGATCAGCACATGACGGTAGAAACGTCCCATCTCCGGAATGGCGAACACGCCGATGGAGCCGAAGGACTTGGAAGGTACATTCAGCACCTCGCCCTGTGCTATGTACGCGCGCAGCTTGCAGTCAGCGGTGGACTGTAAACGGTAGAAGGTGATCTCGCCGGGAGCGATATCGCCCTCCAGAGTGCCGTTGGTAACTTCGATGGGCAGATTCCTGGCCATGATCTTCTGATACTTCATCTCGCAGAATGCCAGCTTCTTGGAGCAGGTATTGCCACAGTGGAAGCCCATAAAGGTATCCTTGTGGGTGTAAGGGAACTTGCCCTCGATGGATTCTTTAAACATATCCGCAGGCACGGAGTTGTTGATATCCAGCAGCGTAACGGCATCCTGGCTCACACAGGTACCGATGAACTCGGACAGGCAACCATAGATATCCACTTCGCAGGATACGGGGATGCCCATGCCGGTGAGACGGCTGTTTACATAGCAGGGAACGAATCCAAACTGGGTCTGGAACGCGGGCCAGCACTTACCTGCGATGGCCACATACTTGCGGTAGCCTCTGTGTGCCTCCACCCAGTCAAGCAACGTCAATTCATACTGTGCCAGCTTCTCCAGCACTTCGGGCTTCTTGTTGCCTGCGCCCAACTCCTCGGCCATCTCGGCCACCTTAGCGGGAATCCTCTCGTCTCCGGCATGCTTGTTAAACGCCTCGAACAGATCCAGCTCGGAGTTCTCCTCAATCTCAACGCCCAGATTGTATAACTGCTTGATGGGCGCGTTGCAGGCCAGGAAGTTCAAAGGTCTGGGGCCGAAGGAAATGATCTTTAAGTCGGAAAGGCCTACAATCGCTCTGGCAATGGGCACAAACTCGTTGATCATGTCAGCGCACTCCTGGGCAGTGCCCACAGGGTACTCCGGAATATAAGCCTTGATGTTGCGGAGCTTTAAGTTGTAGCTGGCGTTCAGCATACCGCAGTATGCGTCGCCTCTGCCGTCCATCAGGTCCGCCTGGCTCTCCTCGGCAGCCGCCACAAAGATGGAGGGGCCGTCAAAATGCTTTGCCAGCAGAGTCTCGGAAATCTCGGGACCGAAGTTCCCCAAGTATACACACAGCGCGTTACAGCCGTTCTTCTTCACATCCTCCAGGGCCTGCACCATATGGATTTCGCTCTCTACGATGCAGACAGGGCACTCGTAGATGTCCGTCTCGTCATATTTGGCCTTGTAAGCCTCCACCAGGGCCTTTCTCCTGTTCACGGACAGGCTCTCAGGGAAGCAGTCGCGGCTCACGGCCACAATACCGATTTTTACTTTGGGTAAATTGTTCATTGTACTCTCCTCCATTATTATATTTTCCAGTCCTACAGCTTAAACACGCCATGCCTTCGCCGCCGCGCCCGGGGACTCTGCCCGCCGTACCGTCCGGACCGAAATACCGTTCTCCTAGCCGGAGAAATCCGGTCAAAAAGTGATAGTTTCATTATACAACATTACTCGTTCACATTCAAGTTCTTTCCTTTTAATCCGATATGACTTCCGGCATCCAGACCGCCCTCCGCATGACCGATGAGCCATTTGTTCACAGCGGTGATCAGTGCGTCCTCGCCCTGTGCCCCCGCCGCGCCATGGGGATTCTTAAGGGGATAGTTGGTTCCTCTGGGAAGCACAATGGCCACCTGGAAGCCTGCGCCGTCCACGCCGCAGGGCGCATAGTGAAGAGTGGTAGCGTAGATTTCCACCCCCTTGCCTGCCGGCAGCAAAAAGGCCTCCATCTTCGCGGTGTCATAGGTAAAGCCTTCCTCGATGTCCTGCTGCATACCCAAAAGCAGAATGGCGTCTGTGGCGGCAATATTAAGTTCGCTGTTTCTGTGATACTCCACCGCGTTCAGCAGTTCATTGTGGCCGTTGCAATAGCCGATCTGAACAGGCATCTCGCCAAAAGCCACTTTGGTAAGGGCCTCCATGGCGGAAGTAGCCTCCAGCGCCTCCACGCTGGGCTCATACACCACCCCCTCCGGCACGGGCTGCTTTGCCAGCACCTCCACCAGTTCCGTCAGGTCCACATTTTCGATGAGCCTTCCGTACTTGCGGAAAGCCGGATCTGTTACAGGTAATATTTTCATGATAGCCTCCTTTTGCGCCAGGGGCGCATGTTTTACTCTCACATTTTCAGTGTTCTTGCGGTTTTTGCTTTTCAGAACGCGTCCATGTTCTTTATTGGACGCTTTATAGCGTCCAATCCTGAAAACCTATCCCCAAAAACTTCTTATCCCGAAAACCGATACAAATACCATGCTCCTCATCGCATTTGCAATCTCCGAAGTAGGAAATTTCCGGATACGCAACGCCGTCCTTGGAACGTGGTATCCCTGTCACGTTGATCGCTATGGCGAAGATGTCAATCTCGTCTTCCACATCTTCCTCTGAAAGGACCGTCTCACCGCATATCTCATACTGCTCGTTACACCACGCGGCAATCTCGGTCCTGTATTCAGTCAGGTCAGCATTTTCGATAAGCCAATTCAGACATGCAGTCTCCTCCTGGCTGAAGGCCTGTCGATTATAGTCGCACAAGAACACTTCCACATCCTTTTCTTTACCAAACAGCTTTATCCTGATATGATCACCATTGTTCATCTGCCCAATCACCGCATTGCGTCTCCTGATTACTTGATGATCTCAAACAACGGCTTGCAGGCCGGATAAATCTCCTTGAACTGCGCGTAGCGCTCGTCATATTTTGCCACCAGCTCGGGATCGGGTTCCACGGTATCCACCACTTTCACGATCTTTGCCGCAGCCTCCTCCACGCTGGCGTACTCGCCGCAGGCCACAGCCGCCAGCATGGCGCCGCCCAGAGAGGGGCCTTCCTCGCTCTCGATCACATCCACTTTCAGGTTCAGAATGTTGGCAATCATCTTTTTCCACAGGGGGCTCTTGGCGCCGCCACCGCAGATCTTGGTACGCTCGATCTGAATGCCCAGAGACCTGGCTACCTCGAAGGAGTCTCTGAGCGCGAAAGCCACGCCTTCCAGCACGGCCTGGGTCATGTCGGCCCGGGTGGTGTCCATGGTCATGCCGATAAACGTGCCTCTGGCGTTGGGGTTATTGTGGGGAGAACGCTCTCCCATCAGGTAGGGCAGGAAATACACATGGTTTTCTCCCAGCTTATCAATCGCTTTCTGCTCCGCCGCATAGTCCTTTGTGCCTATGATGTCGTCCATCCACCATTTGTTGCAGCTGGCCGCACTGAGCATACAGCCCATCAGATGGTAACTGCCGTCCGCATGGGCAAAGGAGTGGAGCGCGTTGTACTTATCCACACCGAAATTCCTGGAGGAAATAAAGATGGTGCCGCTGGTGCCCAGGGAAATATTGCACATACCGTCGCCCACGGTTCCTGTGCCCACGGCCGCCGCCGCATTGTCCCCCGCGCCCGCCGCCACTTTTACCGTGCGGGGGATGCCCAGCTGATCGGCTATTTCGGGCAGTACGCAACCCACGGACTCATAACTCTCATAACAGGTTGCCAATTGGTCCTCGGTGATGCCGCAGATCTCGCACATCTCTTTGGACCATCTGCGGTTCTTTACATCGAAAATCAACATGCCGGAGGCGTCGGACACATCGGTGCAGTGTACTCCGGTGAGTTTGTACGCAATGTAATCCTTGGGCAGCATGATCTTGGCAATCCTGGCGAAATTTTCCGGCTCCTTGTTTTTCACCCACAGGATCTTGGGAGCCGTGAAGCCGGTAAAGGAAATGTTGGCCGTATATTCAGACAGCTTCTCCTTGCCGATCACATTGTTCAGATAGTCGCACTCTTCGTATGTACGCCCGTCGTTCCACAGAAGCGCAGGGCGGATTACATTGTCCTCCCCATCCAGAATTACCAGTCCGTGCATCTGTCCGCCAAAGCTGATGCCCGCCACCTGGCTCTTGTCCGCATCCGCCAGCAATTCCTGGATGCCCGTCATGGTCTGCTCGTACCAGTCCTCGGGCTTTTGCTCTGACCAGCCCGGATTGGGGAAATAAATGGGGTACTCCCGGGACACAATGTTCCGGATTTTACCTTCGCCGTCCATCAGCAGCAGTTTCACCGCCGATGTGCCTAAATCAATTCCTATGTACAACATATTTACCTCTTTTCTGCATATTCGGAGTCCACCCTGATGCAAACTCCCGCTGTGCCTGCAATGCCGCTTTATAGTGGAGCCGGAGTTCCGGCCCGGCTCCTGCCCGTCTTCTCTTGTCCGCTTTCAGTTCCTGGCCCTAAACGGTGATGTGTACGGGCACGTTATTTATAGCATACTCGTTTTCCCGTCTAAAATCAATATCCCTTTTGCATTTTCGGAATTATGCACATTTTCATTGTGTGGAAACTGGTGAATTATGTTAGGTCGCGGCGAGGTGGCAGGCCCGGCACAGCCGTGACGCTTACCGGGAAAACTTTGCGTGCCCGGGCACGCAAAACAGCCGCCCAAAGCATGGCCTCTATAGAACTGCGCGTTCCCCCTGAAAAAGCAGCGACAGGCAGGATTTCTATCGCCCTGGCCCATCTCCCGGCCAAAACAGATCCCCTATTATCCTTAATGATATTTACAGATTCCTCAAAACCAATTATACTGTCTATACAGGGGCGGCTCCCCACAGAGTATGGGGCCTGCCCTCCGGGCCGTACGGGAAGACAAATCCCCTATTCCGATATCGCGGATTTTGTCCGCAATTGGCCCCCGGCGCAGTATGACTATTAAACGGGACCGCCGTACTGGCAACGGATTGGTAACAGGTAATGTCCGCAAGTGACGAGGCTGGTCAATATATACAAAAACGGGCTAAAATGCGGTGGCAAGTCGCCCTTATTCTGTATATATTGCCCATCCTCTGTTTCCCAAAAGCAAGTTTCGCAATTACCTAAACGGATCGGCAACAGAAAAAGGAGGTATCCCATGGCCACGATCAAAGAGATTGCCGCCCTGGCGGGCGTATCCAGAGGCACCGTAGACAGGGTGCTGAACAATCGCGGCTCCGTGAACCCCGAGACCGCTGTAAAAATCCGGGAAATTGCCAGGGCTCTGGATTACAGGCCCAATATCGCCGGGCTGGTGCTTGCCGCCCAAAAGAAAAAGCTGAAACTGGGTGTGGTGCTATTTTCCGCCGAGAATCCTTTTTTCATAGATGTGGAGGAGGGGGTCATGGAAAAAGCGGAGGAGCTGTCCGGGTACAACTGTACAGTGCTTGTCAGGCACATCACCTACGGCGTGGAACAGCAGCTACAGGCCATACATGAACTGGAGGAGGAAGAGGTAAACGGCATCGCTCTGGCGCCCTACAACGACGAACGCATACGGAAATGCATCAACGCCCTGTGCGACCGGGGGATTCCGGTAGTGACTTTTAACACGGATATAGAGAACTCCCGGCGCATCGCCTATGTGGGCAGTCACTATAAAAGAAGCGGGGAAACGGCCGCAGGACTAATGCATCTGATGACCCCGGATAAAGTGCGGGTGGGCATCGTCACGGGTTCCCCTGACATCCTGTGCCACACGGAGCGGGTAGCAGGCTTTGTCAGCTCCCTGCGGCGCTATAAATCCGATATGGAGATCGTGGATATCATCGAAAACCACGACGACGAGTTCGAGAGTTATGAGAAAACCACCCGGTTGCTGACGGAGCATCCTGAGCTCAACGCCCTGTTTTTTGCTGCGGGCGGTGTCAACGGCGGCTGCCGCAGTCTTTCCGTGCTGGGCCGGGAAGGGCAGGTCCGTGTGATCGCTTTCGATAAGGTTCCCACCACTAAGGCGCTGGTGAAAAAAGGCGTCATCGCCGCCACCATCTGCCAGCAGCCCAGGGTCCAGGGCTCCAAACCACTGACGCTTCTGTTCGCCTACCTGACCACGGGGGAACTGCCGGAAAAAGAATACAATTATGTGGCGGTGGATATCCGAATCAGGGAAAATATCTAACGACATATTTTCTATTCTTTACGGGGCGTAGCCCGCTACGCCTCCCGCGTCTGAAACAATCTTCCATAAATTGCCCCGGGCGTCTCCAGGAAACCATTCTCCTACTCACGCCGGACATCTGCAAATAAGTTTCCCTCCGGTTGACTTTATATCCCAAAATATCATGACTGTCGATTGCATTACATTTATCTTTCCTGCTATAATAACAGCGTAAGCAGCATTGGAGCATATTCGGGAGCGCAAATATGAATGAGTGGGGCTTATCTGATAACATTACACGGCTTCGGCATGAAAAGAAGCTGACGCAGGAAGAGTTGGCAGATTTTTGCGGTGTGACCAAGGCATCGGTGTCCAAATGGGAAAAGGGGATCAATACGCCGGATCTTTTGCTTCTGCCCCGGTTGGCTGCTTATTTTGACGTGACGGTGGATGAGCTCATTGGTTACCAGCCCCAGCTGTCCACAGAACAGATCAGACGTTTATCCTGCGAAGTCTGCTGGAAGCGTTAGCGCACCCTGCTTTTGAAAGGCTCCGGGACAGGGATGCTTTTCAGCGCCGGAACTATATATTATGCGCTCGTCTAGTCACTTATCTGCGCACCCACACGCTCATCTCTCCCTCTCCCCGATTATTCCAGGCATAGTAGGGCACCATGCGCAGCGTCACATCCTGCTCCCGGGGCGACCGGGCCGCAGAGTAAAGTTCCGCGCGCTCCGCCGGAAGAAGCCGCTTGCCGGGCACTTTCAGCACTGTCATGGGATGCCCCATCTCTTCCGTGACCTCCGTCTCGATGTCGGAGATCCGCAGGGTCTGCAAATCCAGCCTGCACAGATGCAGATCCTTTCCGTTGTCCACTTCCTCCAGACAGTATACGACAGGCCCCCGGGCGATGGCAACCTTGCCGATATTCTCCCGGACTTCAGGGGCCGCTTCCAGAATCCGCACCGGCATATCCATCTCCAAAATAATCTGGTCCCCGTCCTGCCAGATGCCTTCAATATACAGGTAGCCTTCTCTGTAGCTCACCGCTGCCTGCTGCCCGGAAATACCGGTGCCTTCGTGGGTTTCGCAGTCCCCGCCCTCAAAATCCGTCCTTACCGCCAGCCCTTCTTTTGTGACAGCGGCTTCTCCCTGCCTGCCTCCGCAGCGATAGCTTGCCTTCATGCCGCCGCTCCAGCCGGGGACTCGCAGCGCCAGCCTGCAGGGCACCTGGTCGCCCCTCAGCTGTACCTTCACGGTTCCGTTCCAAGGCATTTCCGACTCCACCTTCACATCCAGTATTTTGTCTTCCTGTATCATTCTACTGACCGAAACCCGCTTGGCAAACACACTGCCCATATATAAATGTATCCAAAGAGTGTCCACCGGCTGATTCCATTCCCCTGTGTCCAGCGGATACCTCTCGGCCTCCGTGTACGCATAGGCGGCCACGGAACTCACCAGCCGGGCGATGTTGGGAGGGCAGCAGGCGCAGCCAAACCACTTCTGCCGCACGCTCTTGACATGGGATTTCCGGGCATCCCTGTGGCAGGCCTGGGGCACTACCTCCAGCGGGTTCACATAGAAAAAGCTTTTGCCGTCCAGAGCCATCCCCGCCAGCACCGTGTTGTACAGGGCCAGTTCCATCACATCTGCGTATTTTCCCCGGGGCTTAAGCTGCAACATCCTCCTGGCCCAGAACACCAGGCCGATGGAGGCGCATGTCTCAGAGTAAGCCGTATCGTTGGGCAGATCATAGTTAAAGGAAAAAGCCTCCCCCATATGGGTTGCGCCCACACCGCCGGTCACATACAGTTTTTCCCGTGTCACATTGTCCCACAGCCGGTCGCAGGCCGCCTCCAGGGCGTCGTCCCCGCACTCCCTGGCCACGTCCGCCATGCCGCTGTACAGATACATGGCCCGCACCGCATGGCCCACGGCCTCGGACTGCTCCCGCACAGGCAGATGCGCCTGATGATAGGAATTGTCGGTGGTCTTTTTGTAGGGCTGTCCGTCGTGGGCCGCCCGCTCTTTTTCCTCCTGTTCGAAGTAGTAGGGTTGTGTTCCCCGCTGATCCAGGAAAAATTTTGCCAGATGCAGATATTTACCCTGATTATCTTCCTCGAACAGGCGGACCAGCGCCATCTCCGCGATCTCGTGACCGGGATAGCCCTTACACTGTCCCGGCTCCGGGCCGAAGACCTGGCAACAGTAATCCGCAAACTTCTCGGCGGCACACAGCAGTTTATCCTTCCCCGTGGCCTGGTAATAGGCCACGGCCCCCTCCACCAGATGCCCCAGGCAGTACAGTTCATGGTGATCCCGCAGATTGGTAAAGACCCGGTCCATGCCATTGATAATATAATAAGTGTCCAGATAACCGTTCTCAGACTGAGCGGCACATACAATGTCTATGGCCTCGTCCGCCGTCTTCTCCAGTTCAGGGTCCGGATGCTGCATCAGAGAATACCCCACCGCCTCTATCCATTTGGAAAAATCCGTGTCCTGAAACACGAAGCCATAAAACTTATCCTCGTCGGGATGGGCCGGGTCCTGGGGCAAAGCCTCAAACCCCCGGAAAGTGTAGGCGGGCGCCACATAGGTCGGGCCTTTTTCCCGCTGCTCCCGCATCATGCGGCCCGCCACCTTGAAGTTGCGCATACAGTAACTGGGTGCTGCGCCCTCCACCCTGTCGTTGAGAGCTTCCCACTGGTAGGGAATCACCTGGGTGCGCACCAGTTCCTGCTCTCTGTGCCAAAAAGCGTCTGTCACCCGGATCTGCTTTAAGTCCAGGGGCATACTGATTTCCTTACTGTTCATACGTCCTTGCCTCCTATTGGAGATTCTCCGATCTCCCGATTGTCGCGCCATGGCCCTCAAGGGCAAAATCCCTTTCCAGCGCTTTCTGAGAATGTGCATAAATGCAAAGATTCTCACTTCCATAATTGCCTTTATCTACAGACTATGTTATCATTTCTCTGTATTTACACAACACACAGTTTCCAATGAAAGGTGGATAAATCCCAGATGTTATACCTGATATCCGATGCCTCCCGGCCCGTCTCCTTTTTATCCGCAGGCAATCTCACCAACGAAGACCGTTTTCTCCATCCCCGGCGCGTTATGGACTCCTACGAACTGATCTCCGTCACCAAAGGCGCCCTGTATATCTGCTCCGCCGACCGCAGTTATTGCCTCGCTCCCGGTCAGTTCCTTCTCCTCTTCCCCGGTGAGTGTCATTTTGGAGACCGGCCATCCCCAGGGGAACTCTCCTTTTATTGGACCCATTTTCACCTGAGCGGCCAAAATGCCTGTGTGTGTGGCGAACAGCAGGCCGCCGCCTGTTTTCACGAGTCCTCCCGCCCGCGCTATATCCTGCCCGAGACCGGCGATCTCTCCCCAAACAGCCGGGTCAATGTCCTGTTCGTGCAGCTTCTGGATCTGTCCAGACGCCTGGGCGGCTTTGCCAGAACCCAGTGCGGCTATGCACAGAGCACTCTGTTGCTGGAACTGACCAACGAATGCTTCTTTCGCCGTCGGCTACAGCAACAGGACGAGAAAATTCCCCTACAGATCGCTGACCTGATGGAATGGCTGCAACTCAACTATGACACTTCCGTCTCCATAACTGCGGTAGCCGAAAAATTCGGATATCACCCCTCCTATCTGGCCTCTCTCTTTAAACGCTACAGCGGATACACTATCACGGAGTATCTGAACCGTCAGCGCGTGCGGGTCGCAAAAAACCTTCTGGCTTCCACTCCAAATCTCACGCTGGCCGAGATCAGCGAGCAGGTGGGAATCGGAGATGAAAAATACTTTATGCGTCTCTTTAAGCGCTACGAGGGCATCACGGCCACCGCCTACAGAAAGGCATTCGCCCAAAAGGAAAAGAACCGCATTTAGTCACAAATGTGGTTCTTTCCATTTCTTAACCGGATTCTCTTTTCAGATACAGAAAGCCGTAGGCAGGTACAGGGACTTCCTCCGCCTTTCTCTTTTCCCCGGAAATCAGATCCGTGTATATTCCATCCGTCTCCTTGATCCACGCGGTTCTGTCAAATTCGCTGAAATTGAATATCCCAAGGATTTTTTCGCCGTCACAGGCTCTCCCGATACACAGCACCCCGGGATCAAAGGTGTCAATGGTCCAGGTATCCGCCCGGCCCGAAAACACTTTCTCCGCCTTCCTTATCTTTTCCAACTGACCCAGGCTGTCAAAGATCCGGGCCGGCACGCTGGTCTTATCCGCAATCCGCTCAACCCGTTTCCAGTCCATGGCCCCCCGGTGGATATAGCGTGAATCGTCCGCTTTGTCAGGATCTTCTTTATAACGGTAATCATTCTCCTGTCCTACCTCGTCGCCGCTGTAAAGCACAGGAATCCCTGACTGCATAAACATATACGCGTGGAGCGTCACGTCCAGCCTCACAGCTCTCTCCATCGCCTCCCCGTCCTGCCCGGACGCCGCCTTTTCAATGCCGCACATGGACGCGGTGGTTCCGCAGAATCGGGCATCCCCTGTCACCGGATCGGCGTTATATAACTCTCCCCGACTGTTACTGCCGCCTTCCAGTCCCTGAAAATACCGGTTTAAATACGCCTTGTGGGATCGTTCACGGAGCCCCTCGCCCAGCAATGTGCCGTAATCAAGGCCCCATCCGATGTCGTCATGGCAGCGCAGATAATTCAGAAATACATACTCCTTCGGCAGTCCGTTCACAATATCCAGCTGCTTTCTCAGAAGGCCTACATTGCGGGTCGCCACCGTGTGCCAGGTGGTGGCCATGGTGGTCACATTATAGAGCATATGACATTCCGGTTTCTCCACTGTTCCAAAATACGGCGTCACCTTTTCCGGCTCCATAACCACTTCGCCCAGCAGCAATACCCCCGGACATACTATTTCACTGATGATCCGCATCATCCGCACAATGGTGTGTACCTGTCTGAGATTCCGGCATTGTGTATTCAGTTCCTTCCAGATGTAGGGTACCGCGTCGATGCGGACTATATCAATTCCCCGATTTGTCAGATAGAGAAAGTTGTACATCATCTCATTGAATACCCGGGGATTTTTGTAATTCAGATCCCATTGGTAGGGATAAAATGTTGTCATGACATAGTGCCCCGCATCCGGCAGCCATGTAAAATTACCCGGCGCCGTGGTGGGAAACACCTGCGGCACCGTCCTCTCGTACAGCCCGGGGATATAGTCGCTGTCAAAGAAAAAATAGCGGCTCATATACTCTCCGTCCCCCTGCCTGGCTTTCCTCGCCCACTCATGGTCCTCGGAAGTATGGTTCATCACAAAATCCATACAGACATAAATACCCTTTTTATGGCAGGCGGCGGTGAGGCTTTCCAGATCCTCCATGGACCCTAGGTCTTCCCGCACCTTTCTGAAATCCGATACCGCATACCCGCCGTCGGAGCGGCCCTTGGGGGACGCAAGAAACGGCATCAGGTGCACATAATTCACGTTGCATTGTTCCAGATAATCCAGCCTGTCCCGGACCCCTTTCATATTCCCGGCAAAATTGTCAATATAAAACATCATCCCCAGCATATCATTCTGTCTGTACCAATCCTGAGAACTTTCACGGCTTAAATCCAGGGCCTTTAAATCCTGACTTCGCTCTCTATAAAAATGTTCCATTGATTCTGTCAGTTCGGCAAACATGGAACTGTTATCATACAATTCCATATAGAGCCAGCGGAGTTCGTCATGATGTCTCTCCAGCCGCTTTAAATAGATATTTTCTGCATCTTTCCTGTTTTTCATTGTGTCCTACCGCCTTTGCCCATATTTATCGCAGACAGGAATCCTGCCCCTTTGCCACAAGTTCCATCTGCCAGGCACGGTACTCTCCCTGCTCCATGGGCATGGGCAATCCGGCCTCCATCAGCGCCGAACCGTAGTACCTCTTACCCGAATGCGTCTCTTCGTAGACCATGTCCTCCCGAAGCCCTCTCAGTCTCACATATGTCACCGGCATGTTTCCGTGGGCTTCGAGCATCACCACACATAGAAGCACCCACTCCGCGTTTTCAGAAGTAAACTGCCATGCGGCGTACGCCTCCCGGAAGGGATCGGAGAGACGGTAATAATCGCCTTTCCGAATCAACTCCTGGTACTTTTTATATTGCCTGACCTGTCCCCTGATCTCCTCTTTCTCCTCATCCGTGAGTTTTCCCGGATCAAGTTCATAGCCGAAAGCGCCGGCCATGGCCACCACTGCTCTTGTGCCCAGACTTACGCCGCGCCCGGTCTGGTGGTTCGGCACTGCCGACACATGAGCCCCCACTGCGGAAATCGGGTAAAGGAAAGAGGTTCCGTACTGAATCCTTATCCGATCCAGCGCGTCTGTGTTATCGCTGCACCAGATCTGGGGCGTGTAGTACAACATTCCCGCGTCAAATCTCCCCCCGCCGCCGCTGCAACCCTCGATCAGCATATCCGGGTACCGCCGCGTCAGCTTCTCCAGAAAATCATACACTCCCAGTACATAGTCATAGGCCACCTTCCCCTGCTGATCCCGCATGGAATATACGTCCGATATGCTTCTGTTCATATCCCATTTCACGTATTCTATATTGCCCTGATCCAAAACCCCACATATTGCTGCAAAGACGGATTCCCTGACATCTTCCCTGGAAAAGTCAAGAACCAGCTGGTTTCTGCTGCGCACCGGCTTTCTGCCGGGAATACCCAGCGCCCAGTCCGGATGTTCCTGATAGAGAACGCTATCCTCGGAAACCATCTCCGGCTCGATCCAGATGCCGAATTTCACGCCGCAGCCGTTTACTTTTTCTATGAGTTCTTTCAGCGAACAGCCCAATTTCCGCTCATTGACCTGCCAATCTCCCAGTCCGCTGTTATCGTCCTCCCGCTTTCCAAACCAGCCGTCATCCATGACCACCATATCAATTCCCAGCGACGCCGCCTCTTTTGCCAGCCTGTGGATAGTGTCCCCGTCAAAATCAAAGTACGCGGCCTCCCAGCTGTTGAGAAGCACCGGCCTGGGCAGATCGCGGAACCGTCCCCGGCAGATATGCCTCATGATACACCGGTGAAACTGCACGGACAGCTGCCCCAGACCTTTATCCGTATATCCCAGAATCGTTTCCGGAACCACCAGAGTCTCCCCCCGCTCCAGCGAGTAATGAAATAAATCGCTCTGTAGTCCCATCAGCACCCTCGTCTGCCCAAACTGATCTTTCTCCGCCTCGCACATAAAGTTTCCGCTGTAGACAAATAGGAGTCCGTAGCAACCTCCGTGTTCCTCCGTGGTGTTTTTTCCCGCCAGGATAACTGCCGGATTGTACTGATGACTTGAGGTTCCCCTGCGGCTTCCGATCGCAAAACTACCGTGCGCGATTTCCCGGCGCTGGAGATTGCGCTCCATGACATGTCTTCCCCAAAAACTGAGCAGATCCAGATCACCCGTCACAAAATCCAGGCAGGCCGAAGCCGCTTTCTCCACCACAATACCTTCTTTACCGCAGTTGCTGATCTCCGCGCTTCTCGTAATGATGTCTTCCTCTTCCAGCACTCCGTATAAAAGTTTTACCTGTACCCCGCTGACAGAATCCCCCAGAAGAATCTCCAATGTCTCCGCGTCTTCCTCCGACGCGTAAACCGCCGGAAGTCCTTTTAGCTTATATTTCCCTTTATAGATCCGGTGACTTATATAGCGCAAATCGCAGCACTCCGATGCATCCCCGTTGCGAATCACGAGCGCGCTGTTTCGATAATCTCCCGTGCCCAGGGCCGGGTACTCCTGGGGGAGCACATCCAGGGAATAAGCCCTGTCGCCCCCCGCGTCAAAAGGATTCCCGGAAAACCCTCTGTCACAATAGGTCAGCAGATAGTCCATACTGCCGGATATTTTTCCTCCATAATACAAATGCAAGAGGAAACCGAAGGCATCCACCTTCATCTGATATGTGGTATGAGTTGTATTTAATGTAAAAACGCGATTTTCCTGCTGATAATGTATTCCCATACTCTCTCTTCCCGCCTACTTTACCGCTCCGTTGGTGACTCCGTTCAAAATCTGTCTCTGGCATATTATATAGAAAATCAAAATCGGAATCAAGGACAAAAGGTAGGACGCAAACGCCAGATTATAATTTGTGCCAAACTGCGACTGGAAGTTTAACTGTGCCAGCGGCAGCGTGTTCTCCCCGGAACCGGCCATAATGATAAGGGGCGTCATTACGTCATTCCACACGGCCAGCGCAGTGATGACCGCCACCGTCGCGTGCATGGGAGACATAATGGGAAAAATCACCTTCCAGTATGTGGTCCAGGTGGAAGCGCCGTCCACTTTTGCCGCTTCCTCCAGCGCCATGGGTATGTTGACCAGATATCCGGAATACAGCATAATGTTCATTGGCATATAGAATACGACATACAGGATAATCACACCGGCCCAGTTGGCCAGCCCCAATTCCGCCGTCTGTTTTGCCAGCGGCATCATCAGAATGGCAAAGGGCACAAACATACCGCTGACAATGAACAGATACACAAAGTTATAGAACTTACTGTGGGCTTTGTTTCTGCCCAGCGCATACCCCATCAGGGAATGGATCAGAATGGACAGACCCACGGTAGCCACGGAAATTACCAGGCTGTTCTTCAGGGAGTGCCAGAAATCCGTCACCTCCATGGCCTCTCTGAAATTGGCAAGACTCCATGTCTTGGGCAGCGACAGTATACCGCTGATGCTGTTTGTCATTTCCGACGGCTGCTTAAACGCAATCACAATGGTCAGATAGAGCGGAAAAATGATCGTGGAGAGACCGAGAATCAGCAGACAAAGCGCAATCCTGTTGGATTTTCCCACTGTAGATGTATGTTTCATAGCTGCTCCTCCTTTGAACCGGAAAATTTCATCTGTGCCACAGAGATCACTACAATTACGATAAAGAATACCACGGCGTTAGCGCTCTGAAATCCGAACTGCCCGCCTGACATACCATTGTTGTAAATCAGATAGGAAATGGATTCCGTGCTCTGGGCCGGACCACCCTTTGTCAACGCCATAATCTGATCAAATACCATCAGAAAATTTTTCACACAGAGCACCATATTAATGGAAAAAAACGGAATGATCAGCGGAAACGTGAGGTAGCGGAAACGTTTCCACCCGGTGGCCCCGTCCAATCCCCCCGCCTCATATACATCCTCCGGAACCGTCTGCAAACCGGAAATATATATTATGGTGTTCATTGCCACCGCCTGCCACGCGCATACGATCATTACGCCGATCCACGCCTTGCCAGGGCTTGACAGGATGCTTGTGCTCAGAGATTTTATGCCGGCCATATCCGCCAGGGCCGGAAGAATATAGGTAAAAAAGTAGTTGAAAATATAGCCCACCACCAGTGACCCCAGTATATTCGGCAGGAAATACGCGCCGCGAAAAAAACCCTTCGCGCGTATTTTGCTGTTCAGGCCTATGGCCAGAATCAGACTCAGCACATTCACCACAACGGTGGTCACAACGGCCAGTTTGATAGTAAACAAATAGGATTTTCCCACACGGGCATCCGTAAACAGATCCATATAATTGCGCAGCCCGACCCAGTCATATTTTCCAAACCCCTTGAAATTGGTAAAACTGTATATCACGCCGCGGATCAGCGGAATGGTATTAAAGCAGACAAACAGGGCCAGGATCGGTATGGTAATCAGCAAAAAAGTTCTTTTTCTCTCATTTTTCATCATCTTTCTCCTACTATTTAGAGTTTTGCGCGTCTCCGGACTGCTCAAATTCCTGTACCAGGCGAATGATATCCCTGTTATACCTCTGCCAGTTCGCGTCAAAGGTTGCAAGAAAAGCATCCACGTCCTTCTCCAGAAGGAAGGTCTGGAGCAACGCGTCCGCAGACATTTCCGAAGGATAATAGTGGTCCTGATAATCCGTCATATTACCCTCCTGGATAAAAGTCAACATGCCGTCCAGCATGGAGGCCAGCCGGAAATCCCCTTTTTTGCAGGGAATGGCGTTTTGAGCGTCAATATATTTCTGCATATTTTCATATGTAAAGAGGAAGTCGAGAACTTCGTATGCCGCGTCCTTATTCTCGCACGCCGCCGTGACACAGAAACCCAGGTCAATTCCGGAATTAAGAGTCCTGTCCTCCCTATCGTCGCTGGCCGGCATGACGAAGGAATCAATGTTTAAATCCGGATTCACCGACAGGATCTGGGGCGTGGCGTAACTGCCAATGGGGTACATTGCCGATTCTCCTCGGGCAAATGCGGTACACGCATCGTTATACCCGTAGGCAAACGGATCCTCCGGTCCATAGGGCAGCAGCGCCAGATATTTCTCCGACAATTGTCTGTATTCCTGTGTAAATGTGGTTTCCCCTTTATTTACCTGCTTTGCCGTGTCTGCGGGGGAGAGTTCCACAGCCATGGCATTCCACGGTGCCAGGCAGGTCCAGGTATCTTTAAATCCAAAATAAAATGGAAGAATGCCCTGGGATTTGATCTCCTCGCACAACTGCATCAGTTCCCCCCATGTCTCCGGGATCTGCCACCCCTGCGCGGCAAACATATCTTTGTTATATAGAATGCCGGCGGCGTTGGCCACATAGGGCAGGATGTAAGTTCCCTCTGTGGGAACCAGCTCCAAGGATTCGGCTATGTCCAGATATCCCTCATTGATATCCCGCAGTCCCTGATAATCGGTAATGTCCGCCAGAATTTCCGCATCCACAAAATAGGAATAATTGATGTCGCCGCCGATTCCGATTATATCCGGATAATCCTCCCGAATAAATCTTGTCTTTAAAATGGTCATTGCGTCATTCGGGGAGCTGATCGTCAGATGGATGGTATCATGGGTCGCGTTGAACTCATCTTCCACCGTCTTAAAGTAATTGGCCGCTTCGGGTTTATATTGGACAATCTCAATTTCAATTTTGTCCGAGGAATCCCCACAGCCTTGAAGCGGCAACGCGGCAGCCATGCATCCTAGTGCCAGTCCCAAGCATTTTAACCTGTTTCCTTTCATAGTACCTCTCCTCTCTTTTTGATAAAAACATCATAACATATCTAAATGCTACTCAAAATATCAGCGTTTTAGATATTTTATATCTATTTGCTGCTTTAGGGGAATATATTTGAAATCACCTTGCATTTTGGTATATAATATTCTATATCACAAGAGAATATGCCGTTTTGTACATAGTGAGGTATCGTATGAGTGAAGTCATTTTTTCCGTCTTTCCAAGCGAAAATTTTGTGGACCTGGGTTTGTATCAATTTGGCTGGGAACAATGCGACCCGTCTCATTCTTTTGGGCCTGCCGCCAGAAATCACTATCTATTCCACTACTGTCTCTCCGGCACCGGAACTCTTTACGCCCACAACGAGAAAAAGAAAACCAATTCCTTTCAGATTAAGAGCGGACAGGGTTTTATGATTTTTCCCAATCAAATCTGTACCTATATTGCGGATCAAAAGATTCCCTGGGAATATGTATGGTTGGAATTTGACGGGCTACGCGCAAAGGAAACCGTTGAATTGGCCGGATTCAGACTGGAACAGCCAGTGTACAGAGCACGTTATAAAGATATTTCTGAAACCATGAAAGAAGAAATGTTATATATTGTAAACCACAGGGAGGAATCCTCTTTTCATTTGATCGGACACCTTTACCTGTTTGTGGACAGTCTTGTCCGTTCCTCCACCTCCGCTCAGATCAGCAGGGGCAGCAGTCTGCGCGATTTCTATATCAAAGAGGCATTTTCCTTTATCGAGCAGAATTTTCAGAATGATATTTCCGTGGAGGATATCGCTGCGTCCATTGGACTGAACCGCAGCTACTTCGGAAAAATTTTTCACGAGAGCATGGGAAAGACACCGCAGGAATTTCTCATATCCTACCGCATGACAAAAGCGACGGAACTTTTAAAACTCACGAACCTCTCTGTGGGAGATATAGGAAATGCAGTCGGTTATCCCAACCAACTGCACTTTTCCAGAGCTTTTAAAAATGTATATGGCGTTTCTCCGCGGCAATGGCGGTATGAGCACGGCGGGAAAAATCAATATTAACGGCTTCCATCATACGGTATAATCCATGGCGTCCGGCCGCTGCCTGTGCTGCCGGACCAAATCCCCGATGGTCACATTGTCCACCACTTTATTTACCGCTTCGTACACATCTTTCCATACCTGTAAAGTTTCACAGGTGTCGCGGCGCTCGCAGACGCCATAGTCTTCCTCCAGGCAGGCCACCGGGGCCAGCGAACCCTCCGTCAGCCGCAGTACCATGCCCACCGTGTAGTCTTTGGGCTCTTTGGCCAGACGGTAGCCTCCCTGGGCGCCCCGAATGCTTTTCACATAGCCCGCCCTGTTCAGCACGGCGATAATCTGTTCCAGGTATTTCTCCGAAAGACCCTGCCGGGCTGCGATCTCCTTCACTTTGATATACTCTCCGCCGCCATGCAGCGCCAAGTCCAGCATAACCCGCACCGCGTAGCGCCCTTTTGTCGATATTTTCATAAACACTCTGTCTCCACAATAGCTGAATATATTCAGGCCAGACCCCTCTCTACTCCGCGAACATGGCCGTAGACAGATATCTATCCCCTGAGTCCGGCAATAATGCCACAATCGTCTTGTCTCTGTTCTGCGGCCGGAGTGCCAGCTGAGACGCGGCATACAGCGCCGCTCCGGAAGTAATCCCCACCAGTACCCCCTCCTTTTGGGCCATATCGCGGCCCGCAGCATACGCCTGCTCCGTGGTTACAGTAAACACTTCATCGTACACCTGGGTGTTCAGAACTGACGGAACGAAGCCCGCTCCAATGCCCTGTAGCTTGTGAGGACCGGGTTTGCCGCCGGAAAGCACCGGCGAGTCTGACGGCTCCACCGCCACCACCTCAATTTTGGGATTCTTGGATTTCAGATAAGTTCCTATGCCCGTTATGGTGCCTCCCGTGCCTACGCCCGCCACGAAAATGTCCACCTGGCCGTCCGTGTCCTCCCAGATTTCGGGACCGGTGGCAGCCGCGTGGGCCGCCGGGTTGGCCGCATTGTCAAACTGCCCCAGAATCACTGCACCGGGAATTTCCCGCCGCAGTTCCTCCGCTCTGGCAATGGCCCCCTTCATTCCCTTTGCGCCTTCCGTCAGCACCAGCTGCGCCCCGTAAGCCTTCAGAAGACGCTGCCGCTCCACGCTCATGGTATCCGGCAGAGTCAGTATCGTCCGATACCCCTTGGCCGCCGCCACGCAGGCCAGGCCGATGCCGGTGTTGCCGCTGGTGGGCTCGATGATCGTGGCCCCAGGCCTTAGATTGCCCTTGCGTTCCGCATCCTCTATCATGGAAAGCGCCACCCTGTCCTTCACGCTGCCCGCAGGATTCAGATATTCCAGTTTCGCCAGAATAATAGCATTCTCAATACCCTTTTCCCTCATATAGTTCTCCACCTTCAACAGGGGAGTGTGGCCAATCAGTTCTGTGGCCCTGCTGTATATTTTAGCCATAATCGGATCTCCTTCAATTTCCTACTCATTTAGTATGAATATTATGAACTAAATATATACCCGGAACCATTATTTGTCAATTGTTTATTTTCATCTTCGGCTTAGAGTTTGGATGTTTCTCTTGCGCAATTTCCTGTTTTTTGATAAATTTATTGTAAAATCCATCCAAAGAAAGAAGATTGCGAAATGATAACCGATAAATTTTATCGCGTGCCCTGCATATATGGGGAAAGAAACCGTATTCTCACCGCCGCCCGCCCCCCCATACAGGTGTCGGTACCCGGCTCCAAGAGCATCACCAACCGGGCCCTGTTGCTGGCGACTTTGGCCGCCGGTACATCCACCCTGCGGGGAGTACTGTTCTCCGACGACTCCCGGCATTTTTTGAAATGTATCCAGGAACTGGGCTTTGAGGCAGAAGCGGATGAAGAGAAAAGAACGGTCCGGGTCAAGGGCCTGGGAGGGACGCTGCCCAGGACGGAGGCCAGTCTCTATGTGGGCAGCGCAGGCACCGCCGCCCGTTTTCTCACAGCCTGTCTGGGGGTATCCAGGGGGGTTTACCACATGGACGCCTCGGAGCAGATGCGCAGGCGTCCCATGGCCCCGCTGCTGGCCTCTCTGGAGGAGTTAGGCTGTGAAATAATCTATGAGGGGGATGAGGGACATTTTCCCTTCACGCTGAAAGGCAGGGGCTTTAGCCAAAAGCGAATCGACGTGGACATCGGGCACAGCAGCCAGTTTCTCAGCGCCCTGCTCATTTCCTCCTGCCTTTCCCCGGAGGACATGACCATCCAGATTCAGGGGGAGCACGGCATGTCCTATATCCGAATCACCACCCGGATGATGGAACAGTTCGGCGTCCATGCGGCCCCCCTGTACTACTGCGCAGGCAATACGGAAAAGCAAGACTGCCGCAGTTGTGTCAACAGTATCCGGCCCCTGGGCTACCGGATTGCCGCCGGGCAGCGCTACCGGGCGCAAAACTATCAGATTGAACCGGATGTGTCCGCCGCCTGTTACTTCTACGCCCTGGGAGCGCTGCTGGGTGTACCCGTTCAGGTCACGGGGATCAATCGGGGCAGCATGCAGGGGGATATCGCCTTTCTGGATATTCTGACCCGTATGGGATGTGTGCTACAGGAAAAGGAGGCGGGGCTGCTGTTGCAGCCCCCGGCGCAGGGACGGCTCATCGGCGTGACGGCGGATCTGTCCGCCTGTTCCGACCAGGCTATCACCCTTGCGGCCATCGCCCCCTATGCGGACAGCCCCACCACCATCACCGGCATCGGGCATATCCGATTTCAGGAATGTGATCGTTTGAGCGCCATATCCCGGGAACTGGAACGTATGGGCATCCGCTGCGAGACCACGCAGGACAGTATCACTGTCTATCCCGGCACTCCCAAACCCTGCACCGTCAAAACCTATGAGGATCACCGTATGGCCATGGGTTTTACGCTGACAGGACTTCGATCACCCGGCATTGTCATCGACAATCCCGGGTGCTGCTGCAAAACCTTCGAAGATTATTACGAGACGCTGGAGGCCTGTATCCGTCAGCTGTAAGCACAGACGTCCTTCAACGGACTGTAAGAAGTCAGCTTTCAAACAAATGCGGATAAGACAGCGCCTGATCCGTGACCGCCGCCCGCATTCTTTCCACTCCCCGGGGCCTGTCGGTAGAGAAGCGCAATGTTATTGGTATGGCGGTCTTCATTCAGGAAAAACATATCCATCTCCAACATGCCGGAGAGATAAGCCCCGAGCCGGGCACCATGCTGCCCAAAATCGAGGCCGCCATCTCCTATCTGGGAGCAAACCCCCAGGGAGAAGTGTTGATTACCTCTATGGATGCATTAAAAGATGCATTAAAGGAAAAAAATAGCACCAAAATTACTACATACGCATGAAATCCTGCAAAAGGCAGTGGACGCCACACCGGCGAGCCACTGCCTTATAACCTCTCTACAGACTGTTTCTGTCTTCTGATTTATGCACTCCTGCCGCTTCCTCCGGCCACCTCATGCCTCCTTTTTCGCTTCTTTGCGATTTTCCCCAGCTTCCACCTTTGATGCCGCAGTCCCAGAGCGGACAACATAGCCCCCAGGATAATACAGAAATCCGACAAATTAAAAACCAATCTGCGAAAAGGCTTCCATTTTATGTTGAAGCTGAAATAATCCATCACATACTGCTGTTTCAATCTGTCATAAGTGTTGCTGAAAGCGCCGCCAAGCAACAGAGACAGTCCCACCCGCAGCAAATTGCTTCCATAGACACTGAGGCTAAGGACGAAGACCAGCGTGGCAATCCCTGTGAGTAAAAGGGACAGCGCCGTTACCAGCCTCCCCTGCCTTTTTCCCAGCCCAAACATGGCCCCTCCGTTGTGATGCCTGCGCAGAAGCAGCCTGCCGCCCAGAACCTCCTGATTCTCCCCTGGCGGAAGCTGCCGCTCCATGCGCTCTTTGACATAGTTATCGCCTCTGCATAGGCCCACAATCAGACTAATAAAAAAATTTGTCATATATGCTCTTTTCTACCTTAATATACTATAGTTCTTTTATTCCTAATACCCCATTTTTACTATAACCAGATCATCCCGCAGCTGCACATAACCTTCATCTGGATAACAGGGCATATCTCCTGCGATTGTTCTTGCGTATTCAATCTTATCCCAATCTGCCCGTACATACTCCACCCCTAAATGCTCCCGTATCATTCTTACCAGACGATTAGGCTGTTCATTCACACGTCTCCAGCAAGAAACGCCGACGCTGCAATCAAAAACACTGTATTCGGTCGGTTGGATATCATAGCATGATTCATTCAGTTTAGGATGAAGATTTCCCACAAATACTACCTGATTTGGTGGCGCGTATCCCAAATTTAATTCTTGAATTTCCCCGACTACATCTTCCATTATCTCCATGTCGATTCTGCATTTAACATCATCCGTATACCAAAGGCGCAATGTATTGCCCATTTGACGGATCGTACCAAGAAACAGCACAAACAGGACTGCATACTTACATAAGACAATGCCCTTCTCCTTTCTATTCTGGATCAGATATACAATATAAAAGCATAGAAAGCCCAGTACAAAGGGGTATGCAATCTGTGTTCTCACAGCCGTTGCCCTGCCGCAATATACATTGAGCAGGTGTACAGACGCAACTGTCACTGACATGGAGACTGCGTATAAACATTTATGGCACAGGGTATACTTCTTATCACACATTACCTTAAGCAAAACGATTAGCGCTCCGATTGTGGCCAGCCCCATTAACCACGAATATGGAATATCCAGTCCCATATAAGAATTTTTGAAATATGTCTTTAATCCCTCCATAATCTTTGCAGTATCCCATGTATTCCATACCCTCTGCGCTCCCAAATAATCGCTTGTACCGAAAAATTGCCGTGTCAGAATGGTATTCAAAATATATGCCACTCCAAAAACCGCAACCTGCCATCCTCCTCTTAGTACATAATCTATCACCATTTCCCTGTCCAGCCTTCTCTCTGTGAGAGATAACAGATACAGCGACGCGGCCAGCGCTATAAATAATACCACCATCGCCTGGTAGGTAGAGAAGGCCCATATTAAGAGTATGGTTTCTCCAATAAAGAACAATAGTTTCTGAAGTATTCTTCCCTTATACCAATACTCGTCGCAAAACAGGATGTAACTGAAGTACTCCACAAAAGTCAGAAGCAGCATGGCCCATACAATCTCTACCCATTGAACCGAAAAATAGAACTGATATACCCATATGGGTGAAGTTGCAAAAACTGCTACAAATGTAATTGCAGACTGCTTACAAATTCTGTTACCTGTAAAACGCAACAGGCAAATTAGCAGATATTGCAATATCGAGAACAAAACAATACCGGCTACACCCACAAAATAGGGATTATACCACAGCAGCCCAAATATTCTTTTTGTAAATACCGCCCCTTGTCTGCCAATTTCCAACCAGTTCAATGTACTTTCCCTAAAATACAGCACGTCATCGGTATCATATAAATAATTAAGCGTAAATGCATGCTTGCCGTGTAATACTGTATTTAACGCAAGAATAAACAGTATAATGTTTTTTTCCAACACAATTATCTTTTTGTTGGATTTTCTCTCAGGCCGCATATCATTTCCTCCTTTAACGTAAAATAGCTATCGCTTATACGATAGCTATTTTAGATATAATTACAGTAAACATCGTAACACATATAGAAAAAAAAGTCTAGTAATATTTTTTATTTCTCTTATAATTTATATATAAGAAAAACCATTATGCGGAAAGGTGAAAATTCTATGGCAAATCAGGAGCAGGAAATGCGACAGGAACAGCTGCACTTTCAGGAATGTCTGGATATCATAGTGCGGAATGTAATCAAATACCAGCAGGAATACGAGCAGCGGCACACCCAGGTGCAGGAACTCTACAAGGCGATAAACAGCGGGGACGTGGAGCTGTATAATCAGCTGATGACCGCCAGCAGCCTGGAGGAACATGCCGCCGCCTCCCTGCGGAAAAACCGGGCGGCGCAGGACAAACCCTATTTCGGACGCATTGACTTTACAGAGAAGGCTTCCGATCTGGAACAGCGGGTCTATATCGGCAAAAACGGCGTGTTTCGCAATAAGACGGAGGTACTGATTGCCGACTGGCGGGCCCCCATCTCCAGTGTTTATTACGAAAATGAACTGGGACAGGGAGAATACGGCCTACCGGACGAAAAACCCATCTCCATTGACCTGCACCTGAAACGAACTTACAATGTGGAAAATGGAAAACTTCTGGGCTATTATGACAGCGACGTGGCCTCCAACGACGAACTTCTGGTACAGTACCTGTCCAAAAACAAGGACGCGGTGCTGGGTGAGATCATAGCCACCATTCAACAGGAACAAAATGCTATCATCCGAAAATCTCCCTTTGCCAACCTGATTGTCCAGGGCGTGACGGGCAGCGGAAAGACCACGGTAGCCATGCACCGCATATCCTACCTGCTCTATAATTATAAGCACCGTTTTGAATCCAACGAATACTGTATTATCGGCAGCAATGATCTGCTACTGAATTATATCACCAGTGGTCTGCCGGAACTGGATGTGCCCAATATCAAACACATGCGCATGGACCAACTCTTTGCGCGCCTCTGCGAAAAGGACTGGCTCAAGAAAAACAAGTATTATGAACCGGGCGCCGCCCCCGGAGGGGGCGATGACTCGGATGCATATGCCACCGCGCCCTGGCGCTGCACCCTCTCTTTTATGCAGGAGTTGGAATTATACCTGCTGCATCTGCGGGAGTCTCTGGTGGACCTGTCTCCCCTACAGGATAAACAGATCGGCACCATCCTGTCGGAAAGTAACAATGCCACACTCTTTCAGGAAAATCCCTCCTTCAGCATCTGTACCCTGTTGTCCACGCTGGATGAACGTGTCAGAACCAGAATTAAATTTCTGATGAGCGGGGAAGACAGAGACCGACTACAGGCCAAGCTCAAAGAATACGCCGGGCACTATAAGGCCATGCGTCCCACCGAAAGCATCTATGAACTCTACCTGAACTACCTGGAGTTATGGTGGAACACCCATCAAGATACGCCTGGAATCTCCCTTTCCGTCGGCGCATGGCAGGCCCATCTCGACCGGCTTAGACGTCGGGAGTATGATGTTTACGACATTGCCGCCCTGTCGTTGATTCACTACCGGGTGTACCAGAAAGCGCCCAATGAGGAATTTGGCCTGCTGTTTCTGGATGAGGCCCAGGACTTCGGTATCGGCATTTACTATGTGCTGCGAACTTTACTGCCCGCCACCTATTTTACAATTATGGGCGATGTATCTCAGAATATACATTACGATACCGGATTGAACGACTGGTATGAACTGCAAAAACTGTTTTTAAAGAATGAGAGGGATCAATTTCTTTTATTGCAGAAAAGCTATAGAAACACCATTGAAATCTCTCAATACGCAGGCAGGATTCTGGAAAAGGCTTCCTCCGGTCGTTACAAAATCCAACCGGTGATCCGTCACGGCATACCGGTGGAAGAAGCCAGATTCTGGAGTGACATGGAGATGGCAGAGCACGCCGCCCGTCTCATCACCGATATCCAGTCCAGAGGCTACCGCACCACCGCTGTGATCTGTCGAAACGAGGAAGAAGCGGCCAACGCCCGTCATCTCCTCACCCCATTGACCCCCCTGACCGACGGGGCCGCCGCCAATTTTTCCGTGGGCACAATGGTGCTCCCCGTCCGTCTGGTGAAGGGCCTGGAGTTTGACGCCGTGATTCTCTGGAATCTGGATATGCAGCATGGTCCCGATGATCCCCGGCAGGCCAAACTCCTGTATGTTGCCGCCACCCGCGCGCTTCACGAACTGCATGTGCTGAACTGTTGACTATATGTCTGCAAACTGATTTCCCGATTGCCCCTTCCCGGAAAAACAACGGAATCTGTGTTCTGGGGATTTCATTGCCATAAACTGAAAACCCGGCGCAGAAAATTTTCAATATCTCGCCGGGTTCCGTCTACTAGCGTATTATATCTTCATAATTCAAACGTACCAATGTATAATCTAATACAACTTCCCGGCCACAGCCGCCATGCATCAGGGTCTCCAATTCCGCCACCGCTTCCTGAGAGATTCTGGCGAAATCCTGCCGCACCGTATTCATTTGCTGTCCCACATACCCCATCAGCGTCAGTCCGTCAAATCCGCATACGGGCCTGAAAATATCCATATCCGTCAGCGCCCGCATGGCGCCTATGGCCATCAGATCCGACGCGCATACCACCATATCCTGCTCCTGGGCGTACTCCATGGTCAATTCCCGGGCTTTTCTCTCAGAAAACTCTCCGTTTCGGACAATCATCTCCAGATTATAGTCCTGCGCCAGCTCTTCCATACCTCTGATCCGCTCCCCTGTCACATAGCCATTGCTTTTCCCCGCGATATATAGCACTTTCTTATAGAGTATGGTATCCATCAGCATGGTTTTCTCCGCCACCGCATACTGCGCTGCTCTCTGATCAATCCACACACAGGAAGTGCTCTCGTTAATCAGAGGGACATCCACCAACACAATCCGGAAAATCTGCCTCCGAATCAGTTCATGCAGCACCCGGTCTTCCTTGGATACCCCGTATATTATAATGCCGTTGATACTCTGTGAGCGAAAATATCCTATGACCTCTTCTACTCCCATGCCCTCCAGCATGGAAAAGAATACCGTCACCACATCCAGATCGTACTCTCTGGCGCTCTCCAATGCACCGGCCAGGTACTGCATACTGATCTCATCTATAGCCTGGGTATTGGTGTTCAAATGTATCAGCAGCGCTATACGCCCCGCCTGTTTGGAGGACAATGCCGCCGCCACGGCATTTGGAACAAAACCCAGTTCCTCAATCGCCTCATTTACCTTCTGTCTGGTAAATTCGCTGATATTGGGATAATGATTTAATACTTTTGAGACCGTAGATACAGCCACACCTGCCCTTGAAGCTACATCCCTGATAGAAGCCACAGCAGTTCCTCCTTTTATTTCCTGTATGATAGCCCTGGGATCGCGTATAAGCCCGGGTACTTTCCGGGATATGCCGCCTTATACCGCCCCTCCCTGTTCCCGGACTCGCCTTAGCCATCTGCCCGGCAAATTTCCCAGCGCCCGCAGCAGCATTGAGACTGCCGCTGATGCCACAAGAACACTGAGATAAATCCAGATATCCAGCCGGACATGGGGTTTGATAAAATAGTACAGCCATCCATACAGAAAACCATGTACCAACCATATATAAGTGGATTGCCGTCCCCACCATGCCAGAAAAACGCGCAGGGGCGGAACATGAGCAAGCAATGTCAACAGTCCATAAACAAACATGGGCACAAATAGAAAGTCCAGCTTTGCATAGGCCGCATCCTTTGCCAGCCACACTCGCAGGACTATGACCACGCATAGTAGAACCACTGACGCACAGACGGGAAGCCAGCCCCCCCAGCGCCGCAGCGCTTTATCCATCCGTTGATACAACGCAAATCGGGCCGTCAGATATCCCACCACAAAGATCAATAAAAAGGAAAGTCGCAGACCACTCTTCACCGTCAGAACCACCTTCCACAGTTCCGGCCAGCACAGCCATCCTGCCAAAACCGCTCCCACACCCAGCAGCGCTAGGGACAGGTAAAATACGCTCCAGTGTTTCCTCTCCACCGGCTGCTTAAAGCGTGTCAGCAACAGGTCCAGGAAAGGCAATACCAACAGCATCTTGGCATATTGCTCCACATACCACCAGGCCCCGTTGTAGGTAGGATTCAGCGCTGTCAGGTTGCCGGGGAGCTGTGAGGGATCAAAAGGAAGTCTCAATGCTCCAAATATAATTCCCATATAGAGGAACATCACCAGCCAGAGCTTGCCATATAACTTGATGATGCGCTTCAGTACGCAGCAATACTCCGCCTTCATTCTTCCCCAAAAATTCTCCCTGGGCTGCCTGTCCATCACAAAATACATTCCGTAACCGCTGACAAATGTAAATATTCCCACGCAGAGTTTACAAAACCACGCGATCCGTGCCGCGCCTTCCGCCTGGAGAAAAGGAAAGACGGAATTATATTCTACCGCAAATGAATACAGATGATGATAGACCATCATCCAAATGGCAATTCCCTGCAAAACTGCGGACTGCTTTTTTGTAATTCCATTTTCCATGTGTCCCGACCTCCAGATTAGGTATACGCACGTAAATACTCTGCGCCTGCGCGCATATCCTTTGTTGGCATCCTGTTTCCCTGCGCTTTGACACAGGTCTTACTCTGTAGAACTTCTGCTCATTATATCACATTTAGCAGGACTGTGAAATCTTTTTCTCATTTTTGTACACCGGCAGTACTCCGTAAACGCCATATGTTCCATGCTCCGCAGGGCCTCTATTGCCATAAACACAAATCGACTGTGCGAATTGCTTCACACAGTCGATACTAAACAGTCGTACAAAATATTAATATTTGCCAAAGCCATCTCCGTCAAGGGAAATAATCTGCTCATTTGCGTTGGGGGCAGTGAAAGAACCCAGGGTGGAAGCGGCGGAAGAACTTCTGTTTCCAAGGTTGTATATGGAGAGCTGTTCACGCATCCGGTCTGCCTGGTTGGACAATTCTTCACTTGCGGAAGCACATTCTTCGCTGGTGGCGGAATTGGTCTGCACCACCTGGGAAACCTGTGTGATTGCCTGCTTGATCTGCGCACCGCCGGTTGCCTGATAGTTGCAGGCCTGGGCAATATTGTTGATCAGCACTTCGCTCTGGTTTACCACTTGCGTAATCAACTCCAGCGCTTTGGCCGTCTCATCCGCCATCTGGGAGCCCTGGCTTACCTTACTGATGGAATCCTCAATCAGACCCGCCGTCTCAGATGCCGCCGCCGCACTCTTGGCGGCCAGACTTCTCACTTCCTCCGCTACTACCGCGAAGCCCTTGCCTGCTTCACCTGCTCTTGCGGCCTCCACTGCCGCGTTCAGTGCCAGGATATTGGTCTGAAAAGCAATATCGTCAATCGTCTTGATAATCTTGGAAATACTCTCTGAGGATCTGTTGATATCCGCCATAGCGGCCATCATATCCTGCATTCTCTTATTGCCCTGCTTAACATCCTTAATCGCATTCTCTACCAGTTCCGCCGCCTTGTTAGCCTGTTCCGCGTTCTGAGCAGTTCTCTCAACGACCTCGTCGATGGAAGCGGTAATCTGCTGGATAGCGCTTGCCTGCTCTGTGGACCCCTGCGCCAGAGACTGGCTTGCGCTCGCCATCTGGGAAGAGCCAATGGTCACCTGATAGGCAGCCTCACTGATGCTGGTCAGCACCTGATTATTGTCCTCTACCAGCTTTTTCAGGGATTGCCCCAGCAGGTCTTCGGAAGATCTGGGATTCACCACCACAGTAAGGTTTCCCTTGGATACTTCCTCGGCAATACCCGCCTGATATTTAATGTTATCTATCACCTTGCAGTACTCATCTACCAGGTCACCAAACTCGTCATTGTTATGCTTTACCAGCTTAACATCCACCCGGCCTTTAGCAATATCCTTCGCGGCATCAGAAAGTTGATCCAGAGAAATTCTCATGGTCTTT
This sequence comes from uncultured Lachnospiraceae bacterium, assembly GCA_947648875.1. Classification (GTDB taxonomy): domain Bacteria; phylum Bacillota; class Clostridia; order Lachnospirales; family Lachnospiraceae; genus Acetatifactor. Next base: position 40,108 of record CANSPM010000025.1, read on the forward strand.
ACAACCGAAAGGCCATAGATTATCGTAATGGCAATGGCCACAGCCACAACACAGAGGTAGAAGACCACAGCAATCTCATAATATCTGTCCGGGTCTGAAGCTCTCAGAATTCCCTTAGTACAGGAAATGGCTATGTAGGTATTGATTATTGTCAATACAACTGGAATTACAAAGCCAATGATTAATCTTGTCTTAAACTTCATATTTTTCATCGATTTATACCTCTCTCTCTTCTGCTTCCATATTGTTTGCCTGTTCTATAGCCGACGCATCCTCATCGTTTATCAGCTTCTCGGGGTCCAGCAGAAGTTTCACCGAATCTCCTACCTTTCCTATACCATACACATATTTGTTCTGTACCTTATCTGATCTGCCGATGCTGGGCGGAGGCAGAATGTTCTCCTCCCTGATCTCCACAACCTCTGCTATATTTTCAATAATCAGTCCCACTACCGTGGACTGCACATCGATCACGATAATGCAGGTTCTGTCATTGTACTCATAAGGGTTCTGTTTGAACCGAAGGCTGATGTCAATGACTGGCAGTATCTTTCCCCGCAGATTAATCAAACCCTTGATATATTCTGCCGTCTCCGGTATTGCCGTTATTGTCTGGAATGGTATTATTTCATTTACATACTGGATCTTTAGGCCATAGTATTCATTGCCGGACTTGAAGGTCATATATTTATCCTTCTGTGCGTCGCGCCCGTCACCCGCGCTTTGGCCATAGTCTGTCTGCCTTGTTGCTTCACTATTTGCCTCCATGCAGCCACCTCCCTTTCATGCGTTTATTCTATCAATCCTACCGGATCAAGTATCAGCGCAATGCTGCCGTCTCCTAACTGCGTACAGCCAGACAGTCCCTTTACTTTCTTGATATAGGAAGGAATAGGTTTTACTACAATCTCCTGCTCGCCTATCAATTTGTCCACAAAGAGGCATATGGCCTTTCCTTCCACCTCAAAGATCAGCATCATACCGTCTTCCACCGACTTGCGGTAATCTTTCAGGCCATACCACTCTCCCAGTCGAAGCACGGGATAACATTCTCCCCGAATCATGATATACTCGTCACCGTTGGGCTCATGAATCATCATGTTTTCTCTTACGCTGACAAACTGCTTGACAACACCTGTCTCCACCACGAAGGAAGAGGTCCCCGCCTCCATCACAATGCCGTCTATTATCGCCAGGGTAAGAGGAATCTTCAGTGTCATGGTGGTTCCCATACCGGCTTCACTCTCAATCTCCAAAGCGCCGCCAATGGTCTGAATATTCTGCACCACCACATCCATTCCCACGCCTCGTCCGGAATACTCTGTCACTTGCTCATTGGTAGAGAATCCCGGCAATGTAATGAATTTGAATACTTCCTTGTCCGTGTACTCGCTGTCCAGTTTGCCGTCCTCCAGGAGCCCTTGCTTTCTGGCCTTTGCCAGGATTTTTACCCGATCCAGGCCTTTTCCGTTGTCCACCACACTGATCCATACCTTACCGGCCTCCGTTCTGGCGGAGAGAGTTATCTTTCCCTTATCCGGCTTGCCGCTCTCCTTGCGTTCCTGGTTGGTCTCAATGCCATGATCCACCGCATTACGCACCAGATGCATCAACGGGTCTGAGATATTTTCAATTATGTTCTTATCCACTTCGGTGTGCTCACCGATCATCTCAAAATCAATGTCCTTGCCCAGCTTGCGGGAGACATCAAAGACAATACGATTCATTTTCTGGAACAGATTTGTCAGAGGCATCATTCTCATGGACATAATGACATTCTGCAAATCTGTGGAAATCTTGGACATCTGTCCCGCCGCCTTGTTGAAATTAGGCAGGTTTAAGCCAGGCACTTTCAGATCCGGGTTTTGCAATACCACTGACTCCGCGATAACAAGCTCACCGATCAGATCCATCAGTTGATCCATCTTGGACACATTGACACTAATAAAGGCATCCTTAGCCCCTTTCTGCTTATCCTTTGCAAGCTTCTTGGGACGTCCGGGCTCCTTGGTCTGGATGACGAAGTCACCGGGAGCCATCTGGGACTTTTCCGCCGCCTTCTTCTCAACAGCCTGCTCCGCCTTGGCCTCTATGGTCTCCACGCTGGACTCCAGATCAATCTGAGGCATCTGGTTGCCAAAATCAAATCCCAGCAGGAACTCCTCGGCCTTGCATTCATAGACATCCACTTTCTCGATGTCATAGCCCACTCCTATCAGGTCTCTGATCTCCGTCTCTGTGCACTGAGCCTGTAAGAGAATCTTGAAACCTTCCTTCAAAATCGTCTCGCCGCTGGACTCATCGGAGATGATATCCTCAGGGGAATATAACAGATCCTCTGCAATCTCCTTCATTGCGTAGACCACCTTATACGCATGGATATTAGCCATTACCGTCTCTGGTGAGAATGTGATATATACCTTATAGAAGCGGCTGGCATCCGTGGCAACGGGAGCTATGTAAAACTGCTTGGGCTCTTCATGCACGTTCTCCGGCATCAGAGCATCCTCCCCCACCCCCTGTTTAATGGCCTCCAGAAAAGCATCCAGTTCCTTGATGATACTTTCCGGATTTCCGTCAGCCGCATTGCCATTACGAATCTTATCCATCTCCTCAGTGATAAAATCCGCTACTTCCAGCACATGCTCCACAAGTTTTAAGTGCGGCACATGCTCTGGATGAGATTCCCTCAGGTAAAAGAAAACATCTTCCAGCTTATGGGAAATTGCAGTGATGTTATCAAACATCATAATGCCCGAAGAGCCTTTAATAGTATGCATGGTACGGAATATCTCATTGATGCTGTCCTGATCAAAACATTCCGCGTCTTTCTGCTCCAGTACCATTTCCTGCAACTGCTCCAGAAGCTGTTCGTTCTCAAACAGATAAATGTCTAACATTCCCTCTGTGTTAAATTCTTCAGCCATACTTTCTCCTTTCCTGTAAATTTTTATCAGATTATATCAAGCCCAGCTTTTTCATGGCCTGCTCAAATCTTTCCTTGTCAATGGGCTTACCCGAATAGATTGTACAGCCAAGTTCAAATGCCATCTTCACATTTTTCTCATCGTTGAGCGCCGTGGTCATGATCACCTTCGCCCGCTTATCCTCCGCGATTCCTCTGTCCTTTTCCAAATTCCGGATGCCCATCAGCGCCTGATAGCCGTCCATGACCGGCATCATGATATCCAGACACACCAGATCATAGGGTTCGCCGTCTTCCAGCGCCATCATGAAAGCATCCACCGCCTCCATGCCATCCACGGTGACATCACACTCACCGTATTTGGACAGAAAACCCACCATAAATTTTCTTGTGACAAAATCGTCCTCAGCCAATAAAATCTTCATATTTACCTCTTTTCTGCATCTTGAGAGCAAGACCCACAAGATTGCGTTGATATACCATTCCTGTTTGACTCTACATTCTACTCAGTACAGCATAAGCCCTCCTGGCCACATCCTGCAGTTTTTCCTGATACTCCACGGCCCCCAGATCATAAGCCACCTTGGGCATCCCGTATACCACGCAGGTAGACTCATCCTGTCCGATGGTATGGGCTCCTGCCTTGCGCATCTCCAGCAGGCCCCTGGCGCCGTCTCCCCCCATGCCTGTCAGAATGATGCCCAATGCCCTGGGCCCGGCTACCTTTGCCACGGAGTCAAATAACACATCCACGGACGGACAATGTCCATTGACTTTCGGTCCCGCCTTGCACTCTACCTGATAAACACCGTTTACCTTAACCAGGCGCATATGTCTGTCGCCGCCGGGGGCAATCAGCACATGGCCGGGCTTCACCTGGTCCCCCGTCTCCGCCTCCTTGACAATCACTCTGCACTGATTATCCAGTCTCTTGGCATACATGTTGGTAAATCCCGGAGGCATATGTTGTACAATCACAACGCCCGGAATATCTGTGCCAAAGTTCTGAACCACGGAAAAAATGGCTTCCGTGCCCCCGGTGGAAGCGCCTATCGCCACCACCAGATCTCTCCCCTTGGCAGTGAGCGCCGATGCCTGTTCCATCTGGTGCATGGCTTTCTGCTTAATCTGACTGATGTTCGCAGTGGAGGCAATTTTTATCTTTACCAACAGTTCCGTCTGTATAAACGCCTCCAATTGCTCCCGTGACGACACCGCAGGCTTTGCCACGAAATCCACGGCTCCCGCGTTCAAGGCGTCGAACACTTTGTCGCTCAGAGAACTGATGACCACCACCGGAAGAGGATACTGTGGCATCAGCTTGCGCAGAAACTCTATGCCATTCATTCTAGGCAGTTCTACGTCCAGGGTCATGACATCCGGCTTATGCGCAATAATGGCATCCCTGGCCTCATAGGGATCTCTCGCGGTGGCCACGACCTGAATGGCCGGGTCCCGATTGAGATTCTGCACCAGCAGTTCCCGGAACACCATGGAATCTTCTACTACCAACACTTTAATCGGCTGCATACATCCATCATCCCCCCCTATGCTTTTCGAAATATAGATGGCTGCACCAACTCAAAAGGAATCTGTGCCCGGTCCAGGGTTTCTGTCATGCCAATAAAAAGATAACCGCCCGGCTCCAGAAAATTGTAAACTTTATGAAGCAGCTCATTTTTCGTGTTCTCATCAAAGTATATCATAACATTTCTCAAAAAGATAGTATGCATTCTCTTCTTGAAGGGAAACGGCGACATCAGGTTGAACTGGCGGAAGATCACCTCCTGCTTAAGTTCCTCCTTAACCTGAAAAGATCCCTCTGACAGCTTCTTAAAAAAGTGCCTCTTCCACTGTTCCGGAATACTTTTCAGCTGTTCCTCCGTGTATACACCCGCGATTGCCTGCTGTAGCACTTTGGTAGATATATCCGTGGCCAGCACCTTGGTATCCCAGGCCGAGGCATCCAGCCCAAAAAAATCCTTGAGCGTCATGGCAATCATATATGGTTCCTCGCCGGTGGAAGCGGCGCCGCACCAGATCCGCAGGTCCCGGGTGCCCTGTTCCCTCTGCCTAAGCTGCGGCAATACCACATTCTTAAAAAATTCAAAATGCTCAAACTCCCGCATAAAATAGGTATGGTTCGTGGTCAGCAGATTCACCAGCTGTTTTTCCAGCTGCCCGGAGCCGTCCTTCTCCATATCATTCATATAAGCGTTGAAGCTGCTCCAGCCCCCTGACTTAATGTGGTTTTCAAGTCTGCCGTTCATAATGACCTTCTTCTGACTCAGGTCAATACCGTAGCGCTGTTTCATATAGCGCGCAATCCTTAAAAACTCCTCATCCGTCATCATAGTACCGTTCCTCCATTGCAATTTCTTTATATTCTTTATGCCTTGGCAATCCGTGTAATCATACCGGTCAATGCCTCATCTCAGGCTTTTTGCGCTAACGCAGCTGTCTGGCGACTTTGCAGAATATGCCGAAAATATGGGGGTTGAATCTCTGTTCAGCCTCTCGCTGCATAATCTCCAATGCCTTCTCCCTGTCATATCCCTGACGGAAACTTCTATTCTCTGTCAGGGCACAATACATGCTTGACATGGCGACAATCTGCGCAGCCAGTGGTATCTCATTTCCTTTCTTTCCCTCAGGATAACCGCTTCCATCCCAATTCTCATGGTGGAAATGAGTGATATCTTCTGAAATCTGTATGAAATCATTGTAATCGCTGGTAACCTTCAAATCTTCAAGAAGTTTGGTTCCGATTCGCGTATGTCCCTTCATCTGCTCCCGCTCTTCATCGTTTAATCCCGACTGCTTTTGCAGAATCTCCTTCGGAACACCTATATTGCCGATATCGCACAGCGGCGCAGCAAACTCTATGGTCTCCACAAAGCTGTCCGATATCTGATCTTCAAACAGTGGCGACAGTTGCATGCTCTGTGCCAGTATCCGGCAGTTGTACCGCATCCTTTCTATATAATCGTCGGCATGCCAGGAATTCTCCGCCGCCACGCCGGCCAGGGCGTAAAGCACGCTTTTCCGTTCCTCCTCCATCTGCCGCAACTGCTCATTGACAGAAGCCTGTAGGCGTCTGTTGGCCTCCCTGATTTCCTTAGTGGCCTCGTATAGTTTCAGATGAACATTTACTCTGGCCTGCACCAGTTCCGGAATAAATGGCTTGGTTATGTAATCCCCGCCCCCCAGATCAAACCCCTTGACAATGTCCTTCGGATTGTCAAAAGCAGAAATAAATATAATGGGAATGCTCTTAGTCTCCACATTGGCCTTCAATACCCTGCACAACTCATAGCCATCCATCTCCGGCATGGAGATATCTGTCAACACAAGATTGGGCAGTTCTTCGCGAACCTGTTCCAGAGCCTGTAAGCCGTTCTCAGCCAGCACGGTCTTACACCCCATATCCCCTATGATCTCGCCAAGAATCACGCGGTTGGTCTCCACATCATCCACAATCAGGACGACACCCCTTGCGCGGTCTTTCATACTCCGCCCCCCTTTCTCACAATCTGATTATCTCAGTCTGTGGTCTGGAAATATGCTGCTTAAGATTCCCCGCCGATCAGAGCTTTCAGGGTATCCATGCCTGTAGATATTCTGTCATAGTTCTCCTTTTGAATGGCCATCTTAAGCCGCAGCACCGCCCGGCCCACATCCTGTGGAGCATCGGCGGTAAGCTGCCGGATTGTCTCCATAAACATTTCCGCCTTCTCCCAATTCTCCATCTCCACCGAGAGAATCAATTTAGACAGATTCTTCTGTAATGCTTCGAGATTGGATGCCGTTCCATAATGAGACGCGTCCTGTTCCTCCGAAGGAGCGCTTTCTCCAACCGATACCAGGGGCCTGGGCTGCACCATATCTTCTTCCCCGGGTTCCGTCTCCGGGTCACACCCCACCCATACCGAAAAGGAAAACGTGGTCCCCCTCCCCTTTACGCTCTCTACATTAATGCTGCCGTCCATAAGCTCCACCAGCTGACGGCAGATGGAAAGACCCAGACCCGTCCCCCCATATTTTCGTGAAGTGGAAGCATCCACCTGGGAAAAACTCTGAAACAGTTTCTCCTGATCCTTGGGCTCGATGCCGATTCCTGTGTCGCTTACCAGAAAGAAAAGTTCCTGCGAGTCCCCGGTCTGTGCCGTCTTGATGACTTCCAACGTAATCTTTCCCACACTGGTAAACTTCTGCGCATTGGACAGCAGATTATTCAGCACCTGCACAATCCGCAATTCATCCCCCACCACATACTCCGGTACACCGGGGGAGACTGTTACAAAGAAATCCAGTCCTTTCTCCGTGATACGCCCCTTGTGGCTGGCCATCACATAATCTATAGTGTTACGAATGGAAAAACGGGCCTTTTCAAGTAAAAACTTCCCTGCCTCCAACTTGGAAAAGTCCAGAATATTATTGATAATCTTATTCATTTCCCCACAGCAACGTTCAACCAGCTTCAGCTTGCGGAGTTTATCCTTCTCTGTCTCTAAGGGCAATAACTCCCTGATCTGTCCCGAGATCCCATTTACCGGCGTGCGCAGTTCATGCGTCACATTGGCCACAAACTCCGACTTGACCCGCATGGCATCCTGAGCCTCCTGCTTCACCTGCTCAAGCTCATGACTCAAAAATTCCTTTTCCAGCACATCGTTAGCCATGCAGATGTAACCGTCTTTCTCTCCCTGACGCAGAACTCTCACATCTGTGGGAAAACAAGTCTGATTTTTACGGTACGCTGTCATATGGTGGATTTCCATGCCGAAGGGATGGAGCGCCCTGAAACCGCCATCCTCCTTCTGGAACCCCCCGGGGAATACAGTACCTATAAAAAGGCTCTCCACCCCCTGATCATACCCCAGTTTTTCTCTTGCTGCGGCATTGCCGTATGTAATCAGTCCCTCCTCGTCAAATTCCAGAATGATCTCCAATACATGCTCAAAGGGACTCATATCCAAACTCTGTCGACACATAGAAACTTTCCTCTGTCCTCCTAACCAGGACTGAAACTTATCTCCAAATTTCCCACAAAAAACAACGAACCCCACATTGTGGTTCCGCTGTTTTTATGTATGGAAAACATTAATTAGAAAAATCGAACATTTTGATTACTTCTACTATATTGAAGAAGTCTTCTTTGGCCAGCTGGAAGCATTCAATTACATCCGGTGAGAAGTGCCCGCACTCGCCGCCAAGAATCATCTGGTAGGCCAGAGAATTACCGTACACGCCCTTGTAAACCCTCTCACTTACCAACGCGTCATATACGTCCACAATGGATACAATCTGCGCGCTGATGGGAATCTGGTCTCCCACAAGATGATCCGGATATCCGTTCCCATCCCATCTCTCATGGTGCCACCGGCAAATCTCATAACAGTAACGGTAAAATTCGTCTGTCTGCGTCTTGCGGAACTTTTCCAAAATATCACAGCCAATGACCGGATGGGTTTTGATCACCTCGAACTCCTCCGGTGTCAGGCGCGCAGGCTTTAACAAAATCGCGTCCGGGATTCCGATCTTACCGATATCATGCAGCGCCGAGGCCCTGGCTATGGCATCTATCTGTGATTTTGTAAGGCCGTATTTGGGAAAATATTTCTCCATGTACTTGAGCAGTATCCTTGTGAAATATTTGATACGGCGTATGTGCTCTCCGGTCTCCGAACTCCTGAACTCCACCACGGAGCTGAGTGCGTCTATCATAAACTCGTTGTTATTCTGAATTTTCTTCTGCTGGGCAAGAATCTCTATCTCCTGCTCCTTGAGACGCACCTCCATATTATGTTTGTTCTGATACAGTTCCACAATATTGTTCGCCCTGCGCTTTACAATATCCGGATAGAAGGGCTTATGTATCACATCAGCAATGCCATACGTATACGCCCTGTCTTCACTGTTTCTGACTGTCTCGCTGGTAATCAGAATCACAGGGAGATGCTGGATCATGTCTTCGGACTTCATATATTCCAACACGCCAAATCCATCCATCTGAGGCATGACAATATCAAGCAGCACCAGTACAAGATCCTTGTTTGCCTTGATCTGCTCTATGGCCTCCTGCCCGTTGCTGGCCTGGATAGTGACATATTCATCTTGGAACAGGTTATCCAGTATAACCCTGTTTACTTCCTCATCGTCCACAATCAGAATTTTCCGCTTCTCAATCCTGGTCTTGTTTACCTCTTCCTCTACAATCACGATCTTCTGCTCATCCATACATTCTAATCCCCATGAATTCTGAAATTTGCCTGCATTTTCCTTCTAAAGCACAGCACACGCGCCCGACAGGTTCAGGAACAATCTTAACATATCCACTTCGGAATGTCAATAATCCGCGCCTTTATCTTTGCGGATGAACCTGCTTTTCCGTCTAGAAAAATCTCAATTTCCAATTAGTTCCATGAAGCGCCCATAGGCCTCCTCCAATGCCGCCCTCTGCGCTGTCACCTGATCGGTGTCCACTTCCGACGGTGCCTTTCCCCGAAGCAGTTCCGTGAGGGCCGATACCGGCCCGCAGACCGGGTCCAGGCCCAGATTGGCGCTCACTCCTTTGAGTGTATGTGCGTATTTAAAGGCCTCCTCATAGTTTCCCTGGTCCAGACACTCCGTCAGTCCCGCATAGTTCTTATCATCTTTGAACTTCAGCAGGAACTTTGAAAAGAGCGCTTCATTGCCCATAAAGCGGTGCAGAGTTCCCTCCACATCCGCGCCGTTCTCAATCAGTTTCTGTTTCAGTGATTCGTCCATTGTACACCGTTCCTTTCTATAAATTGAAGTTCCTTAGAACTTCTGTTCCATTTTTCCAAATATCCACCCGCTCTAAATGTCCGGTACGCTATTCGCGTCGTTATTTTATTATATCGGAAGATAGGATGCATTGCAAGAGAGATGACTGGTATTTCCTGTATTTCTCTGCTGACCGGCATCCGGTTACGCCAACTTTCTGTCAGACAGCAAAAATTCTGCCGTGTACTCATTGTGGAAAACTTAAAAACTTATTGCCAGGATGCCAGTAGTATTGTATACTATAATGAAGGTATTAATCTCGATGTGATATGACCGTTGAAAGAGGGTGTCTATGGGAGACAAAGAAAAAAATAGGCAGTTCAGCATGTATATCACCAGAACGCGCAGAAAATACGGTATTACCATGAGACAGTTGTGTGAGGGACTGTGTACTTCGCAAGAACTCTCTCTTCTGGAAAGCGGTAAACGACTACCGAACAAGCTGTTACAGGATGCCATTGCGGAAAGACTGGGCATAGGCTCGGAAGATTATGAACTTTTTTTGGGGGTTACGGAGTACCGACGCTGGGAGGCCCGGCAACGAATCCTCCACTGCGTCACTTGGGAAGAAGCAGAACGGGCAGAAAGACTGCTGGAGGAATACTATGCCGGATGCGGAAAGGGAACCGGCGATATAGGGAGAAAGCTGGAGAAACAGTTTTATCTGAGCATGCTGGCACAGATCAGACGCTGTGGCGGCGCGTCCCGGGAGGAACTGTGGCCCCTGTTTGATGAGGCCATTCGCCTGACTGTTCCCGCGCTGGAGCATAAACCCCTCTCCCACCTGACACTTTCCATTAAAGAACTAAATCTGATTCTGGAAGCCGAGCAGTACCGCAAGGACGGAGCAAGGCTCTCGAGGTACGGAGAAATTCTGACATACATAGAAGACGCCGGTCTGGATGGGCGCGGCCTGTCCAAGATCTATCCCAAAGCTGTTTTCTTCCTATGTCGGGGACGATTGACGGCAGCCGGGAAAAAACCGCCGCCTCTTGCAGAGATGACTGAGCTCCTTCGGCTCTGCAACCACGCCGTAGACATTCTGCGCGATAACTATCGGATGTATTTTCTCTGGGAACTTTTAGATATGCGCGGCCAGCTTCTGGAACGGATGACAGAGTGTCATCACCGCCAGGGAGAGTCGGAGGAAGTTGACGCTCTGCGCGCGATGCGCCGGGAAAACACAGAGATAAAAGCCGTCTTGGAACGGCTTTACGCAGAATTTCAGGTGCCACATGAGACATTTGAGTATTGTTATCTCTATGTGATGCACGGCGTGTCCTGCATGAATGACGTCATCCGAATCCGTCGCCAGATGCTGGGGATCCCCCCGGGGGCTCTGTGTGACGGCATTTGCGACATCAAGACCCTGCGGCGTCTGGAACGTCATGAGACAATGCCCCAGCGCGCCATTGTCGAGCGCCTTTTTATGCGTCTGGGTCTCTCGGGAGAGTTCACCAGAACGGAACTGATTACAGATGACCCTGAGGCCAGAAGACTGATGGAGAAAATGCGGCGGCAGATAAACAGCCGGCAGTGGGATGAGGCAGAAGAAATATTAAAACAGCTTAAGACGCTGGTGCCCTTGCATATCCCCGGCAACAGGCAGGCACTGATGAGAAGAGACGCGCTTCTCCACTGGAAAAAGAAAGCGTTGGGAGATGACGGATACTACAAAGTGATGCGTGAGACCCTGGAATTGACCCTCCCGTTTGAAGCTGTTCTGAAGAAGGGAGACAAATATCTGACTTACACGGAACAGACCTGTATTCTGAGTATGTTACAGGGAATGGACAGATCCGGAAAAGATCCACAGGTCGGAAGGGGATACCCTTCCGACTCTTGGTATGATCAAAATGGAGGGAATAATTATGACAGGGATACGACAGTGGAATCCAAGGCACCAGATAGCTGCAATAGTAATACTCACAATTACGTTGCTTCTGGCCGGGTGTGGTAAAGAAACCATCGGAGATTTAGAGCCGTCGGCTGAAGGAAAAGGGGAATCCACGGATCAGACAATGTTTACAGGCATTGAAGCGTCTGAAACGACAGACACGGCGGAGGAGACACCAGAAAGATTTCAATATGATGAGAAGCTCTTCGCCCTCGGACTGCCTGTCATAGAGGAGGACCAAGCCATGGCGGAGGGAAAGACACTCCTGACACTACAGACCTCCTTGGTAAATCCCTGGTTGAAATATTCAATTGCAGGCTTCAACAGACAGAGTACAGATTACTTTATCAGACTCGAGGAGACCTACGGGGAAGATGTTAAAGAGCGGCTGTCTGTGGAAATCATAGCGGGGCGAGGGCCTGACATTATTACCGGAAGTGTGATTGATGTCAGCGAAAGCATTCTGGAGAAAGGTGTGCTGGTGAATCTGGCGCCAGGACTGGATGCCATGGGAATTACCGAAGCAGAATACTTTCCGGCCGTCCGGGCATTACGCATGGGAGAGGAAGTCTATGGAATACGCACAAATATTCATCCAAACGGTTACTGGATCAAGGAATCGGTACTGGGCAGCAGCGACCAGCCGGATATAGAAACTCTGGTGGAAAAGCTCTATACCTATCCAGACCAAGAGGCCGTGTGGCGGACCAATGCCCGTTCTGAGGTAATTTTAGAGTACCTGCTGTCCGGCTCGGAAGACCTGTGGGGGATGATCGACTGGGAGAAAGGTATGTGTGATTTCTCCGGAGATTTATTTGCAAAAATGCTTGAAATCGCGAAACGCTATGCGGACCCGGAGGGAAAGACCTGGGAGTCAGAAGAGAAATGGTTGGTATATTTTTACAGTCCTGTGCAAGATTCCCGTAAGCAATTGGAGAATGAGGGGAAAGTAATTATTAACTACCCCTTTGACGATGGGAACTACCCCGCTTACGAGCGCATAGGCGAAGTACTGATGATGAATGCCAATTCAAAACATCAGGAGGGAGTCTGGGCCTTCTTTGAGTATGTCCTGGGCGAGGAGGGGCAGTGCTACGCGACAAGCATCTCGTCCCTGACAGTCAGCAAAGAAATGTCCAAGAATAGTTTTGATTATTATCTGAATTTGATCGAAGAAGGAAGGATGCAGACCACTGCGGATTTTACGCCGGAAGCCATTGAAGAGCTTTATGCATTTACAGAGCAGGCGCGCGATATGCCTTTGCGCACAAAAGAAATACTTAAGATTATCTATGAGGAAGCCCAGACATTCTGTGACGGAAGCAAACCGTTGGAGGATGTGTGCAACGTCATCCAGAAGAGGGTGCAGATCTATATCAGCGAAACCATGTGACATATATGAAAAGGACAAAAACGCTTTTAGATTTGATTTCTGAAAGCGTTTTTGTCATGGTCCCGTTGCCTCCCGCCAGCATAGATACCCGTTTGTTGCCATCTGGAAACATCTGTTTCTCCCCTTTAATATTATTTTTTTACCCAAATATGTGCTTAAAAGGATTATTAATAGAATCTATTAAACCTGTTCCTTTTATGATATAATTTAAACTATCAAACTTCTTTAAATCTTCATTAGATGGAATAAAAAAGTATTCGGCACAGATAGAAGATATCTGTAAAAAATAAAAGTCGAATTTGATTTTTCCGAACTGGATACCTTTTTGGTAGTAAAAGATATAGTATATCGGATATATAAAAAACAGAACGAGAAACTGAACACAAAAAAGAAGCAACTGCATAGCAGGGGGGATTTTTATCTGTGACACAAGAAAAAGCCAGAATGGAACGCTAATCCTTCCTGGCTTTCTCTTTGCAAATCTTCATTACATCCTCTTCCGCCTGTGCCTCATCCCCCCGTCACCCCCGCCAGCACATCGAATACCCGACGCAGGTTCAAGCGCCCATAGCCCGCGTATGTCAAGTTAGTGACACGAACTTTTTGCGTTTTTTTCATGGGGAAAGTCTGGGAAACCGCATAAATTTGATAGGAGTATGTGGAGTTAGTGTCAAGTGGGGTGAAAGTTGATGGGGAATTAGTGTCAAGTTATTTTCCGGAATAGTGGCCTATAGTCTGCCCCTGTCGTCTTATATTCTTTGGCATGGCTGTTTCTGGTTTCTGTATGAAATTCCGCTCCCATCTCGTGTATATTTCATTCATACAAAGAAATACTTTTTCTATAAAACCAATCATGAGAGGAGGATTTCCCATGAGCACTTTAGATGCAACTGTTTCTATGCCGGAAGCAATGCCAGAAGATGCAGGGATAAAGTCTCATCCCCTCGTGACCCCCGCCAGCACTTCAAGCACTCTCCGCAAATTCAGACGACCACAATCCCGCAGATGCTTGATGTTTTTCCCACTCGTCCCGGCTCTTCTGGTTACTTAATACACAATTAAGCAAACAAGAGAACAGATCTGACGGATGATTTACACAAGGCATTTGGCTTTCATACGGATTATGAATTTATCTCAAAATCAGCCATGCAAAACACAATATAAAGTACCAAAACAGAAGAAACAAAAAAGGCACAAATCGTTTCCTAAGAAAAAATGGCTACAGCCCGCATAATTACTGGATCTGTAGCCGCTTTTCACTTTCACAAGTGTCAAACTCGAGATTGTATTTCCAAAAAATTCCACTCAATCTCCACCCGTTTCCCCTTATATACCGTCACCTTTTTAACAAATACATCCACCGCCTCCTGCGTCAACTCCTCCAAGTGCGAATAGCGTATGATCTGTTTCATATCCTGAATTTCTCTCCCTGTCTCTTCCTCCACCCTGTCATATATCGCCTCTACCGCCTTTATCTTACCCGCCAATTCCTCCGTCTGCCCATCCAACTGATCGGCCCTGTAGCGGTATTCTTCAGCATCCATCTGTCCATCCGCATAGTTTTCGTACAGGAAATCCTTTTCTTTTTGCATATCGTGGTATTGTTTCCTGTACTGTCTGGCTTTTCCAGCAAGTCCCTCCAGCGCCTTTTTCTGAAACTGTTCCAGATCTCCCCGCTGCCTTAACAGATCACCCCTGCGCAGCAGTTCTTTATTTAATAGCGTGAGTACTATTTCCTCCAGTATGG
>CANSPM010000026.1 GCA_947648875.1 uncultured Lachnospiraceae bacterium
TTAACGACCTGCACCCTTTCCAGGGGTGTCCCTTCAACCTCTTGGGTACTTCTCCTAATCAGTTGATCTAATTCTATATATTCGATTCATTGCGGAGACAATCCCTTATCTCCCAACGGAGAGAGTGGGATTCGAACCCACGCGCCCTTGCGGACAAACGGTTTTCAAGACCGCCTCGTTATGACCACTTCGATATCTCTCCAAAATTACTTAGCCAAGCTACTGTCGAAGCCGTTCTTATTAACCTGTTCCCCAGCGGCAAGGACTATAATACCAAATAATACATAAGCTGTCAACAACTTTTTTAAAAAATTTGTAATTTTTTTAAATCCACTAATACCGATCAAAAAAGGATGGACATAGCCATCCTTTTTTGTATAAAAACAGTCCGTTATAAATTGTATATGGTATCGCATAAAAACGCCCTGATCTACTCCTTAACAGCCCCAATATTCACACCTTTCACAAAGTACTTCTGCAAGAAAGGATACAATATCATGAAAGGAAGGATCGCCGCTATAATCCCCGCATTGTACAATGTGGTCTGCGACACCGAATAGGCCGTGGGCGGCGTATCGCCATCCATAATCATAACACGCAGCTTATACTGGAAGTTTACAAATTCAGGAGATGTAATGTAAATCTGAACCGTGGAATAATCGTTCCATACACCTACGGCAAACATCAGTCCGATGGAAGCCAGCGCTGCCTTGGAGAGGGGAAGCACAATCCGCAGGAAAATACCCATGGGGCTACACCCGTCAATCCTCGCCGCCTCATACAGGCTGGATGGAATCCCTTCAAAAAAGTTCCTCATCAATACAATATTATATACATTGATCCCATGTTTGATCACCAGTATCCACATATTGTCGATCAATCCCAGACGTCTCATGACCAGGTATTCCGGAATCATACCGCCGGAAAAAATCATGGTAACGAGCAGGAAGTATGCCAAAATATTACGGCCGGGCATATCAAACTGAATCAATACATATCCTCCCAGCGTACAGAGCACCAGACCGAACAAAGTACCGACAATGGTAGTGATGAAAGAGTTGTACAGGGGTCTCAGCAGTCCCCTCTCCTTCATGATGACCCGATAGCCGTCCAGTGTGAAATCACTGGGCCACAGCCGGAACTGGTATACGCCAACGGCATTGAAAGAGTCCACCAGAACCTTCCACATGGGCATCAGGATAATCAAGCCTATGATAATAAACAGTACATAGTTTACAACGGAAAAGACCGTAATCTTTTTCTTGGGTTTGCGATAAACCGCTTTTGACTGAGCCATATCCGCACCTCCTAAACGATACCGCGGCCGCGGACTTTCTTGCTGGCCTGGTTACAAATCAATACCAAAATGCAGCCTACGATGGAGCGGAACAGACCCACTGCCGTGGAATAACCGTAGTCCGGTCTTGCCACCGAGAATGTCTGCCGGTAGATGTACGTACCGATAACATCCGACACATCATATACGGCAGAATTGTACAATACAAATACGGACTCAAAGAGGTTCAGCACCTTCGCCAGATTCAGGATCAGCACAGTGATGATTGTGTTGGCCAAAGCGGGCATGGTTACATAACGGATCTTCTGGAAACGTGTGGCGCCGTCGATATCGGCCGCCTCATACAGTTCCGGGCTGATCCCGGAAAGAGTGGCCAGGAATATAATGGTTCCCCATCCTGTCTCCTTCCAGATATTGATTATGTAAAAGATCGGACGCCACATACTGGAAGTCGCCAGAAAATGAATATTGCTGTCATTCGAGCCCAATATGCCCAGATCCCTCAGCATACCGTTCAACATACCGGTGTTGGAGGGAGACAAAATCAGGGTAAATATGGAAGCTACCACAGCCCAGGACATAAAGTGGGGCAGATAAATAACCGTCTGCAATGTTTTCTTGGCAAAGAGACTTCCCATCTCATTCAAAAGAATGGATACGAGCACAGACGCGAAAGTCGTCAGCAACAGCTTTACAATACTCAAAATCAGTGTATTGGCAAAAGCTGACCAGAAAGCATCCGCCTGGAACATTCTGGCGAAATGCTCAAAACCAATCCAATGCGGCGTACCGGGACCTGCTTTATATTCCATAAAGGCATAACGGATACCCAACATGGGCCAGTAGTTCATAATAAGCACAAATATGAATACGGGTAAAAACATGATATAGTGACCCCGGTTATTCCAAATGCGGAGTTTCAGGGATTTCTGCCTGACCTCAACACCGGTAGATGTCACAATTTTTTTCTTTTTGCTCATACCACCCTTTTCCTTTCCTGCATAAGAATAAATCCTCTTAATCAATAAAATTTGCCGTTTTCCCCGACTCACGAGCGGTAACCACTATAAGGCAACGGCAAATTTTATTGCCCGTGAGTATAAAGAAACCAATCCCCCGCCGCAAGCAGCGGGGGATTGCCCTTTTCGGCAGAAACCGCGGAAAATTACTCTGCGGTATTCAACTCTGTCAGAATCTGTTCAACCAAAGAACCAACGGTATTCACATACTTCTCCATAGCCGCGTCCACATCACCGCCGTTTACAACTACTTCAGCGATTGCCACATTTCTGGCATCAACGATATCAGCGGATCTCTCACTGTAGGTCTCGGAAGAAGGAGACACAGGCGCGTCCACACAGTGGTCAGTAAAGAACTTGTTGCTGATACTCTCCAGATCACCCACTGTAGCATAGCCATTGGTCAAAGGAGAAACAACCAGCAGGGGATCCAGATGATTCTTGGTGGAGAGCTTGGTGTCAGGCTCCGCTACGCTGGGAAGCTGATGGAACTCGCCCTCTGCGTAAGGACCGTATACCTTCTCTTTGTCGGTACCCGCATTCAGCGTAAAGCCTTCGCTGGCCTCGGTGGACCACTCAAGGCCCTCAGCGCCATATGTCCAAAGCGTCTGAATCTTGTCGCCGTCCATCATGGTAGCCAGGAAAGCGTCAAAGATTGCCTGCTCACGAGAATCATCCCCGTCGCCATCGTCAATGATAACCCAAACGGGAGCCTCTCTGTTCAGGAAACCGCCCCAGGAATTCTGTATCTCAGCAATAGGAGCCAACTCATAAACATCGCTGGGCAGCTCGTTCTTTGCCAGATTATCAATCACATTCTTGTACCACTGGCCTGCCCAGTAGGTAAATACGCCTGCGGAACCGGACTGCTCCGCGCCCCACCACTTCTCACGGGCCTGCTTGGTGCCTGCGGTAAAGCTGTCGGGGTCAATTACCTTATCCACATAATAAGCCTGCTTTAATCTCTCAAGAGCCGCCTTGGTAGCATCTGTCTGGAAGCCGTCATACCATACGCCGTCCTCGCCCTGAATGATGCTGGGATAAGCGTCCTGCCAGAACTCAGCCGTGTAATTGGTCCAAGGAGCCTCGGTTCCGATCAGACCGGCGGAGATAAAGCCATACGTATCGCCATTTACACCGTTGCCGTCAGGATCCTCCTGGGTAAACTTCAACAGCATGTTGTAGAAATCATCATAAGTCTTGATGTCGTCACCGTTAAGTCCCACATTGTCCAGCCAGGACTGCTTAACATAGGTGACACAGCCGTTGCCGTATGTAGGCGCAAAGCCGTACAGATGTCCCTGAGAGTCCTTCATACCTTCGTTGATACCGGTGAGTTTAAGACGACCGCTGGTGTTGAACTCCGCATTGTCATACGCTTCGGCCATATCCCACAGAAGGCCGGTGCCCTGATACTGCTTCATCATGTTCGCACTCATGATCATTACATCGGGATACTGCTCACTGACAAACTTACGGCCGACATACTCGTTGTACTTACTGTGATCGCCCACCTCGAAGTCAATGTTGATCTCATGACCGATGACCTCTCCGATAGCCGCCTCCAACTGGGGAATAAACGCTTCCCTCACCTTGATCTGCGCTTCGGTCTCCTGCTTAACGGAATTTACGGTACCGTCTACCATAACCTTCAGATCAGTAAGAACATAACCGCTGTTGCCCTCAGGAGTCTCGCCCCCATTGTCAGCAACGCTGCTCTCTGTAGGGGTGCTTTCCGCATTGCTCTCCGCGTTGCTTTCGACACTGTTGCCATCGTTGTTGCTCCCGGTGTTACCACCGTTGTCCTCGTTGCCGCATCCGGTCAGCAGCATGGATACCACCAACGCGGAGGATACCGCAGCAGATACAAATTTCTTTTTCATTTTCTTTCCTCCTTGACGAAATGATTGAAACATCAATTGCTTACACCCTTTAAAAGTATACTTTTAGGAATTTATTTATGTAAGCATTTACATTTTACAGCACAATCACAAGGAAGTCAAGAAGAACCTTCATCTTTTTTAGTTATTTTGTATTTTTACGTCAATTGTCATCTCGCCATACACACCGCCAAGTTCCCGCAGCCCCAGGGCAATAAAACCTGCAAACTTCACTGCCCCCGCGTATCTCAAATGTGTATTGTCCCGGGATTCCTCCGGATGCTCGTCGTATTCTCCCCGTTCAAAATACATGTACCAACTGCGGCTTTTCACTTCCCCTGCCTTCTCCAGAGCGGCGCGGCTCATGCCATGCAGATCCACCAGTGGCACATCCCACTCCCGGGCCGCCTGTTTCATGGCGGCCACATATTCCCCATGGGCGCCCTGTCCCAATCGTCCTTCCTCCTCAAAGCACCTGCGCTCCAGCGGTGTAATCAGAACCGGGCGCGCATTCCTGCTTCTCGCCACATTCACAAACAGACGCAGATTTTCCCGAAAAGTGGAGGCCGGGTCCGTATAGCGGGCCGGATCTTCCTTCTTTTCGTCGTTGTGTCCAAATTGAATAAATAAGAAATCTCCCTCGCCGATCCGCCCTTCGATTGTCTCCAAACGCCCCTCGTCCAGAAAGCTCTTTGTACTTCTTCCGTTTTTGGCATGATTTTCCACCTGGTAACCTTCTTTTAAAAATAGTGGAAACACCTGCCCAATACCGTTCTGGGGAAACGTGCCGTAATCGTTGGTCTGCACTGTGGAATCCCCTGCCCAGAAAATCTTGTTCATCGTTATCTTCCTCCTGTCAGAAATGTTTCATTTACACCTTGCTCTACAGTTTCCTCCTATAATTATAAAAAAGGGTGATTGTGAAACCCCCCCTTCAGCACACAGGGATCGGGCCGTATTAGATCTTTTCTAACACACATCCCGTCACGTGTAGAAAACCTTTCACAATTGCCCAATAAGAAAAATGCCTTACAGCAGGTATCTATATAAGCTGTAAAGCATTTTACTACTAAAATGCAGAATGTACAATATACAGCAGTATCCGGCTGTCAAAAATATCCTGGAATTTTATTTTCTCTGGAAAATCAGAGCTAAATTCCTGTCTTCCCACCAAATTATGTTGAAAGAGCAACCGAACTCATGCTAAAATCAGGTTATAAAGCCCTCTTGTGAGAAGCATATAAACAAGAATAAAACAAATCCCATTAAGAAAGGACCCCTGATCCCTATGAACACATCCCCGTCAAATGTAAGAGACTACTCTCCCCAAACCCTGCTTGCTCTGCTGGAGCGCCTGCGCCAGGCCCATATACCCATGCACAGCCTGCATATTTTGCAACAGGGAAAGCCGGTGCTGGAAGCCTACTACGCCCCCTGCAAAAAAGGGCAACTGCACCGCATGTTCTCCGTCAGCAAGAGCCTCACGGCGCTGGCCATATTAAAACTCCACCAGGCGGGCCGCGTCTCCCTGGATGCCTCAATCTGTGCATATTTTCCCGAGTATACAGGCAAAGACACCCATCCCTGGATCTTGCGGACCACGCTGCGGGATATGCTGATGATGAGAAGCTGCCACGCCTCCACCACATACAAGTTTGATAAAGATCAGGACTGGGTGGAGAGTTTTTTCACGGTTCCCCCCACCCACAAGCCCGGCACGGTATTTCACTATGACACCAGCGCCTCCCACACCCTCTGTGCCCTGGTGGAAAAATGCACGGGACGTTCCATGCTGGACTACCTGAAAGACGTGATGCTGCGGGAAATCGGCTGGAGCGAGGCGTCCTATATGCTGACTGACCCCTTCGGTCATTCCATGGGTGGCAGCGGCCTCATGGCCACGGCGGAGGACCTGGTACTGCTGGGAAAACTTTTGATGCAGGAGGGCTGTTGGAAGGGAAAGCAGCTGATCCCAAGAGACCTTCTCCTTGATGCTCTGGCCTGGCACAGCGCCACCGCCGTCACCGGTCCCATCACCGGCGAATGTCAGGGCTACGGCTATTTCTTCTGGCGCGGAGAGCAGGACGCCCGCATCTGCTATGGCATGGGAGGACAGTTGATTCTCTGCTACCCCGCCCGGGAACTGCTGGTGGTAACCACTGCGGACACCCAGGGCTTAAGCGGCGCCAACCAACTGATTTATGACGCCATCCACCAGTTTCTTTTGTCCGAATCAGAAAATCCGGGCACTGTCCTAAATGCCTCAGAGACAGACAGGGAAGCTCTGCGACAGAAAGTGGCACAGCTCTGCATAGACCCCGTAGCCGCCATCCATTCCCGGAGCTGTAGTCCCCGGGTCCGAAACGAATCCCCTTCCGCAGCGCCGGAAGCGACTGGGGCAGTCAATTACCTGGATGACCGGACAGACGGTCCCCGGATTCAGGGAAGAATATATCGGATTCAGGACAGCAGATTCTTCCAAGATCTCTCTCTGGAACTGTCGGAGAGAGAAGGGGTACTGCGCTATACATTAAACGGCGCCCACTGTCGGCTGCCCTTTGGGCTGGACCGGGTGATTCCGGGGCAGTTCCCGGTCTATGATATGTTCTGCGCCTCCAGCGGCATGTGGCTGGACGAACACACCTTCTATATCCGGACACATCTGCTGGACACCAGCGTGGGCGGCATTTATATACAATTGTACTTTGGAGAGAGAGATGTGACTGTCTTTATGAAAAAGCAGGAAGAAACACTGTTCACAGAATACACGGGCCATCTGTACGGAATTCTGGCCGACGAACGATAACGGCGGATCAGACTGCCCTTTCCGACGCCAGACCCGCCACCGAAGTACAGAAAACCGCTTATCCCCCCAGCAGGGCCAGCGCAATCCTCATATCCTCCGGCGTGGTTACCTTGATATTCCTGTAGGAGGCCGGCACCAGCTTTACCTGTCGCTGTAGCATGGTCTCCACCACCATGGCGTCATCCGTGATCCGCAGCCCCTGCCGCAGAAGCTGCGGCAGCCGCGCCATGAGCCTGCGGTACGCGTCACAGATCATCCGCGTCTCAAAGACCTGGGGAGTCTGCACCAGCCATACGCTGTCCCGGTTGGGCGTCTGTAGGGCGTATCCGGCCCGGTCTGCCAGCTTCACCGTGTCCTTGGAGGGCACGGCGGCCACGCAGGCACCACAGTCCGCTACAGCGTTCCAGGTATTCTCCAGGATTTCTTCTGTCAGAAAAGGTCTGGCCCCGTCATGTATAAACACATAACCGTCCCGGTTAGGCACTTTCAGTTCTCCGTTCTCCAGAGCGACCAGCGCGTTGGCCACAGACTCATAGCGTTCACTGCCGCCGACAATAACCGTATCCACTTTGGAAAAACCGGACTTCTCCACAACTTCTCCGCGCATATAGTCCAGGTCTTCCGCTCCTGTCACCAGAATGCAATCATCTATAATGGCCGACCGTTCCACCACATCCAGCGCGTACCAGATCAGCGGCCTGCCCCCCAGGTCCATAAACTGTTTAGGTACATCGCTGCGCATCCTGCTGCCGCTGCCTGCCGCCAATACCACAGCCGTACATCTCTTTTTATGCATCCGGTACCCCCTCCTGTCTCAGAACCGTTCGCCTGTCCGCGTCCGCAGGCGTTACGGTATCGCCGAATTTTCTTCCCGCAAAACACCGTAGAAACCGTTTCCGACTCTAAAATCCTCTCGTACCCAGTTTCAGATTCGGCACCGCGTTCAGATCAAGTCCGCTGCGCACTCCCTTTATATACTCATAGTATCCTGCCGTACCGATCATGGCGGCATTATCCGTACAGTAAACGGGACTGGGATGATAAAAACGGATGTGGTTTCTGCTACAGGCCTCGCTCATGGCCGCCCGCAGACAGGAGTTGGAAGCCACGCCCCCCGCGATGGCAAAACAGTCATAGCCGTATTCCTTTACCGCATGCATGGAATGATCCACCAGCACTTCCACCACCGCTTTCTGGAAGGATGCCGCCACATCCGCCTGACAGATTTCCTCCCCCTTCATCCGACAACCGTTCAGATAGTTCAGCACCGCCGACTTAAGGCCGCTGAAGCTGAAATCATAGGCGTTGTCCGCCAGCTTCGCCCGGGGAAAGAAAATGGCATCGGGATTGCCCTCCCTGGAAACCCTGTCAATCTTTGGCCCGCCGGGATAGCCCAGCCCGATGGCCCGAGCCACCTTGTCAAAAGCCTCCCCCGCCGCGTCGTCCCTGGTCTGCCCGATGATCTCATATGCACCGTAGTCCTTCACCACCGCCAGATGGGAATGTCCGCCGGACACCACCAGACATATATAGGGCGGTTCCAGCTCCGGGTGTTCGATATAGTTAGCGCTGATATGTCCCTCGATGTGATGTACACCGATCAGGGGAATCCCTGTGGCAAAACTGATGGCCTTAGCCGCAGACACGCCCACCAAAAGCGCTCCCACCAGACCCGGTCCGTAGGTCACGGCGATGGCATCCATCCGGCGCAGTTCCTGCCCCGCCTCCCGCAGCGCCGCGTCGATCACCTGATTGATCTTCTCGATATGTTTGCGGGAGGCAATCTCAGGCACTACGCCCCCATACAAAGTATGAAGTGCTATCTGCGTGGAAATCACGTTGGATAACACTTCTCTGCCGTTCTTCACCACTGAGGCCGCCGTCTCGTCGCAGGAACTCTCAATGGCCAGTATATATATATCTTTTCCCGCTTCCATTTTAGTCAATCCTTTCATCCGGGGAACTGTCGCGGTCCAAAACCCGGGCGGCATAATTTCCTGACCGCCTCCGGGTTCTCCCTGCTCTGTGAATCTTACGCTCTCTCAATCCTCCTCCTGAGAATCATCTCTCAGGTTCTCCGCCAGATCCCAGCCATAGATTTTCCAGTGTCCGTCTCCGTCCTTGCGCAGAAGATATACCTGCAGGCTGGAAGAGCTCTCCCTGCCCTGTAGGATATTGTATCCGCATCGAATCCTGGCAAATTTGTACCCGTCCTTTGTAAACTCCTCCACGTCGGTGCTGGAAGCCAGCGAAATATTGGATATCTTACGATTGTTATTCTGAAAATCCTGAATCTCCGCCTCAAGGTTAAAAAGGTATGTATCCCACTCATTGTGATCCAACAAATCCTGGTCGTACAATCCTCTCGCCTTCAGGGCCAGAGCCTCCAGTTCCTCCTGGCTGCATTTCTCATTGTAGAAGCATTTTATGATGTCGTTGTAATAGCGGATCACCTCTTTGGGGGTCGGCGGATAGTTATTCTCCAGGTCCCGCAGCAGTACATTCTCCACTGTAGTAGGTGCCTTCTCGTCCGCCGAACGGTTAGAACGATTCACCAAATAGCAGTAGTATCCTACTACTGCTAAAATAAGAATCATTAACACTATAGTGCTCTGGGTTGTAAATTTTCCTTTTTTCGTCTTCATGCGCCGCTCCTAATCCACGAAGTTAAGTTCCGCGCTTCTGCCGTCCCGGGCCGCTATGGAGGCCGGGAAAATCTTCCGCACCTCCTGCATGTATTCCTCCGGACGGTTCAGGGAGGGACTGTAATGGGTCAGCCAAAGTTCCGGCACCTGCGCCTCCCTGGCCATGCGGGCCGCCTCGTACATGGTCATATGCTTGTTTTCCTTGGCTTTGGCCTGTTTCTCCGGCTCTCCGTACATGCCCTCACAGACAAAAAGGTCCGCCCCCTTCGCATGGGCCACGATACTCTCGGTGGGACGAGTATCCGTGCAGTAGGTAACTTTCAGCCCCTTGCGGGGGGCCCCCAGCACCATATCCGGCGTATAGATCCTGCCGTCCACCTCCTGAATCTCCCCTTTTTGCAGATGGCTCCAACATTTTTGAGGAATGTTAAGTTCCCTAGCCTTCTCCAGCTGGAACTTGCCGATGCGGTCAATTACCAGGCTATATCCATAGCATAACACATTATGATTCACCTTGAAAGCCTCAATTTGAAATCCCGCAAAGGAAAATGTCTGTTCCTGCTCCGTAATCTCCGCATACTGAATCTCAAAGGGCAGCTCCGGAGCAATACAGCGCAGCGCGCTGACAATCCTCTGTAGTCCTTTCGGGCCAATGAGCAGCAGCGGCTCCGTCCTCTCCGCATTGCCCATGGTGAGCAGCATACCGGGCAGACCGCTGATATGATCCGCGTGATAATGGGTAAAACAAATTATGTCGATGGGCTTGGGACTCCAGCCCTTTTCCTTTAACGCGATCTGCGTACCTTCACCACAGTCAATCAGGATACTCTTTCCGTTATACCGCATCATCAGGGAGGTCAGCCACCGATATGGCAGTGGCATCATCCCCCCCGTCCCCAATAAACATACATCCAGCATCGCCGCCTCCTGTCCGCAAAATCGGATGGCGCTCTCCCTGCTGCCGCCGCACGGCACCCAGGCCGCGATTTTCTCACACCAGTTCGATCTCCTCGCTCTCCTCCACCGGAATCTGAAAACTGTGGATCAGCGCGTCATAGCACTGCTCGCACAAATCCCAGCGGTGGCGCAGGCCATCCTTATTGCTGAAATAACCGAAGACCACATCCGCCGAAAAATAACCTTCCCGAATCATGTCTTCTTTTTGTTGTAATTCTTTGCCGCATTGATTGCAAAAAATTTTATGATCTCTCTTCATCCTTCATCCTCCACCAATCCGCGCTTTGCCGCAAGCCGCCGCCTGCGCCAGCTGTGTTATCTCTTACCGAAAACCACATTCATTGTAGCACAGCTTTTGTCGAATGAGTGAGGAAATTGTTGGACATTGTAATGTATGGCTCCCTTTTTCTGCCCCATTGTCTCGCCACAGGAAGCAAGCGCCTCTTCCTGTACTTGGACGCAGCGTAACGCGGGCCTTCCAATCCATCAGAAACGGTCCGGGGTATCGGTATCCCGACGCCGTTTCCACAGAATCATGGCGTCTTCCGTGGGCCTTTCATAGAAGCGGGGGCGGATTCCCTCGGACACAAAGCCAACCTTCTCATAGACATGAATGGCCGGCGCATTGCTCACCCGCACTTCCAGGGTAAACGCCTCCACCCCCATGGCATAGCCCCTCCTCAGCGTCTCCCGCAGCAGAGCCGTGGCAATCCCCCGATTGCGGAAGGCTTCATCCACTACCACATTGTCGATCTCGCCGTCCCCGGACACATTGGTAACGCCGCAGCTGCCCACCACTTTACCGTCCTCCTCCGCCACCAGATACAGGCTGTTTCTGTCCTTGATGAGCCTGGCAAAATCCTCTGCCGACCAGGGCATGGAGAAAGCTCTGGCCTCTATGGCGCTCAACGGCTCTACATCCTCCGGCCTAAGTTCCCGTATGACCATCCGCCTCTTCCCTTTCTCTCTCCGCCTGGCTCTTTCGCAGATATATGGGCCGATGTTCCTCCGCGCTGACCATTCTCCCCCCGGTCGCGTATGCAACTCCCAGCGCCGCAACACTTGCCGCCCGCTGCCGGTTAAGATGAGCCGGGGCCAGGCTGTAGGGAACCTTGCAGTTTTCGCTAATTTGCTCCAGATATACCGGTACCCCGTCCCCCAGAAAGATCACTTCCCTGTCCAGGCTGTTGCATATTTCCACAATCTCTGCCACATCCACTGCGCACTGATCCCGTAGCACACGCAGTTCATAGCTTATCCCGGTCCCCATGCCGCCTTCTGTCCCCGGGTGGTTCTGGAAGTGAGCGAAATGATCCCTATGGCATCCCTCCCGGGGCACATACTCGTATAACCCGGTGTAGACCTGATTTCTGCGGGCATCCATCATGGGACACACCAGCCTGTCCGAGCCGTACAGATTATAGGCCAGTCCCTCCAACGTGGGCACTTCCACCAAAGGTTTCCCCAGGGCCAGTCCCAGGCCTTTGGCTGTGGCCGAACCGATGCGCAGTCCGGTAAAAGACCCCGGCCCTGCGGCGATGGCAATGGCATCCACCGTATCCAGTTCCAGAGAAATCATCTGCCGCAGCTGGTCCAGCATGGGCAGCAGAGTCTGGGAATGGGTCTTTTTGTCGTTCGTGGTAAACTCCGCCCGCAGCACATCATTCTCCACCAGGGCCACGCTGGCCACCAGGCCAGAGGTATCTATCGCCAATATTTTCATGAACCGTTCCTTCTTTACCTATATAGATTCCGTCTCCGCGCTGCACTCCGGGGCAACTCATTTCTTCTTTGGATAGTTTCTTCCCTACACTGCGCTTTTTCTAATCAAATATCTTCCATTACTATTTTACGATAATCGAATCCTTTTTCCAAGTCTTTTTTTATGGTAATCCGGATATGACGCCGGGGCAGAATTTCCCGGATCAGATTGGCCCACTCGATCAGGCACACACCATCTCCGTAAAAATATTCCTCGCAGCCGATCTCTTCCATCTCCTCCAAATCACCGATCCGGTAGACATCAAAATGATAAAAAGGCAAGCGCCCCTCCTCATATACCTGCATAATGGTAAAAGTGGGGCTGTTCACCGGCCCCGCAATCCCCAGTCCCGCCGCGACTCCCTGGGTAAACACAGTCTTGCCCACCCCCAGGTCGCCGATCAATGTATAGACTTGTCCGGCCAGAGCCCTTCGCCCCAGCTGCTCCCCTATGGAAAAAGTCTCCTCCGGACTGTGGGTCTCCCATACCCGGATGTTCTCTCTCTCTTCCATGCTTTACTCCCAACCCGGATAATCCGTAAAACGCACGCTTTCCCCAATATCATCTAACCGCGTATCCTGACTTTCTTTGGAGGCATATGTGTGCTGATCATCTCCACCACCCGCGCGCGCTGCTCTCCCAGAGCCCGATTGGGAAATATGGCGGCGCTGACTTTTGTAGTATAGACGATGACGCTCCGCCCGGTGGCCGTGGCTCTGTACAGATCCCCCCAGGCCTGCCGCTCCGTGGTCTCCCCCTGAGAGACGGAGATTCCCTCCTCATCCAAAACATAGTGCAGAGGATTCTGAAAAGCGGGATTCGTCAGCGCCAGCTGCTTGCTCTTTAATTTCAGACTCACCGGCAGGTACAGCAGCAGAATCACTCCACAGACCAAAAATATCCACTGTCGGGGGTCCATACCGAAAATCACGATCATCAGCGCCCCAAAGCAGCTGCCGATCAGACCGGAAGCAC
Organism: uncultured Lachnospiraceae bacterium; assembly: GCA_947648875.1. Classification (GTDB taxonomy): domain Bacteria; phylum Bacillota; class Clostridia; order Lachnospirales; family Lachnospiraceae; genus Acetatifactor. The sequence continues at coordinate 13,342 of CANSPM010000026.1, forward strand.
TTCCGTAGGCGTGGGCCATCATATAGTTGTACAAATCCCCTGCCTCTATCTTCACATCAAACTCTATCATCGCATAAGTCCTTTCGTCTTCCATATGCCCGACCTCACACTCCCACACGCCCGGGTATATCGCATTCTCCTATGCCCGACTATCATATGATTATAAACAGGTGACGCGCAAAATGCAAGTATTTCTTCCAACGGAACATTTACAAAAAGGGGCTTGCCAAACGGAAGCGGCAGCGCTATACTTAGGTGCATAAGGTGAGTCTTCGGGGTTGGGTGCAATTCCCTACTGGCGGTGATGTATGGCGACATACCAGTCCGCGACCCGCGATGGTGACATCGCGGCTGAATCGGTGTGATTCCGATACCAACAGTACAGTCTGGATGGAAGAAGAACATGGAAGCAGGTCGACAGAGTGTCTGAATTATGGCAGTGTCGGCGGCATATGGTTGCCGAAAAATCATATGTCAATGTGTCATGCGAATCGACCCCGGTAATACGAAATTTCTGCCAGAGATTTCCGTATCACCGGGGCTTTTTACGCGAAGAACTTTCCTTACAGCATACATACACGGCCCTGCCCGGGCCGGGCCTGTTCCATGACGCGCATTGGGGAACGATCCTGAACGGATGTGGTCGTATTCCGAAGGGCCGACTGGAAAAATGCCTGTGCGTCCGTAATGCATGGTCCACCGCCGCGAAAGCGGCAGAAAGTGAGGAAAATTATGAATGGATTTTTCAAAAGCGTAGCGGAAAATGCCGTGTTTGCGGCAGAATTTCTCCTGATTATCGTCGCCATATTTCTGGTGGCCATATTTCTGGAAAAACTGGCAGACAAAAAAAGCAGTGGAAGCAGATCAAAGGAACGCACCCTTTCCACCCGCAAAATGGCGGTCACCGGCATGTTCTCGGCCTTGGCAATGATTCTGCACATATTGGACTTTCCTCTGCCCTTCGCTCCTGATTTTTATAAGCTGGACTTCAGTGAACTTCCCGTATTGGTAGGGGCTTTCGCCTTTGGCCCCGTGGCAGGCATCACCATCGAAGCCGTGAAAATACTGTTAAAGCTCTTTATCAAAGGCACCAGTACAGCTCTGGTAGGCGACCTGGCTAATTTTGTCATAGGATGCAGTTTCATCCTGCCGGCCTCCGCAATTTATTACTTTAGGAAAAGTAAGAAAGGCGCCATCGCAGGCTGTATCATAGGCACTTTGATCCTGACCCTGTTCGGCACGGCTTTCAACGCTGTCTACCTGCTGCCCGCCTTTTCCAAACTGTACGGAATGCCTCTGGACAGCATTCTGAATATGGGCAGTGCCGTCAACCCCCTGATGACGGAGGGCAGCATCGTCAGCTTTGTAGCCTGCTGCGTAGCTCCCATGAACCTGATTAAGGGCGGAAGCGTCTCCCTGATCACCATGCTGATCTACAAACCGCTCAGTCCCATCATCAAGGAGGGAAAACGGTAGAACATGCCCCGGCAGCCGTTACGCCTGCCGTTCCTTTGCCAGATTCATCAGTTCCTGCATGATCCGGATGATCTCCTCCATAATGACAATGTTCTTCTCCTCGGAGTTCATGGTCTCCCCGGCGTGGGCAGCTACCTCCTGGGAGATGGCGGAGATGGTCTGAACGGAATCGACAATCACCTGGTTGGAATCCTTTAATTCATCCACCACCCTGATCAGGCTTTCCATGTTGCCGCGAACCGCTAAAGTATTGTCGCTGATTAGTTGAAAGCTCTCCGCCGCTTGCAGGGCTCCCCGCTTTTCTTCGTCAATACCGGAGAGCATATCGGTGATCACGCCCATGACTTCCCTGATAGCCGCAGACACATCGCCGATCAGACCGGTGATGCTGGCTGTAGCTTCCCGGGTCCTGGTGGCCATGTCCGAGATCTCCGTGGCCACCACGGAAAACCCCCTGCCCGCTTCCCCTGCCCTGGCCGCCTCGATGCTGGCATTCAGCGCCAGCATGCTGGTCTGGGAGGTTATACCGCCAATCAATTCCACGATGGTGTGCATTTTTTCCATATAATGGCCCAGCGCTTCCAGCTTGCCCCTCACCACGGTTCCGTTCTCCACGGAAGTCTCCACCTGCCCCACCAGAATCGCTATATTTTGATTCCCGGTCTCCAGAGCCTTTATGGTGCGCTCCATACTGACGCCGATCTGTCCGGTGGCATCCTCCACCTGGCTCACCCTGCCCTTGATGGTCTCTGTCTGCCGCATCTGGCTGTGTACATGTTTCGCCGTATCCTCCGCTCCCATGGACACCTCCTCCATGGCCGTCCTGGTAACTTCGGACGCGTTGGTCAGTTCCTCCACCTTCTCATGGATGGCAGTGATGCCCTCCGCCAGCTTGCCGGAGAGCGTCCCGTTGGCTTGCAACAGCTGCTCCATCTGCCCGCGAGACCGGGAGATGTCCGCTATCCTCTGCTCTGTATTCTCTTTTAGTGTCCTGGTGGTAAAAATGGAATAAACCGCTACCATTCCCATAACGATCAGCTGGATCACCGCCCCGTCCATACCCTGATAGCCAAATTTTCCGGTCATGGCCCCCAATACCACCACAATCAGGCTTTCCAGAACGGTGCCTGTGTTGATCATCAGCTGGTAGCGGATATCATTGTAGACGGAAACCACAAAGATCATGGGAATTACAAATATAAACACCAGCTGATTTGTCTCCGTAAACAGACATATAGAGTAGAATACGGCAAAGCCTATGGCAGCCAGGTGCTTGATCATACCCGTGTTCCTGTCCCTGCTCCAAAAAAAGATTTCCAGCGCGATGGGCGTAATGCCCACCACACACAGAATGCCCGCATAGACAAAGGACACATCCCCTCTGCAAGCCTGTACAAAAATCAGTGCAAGCATTACCAAAACCGTAACTATATGGGTCAGCATTGCCGTTCTGTTATTTCGCTGTAGTTCCGTCACTGTATTCATTTTTCCGCTCTCCCCGTATCTTCGCCCAAGATTTACTGCTTTATCTTCATCGTCAGAGATATTCTCTTTTTCTGCATGTCCACATCCAGCACCTGCACGTCAACAATGTCCCCTACGCTGACCGCCTCCAATGGGTGCTTGATATACTTTTCCGTAATCTGGGAGATATGTACCAGACCATCCTGATGTACGCCGATATCCACGAACACACCAAAGTCAATGACGTTGCGCACTGTGCCCTTCAGAATCATACCCGGCTTTAAGTCCTTCATGTCCAGTACATCGCTGCGCAGAATGGGCCTGGGCATATCATCCCTGGGGTCCCGGGCAGGCTTTTCCAGCTCCTTCAAAATATCGGTCAGCGTGATCTCGCCTATGCCCAGTTCCTGGGCCAGCTGCTCTTTATTCCTGACACGTTTCTCCAGGCTGCTGACCCGGCTCTGCACCGCGCTTGCCGATTTTGCGCCGCCGACCTCCCCGCTGCCTGTCCTCTGGCCTCCCTTTCCGCCAGCTGGCCGGGCATCTTCATCGGAAGCCGCCGTCATGCCCCCCATGGCTGCCGCCAGCGCCTTGCCCATGGCCGTGTTCGTGTTTTTTACCTGAATCGTCTTGTCCTGCTTTCTCTGGGCGGGTCGCTGGGCACGTCCCTCCGCCGGGGCTTTCCTGCCCGCCGTCTTCTCCGCCGCCGCCTTTTTCTGCGCCTCCTTCACGTCCTCCATGGTAAGCCCCAGCCTGTCCAGCAGCTTTAACGCCGCCTCATAGGATTCCGGATGTACGCTGGTGGCATCCAAAGGATTATCCCCGTCCAGAATACGCATGAAGCCCGCGCACTGCTCAAAGGCCTTGGGCCCCAACTTGGGAACTTTCAAAAGCTGCTTTCTGTTGGTAAAGCGCCCGTTTGCCTCCCTGTAATCCACGATGTTTCTCGCAATGGTCTTGTTGATACCGGAGATATACTCCAGCAGGGATACGGAAGCGGTGTTTAAGTCCACGCCCACCTTGTTCACGCTGTCCTCCACCACACCTCCCAGGGCTTCGCTGAGTTTTTTCTGATTCATATCGTGCTGATACTGTCCCACGCCGATGGACTGGGGATCAATCTTCACCAGTTCCGCCAGCGGGTCCTGGAGCCTGCGGGCAATGGAGGCTGCGCTCCTCTGCCCCACGTCAAAATTGGGAAATTCCTCCGTGGCAAGTTTGCTGGCAGAGTACACGGAAGCCCCGGCCTCATTGACGATCACGTACTGCACGGGTCGGTCCAATTCTTTTAACAGTTCCACAATGACCTGCTCGGATTCCCGGGAGGCCGTGCCGTTGCCCACGGAGATCAGATCCACATGATATTTGGAGATCAGGCGTTTCAGTTCCGCCTTGGCCTCCGTCACTTTGTTCTGAGGCGCCGTGGGATAAATCACTTTGGTATCCAGCACCTTTCCGGTGGCATCCACCACCGCCAGCTTGCAGCCCGTGCGGAAAGCCGGGTCCCAGCCCAGCACCACTTTTCCCGCGATGGGAGGCTGTAGCAGCAGCTGTTCCAGATTCTTTCCGAACACGGAGATGGCGCCGTCCTCGGCTCTCTCCGTGAGATCATTCCGAATTTCCCTCTCTATGGCGGGGGCGATCAGCCGCTCGTAGGCGTCCTGGCACACGGCTCTGAGAACCGGTGTGGTCACCGGATTCTCCGCCTTGATCAGCTGTTTCTCCAGATAGCGCAGGATACGCTCTGTGGGAGCGCCCAGCTTCACGGTCAGCACCTTCTCCGCCTCTCCCCGGTTCAGCGCCAATACCCTGTGCCCAGCGATTTTTTTCACAGGCTCTTCAAAATGATAGTACATCTCATACACGGTCTGAGCCTTTTCGTCCTTGGCCTCGCTGCTGATAATCCCCTCATCCGCAGTGGCCTGACGGATATAGCTGCGGTAATCCGCCTCGTCGGATACCTGTTCCGCCAGAATATCCATGGCCCCCTGTATCGCCTCCTGAACGCCGGGCACCTCCTCGGAAATATATTTTTCCGCCTCTTCTTCCAGCGGCGTGCCGATCTCCTGGGCCAGGATTATCTGCGCCAGGGGCTCCAGCCCCCGCTCTCTGGCTACACTGGCCCTGGTCTTTCGCTTGGGGCGGTAAGGTCTGTACAGATCCTCCACTGCCACCAGAGTTTGGGCCTCCTGAATCTTTGTCCTCAGCTCCTCCGTCAATTTTCCCTGTTCCTCTATGCTGCCCAGCACCTGCTGCTTTTTTTCCTCCAGACTGCGAAGATACTGCAAACGCTCATGAAGGTCCCGCAGCTGCTCGTCATTCAGGGAGCCGGTGACCTCCTTCCGGTAACGGGATATAAAGGGGATGGTATTGCCTTCGTCAATCAGTTTGACGGCGGCCTCCACCTGCCATTTCTCCACCTGTAATTCTTCTTTGATTGTCTGTAAAATGTCCATATGTACTTCCATGCCTTTCTGATTTAGAGTTCCGTAGAGTCCGGCATCCATTCCGGCGCCGTTTTGCCTCACTTATACTACTATAACAGATTCTCCCCGGTCATTTCAAGAAATAAAATAGATTCTTCTGCTCTCCCCATAAAAAATCTGTTAAATATTGCGGATTTATTTGCCTTCTGTCTAAAATAATGGTAAGATGCTTTATAATAAGAAAATCACCGATTCCTCATATTGTTTCGCTTTTCCGCGCATTGTGAGGGAATCTGTGGATCAAGAAATAGGAGTGCTTGCATTATGGATTATCGCCAAACCTCTCCTGCCGCGCGCAGGAATCCTTTTACCATCGCTTCGCTGATCCTGGGGATCTGTTCCCTGCTGACCGTCTGCACGGCAATTTTGCCGTTGCCTCTGGGCGCGCTGGGCGTTCTTTTTGCCGTCCTATCCTACCGCAAGGGACGCCGTATGGATGCCATGGCCGTCACCGGCCTCGCCACCTCCTGTCTGGGACTTGCCTTCTCCGTCGTGATCTACGGTACCGTGTTATCCATGATGCCCGCCATGATGCGCGACCCGCAGTACCGGGACATATTAAACCGCTATTCCGAAAGCATGTATGGGGAAAGCTACGATGACCTGTTTGAGAAAGCCTATGGCATTGACTTGGATGAACTCTTTCCCACCGACTGAACGCCCCGAAAAGGACAATTAATACCGCGATAACATTTGTAAGAAAGGATATGAATATATGAATGTACAGTATATGACCTCCTCCGAGTTAAAAACCCGGGCAAAAGATCTGCTGGACGGTCGTTATGGCTCCGCCATGCTGATCCTGTTTCTGGGCAATATGCTCCCCTGGGCATTGAGCACTGTGGTAAACGGATTTTTAGGCGCTTTCCGGCTGCTGGTGCCCCTCTCCCCGCTGACCCGCGTCCTACTCGCTCTACTGGTCAGCGCCGTAATCACTTTTTTCACAAACATCTTTTCCGCAGGCTATGCACTGTTTTTTTTGAATATGGCCTGCCGCCGCAGCTGTGAAGTGAGCAATCTGTTCTACGGCTTCCGCTGGCAGTTCAGAAAATGTCTGGCGCTGTCCGGCTTTTTTACTGCCGTCTCCTTCATCCTACAGCTGCCTTACTCCATCTGTTACAGCATGTTCCTACAGACTGACAATTCTTACTGGGTTATCGGAGCGCTGCTGTCCGCCTCCGCCGCCCTGGTTCTGAGCACTTTAATCACTCTGGTCTTTTCTCAGTGTTTTTACCTGTTGCTGGATTTTCCGGATTACTCGGCAAAGCAACTGCTACAGGGCAGTATGCGGGTTATGAAGGGACATATGGGGCGCCTGTTCTATCTGCGAGTGAGTTTTGTCCCCCTGATTCTGCTGGGGGTACTGACCTGCGGCATCGGTCTGCTGTGGCTGGAACCCTATATGCAGATGACTTATACCTGTTTTTTTCTGGACATCATGAATCCACGAAAAGAGCCTGTCAGGGATGTTTAACAGAAACCCTTAATATGGCAACAACACAGAACGGTCACCCACACCATTGGGCGACCGTTCTCGTTTATGAAATAGAATCTTCGCGCAGCGTGGATTCCGTTGAGCAGTGACCACCACAATGGCTGCACTCACCGCCACAATGCAGAGATTGTCCCATTTTTTTATCCCGCGCCATGCTCCTTATGATCAGAGCCACAATGCCTGCCAGCACAGCCAAAACAAGGAATGTACCCATCTTTATACCTCCCGGGGCATTTATGCCGCCCTCTTCTTCCTGGATTTCATCTTAAACGTCCTGCTTTCCCTGTAGGGTCTGACCAACAGATAGATAAAGCCAGTCAACAACAGGAACGCCACTATTGTACCAAGTCCGCCGACTCCTGTAAAGAGCATTCCGATCTGATAGATACACAGAGATACCAGATAGGCCAGACCACACTGATATCCGATGGCGAACCAGAACCATTTTATATTGTTCATCTCCCGCTTAATGGCGCCCATAGCGGCGAAGCAGGGTGCGCAAAGCAGATTAAATATCAGGAAAGAGTAGGCCGCCAGTCTGCTCATACCCTCAAAATCCAGTACGCCAAACACGCCTACCACCTCTTCCTTTGCCACCAGCCCCATAAAAGTGGCAATGGTGGCGCGGACATTGCCAAAGCCGAGAGGCGCAAAGATAAAGCAGATGGCGCCGCCGAGGATACCCAGCACACTACTTTCCAGTTCCATCTCCCTGTCAAACAAAAAGCGTCCGTCCACTACCCCGAAACGGGAACCTGCCCAGATGACAATGGACGATAATAGAATAATGGTGCCTGCCTTTTTGATAAAGGACCAGCCCCGTTCTTTCATACTCCGCAGTACGTTGCCTGCGGTGGGCCAATGGTAAGCGGGCAGCTCCATGACGAAGGGGGCCGCCCCGCCCGCAAACATCCTGGTTTTTTTCAGGATAACACCGGAGCAGATAATGGCTGCAACTCCGACCAGATAAGCGCTGGGAGCCACCCACCACGCATTCTGGAACATAGACGCGGCAATCAGCGCAATAATGGGCATCTTGGCGCCGCAGGGAATAAAGGTGGTGGTCATAATGGTCATCTTGCGGTCTCTGTCGCTCTCGATGGTTCTGGAGGCCATGATACCGGGCACTCCGCAGCCGGAACCGATCAGCATGGGGATAAAAGACTTACCGGACAACCCAAACCTGCGGAAAATGCGATCCATAATAAACGCCACACGTGCCATGTAGCCGCAGGCTTCCAAAAATGCCAGAAAGAGAAACAATACCAGTATCTGGGGCACAAATCCCAACACTGCTCCCACACCGCCCACAATCCCCTCCACAATCAGGCTCTCCAGCCAGGGCGCGCACTGAATTGCCTTTAGACCTCTTGCCGCCAGCACAGGGATGCCAGGCACCCACACGCCATAGTTGGCGAGATAAAAACCCTCCCCGAACAGTCCGTCATTGGTCCAGTCCGTCGCCCAACTTCCCACCGTGGACACGGAGATATAGTACACCAAGACCATCACCGCCGCGAAGATGGGCAGCGCCGCCCATCTGTTTGTGACAATACGGTCGATTTTATCGGAAATACGCATGCCGCTCTGCCGCTTTGGAGCACGGCATTCTTCTATAATCGAAGCAATATACGCATAGCGGGCATTGGCAATGATGCTCTCTGTATCATCGTCATACGCCTTCTCCAGCGCCACTGCTTCTCTCTCCACATCGGGCGTTTTAGCCAGCCTCGCAGAGATCTCTGCGTCTCTCTCCAGCAGCTTAATGCTGAAAAACCGCTTCTGTTCCTCCTGCACTTCACAGCCCAGTTTCTGGGATACAGCCTCAATGGTCTTCTCTATAGCGACATCGAACCTGCACATACACTCCCTTTTGTTTTCCGAAGCTGCCTCCACGGCCTTCTGTACCGCATTGCTGATACCGGTACCTTTCAAGGCAGAAATCTCCACTGCCGGGCAGCCCAGTTTTTGAGAAAGTGTATTCACATATATTTTGCTGCCATCCTTCTCCAGTATATCCGCCATATTTATCGCCATGACCACGGGTATGCCCAGTTCCAGCAGTTGGGTAGACAAATACAGGTTTCTCTCGATGTTGGTGCCGTCCACAATGTTCAAAATAACGTCCGGACTCTCGTTGATCAGGTAGTTTCGAGCCACCACCTCCTCCGGCGTGTACGGGGACAGAGAATAGATGCCCGGCAGATCCATAATAATGGCCTCCCGGAAGCCGAAAGAACTTTTCAGCTTCCCTTCCTTTTTCTCCACAGTAACTCCCGGCCAATTTCCCACAAACTGGTTGGAACCGGTCAGTGCATTGAACAATGTTGTCTTCCCGCAGTTGGGATTGCCTGCGAGCGCGATTTTTACAGACATAACTCTCCTCCTTTTCTTTTCCGTTCCGACTTCACACCGCGACTTCCTTATCGGAAGGCTCCGTGGAACCGCGAATGCATTTGGATTGCTTTCAGGTGTTCCGGCTTACATCTGTGCAGGAACATGCCCTTAGATTTCTTCCCGTTATTTGACCGCTGTACTTAGAAGGTACTTATATTTATTAGTACCAACTAACTTATGTGTAAAATTTACTCCACTTCAATCATCAAGGCATCGGCCTTGCGCAATGACAGCTCATAACCTCTGACGGTCACTTCCACCGGATCGCCCAGCGGAGCTACCTTCCTCACATACACCTCTACACCTTTAGTGATGCCCATATCCATAATCCTGCGCTTCACGGGGCCTTCACCGGACAACCTTTTCACCGTTACCTTCTCCCCCACCGAAATCTCTCTCAATGTTCTCATATTCTCTCCTTCCGCTTTTAGACTCCGCGTCCGCGTATTCACTGTACCCATATTTTGCGTGCCATATCCTTTCCAATGGCCACTCGCGCCTCTCTCACATTGACAATTAAATTGCCCCCTGCCGTAGAGAGCACCGTCACCTGTCCTCCGGATACAAAACCCAGCCCCTCTAAAAATCTCCGGGTCTCTTCCCCGCCACCTATCTTCCTGATCACATTTGCTTCACCTGCCTTAACCATCGTCAGCGGCATGTTATCTACCTCTCTTTCTCCATTTGTCCAATTTCTCTTTTTCATTCTGTAGTTAGTATATGCTAACTTTTCTTAGAAGTCAAGAACATTTTACCAATTTTATAATATCAGCTGTTCTAATCTCCCCCCTTACAATATGTCTGGCCTTCCTATGTGAAAACGCCTTGCCGCGCTCCTTCCAGGAGCGCGGCAAGGCGTCTGCCTCTACAGTATAAATCTTCTCTTTGGATTAAGCGGCTACCGTTTTTCCCTTCCCAGAGTACTCATCCATTTCAGATACCCATTGATAAAGGGGTCCAGCGCCCCGTCCAGCACGGCATCGGCATTGCCACTCTCCACCTCCGTGCGAAGATCCTTCACCAGTTTGTAAGGTTGGAGCACATAGGACCGGATCTGGTTGCCCCAGGCGATATCCTTGACCTCGCCCCGGATATCCGACAGTTTCTCCACATTGGCCTCCTGCTTTAAGAGGTATAACTTGGCCTTCAACATCTGCATGGCCTTATCCTTGTTCTGGAACTGACTTCGCTCATTCTGGCACTGTACCACCGTCCCCGTGGGAATATGAGTAATACGGATGGCCGAAGAGGTCTTGTTGATATGCTGCCCCCCGGCACCGCTACTTCGGTAAGTATCAATACGCAGATCCTTCTCGTCGATCTCCACATCCAGATCCTCCTCAATATCCGGCATCACGTCCAGCGATACAAAAGAGGTCTGCCGCTTGCCCTGTGCGTTGAAGGGGGAGATTCGCACCAGACGGTGAACACCCTTCTCTGATTTCAGATAGCCGTAGGCATTGATACCATTGACTTGAAAAGTCACCGACTTTATGCCCGCTTCATCTCCGTCCAGATAATCCAGCACCTCCAGGGAAAAACCCTTGCGCTCCGCCCAGCGGGTGTACATGCGGTACAACATACTGCACCAGTCGCAACTCTCCGTGCCTCCCGCCCCTGCGTTCAGTTTGAGAATGGCATTATTTTTATCATACTCCCCTGACAGCAATATGCCAATCCTCAAGCCGTCCAGCTCCCGGGTAAATTCATCCAGTTCACCGCGAATCTCCGGAATGAGAGAAGCGTCCTCTTCCTCATAGCCCATCTCAATCAGTGTCAGAATATCGTCATACTGGGTCTCCAGCTTCCGAAAATCCTCCACTGTGTCCTTCATATTTTTCAGTTCTTTCATCAGTTTGTTGGAGCGGTCCGGATCATCCCAGAAACCGGGAGCCTCCATCTCCATCTCCAGTTCTTCGATTCGCTTCGCCTTGTTAGCCAGGTCAAAGTGAATCCCTCACTTCCGCTAATGGAGTTTCGTAAGTCAGAAGTTCTGACTTCATAGAGTCTAATTCTACCACTTTGCGTCACCGCCTTTCAAATTTTATTTTTGACTATAGAATACTCACAAAGCGTGGATTCTATTGTTTAGTGATTTCTGTATCTGGCACCCCGCTGCTGCGGCATTTTCAGATCATATGACTTAGGTTCCCAGCCTACTTTCCGGCTCTGCCACAGCACTGCTTAAATTTCTTGCCGCTGCCGCAGGGACAGGGATCATTGGGATATACTTTAGATGCCGCGCGCTTGGCGGGAGCCTTTGCAAGAGACATATCCTTATTGGTGCCGGTCACCTGAGCCACCTGCTCCCGCTCCACCTTCTGCTCAATCTTGATGTGGAACAGCAAACGCACTGTCTCCTCCTTGATGTTCTGCGTCATCTCGTCAAACATCTCATAGCCGTTCATCTTATATTCCACCAGAGGATCTCTCTGTCCGTAAGCCTGTAGGCCGATGCCCTGGCGCAGCTGCTCCATATCGTCTATATGGTCCATCCACTTTCGATCAATAACCTTGAGCAGAATCACCCGCTCAATCTCTCGGATTGCCTCCGCGTCGGGAAACTCCGCCTCCTTGGACTCATAAAGTTTCACAGCCTCCTCCTTGAGTTGCTGCTTCAGGCCATTCTTCTTTGGCTTACTTACCCTCTCTCTGGTCACCGGCTCGATCGGCACGGTGGGCAGCAGCAGCGTATTCAACTCATTATAGTCCCACTCCTCGGCGTCTCCCTCATCACCGATGCTGATGTCCACGGCATTCTCGGTGATATCGGTAATCATCTTGAAGATCACGTCCCTCATGCTCTCGCCGTTCAGCACCCGACTTCTCTCATCATAGATGATCTCCCTCTGCTCACTCATGACACGGTCATACTCAAGCAAATTCTTTCTGATCCCAAAGTTATTGTTCTCGATCTTCTTCTGGGCGGACTCAATGGCATTGGTAAGCGCCTTATGCTCAATCTCCTGTCCCTCCGGGATACCCAACGCGTTAAACATGCTGATCAGCCGCTCGGAACCAAAAAGCCGCATCAATTCATCCTCCAGAGAAATGTAAAACTTGGACTCGCCCGGATCTCCCTGACGTCCGGAACGACCTCGCAGCTGATTGTCAATACGGCGGGACTCATGGCGCTCCGTGCCGATAATCTTAAGTCCCCCTGCCGCCCTGGCTTCTTCGTCCAGCTTGATGTCCGTACCGCGGCCCGCCATATTGGTAGCGATGGTCACCGCCCCGTGAATACCGGCATCCGCTACAATCTCTGCCTCCAGTTCATGGAACTTGGCATTCAACACCTTGTGCGCAATGCCCCGCTTATTCAACAGTTTGCTCAGTTCTTCACTGGCGTCTATGGTAATTGTGCCCACCAGCACCGGCTGCCCCTTGGCGTGGGCCTCCTCCACCGCCTCCACAATGGCCTTAAGTTTCTCGGCCCGGGTCTTATATACCGCATCCTGTTGATCAATACGGGCAATGGTCCTGTGGGTAGGCACCTCCACCACATCCATACCATAGATGTCGCGAAACTCGTTTTCTTCCGTCAGAGCCGTTCCGGTACCGCCACATTTTTTTTCAAACAAATTAAAAAAATTCTGAAAGGTGATGGATGCCAGAGTTTTGCTCTCCCTCTTTACCTTCACCCGCTCCTTGGCCTCAATGGCCTGATGCAGACCGTCGGAATAGCGCCGGCCCGGCATAATACGCCCGGTAAACTCGTCTACTATCAATACCTGATCATCCTTGACCACATAATCCTGGTCGCGGAACATCAGGTTATGAGCGCGCAGGGCCAAAATGATATTGTGCTGAATCTCCAGATTCTCAGGGTCGGCATAGTTGTCGATATGGAAAAATTTCTCCACCTTGGCCACACCGGCGGCAGTGAGGTTAATCACCTTATCCTTTTCATTGACGATAAAGTCACCCGTCTCCTCCTGGACAATGCCCATCAGCGCGTCCATCTTGGACAGCTGCTGCATATCATCTCCCCGCTTCATCTGCCGGGCCAGCATATCACACATCTCGTACAGAGCCGTGGACTTGCCACTCTGGCCGGAGATGATCAGCGGTGTCCTGGCCTCGTCAATCAGAACGGAGTCAACCTCGTCAATGATGGCAAAGTGAAGATTTCTCAACACCAACTGTTCCTTGTAAATCACCATATTATCCCGCAGATAGTCAAATCCCAGTTCGTTGTTGGTCACATAAGTGATATCGCAGGCATATGCTTTCTTTCGTTCCTCCGGAGCCATACTGTTCAGCACCACCCCCACGGTCAGCCCCAGAAATTCATGAACCTGCCCCATCCACTCCGCGTCACGCTTGGCCAGGTAGTCGTTGACTGTCACAACATGTACGCCCTTTCCCGCCAGCGCGTTCAGATAGGCAGGCAGCAAAAAAGTCTGTGTCTTGCCTTCGCCGGTTTTCATCTCAGCGATCCGACCCTGGTGCATAATCACACCGCCGATGAGCTGCACTCTGTAATGTTCCGTCTTAAGCACTCGCCTGGCCGCTTCCCGCACCAGAGCGTACGCCTCGGGCAGAATATCGTCCAGCGTCTCACCTCCCGCCAGCCTCTCCTTAAACGCCTCCGTCCTGGCTTTCATCTGCCCGTCCGTCAGTTCCATCATCTCCGGCCGCAGAGCCTCAATGGAATCCACGATAGGCGTGATACGCTTCAGTTCCCTCTGGCTGTGTGTGCCGAATATTCTCTCCGTTAATTTCATCCTTACCTCTTCCTGCATATCGCAGACCAGACCCGCGATCCTGCGTCAAAACGTATTGAAACGTGTAACATCAAAGTTTTCCCTGCCCCTGCGTATTGCCGATTCTGACTGTCTGAATGAGAGTCCGGCATATGCAAAACTCCTGCTGTATTATTGTGTTATTCCTGCGGACTACAGATCTGACTTTTGACATTACACCAATCCATACCGGCTTTACTTCTCAGTTATAAAGCCTGAACAGAACCATTGTAGCAGATTTGTGCCCAGGATTCAACCATAGAAAAATACTTATCCCTTAACATTTTGTAAACTTTATGTTAAAATTGACATCTACTGGCTTTTTCGATATAATATGGCTTATCGGAAGGTGTATTTCCCTTACGAGTACAGGGCGCGCTTGAGCGCCGTATTTGATTACAGAACGATATTTCCGCTTCCTTTCAATACGGCTTAATCGGAAGCGTACTCCGTTATGAATATATTTACCTGAGTTCCAAGGGGAAAGGCAGTGTTGCATGAAGAGATTACCCACCCTACAATTGGTTCCCGGAATGGTCATAGCAGACGATGTGATGAACCCCAACCATCAGCTGATTTTGTCCCGGGACACTGTTCTTACGGACGCTCTGATCATGAAACTGGATCTCTATGGCGTTCTGACCGTACACGTAAAGGATGAAGTCCTCTCGCAGCCGGAGACTCAGACCGCCTCCTCTGAGATATCCTATTTTGAACGGGTTAAGAAGAGCCCCCAGTTTCAGTCATTTAAAATTGTTTACGATGAGGAAGTTGATTATTTCAAAAGCATGATCAACAATGTCGTGGAAAAAAATACCCAGCTGGATGTAAAGGAACTTCTGACCCGCTCTCTTATGATGGTTACGGATACCCGAGGACACATCAGCATTCTGGATATGCTCCACAATATGCGCGAATATGATGATTCCACTTTTGCCCACTGCCTGAATGTGGGACTGATCTGTAATGTGTTCGCCCACTGGCTACAGCTTTCGGCGGATGAAGTGGAGATGGCCACCGCCTGCGGATTGCTTCATGATGTGGGCAAATTGCTGGTTCCTCATGATATCATCACCAAACCGGGGAAACTTACAGACCTTGAGTATTATCAGGTCAAAAAGCATTCCTCTGAGGGCTATCAACTGCTCATGTCACAGAATCTTGACAGACATATATGCAATGCCGCCCTCATGCATCATGAGCGCTGTGACGGCTCCGGCTATCCCCAGGGTCTGAAAGATCATGAAATTGACCGCTATGCCAAAATGGTTGCCATTGCCGACGTCTATGACGCCATGACCTCCGCACGGGTGTACAGGGCTCCCATCTGCCCTTTCAAAGTCATTGAGATTTTTGAATCCGAAGGCATACAGCGTTATGACGTGGCATATGTTCTGCGTTTTCTGGAAAATATCGTTGACACCTACATACAGAACCGCTGTCGTCTAAGCGATGGGCGGGAGGGTACCATCATTTATATCAACAGGCCAAAACTGTCCCACCCTGTAGTGAAATGCGGCACGGAATATGTCAATCTGGCGGAAGAACCTGACCTGTGTATTGAAACTTTATTGTGACCCCCCTGGCCTTACCCGCACAAATGTGAAGAAAGCATATTTTTCATTACTGTTTGTGCCGCCAGTCAAATGCGACGGAACGGAGAATCATTATGTGTGAAATAATCCATGTCTATGTGGGCGGGAATCAGCCCTCCCCCTGTTTTGCCACAATCGGGGAGGCCATCTCCTGGATTAGCAGAGATTATACTCCCCTGCCCCCCGCCTATCCTGCCCCCCGCGAGGAGATTGCTCCTGCCGTAATCCATATAGCCCCCGGTGTCTATCGGGAGAAGCTGGTGTTGGAGCGCCCCTGCGTAACTCTGGAGGGAAGCGGTGCCAGCGATACGGTGCTGGTATATGGGGATTATGCGTTGCAGATCTTGGAAGACGGCAGCAAAAGAGGGACTTTCCGCACGGCAACCTTACGGATCCACACCCATGATGTGACAATGCGCCATATGACAGTTCAGAACGATGCGGGCTGCGGTCGTCTGGTAGGGCAGGCTATCGCCCTGTACGCCGACGGGGACCGGCTCTGTTTTGAGCACTGCCGCCTGATTGGCAGCCAGGACACACTGTTCACGGCGCCGCTGCCCCAAAAAGAGGCACAGCCCGGAGGGTTCACAGGCCCGGGTCAGAATCTGCCCCGTGTAATGGGCAGGCAATATTATAGGCACTGCTATATACAGGGGGATGTGGATTTCATTTTCGGAAGCGGAATCTGCTATTTTGAAGACTGCGAAATCTATGCCGCCCTGCCCCGGAAACTTCCCAGGGAAAGCCCTGACGGACAGCGGATCTATGGGTACCTCACGGCTGCCTCCACGCCCCAGGGACAAAAATACGGCTATGTATTCCATCGCTGTAAACTGCTTGGCAACTGCCCGGAAGCCTCCATCTATCTGGGGCGTCCCTGGCGCGAATATGCCCGTACGGTCTTTTTAGAGTGCTATATGGATGTCCATATACACCCTGCCGGATGGGCTGACTGGGGCAAGGAACACGGACGTTTTTATTATGGCGAATACAACTGTTCCGGCCCTGGCAGCGATACCCGCCAACGGGCGGATTTTTCCTGTCAGCTGACAGCGCAGGAAGCCGCGCAGTACAATCGGGAAACGGTGTTTGACGGGTGGGTGCCTACAGTGTAGGCCCCACCCCGTTATGCCGTTCTTTTTTCCAGTATTTCCATCCTTCTTGTCAGATCTTCCAGCTGCCCTACAATCAATGATATGCTTTCATTTTCAAGTCTGGTAATTCTGTAGTATTGATAAAGTTCATCCACATTCTGCTGCAATTTTGCGAGCTGTTTTTCCAGAATACTCCTTGTCCGCTCTATTTCATCCAGAAGCAGGCCTTCCGACTTCAGAATTTTTTCATCCACCTGCTTTAATATGGATTCTTCCTGCCTGACCAATCTTTCATCCACCTGCTTTAATATGGATTCTTCTGATCTTTTTACAACTGATTCCATCATATTTTTCAGAATATCCAAGTCCTTTGGTTCCAACATTTTACTCTCTCCTTTCATTTTCCAGATCCGTTGTTATCGCACTTCCCGCTCTCCTGTTACTTTTGCCGTCCGCTCATTCGCATTCCCTCCTGTCCGCAATGCGGGAACTAAAAAAAGACACTTAACTCCCGCTCCTATTGAATTATAAATGGGGTAATATAAAGCAGGATTCCTTAGATAGAACGTAGAAGTTCGTCAGATGCACAGCTGTGCAGAAAAGGACTATAGCCCTGGAAATCTTTGCTTTAAAATAAAATAACATACATTCTGTCATTTGACAAGACTGTAATTATTTTTTTTCGGAGTATTTTTATACGCGCTAAAGCGTGGACAGAGCCTCTCCCTGTCCACGCCCCGGTTAAACTGTAACGTCACATATTATGATACAGTTCCAGAATATGTGCCCTGGCCTGCTGGT
Source organism: uncultured Lachnospiraceae bacterium (assembly GCA_947648875.1). GTDB lineage: Bacteria > Bacillota > Clostridia > Lachnospirales > Lachnospiraceae > Acetatifactor. The sequence continues at coordinate 30,895 of CANSPM010000026.1, forward strand.
TGTTCTCCGGTTTGGTATCCTCCAGAGTCACATGGATATAGGGTTTACGCTCCTTGATAAATCTCAGCACAGCCTCATATTTCATCATGCCCAGTCCGCAGCCCATGGCCTGCAATTTACCGTCCATCGGCATGAAATCCTTCAAGTGTACCATGGCAACATCAGATCCCAACACATCTATGGCCTCCTCCACGATGGCCTCCTGCTCCTGATAATTACAGAAATCCAGCAGATTTACAGGGTCCAATATGATCTGTAAATTGGGGGAAGCAATCTCGTCAAGCACCCTTCTTGCCCGCCTGGGACCGTATACGATATGGCGCCATACCGGCTCGATGGCTACTACCACTCCCATCTGCTCCGCATATTTTACCACAGGACGAAGATTGGCGATAAAGGTCCGCAACGCCTCCTCCCCATGGCACTCCGGCACAAAACTATAAGTTTCGTTGGGAGCGCCAGTCTCGGTCCCCACCACGCCGCAGCCCAGCCAGGAGGCAAAACGCACATGGGCCATATAGCGGTCCGTAGCTTTCTTAAGCTGCACCGGATTGGGATTAGCCAGATTCAGGTAACAGCCCAGCACGGCGATATCAACCTGATTTCGGGCAAACACGTTTTTAATATACATGGCAAGTCCCGGGGTCAGCGCCTCGTCAGTGGTGGGAAACTCCTTGATCACCTTGGCCAGAGCCAGGTGCCCGCAGGCAAAGCCCAGGTTGTGTACATCCGCAATGCGCTCCTCAAAAGGGAGCTCCTTTGTATCATGTAGACGTATTCCTAACTGCATCCTATTTTCCTCCTAATGGAGATCCTCTGATCTCCTGATTGCTGCGTGGAAGCTCCAAAGGGGAAAGTCCTTAGGCATGTAACAGCTCTTACGCACAAAGCCCCTTAGGCACGTAACAGCCCTTACGCGCAAAGTCCCTTCGACACGTAACAGCCCTTAGGCACAATCACTGCCGTATTTCCAGATCATCCACACCTTCTGTCTCCAGCGCCTCTCCCTCCTGGCCGTTTACGGACACATTCTCCATCACGAGATGCTCCACATTGCGGACATACATTCCCCGCCTGCTGCTCTTCGCAACGCCCTCAGACATGGCAGGCGTGTCACATTTGGGATTCTCCGCATAGCTGACGGCAATATCCTTCATCACGATCTCCCGGATCTTCTGTTCCGGCAGGCCGTCAAAATAAGCCGCCGCCACATGACAGTTGGCACAGTTCATATTCTCAAAGCACAGTCTGCCGATCACGGGGGTCCTGTCATCCACCGGATAGGGGTCCCGGGACTGCACATACCGGGTCTTGCCATCCGGGTCACAGTAGTAAAACGCATTGATTACCAGCGGCGTCATCACATGATCCAGAGTCAGGTTGCGGAAAGTGATATTGTCCAGCACCGCGTCCTTGCCTCTGCCCCGCCTGGTCTTGATCCGCAGCCCTCTGTCCGTATGCCGGAAAATACAGTCTTCCACCGTCAGGTTCACCACGCCCCCCGCCATCTCGCTGCCCAGGGTCACGGCCCCATGACCGTTCTCCATCAGGCATTGACGGACATGGATATTCTCGGAGGGCGTCTTGTGTTTTCTACCCATATAGATCTTGCCGGATTTGACGGCTATGCAATCATCCCCCAGCGAAAAGCGCACGCCCAGAATCTCCACATCCTTACAGGATTCCGGATCCAGGCCATCCGTGTTGGGGGAATCCGCCGGATTCTCCACGGTGAGATCCAGGAAACACAGCTGATTACTGAAATAAGGATGCAGCGTCCAGGAAGGAGAATTGCAGAACTTTACCCCCTGCAGCGTAATCTTCCGGCAATGGCTGATAAAGAAAAGCCTGGGCCTGAATGCGCCCCGCATAACCTTGGGATTGTTCCACCAGTCCTCCCTGGACGCATTTCCGTTGATGACACCCTGGCCGTAAATCACCACATCCTCCACGCCTACGCCGCAGATAATGCCCGTAAACATGGGCAGCGGATTTCCCTCCCAGGTGCCCAGGTTGTACTCGTCCTGCTCGTCATAACTCTCCAGCATGGCAGGGAATATGGGAAATTTCTCCCGTTCCGTAAAAGCTCTGAGCTCCGCCCCCGCCGCCAGTTCCAGGCGGATATGGCTCTTTAAAAACAGGCTGGTAATCCGGTAGATTCCCGCAGGTATGTAAATACGTCCATGCTCCGGACAGGCCATAATGGCTGCCTGGATAAAATGGGTGTCATCCGACACCCCGTCCCCCTTCGCGCCGAATCTTGTCACATCCAGGGTCACAAACTCATAGGCCGTGGTAAATTCTGTGGTTCCCAGCTGTTTCCCTCCGTCGTAAATCTCCACTCTATACAGCGTCTGCGGCTTTAAGTCGAACAGACTGGCAACGGTCTTTTCCGTCTTCATAATCTCCTGCCCGTTTACCACCACCCGGTAGGGACGCCGGGTAAAGTGCCTGCCCCCGTCCTTAATCTCGATGACAGCGCTTCTGGCCGTATACATAACCGTTTTGATTTCCATAGCTTCCTCCTTCATCATGGCATTCACTTATCCTGAAACATGGATAAAAGCAAGTCACTCGAGTGCCATAAAAGTTTACAAATATTCTCACGCAGAAACGCTCCTTAACAATATATTCCATACTTATCTTCCAGCAAAATATGTTCTTTGCATGCCTGCCGCACATTTTCCCGAAACATTGCCTGTGCCTCACCGGTCAATTCTTCCCCGGCCCCCGGTTCGCTCTCGCCGTAAAACTCCCTGATAAAGCGGCGCACATTCTTTTTGTACAGATCCATTAGTTCCCGATAATATTCATAAATCTGCTGGTCTATATAAGCCAGTGTCCCCAGGGTCATGTCCATATAGACTGCCGCTTCCCGCATGTCATAGTGCTCCTGTAGCCTGGCATCCATGACCCGCATCTGGCACAGAATATCAGGATAGCCCTCTTTTTTGTTACATTCGGTCTCATAAGCCGCGTACACCGGATACAATACCCTTTTGACTTCCTGCCCGTCTTCCATGGAGCTTAAGTCAAACACACCGCCTTCATCCCTGGGCAGCGACTTGATCCACTCCACGATCTTTGCCGTTTCCCGCGCCTGACCCTGCCGCGCCTGCTCCAGGGCCTGCTCCAATTCTTTCTTCATGGTTTTGTTCCTTTCCTATGAATGATCCTTTTAGACAATCGCAAAATACTTCTTTTGCGGAACATGGATTGAGCTACACAGACAAATAAGGGCAGCCCTGCCGCCGCATTTGGTGCCCATTTTATCTGTATTGACCGGCTGCGTCACCGGACCCATATGAGGAGCCCTTCCATCTGTTTTAATTTGTCTGAAAATCCAGATATTCCTGCGCCCTGTCCTTAATCGCCCTGTCTACATCCGTTCTGCCGACAATTTCTTTCAAAATCCCCATAAACGCTTCCGCCTGTGTCCCTCCGTTGATACACCTGTTGGCCATCCAGACGGTGGTAACAGTGGGCGTTCTACGCAATGATTTCAGAAGAAGATTCTCATATTCACCACTGAATTGCTCGATAAAATGCACAATGGCTCCCGGGTCACCAAAATACGCTGTGGGATGCCGCTCCAACAGCTGCAGCAACGGTTCGAGCGCCTCCATCCTGTAACCGGCACCTGTAATGGCGTCTATACAATCATATAGTACAAGCGTATCCGCCTCCTCGTATTCGTCAATAGAGTTCTCCATCTTCGCAATCTCCTGTTCCAGAAGTGCCATATCCATCCCCCCTCCAAAAAGCCTGATATCTTCTATAAAAGACCGGCATTACAGCCGGATCACAGCATTCACCGCCTACAATATTTCATTGCCGCAAACCTCCCAGCTTTCCCGGGGAGAAAAACCGATGGAGCCACGCAAACCCGGCGCCAATCCCCTTTGCGGCATATTCTCTAAAACGGCTTTGCAACAATCCCTCAAGCCGCAGCAGGCACCCCGGCCCTGTAGTCAGCGACCATTGCCCCCAGGATTAACCAAGGCTTTCAATAAACTTTCCAATGCCGCTGACCGCAACTGCCCTCCGGGTGTGCCCGCCTGCACTCTGTAATGACGTCCCCGCTCAATCCCCTGAGCAGACTGCCGCAAAACGGCTTCCAACGCGCCGTCTGGCTACATGCATATCCCATCCGCCCGGCCAATGCCCGGAGAGAACAGGGATGCCGTCACAAAAATATTTACCTCACAGGGTTACACCCTGCTTAAAGATCGCCATATCATGGAACCCCGCCACCTCGCTGCATACCTGCCTGCCGGAAGCCACCTCCACCACGTAATCAAACAGATGCCGTGCCTCCTGGGTCATGGATTTATCCTCCACCAACACTCCTGCGTTAAAATCAATCCAATTCGCCTTTTTGTTCGCCAGTGTGGAGTTGGTGGAAATCTTCACCGTGGGCACGGGGGAGGCAAAAGGCGTCCCCCGCCCGGTGGTAAACAGCACGATCTGGGCTCCCGCCGCCGCCAGCGCGGTAGCCGCCACCAAATCGTTTCCGGGAGCGCTGAGAAGGTTCAGTCCCGGCGTTCCCACGCGCTCCCCATATTGCAGCACCCCCCTTACCAGAGCACTGCCGGATTTTTGCGTGCAGCCCAGAGATTTGTCCTCCAGGGTGGAGATACCGCCCTTTTTATTGCCTGGAGACGGATTTTCATAGATGGTCTGATTGTGGCTTTTAAAATATTTTTTAAAATCATTGATCAGATCCACCGTCTTGTGAAACAGCTCCTCATTGGCGCAGCGGTTCATCAGAATCGTCTCCGCGCCGAACATCTCCGGCACCTCCGTCAGAATCGTCGTGCCGCCCCTGGCGATGAGCAAGTCCGAAAAACGGCCCACCAGCGGGTTTGCGGTGATACCGGAGAGGCCGTCACTGCCCCCGCATTTCATACCGATCACCAACTTGCTGACGCTGACCGGCTCCCTTTCAAAGCCTGCCGCGTAATCGATCAGTCCCTTGATCAGTTCCACCGCGTCCGCAATCTCATCCTCGGACTCCTGCGCCACCAGAAATTTCACTCTGTTCTCATCGTAATCCCCAATGTAGGGCTTCAGCACATCAATATTGCTGTTCTCGCAGCCCAATCCCAGCACCAGCACGCCGCCCGCGTTGGGATGTCTGATCAGATCCGCCAGAATGGCGCGGGTGTGCTCCTGGTCATCCCCCATCTGGGAACAGCCATAGGGATGTGGGAAAGCGATGACCTCCTGCACAGAGCCTCTGACAAAAGCGTTTGCCTGCCTGGCAATGGCCGTGGCCACATTATTGACGCAGCCCACCGTGGGGACGACCCAGATCTCATTGCGCACCCCCACCTGGCCGTCCGAACGTTTAAATCCCATGAAAGTTATGTCCTCTGCGGCCGTATCGGTTTCCGCCCCAAAGCCCTCCGCCACAGAACCCATCCCGGCTTCCGAACTCTCTTTTGCCGCTGCCTCAGCCACTGCCGCCACCGGCTCATAACTGTACTCCAGCAGTTCTCCCAGTGCCGTTCCCACATTGTGGGTGTGAATCCAGGCCCCCGCCGGAATATCCTCTCTGGCATTGCCGATGCGGTAGCCATACTTGACAACTTCTCCGCCGGCGGGAATGTCGCAGACTGCCATCTTATGCCCGGCGGGTATCTCCTCCCGGGCGGTGATCCGGCTCTCCTCACCGGATACCTCCACCGTGACGGTCTCCCCCCGGGGAATGGCGTTAAGAGCCACCACTACATTGTCATTGTCGTTTATTTTTAAGAAATTCTGCATAGCGCCGCCCTCATACCGTTTTCCCTGATATCATTCAGATAGGCTGTCACCGCGTCCGTCAGGCCGGGCACCTTATTTAAATCCTGTCCATGGAAGTCTTCCCTGCCCAGATACGCAGTCACAAAACTGCCGATATCTTTGCGACAGTTGTCCCGGAAGAACTCCAGCACCGGCATATCGTCCTTGATCAGATAACTCTCGCCGTTCCGATCCCCCAGAAGAGCGCCGTCCCTGATTTCGTCACCGCAGTAGAAAGCCATCAGCGCTGCGATGGAGAATGTCATATGCGCCGGGAGCCTGCCGAACTTATCCACATATCCCAACAGACTGGGCAGACACCTTGCCCTCCACTTGGACACGGAATTTAAGGAGATCGCCAGCAGAGCATGATCCACATATGGGTTATTAAAGCGGTTTACCACCTCTCCCGCAAACGCTTTCAATTCCTCTTCCGGCAACGTCAGCGTAGGGATCACCTCGTCAAATATGGTTTTGTTCATAAAGTCACGTACGTCTTTATCCTCCATGGATTCTCTCACAATATTGTTGCCGCAGAGCCAGGAAGCCAGCACAAAAGAAGTGTGGGCGCCGTTTAAGATGCGCACCTTTCTCTGCTTGTAGGGATGATGATCATCGGTGAACACCACCGGCAGGCCCGCGCCTGGCAGATCAAACTCCCGGCTGATATCCCTGTCCGACTCTATTACCCACAGAGCGAAAGGTTCTCCTGTCACCATGATATGGTCCTCATAGCCCAGCTTTTCCCACTCCTCCTTCTCCGTGGCGCGGGGATAGCCGGTGACAATGCGGTCCACCAAAGTCGCTGTGAAGATGCAGGCCTCCTCCACCCAGGTTTTGAAAGCATCGGAAAGTTTCCAGTTGGCAATCTGCTGCATCACACACTTTTTCAGCATGATTCCGTTGTCGTCAATCAGTTCCACCGGAAGCATCACCAGCCCCTTTGCGGTATCCCCTTTGAAAGTCTCAAACCTGTGATATAAAAACTTGGTCAGCTTGCCGGGAAAACTCTTGGGAGGATTCATCTCAAATCTGTCGTCCGCATCATAGACAATCCCGGCCTCCGTGGTGTTGGAAACCACAAAGCGAAGGGTATCAATCTCCGCCAGCCCCATAAACTTATCGTATTCATGAATGGCGTCCACCGCGTCGGCCACGCTGGTCACCACTCTGTTGATGATTCCGGCTTCACCGTCCACATTGCCCCGCAGAGAGACGGTATACTGACAGTCCTGCTTATGGAACATATCCAGATTGCCGAAATCAATGGGCTTGATCAGAACAATATCTCCGTCAAACTTGCCCTGCTCATTGGCAATGTCGATCATGTAATCCACAAATGCCCGCAGAAAATTGCCCTCCCCAAATTGTACGACCTTGACCGGTCTCTCCTTCTTGCCGGTCATGCTCTTGTTTAATACGTCCATAACTCCTCCTCTTTTCTGCTGTCCCCAGCTTCTCTCAGCGTGCCGTCTCAGCCGTATCCCGCAAATTTTTGCGGCATCAGCTCCTCTCTCTGCTCCCCGGTTCACAAATTTCATGCGCACCGTGAAATTACATCAGCCGGCAGATAAGGCCCGACAGCCCTCACGCTTCATTGTTACATACTTATTTTCTAAGAAACCGTACTTTACATGGCGCTTTTCATGTAAGTACTTACAATTTTAATTGTACTTCCAAACCATACATTCGTCAAGAACATAAAAATAGTTCTTGAAAAATTTTTCAAGATTCGTTATAATTCAGAATAGGGAAAACACTGTAACCGCTTACAAATAATTTTTCATAAGAGATGGGACTTGTGCGTATGACAATATATGATATATCCGAAAGAGCAGGCGTCTCCATCGCCACCGTGTCCAGAGTGCTCAACGGCAGTAGTAATGTCAGCGAAAAGACCAAGCAGAAGGTCCTGGATGTCATCAATCAATGTGAATACACCCCCAACGCTTTTGCCAGGGGACTGGGACTCAACACCATGAAAACCATCGGCATCATGTGCGCTGATTCCTCCGACCTGTATCTGGCCAAAGCCATTTACTATATAGAACAGAAACTGCGGGCCAACGGGTATGACAGCATTTTGTGCTGCACAGGGTACAGTCTGGAGAGCAAAAAAAGCTGCATGAATCTGCTGATCACCAAGAAGGTGGACGGCATTATTCTGGTGGGCTCCAATTTCGTCTATGACAAAGACGCGGAGAACCGATACATTCTCGACGCTGCTGCCCAGGTTCCGGTGATGCTGCTGAACGCCGCGCTGGAGGCCCCCAATGTATACAGCATTCTGTCGGACGATTTTTCATCCGTGTATGAGGCTACCATGCAGCTGATCCTGTCCGGAGTGGAGGACATTCTGTACTTCACCAATTCCTCCTCCTACAGCAGCAAGAAAAAAATGGCGGGCTTCCGCAATGCCATGGAATCGCAGAAACTGTTCAGCAGCGGCAGCCTGATTCAGTTTTACCAGGGTTCCCACGAGGATATCCACGCCATGGCGGATCATCTGATGAAACTCTACCAGAAAGGATTGCGTTTTCACGGTATCATCGCCTCGGATGACTGTCTGGCCATGGGGGCCGTCCGTTTTGCGCTGAACGCCGGCCTTTCCATCCCCGAGGATTTATGCGTCATCGGATATAATAACTCCCTGCTGGTATACTGCTGTGAGCCGGAGATGTCCAGTATTGACAACAAGCTGGAAACGCTGTGCCAAAATCTGATTCTCACCCTGATGGGAGTGCTGGGCGGCAAGGAAATGCCTAAACAGACCGTGTTTTCCGGGGAAGTGATCCATCGCGGCACCACCCTGGCCGGCAGCGGAGACTGCCAGAAATAATTGCGATGTTCTTCCGGTATCAAAAGCATCAAGCTATCACATACACTTAAAAAATGGAGGAAAGTAAAATGAAAGGTTTTATGGACAAGGATTTTTTACTGGAAACGGAGACTGCCAGAAAGCTGTTCCATGACTATGCCGAGACCACTCCCGTGCTGGACTATCACTGTCATATCAATCCCAGGGAGATCGCTGAGGACAGGCAGTTCGACAATATCACCCAGGTATGGCTGGGCGGCGATCATTACAAATGGCGCTTTATGCGCTCCTGCGGCGTGGAGGAAAAATATATCACCGGGGACGCCTCCGACTACGAAAAATTCTGCAAATGGGCGGAATGCCTGGGCAAGGCCATCGGCAATCCCCTGTTCCACTGGAGCCATCTGGAGTTGCAGAGATATTTTGGCTACAACGGCGTACTGAGCAAAAAGACCGCAGACGAAGTGTGGAACCTGTGCAACGAAAAGCTCCAGGAGCCTTCCATGAGCGTTCGCAATCTGATTCGCCAGAGCAATGTGACACTGATCTGCACCACCGACGATCCCGTCGATTCTCTGGAATGGCACAAAAAGATCGCTGCGGATGACAGCTTTGAGGTGAAAGTGCTTCCCGCCTGGAGACCCGACAAAGCCATGAATATTGAGAAGCCTGACTATCTGGATTATCTGGATAAACTGGCCGTAGCCGTGGGCAAAACCGAGATTATCACCTTTGCCCAGCTTAAAGATGCCCTGAGGGAGCGCATGGCTTTCTTCTCCTCCATGGGCTGCAATGTATCGGACCACGCTCTGGAGTATGTAATGTACTGCCCCGCCTCCGACGACGAGATCGAGGAAATCTTCTTAAAGCGTCAGAACCGCATGATCCCCACCAAGGAGGAGGAATTGAAATTCAAGACGGCCTTCATGCTGTTTGTGGGCAGGGAATACGCAAAGCTTGACTGGGCCATGCAGCTGCACTACGGCTGTAAGAGGGACAATAACACATTGATGTACGAAAAGCTGGGCCCCGACACGGGCTACGACTGCATCAACAATTATGCTCCTTCCTCGCAAATGGCTGATTTCCTGAATGCGCTGATCCGGGAAAACGCGCTGCCCAGAACGATCCTGTACAGCTTAAATCCCAACGACAATCAGGCCATTGGCTCCATCCTGGGGTGCTTCCAGGACAGCACCGCAGTGGCCAAGATCCAGCAGGGCAGCGCTTGGTGGTTCAATGATCACAAGACCGGTATGCAGGATCAGATGATCTCTCTTGCCAATCTGGGCAATCTGTCCGGCTTTGTGGGAATGCTCACCGACTCCAGGAGTTTCCTCTCCTACACCAGGCATGAGTACTTCCGCCGTATTCTGTGCAATCTGATCGGAGGATGGGTGGAAAACGGAGAGTTCCCGGAGGATATGGATATCCTGTCGGAGATTGTCACGGATATCTCCTACAACAACGCCAAAAGATATTTTAAGTTCCCCTTATAAGGGATTGTGAGCATGTTACAAAGGGCCAGACTTCCCTGTGGAGTCCGGCCCTTTCCTTCCATGCGCAATATATTTGGATGTTCCGCATCCAGGCACACGTTGACTCGATCACACGGACATAGCAGGAGTTGGCCCCGCCCAACCTCCGATCATGCAGGAAGAGGTAAACCATGACGGCATTTACATGCAGAGGACGGTCTGATATTGACAAAATAATCATCTACAAGGGACTGCGGGGAGATAATACCCCTCTACAGCCAGACCACTACCACGGCTTTTATGAAATCTTCTGCCTGCTGTCCGGCAAATGTCGTTTCCTGCTCCGGGACCAGGTTCACGAATTGGAAAAGGGAGACCTGGTGTTTATCTCCCCCGGCGAAGTACACTATTCCCGGTACTATCCGGGCATCAACTGTGAGATGGTGGACATACTATTCAAAAAATCCCTCCTCTACAAAGATGTTGTGGGAGATGCCACCTCCTTTATGGGCAGCATTCCCAGTCTGTATCTGGAAGAATATTTTGATCTGCTCTCCCGCATGTTGTCGGAAACCACAGGGCTGGACGAATATTCCGCAGACTTTACCACCTGCTACCTCCAGCAGCTGTTGCTGTTCCTGGCCCGGCATTCCATCATGCACCAGCCCGAGCCGGAGCTGATCAATGTACGGGACGCGGATATCCAGCAGGCAACCCGCTATATCTATCGGAATTTTCGCCGTCCTCTGACCCTGGAGAATGTGGCGGAAGTCGCCTCACTGAGCCCCACTTATTTCAGCAAAAAATTCAAGCTGGTCACGGGCATGGGATTCAAGGAGTACCTGAACTATGTGCGCTTAAAACACGCCCAGACCGCCCTGCTTACCACCGGCAACACCATCACGGATATCGCCCTGGAATGCGGCTTCAACGACAGCAACTATTTCAAGGATCTGTTTCGGAAAGTATACGGCCGCTCCCCGAGGGAGTATCGGAAAAATCCTGAAATCTCCTGATACTACATGGGCGTAAAAAAAGAATCCATGCTCCACAGGGATTCTTTTGCCATAAATAGCAAGAACCTGTATCTGTCGATGATCACAAATACAGGCTCTTATATGTTACGCAAAATACAATTCTCAATAGCTCATGGCCTGCTCCTCGCCATTTAGCACGCGGAGTGCTCCCTGGGCCAGGGCCAGCAGCTCATCTTCCCCGGGATACACGGTTACAGGCGCAATCCAGCCCGCTCTCTCTTTCAGAGCGTCACATACGTCCGCGCCGTAGGCAATTCCGCCAGTGAGGATAATCTGATCCACCTTGCCGTTCAGCACACAGGCCATAGAGCCGATATCCTTGGCCACCTGTAGCAGAAATGCTTCCTTGGCCTCCGCCGCCCTGGCATCTCCTTCGTTGGCGCGCTTTGTCACCTCACGCATGTCATTGGTGCCCAGATAAGCATTGAAGCCCCCCTTGCCCACAATCATGCTGTATACTTCCTTCTCCGTATACTGACCACTGTAACACATTTTGATTAACGCGCCGCTGGGCACCGCCCCCGCGCGCTCCGGGGAAAACGCGCCGTCGCCGTCCAGAGCGTTGAACACATCCACCACCTTGCCATACTCATGAGCGCCAACGGACACGCCTCCGCCCATATGCACCACGATCAAACGCAGAGATTCATAAGGCTTGCCGTTCTCTTTGGCGTATCGCTTGGCAACTGCCTTCTGATTCAGCGCATGGAACACACTGGTACGGGGCAGCTGGGGCACGCCGGAATATCTGGCGATGGGCATCAGTTCATCCACCACCACGGGGTCTACAATATAGGAGGGCGCACCGATGGCATCACCGATCTCCCTGGCCAGAATACCGCCTAAATTGGAGGCGTGCTGGCCCTGTACACCCACTTTCAGATCCGCCAGCAGAGCGTCTGTCACGGCGTAGGTGCCGCCGGGAATGGGCTTTAACATGCCCCCCCGTCCCACTACCACGTTCAGGGACTTGATATCAAAGTTCTTTTCCTCCAGCAAATCGGTGATGATCTTCTTGCGGAAATCCTTCTGCTCTACAATAGAAGCATACTGGCTGATCTCCTCCGTAGAATGACGCAGGGTCTCTTCAAACAACAGGTTCTCGTCCTCAAACACACCGATCTTGGTGGAGGTAGAACCGGGATTAATGATTAAGCTCTTCACTGACATATGTCTCTTCCCCTTTCTATTTGATGTTCTATTTGTCGTCTGTGAAACTCTCTTCCCGTACACAGGGATTGGGCAATACGGACAAAATAAGGGCGGCTTGCCACTGCATGAAGTTATTTGCAAAGCAAGTATGCTTCTGAGCACGCTTTTGACTATATTGACCAATCCCGTCTCCTGCGGAGAGAGGAGTTCGCAATTAACGATGGAGTTCTATACCGCTTGCATGCGTCCTGACATAGGCGCGTTTTATTCACTCTTTGCCATCTCTGCAGCCACCACTGCCGCCAGGGCGATGGAATTTACTTTGGTCTCAAAAGTATCGGAACGGCTGGTCAGAATGACAGGCACCTTTGTCCCTGTCAGGATACATCCGTTTTCAGCCTTGGTCATATGTACAATCGTCTTATATACATTGTTTCCCGCGTGAATATCCGAGAACAGCAGAATATCCGCGTCACCCTGGATCTTGCGGTCTGTAGCTCCCTTGTGTTTGGCCGCCTCGGGATCAATGGCCAGATCCAGAGACAGGGGGCCGTCCACGATACATCCCGTAATCTCTCCCGCCTCGTTCATCCGGGTCAGTTCGGCGGCATCCACAGTTACGGGCATCTTGGGATTTACCACCTCCACGGCCGCCAGCGGAGCTACCTTGGGGCAATCCACGCCGCAGGCTTTCGCCACAGGCACCGTGTTGTTGATAATATGTATCTTATCCTCCAAAGTAGGATAAGTGATAAACGCCACGTCCGTCAAAAACAGCAGCTGCGGAATACCGGGCACCTCAAACACGGCCACGTGGGACAGGGGATTTCCCGTGCGCAGACCCACTTCCTTGTCCAGCACACTCTTCAGGAAATTCTTGGTGTCCACCAAACCCTTCATGTACATATCCACCACACCGTCATGGGCCAGCTTTACCGCTTTCAGCGCCGCCTGGGTCATATCCGGCTCGTCTATAATCTGATAATCGCTCAGATCCATTTGCATCTCTGCCGCAATCTCACGGATTCTGGCCTCGTCCCCCACCAGAATGGCATCCGCGATGCCCCTCTTTTTAGCCTCCCACACCGCATGCAGCACTGCCTCATCCTGGGCAGCTGCCACAGCCATCTTTTTCATGCTGCACTGGTTTACCTTTTCGATAATATCATCGAATCTCATCTGCGCTTCCTTTCCTGCGGCCTTTCGTCCGGGAGCAGCATACGCCGCTGCTCCAACCGCAATCCCGTTTTCATTTTGCTTTCCTTGCGGTAAATCCGCCCTATTTGGCGTCCTCACCGCCATCGTTAAAATAATAACACAGCAAATTGGGAAATGCAATACCGGTTTCGGCGCAAAAGAGCAGAAAAAGGGCTGTCACAACAGCCCCATGATGTCATCCAGTCTTTTTACTTTGGCATATAACAATTTTTCCAGTTCCGGTTCCGGATCCGTCTGATCCGGAACCATCACCACCCGGCAGCCCGCCCGGCAGGCACTGAGCACACCGTTGGGGGAGTCTTCTACCGCCATGCAGTCTCGGGGACGCCGGCCCAGCTGCTCACAGGCGTAGAGATAGATGTCAGGGGAGGGTTTTCCCTCCTTTACCATGGCGGCGGAGATGACCTGATCAAAATAGTCCCGAATCTCCAGCCCCCCCAGATATTTTTCCGTCCTCTGCAAGTCTGTGGCAGTGGCAACCGCGCTGCGGATTCCCTGTCTCTTAAGCCAGTTCAGCAGTTCCAACGCGCCGGGCTTAAGTTCTATGCCTTCCCTGTCCAGCCGCTCCTCCATCAGCGCTTTGCGCCGCTCCCGCACCGCATGGTAATCCAGTCGGGGGCCGAACATTTCCCGCAGCCGCGCCGGCGCGAAAGGGCGCCCCAGACTTCGCATGGACAGCGCCTGCTCGTCCGTCATCTCATACCCAAACTCTCTCAGAGCCATGGGCCAGAAGATCCGATAATACTTTTCCGTGTCAATTAAAGTGCCGTCCATATCAAAAATTACGGTGTCGATCCGCATATAAATCCTCCTCCTTCTCAACGGCATTCGCTATTGAGACATACTACACGCAACGACATACGGGATTTCACCTTAGCCTTGCCAAAACATACGCAGGTGATTCCCAGTTGCCACTCTTTATTATAATCCCTTTCAAGGATAAAGTCAGCACCGTTTTTTACAATTCCCCGGGCAAAACAGGGAGCGCTTTGTGCGCGAAACGAACCGTTGAATCCACACGCCGGGAGCTGACCATACTTCAGCTCCGCAGCATAGATTCAGTTTTCTGAGGCGGCTGTTTCTTTTTCGCCCTGATCGTCCTCGCGCTTCTCTTCCGCCTTCTTCCCCCCAAAGACATCCCCGGCGCGTCCACGTTTCCCGCGCTTCACCAGCGCGCGGACTGTCACAAACAATACCGCCAGCACTGCGGCGGCGCCCAGAATATAATACCTCACAGGAATCCGGGGGGATACCTCAACCACCTGGAAGCTGTCCGGACGCTCCAAATCAAACACTACATAGCTGCCCATTTCCCTGCTGTCTATAGCATTGCCCCTTCCCTCCTGCCACAGCCGGATCTCATAATGCTCCGGCAACAGACTCCGGTGCAGCCGCACGCTCACCGGCTGGTCATAAAGTCCGTTCGCGGTGCGGATCTGCAAATGCCGGACATTGTTTTCATCCTCCGTAATCTCCAGTACATCCTCCGGGAAGAAGCGCCCTTCCACCAAAATTGCCGCCTGATCCGCCGCCCCTTCCAGGGCGCCGGAGGGCAATACGGTAATCCACTTGGTATACTTCGCGGCCAGCACCTGGCTCTCCGTGATATGGCTGTAGTCAATCTCCGGCCATTGTCCGTAGCAGCCTTCTTTTTCAGGCAACTCCGGCAGCTGGTCCGTTTCCAGCGCGCTGCCATAGGGAACCTGCATGGCTCCCACATCCTCCTGTAGTTCTCCATCCTCATCCAGTACTACAAAATGCAGAGTAAGCAGCCGAAATTCTTCCGGCAGTCCTTCCCGCGCCGAAAACGCCTCATATGTCAGCGGAATCGCGCCGCCCCCATATCCTATGCCGTCTATTCCGGCCATATCGGCGCTCACATAGCAGTTGTCATACAGTATACCTTCTTCCCGCAGATCTCCTGCAATGGCGCCCCGTTTTTCCCCTTCGCCCTCCAGATTATTCATAGCATCGCAGTAATAAATTTCACTGCCCATGCCCGCAATACCGCCCACATAGCTTTTGCCCTCCAAAAATCCGGTGCTGAAACAGCTGCGGATGGTGTAATCCGAACTGCCCGCGATACCGCCCACATAGCTGCCTCCGGTACTCTGGATATTCGCGTAGGACTCGCAGGACACTATGGCGCCGAAATCTGCCTTGCCCGCTATGCCGCCCACATAATTTCTCTTGGCTGTGATCCGTCCCTCGTTGCGGCTCTCCCGCACCACGGCCTTAATGCTCTCCTGTATACTCAGACTCTCCACACCCGTGAAAGTAATATCATCCTCCGGGTCCAAGTCATGTTCCGTGGCGATCTGTCCCACAATTCCGCCCACATTGGTATCGGCCTCCACCAGTCCCCGGTTCAGACACAGGGTAATCTTGCCCTGCTGGAAACTGGCTGTATCATACCACTTTTCCGTCACCGCGTCTCCGGTCCGCACCGTCTCATTTTCCAGACCGGACTCTCCCTGAGAGTCTCCTGAAACGGGCTGGCTCTCCGATTCCGGCCCCCCGGCCCCTATATTCTCAATACCCTCACTGGCGGCTTCGTCCGATGTGTCATTGACGGTAATTCCCTCATAGCTGAAAAGATCATCCCGGATCTCGCTGATCAAGCGCCGCAGTTTCCGGGCCTGCGCCGCCAAGGCATCCACATCCCCGTCCATCGCACCCTGCGCGGCGTCCAGCGTATCCGTCAACTGGGAAAGCCGGTCCATGGCAGCCTTAAGTTCCTGGTTGAAGATCTCCAGATTGTTTGATACCTGGCCGTTTTGCTGGGAGGTTGTATCCGTTATCTTATGCAGATGATTGCTGGTGCTGTCCGCAAAATTGGACAGGGCGTCACGATACTCCTTTGTATATTCCGACGGCTCCCAGTCCGGTTTGTTCCAGTCTTCCGGTCTATCCCAGTCAGGACGGTCATTCCCGCTGACAGAGTTTATGTCGTCACGCCAGTTTTCCAGCTGATCGCCCGGGCTCTCGCGGTCAGCCTCCCGGCCATCTTCTGCCTGCCCCTCCTTTTCCGTCCGGTTTTCCTCGGATTCCCGCTTCTCCTCCTCTTTCTGCTTTTCATTGATGGCTTTGAGATCATCGGAAAGGCGGTCAAAATCATTGGAAATACCAGAGACTTCCTGATTATATACATGCCACAGATCATTGGTAATGTTCAACAGATTCGTGGTGGCAGTGGACACGTTCCGCAGATTGGCGTTCAGCTGCCGGGTAATGGCGGTGGCCTGGTCCCCGTAAAAACTTAAGTGGTCGTAACTGTCCTCCAGCATATCCAGAAAAATATCCGTCTCCCGGTCCAACTCATCCAACTTACTGTCAATATATTCCACCTCCATAAATGGCTCCATCTGCCCGGTGATGCCGCCCACATCCTTCCTGCCCAGCACATGTCCGGTGTTGGTGCAGTTCTGGATATAGCCCTGATGCAGCCGCCCCACGATACCGCCGGTATTATACCCCACATGCGCGTAACCCACCGTCCCCATATTTGTGCAGTAATAGATCTTGCCGTCACTGATTCCCGCGATGCCCCCTGTATCCATATGGGCATCCAGCTTTACGCCCGAGGATGCCTCCTCCAGGTTCTCCACCGTGAAATCCTCCAGATCATAGACCATGTCGTTGGTATAAATATTGATATTTCCCCTGTTGGTACAGTTGTTCAGTGTGCCGTGGTTGCTGCCCACAATACCGCCGCTGCGGCGGTTTCCCAGCACGGTCACATTGGCCGCGCAGCTGCGAATCTCACCGCTCTCCTCGTTGACGCCGGCGATACCGCCCACTTCCTCCTCACCTTCCAAAACACCCGAGACCTTACAATTCACGATACTGCCATAGTTGCGTCCCGCCAGAATACCCGCCTGACAACTGCTGCCCTGGGGCAGCACTCTGGCCTGGGACACTTCCAGATTCTGCACCACCGCCCCCCTCTGCAGGTAGCGAAACAGCCCCAGCTGCGAACCCTCCTGCTGAATTGTCAAGCCGCTGACGGTATGTCCCTGTCCGTCAAAAATTCCCCCAAATACCGGGATGATCAGCTCCCTGCCGCCCAGATCCAGGTCCTTATCCAGCAGCACGCGTTTATCCCCTGACCATTCGTCATAGACGCAGGCATCTGCCAGATCCTGTAGTTCCTCCACACTTGTGATATGTAGAATCTCATACGGTTCTGTGGCGTACCCCTCCTGATACGCGCCGCTTATATATTCTTCATAAGTGGTGGAAGGTTCCTCTTTGGCCAGCACCGGCTGCAATTCCGTTACTGCCAGCGCAAGGGAAAGGACGGCGGCGGCCATGGGGCGATACCGCCTGCTCCGCCCTTTGTTGTATGTGTTTCGCCCGCTGCTCTGCCCCCATATATACTTTAATAAAATGTTATCAGCCTTCCTGCCCATGGCCGTCCTCCTCTCTGTACTCCAGCAGTTCCCGGGCATTCTCATACATGTCTTTGGCCCGGATCACCGCCCCCATCTCACCGTCGATAACCCCGGTGAAGTCGCCTTCGATCACACCGTTTACATACCCTTTGATATGTCCAGTCATGCGGATGCGTCCGCTGGTGGGCAGGGGCTTTGTCACTTCCCGTTTCAGTGTAAACGCCGTCTTTTCTATAATAATATCTCCCAACAGCAGTGTCTGGGGCAGTACCAGCAGTACCATGACAATGGATGTCAATGTGCCTCTTCCCAGGGCCAGACCGATGGCGGCCACAACCGCGTTGGTGGAAATATTGTTGATGATAAAGCCCGCCGCCACCAGCATGGAGCCGCTGGTAACAATGGTGGGAAACGCCTGGTTCAAGGTCAGCACAATGGCTTCCTTGATGGACATATAACTCTTAAGTTCCATATATCGACTGGTAATTACAATGGCATAGTCTATGGTTGCACCCATCTGAATGGCCGACACCACCAGATACCCCAAAAAATAC
The DNA here is from genome assembly GCA_947648875.1 of uncultured Lachnospiraceae bacterium. Taxonomy (GTDB): domain Bacteria; phylum Bacillota; class Clostridia; order Lachnospirales; family Lachnospiraceae; genus Acetatifactor. The sequence goes on from CANSPM010000026.1 coordinate 49,333, forward strand.
ACCGGCTCCTGCTGCAAGTAGGGCAGGGAGAAATTCACCCATATACTGCCCTGAATCGTCAGTACCAGCAAAACCGGCAGCCCTGCCGACTGGAAGGTGAACAACAGGATTATCATAACAAACACCGCTGTCAGCACCGTTATAATCACATTGTCCGTGCTGAAGGAATCACTGAGATCCTTGTTGCTGGTGGAGGTCCCCACCAGATAGATGTCCTCCAGGTCATAGTATTTTGCCACCGTTTGCCGGATTTCCTCCAGCGCCTCGTAAGTGGCTTCCCCCTCCGAAGGCACATTCAGTTCCAACACAAACCGGCTGTAGTCCTCCCCCAGCAACTGATCCTGGGCGATACAGATCTGAGAGTGGGCGTCCCCCAGCGTCTCCTCCAGATCCTGGTCCAGCGTAATGTTCCCGCTTTCCTTCTGCTCATATATATACAGGAAAATATCAATCAAAGGCACCTCATACTCGCTGATGCCGTTCACTACAGCCCCCAGATTGCTGTCGCTCACGGCGTAGGCCGTATACAAAAGCTCCGCCACCTCCACTTCCATATCAATCAGCTCGGAAAATGCCCTTGGTGTCAGCAGCTGGGTCAGCATATAACCGTCCATAGCCTCGATATTGGCCAGCCCCATGACGGAGTCCACACAGCCCAGATTTTCCAGCGCCCCCAAAGCCCTGGCCTCCTGCTCATAATCACCGTTGGGCACTAACACCGCCAGCTGGTTGATACTCCCAAACTCCTGATTTACCATGGAAGCGGAAAACCTGTTTTCGCTCATGGTCTTGGCCTCCAGACTGTTTACATCGTACACATAGGCCGCGCGGCTGGAAAAATAAAAGGCGGCAAGCAGACCCAGAATCAGCAGAGGCGGCACAATAAACCGGGTTGCGACACAAAATTTTCCCACTGCCGTAATACTGGGCACAAAACTCCTGTGATGGGTCTTGTCGATGGCCTTGGAGAAATTCAACAGCAGACCGGGCATCAGGAAAAACACTGTCACCAGACTCAGCACAATGGCCTTGGCCAGAATAATACCCATATCATAGCCGATCCTGAACTGCATGAACATCATGGCAATCATACCGGACACCGTAGTCAGGGAGCTGGAAGAAATTTCCGGTATCGCTTTGCTCAGAGCCACAATCACTGCCTCCCTGGCATCCTTATCCTCGTGCTCTTCCATAAAACGGTGCGCCAAAATGATGGCATAATCCACAGCCAGCGCCAGCTGTAACACCACCGCAATGGAGTTTGTTACAAAACTGATGGTTCCAAAAAGGAAGTTGGTTCCCTTGTTCAGGATTGCCGCCGCGATAAAAGTCATCAGATACACAGGAATCTCCGCGTATGTGGTGGAAGTAAAGAGCAGCACCGCCACAATAACCACCCCCGCCAGCAGCAGTATCATGACCATATCCTTATCCAGGTCCGCCGCGTCCCGTTCCTCCTGACCGATATCGGAAGTGTAGTAAACGTCATAGTCTGACAGAGACTCCAGCACCGCCGCCAAATATGCCTTGGTACTCTCCTGTTTCGCCTCCCCTTCAAATGTAACCGCAAACAACGCCTCCATATCATGGTAACTCTCCTGGGAGTCCCCGAAGTCCAACATGCTGACTCCTTCCATCTCCTCGATCTGCCGGGCCAGTTCCTCCGCCTCCTCAAAGGTGACATTGCATACCATAATTCTGGCTGTCCCATATGTAATAAACTGCTCGCTCATCCGATCCATGCCCTGGCGCGTCTCCGTGTCGTCGGACAGATAAGTGGTCAGATCATTGTTTACTCTTACCTTGTTCATGGAGATCAGACTGAAAATAATCAGCAGAATAAAAACCAGGTAAAAACCTTTCCTTTTATCTACAATCATTGTAGCCAGCTTCATCATAAAGGAATTGTCTTTCTGCTCTTTTTCCATAATGGTATTCCCCCGTTTCCTCTTACATGACAAAAGTTTATTAGTTGATTTAAGTTTTTTTATCAACAATAGTTGATTTTCTTTACGGGAGTAATTATAATAGATATACAGAAAAAGGCAATATTCAAAATTATTTAGAATGTGCATTTTTAAACATCTGTTGGAAAACTGTCGATTTTTGGCAGAAATTTTATAATTTGTTTAGAACTTCGCAATATTGCCTTTATGAATGACGGCAGGAGAGTGGCAAGTCACCTCGATATTATATGTATTGGCCAATCCCTGTGTACTAAAAGGAAGTATCACAATCGCAGAGAGGAGAACGTATGACACAGGAAAAAATGGACCGCCGGGTCCGCCGCACCAAAACCCTGTTGCTACAGGGGCTGATTCAGTTGATGGAGGAAAAGGATATCAAAGATATTTCTGTTAAGGAATTGTCCGATCTGGCGGATATCAACCGCGGCACGTTTTATCTGCACTACAGCGATGTATACGATATGCTGGGTAAAATAGAGGAAGAACTGTTTCGGGAGTTCAATGAAATTCTGGAGCGGGATCTGGCCATGGACGGCACCGGCCCTGTGATCTCCAAACCCGTGCTTCTCGATCTATTTATCTTTCTGGACCATAACCGCGCTCTGGCCCGGGTATTGATCGGTCCTCACGGAGACATGGCTTTCGTGAACCGGCTGAAAGATCTAGTAAAAGAAAAACTCCGCTTATTGATGAACAATGCAGAGCGCTCTGTGGAACATTTTGAGTATTTCTATTCCTTTATGGTCTCCGGCTGCATCGGCGTCATCGAGTGCTGGCTGAATCAGCAGTCTCCGGTCTCCCCGGAGAAAATCGCAGGCTATTGCAGCGCCATGCTACAGGGAGGACTGCCAGCGGCTGTTCAGTAATACTGTCAGGCCAGGCTGGCCGCCTGCTCTGTTTCATTGCCACAAAAGCCGGAGAGAAACAATAGAATCCCCACTCTGGTAAAGTTCTGTTGTCATGAATCAGGGAAATCCCCCTGTAAACGTTATATTGGATGCCGCAATTTCTCCAAAAGAGACTGACAGCCCCGCAGCACATCCGTATAGGTGGCATCAAAATCTCCTGAATACCAGGGGTCCGCAATATCTCTTTCCTCTCCTGCCCAAGACAGCAAAAACGAAATCTTATGCTCCGGATCACCGCCGCACATACGGGTCATATTTCGAATATTAGCCCTGTCCATGCCAATCAGGTAATCATATCGGCTATAATCCGCTCGGGTCAGCTGCACCGCCCGTTTGCCTTCACAGCTCAGGCCGTGCTCCGCCAGCTTCTTCCGGGCCGGAGGATAGACCGGATTGCCCACGCCATTCCAAATCTCCTCCGTGCTGGTAGCCGCCGAAGCGATGGTGAACTGATGGGAGAGACCGGCCTGAAAGACCAGATCCTTCATGACGAACTCAGCCATGGGGCTGCGACAGATGTTACCATGGCAGACGAAAAGTATTTTAATCATCTATTTTTAACTCCTTGCATAAGTTGGATTATCGTGGTTTTTCTTCATTTTTGGGCGTTCCCAGGCTTTCAGGATTTTTCAGGCTCATTCAGTTTTTGGGCATATGTTGGCGCTGAAAAGTAGTAAAAAAAGTAGTAAATTGAAAATTTGTACTACTCGACTTTTTCAGGCATTGCTCACCTTTTTCATTTCCCTGCTCGCATCCTCATAGCCGATGTGCGAATGGCCCATGATGTACTGCAGCGTCTTGGGATTCATGCCGCTGTTTGCCATGTTGGAACAAAAGGTATGCCTGCACACATGGGGCGTCACGTCAGGCATCTGCACTTTGTAGATCTTGTTGTACTTCTCCCTGATGTGCTGCATGTACTTTTCCCAATGCAGGGCTACCATCGGCCTTCCATTCTTGTCCAGGAACAGGAAGCCATGGTACAGCCGTCCCCTTGCATCGCTGACGACCGGCTCTGTTTTCAGGTCTTCACGGTTCTCAAGGATGTGCCTGAAACAATCCATAACCTCCTGCGTCATGGGAACAAACCTCACACCGCTGGGCGTCTTTGTGTCTCCTATGATGTACTGCATATCCCGTATCCTCTGTAACTGACGCTCGACCCGGAGCCTGCCTTTCTTAAAGTCAATGTCTTCTTTAATCAAACCGCAGAATTCAGAGATACGAAGTCCGGTATGGAACAGTATGTAGATTGCTTCATAGTACCTTGAAAAATGCTTGTCATTCCTGACAAATTCCAGATACTGCCTTTCCTGTTTCCTTGTGATCGCCTCTCTTGTGACGCTGTCGTTCACCACGACAGTGCTCAGATGAAATTCAAATGGATTCCTGCGTATCAGGTCATCATCCACCGCCATCTGGAAAGCCGGTCTGACTACACCCCGGATCGTCTGGATAGAACTGTATCCTTTTCCATTTTCCTGAAGCCGGATCAGCCACTCTTTCGCATCAGATAACCGCACGTCCCTAATCTGCCTCCTGCCAAAGTCATCTTTGGCAAGGACATTCAGGACTGTTTTGTCCCCGGCCTTTGTAGAATGGCGCATGCCTTTTCTCTGCGAGGTGTATTTTTCAACCAGCGCCAAGACTGTAATATCGCCGCCTGAGGTGGATATCATGTCTTCCAGATCCTTTTGGATCTGCTTTTCCTTTTCCCTTAAGGAAAGGTCATCACGCTTGCCTTTCGGCAGTCGGTCGGTCTTTTCCAGTTTCCAACTGTAAACAAATTGCTGTTTTCCATCGGTATCTATGTACTTATACGCATATCTTCCATCTGATCGCTGGCTCTCTCCATTGCGTAATACACGGTTTTTATTATCCCGTCTTTTTTCGCTCATGATTTTTCTGCTCCTTTCTAATGAAAAAGAGCCCCGAACGATATGTATATCATACCATGCCCGGGGCCCAAATTCCATTGATTTTTTCGTAGTTTGATATAGTCGGCATCAATGTATTGTTTTAAAATAATATATCCGTGCCCCCAAATATAGTAACGCCTTAAATAAATAGGAATATCCGCAATCAATCTTATGCCAATTTTTACACCAAAAACATCTTCGGTCTACACTCCCAAACGCCAATACTTACTCGTCATTCTCTAATAAAGGCATATTAATCAATTCCTGCAATTTCTTCTGCAGTACATTCTTATCTGGCAATTGAAGTTGATACTCTGCAATCATCATTGGAGATAATGTCCTGCTCATAGCATACTCAACAAATTCATCGTCTTTAGACGCACATAATATCATTCCCACACTTGGATTCTCATTTTCCTTTTTCTTCTGGCGATCAAGGGCTTCCAGATAGAAATCCATTTTCGATATATACTCCGGCTTAAATTTCCCAATTTTCAATTCAAATGCAACAAGGCACTGTAATCCCCGATGAAAGAAAAGCAGGTCAATCTTGTAATCTTCACCGCCAACCTGCACTTTAAATTCTTCATCAATGAACGTAAAATCCCTGCCAACCTCCAAAATAAAATCTTTCATATTCCCGATCAGGCCTTTTCTTAAATCAGGCTCCTTGAAGTTAGATGGCAAATCCAGAAATTCTATCACATAAGAATCCAGAAA
>CANSPM010000027.1 GCA_947648875.1 uncultured Lachnospiraceae bacterium
CCGCCCGGGCCGGTAGAGACGCCGGAACCGCCCGGGGCGACAGTACCGCCAGGGCCGGTAGAGACGCCGGAACCGCCCGGGGCGACAGTACCGCCAGGGCCGGTAGAGACGCCGGAACCGCCCGGAGCGACAGTGCCGCCGGAGCCTGTAGAGACCCCGGGCCCTGCGGAAACGCCAGGGCCGGGAGAGCCTCCAGGACCAGGAGAGCCGCCCGGGACAACGTTACCTACACCACCTCCTTCGGTAACACAACCGCCGCAGGTGACACCTCCGCCGCAGGTAACGGACCCTCCGGTAATTCCGGATGATCCGCAGATAGAATTACCTGGACAGGATATACCACCAGCCCCGGAATCCCCGGCAGTAAACGGTATGCGTAGAACGCGGACCGTTCGGATTGAAGATGATGAGACACCTCTCTCCGACGCAATGGTGCTGGGCGCAAAGAGGCGTCCCCAGACAGGCGATGAATCCGATGCATGGACGATGATGTTTCTGGCATCCCTTTCCGCCCTGGTCGCATGGATTTTGAAGGGTATCAAGAAATAGAATTTTAAAGGAGTGAAGCTGATGAAAAAGAGATTGTTAGCAATTGCGTTGGCAATGGGAATGGGGGTCAGCATGATGGCATGTGGCATGGAGGTGCCGGAAATGTCCGCCGCGACCCGTGAAGTGCCTCCTAAAGATGCCGGAATTACCTATATTGACGATGAGGCCATCGCCCTGGCGGGTTCCGTGAGGGCGGCGGAGATGACGGAGGCAGAACTGCTCAGAGCGGATGAGCTTCGTGCTTTGGCAGTATCCGCGTTCGACCTGGTCAATGCGGAGAGAGTTTCCAGAGGGCTTCCGGCGTATACTTGGGACGCGAATCTGGAGCTGTGTGCGCAGATCCGTGCCACAGAGTGTGCAAGCAGCTTTTCCCATACAAGACCAAACGGTATGGATTATTACACGGTGAACAGCGACTTGATGTGGGCCGAGAATCTGGCCAAAGGATATGCCGATGCCAGCAGCTTGGTAGCGGGTTGGATGAATTCTCCCACACATGCCACCAATATTTTGGACGGAGAAATGCTTACCTGTAGTATTGCGGTATATGAGACTGACGGCACATTGTATTTTGCGCAGGAATTTGGTTATTGATTGATGTGAATCCTTTTTTAGAACAGGGGGCGGCCGTAAAATGCAGCTTATGTATAATATATGGATATTATCTCTGAGGTTTTAACGCCACATGTTATATATAGTGATCATTTTGCGATAGCCTCTTATTCTTATAAAAAACTGGGGATACTATAGTAAACGACATTGAGATTCCTGTTTATCGCAGGACTTCAGGTGAATTATCAATGTCATATGCTGTAAAATTATCTCCAGTTTTTTGCTTTGATGGATATAAGACAGTGGGAATTAAGGGAGGCGGACCAGACATGAGAGTTGGAATGGGCTATGACGTACATCGTTTGACGCCGGATCGAAAGCTGATCCTGGGAGGAGTAGAGATTCCTTATGAGAAAGGACTGCTGGGACATTCGGATGCGGATGTACTATTACATGCCATTATGGATGCGCTTTTGGGGGCGGCGGCCCTGGGAGATATCGGAAAGCATTTTCCCGATTCAGATCCAGCCTATAAGGGAATTTCATCCCTGGAACTCCTTAAAAAAGTGGGAGAACTGCTGGAAGAGAGGAGTTTTCTTATAGAGAATATTGATGCCACTATCATAGCGCAGGCACCTAAAATGCGTCCCCACATAGATACTATGCGGGAAAACATTGCCAGGGTTTTGGACATTTCTTTAGAACAGGTGAATGTGAAAGCCACCACCGAGGAGGGATTGGGATTTACCGGAATCGGAGAGGGGATATCAGCCCAGGCCATCTGCCTGTTGACCAGCCCTTTTAATCTGGCGTTGGAAGACGCGTTTTCCGCCAAATGTCAGGGATGCGGCGGATGTCCAAGTTCGGGCGGCAAAAACGTGTTAAAAAACAGTTGACAAATCCTTCCTTATTGCATATGCTGAATAATAGGAAAGCAAAGGCGATAGGCGGATAAATTCGTCTCAGAGATGAGTTTATCCGCCTTTCCTCACGACAATAAAATTCTTACCGGACGTGGATTCTGCTATTTATGGCAACAGATCCTCTCAGAGTATGGATTCTATTGTTCATGCAGAATGTGCCTTCCATTGTATGGAAAAGCGAGACTGCCTGTATAGGCGGATGGGAGTTAATGACATGGGCTTGATTCGGAATATCCGGGAGGAGATTCAGATCATTAAGGAGCGTGATCCTGCGATACATTCTTCCATGGAAGTGTTTTTATATCCAAGTTTCAAAGTCATGATGCACTATCGCATCGCGCACAAACTCTATCAGAAAAAGCATTTTTTCCTGGCAAGGTATATTTCTCAGCGGGGTGTGCGAAAAACCGGCATTGAGATACATCCCGGTGCACGCATTGGAAAAGGGCTTTTTATTGATCACGGCAACGGGGTCATTATTGGAGAGACGGCGGTGATCGGGGACAATGTGACGATCTATCAGGGTGTGACGCTGGGTGGCAACGGAAAGGAACATGGTAAACGGCATCCCACAGTGGAGGACAATGTCATGATCAGCGCGGGGGCCAAGGTTCTGGGATCTTTTACCATTGGAGCCAACTCCAAGATTGGTGCCGGGAGCGTGGTGTTGGCCGAAGTGCCACCAGACTCCACTGTTGTAGGTGTGCCGGGAAGGGTAGTCAAGCGCAACAATCAGGCGCTGCCCAGAGAGGACCTGGACCAGGCCCTGCCGGATCCTGTCAGAGAGGAGATTGCAGGTTTGCTGAAAGCCAACACGGAACTGACAAACCGGCTGCTCACCATGGAACAGGAAATCAGACGGCTGCGGGAACAGAGTGAAAAAAGAAGGCCCCAGGATCTGACCGTTGAGTTTAGAGGACAGGGAATATAAGACGGGGGATGGAATTTTCCGGTTTTGACGCGGCATGTGCCGAATCCCTTTACGGTATACGCTGTGCCGGAAGGGGAACCGAATTATTCAAAACAGAAAAAGAGGATACGTGTTTATGGAGAACAAATTGCGTTTTTACAATACTTTGACGAGAAAAGTCGAAACATTTATTCCCAACGAGGAGGGAAAAGTGGCTCTGTATACCTGCGGGCCCACAGTGTATCATTTTGCCCATATCGGCAATCTGCGCAGTTATATCATGGAGGATTTGCTGGAGAAAACCCTGCGTTATCTTGGGTATGACGTGAAAAGGGTCATGAATATCACGGATGTGGGTCATTTGTCCAGCGATGCGGATACTGGTGAGGATAAGATGTTGAAGGGCGCAAAGCGGGAACATAAATCTGTTATGGAGATTGCCCGCTTTTATACGGAGGCTTTTTTCAGTGACTGCGGTAAACTGAATATTAAGACGCCCGATGTGGTGGAACCGGCCACCAACTGCGTGCAGGAGTTTATTCATATGATCCGGACGCTGCTGGAGAAAGGGTATGCCTATGAGCAGGGAGGCAATATTTATTTTGATACCTCTAAATTAAAGGAATACTATGTTCTGTCTAACCACAGTGAACAGGAACTGCTGGTAGGGGTGCGGGATGATGTGGACGAGGACACCAATAAGCGCAACAGGAGCGACTTTGTGTTGTGGTTTACAAAGTCCAAGTTTGACGACCAGGAATTGAAATGGGAAAGTCCCTGGGGACTGGGATATCCGGGCTGGCATATAGAGTGCTCCTGCATCAGTATGAAGCATCTGGGTGAATACATGGATATACACTGCGGCGGCGTGGATAATATTTTCCCTCACCACACCAACGAAATTGCGCAGAGTGAGTCCTATCTGGGACATAAATGGTGTAATTACTGGTTCCATGTACACCATCTGGTGGATAAAAGTAAATCGGGAGAGTTGGGTAAAATGAGCAAGTCCAGCGGAGATTTTCTGACCGTATCTCTGTTGGAGAACAAGGGATATGATCCGGTGGTATACCGTATGTTCTGCTTACAGTCCCACTACCGCAAACCTCTGGAATTTTCCTATGAGGTGTTGGATAATGTGACCGCCGCCTATGAAAAGCTGACCAGGCGCGTCGGTACCCTGGAGCGGGAGGGCGAAGTGGATCAGGAGAAGTATGCCGCTTACAAATCCAGATTTGAGCAGGCTCTCTGCGATGATTTGAACTCCGCCATGGCGATCACCGTATTGTATGATATGTTGAGGGAGGAGATGTCCGACGCCACCAAGTATGCGCTGGCGGAAGATTTTGACCGGGTCCTCTCCCTGAATCTGACAACGGCTCATGCGGCGAAGAGCGCCGAACAAGCGGTGGATCCGGAATTGGAGAGTTATATACTCGCCAGGATCGAAGAGCGGAAAGCCGCCAAAAAAGAGAAGGATTTTGCCAGGGCAGATGCCATCAGAGCCCATCTGCTTGAGAAAGGAATTTTGCTGGAAGATACACGAGAGGGTGTGAAATGGAAGAAAATATAAGTCTGTTAGAGCAGATCCGCAGTTGTTTTGGCTGCGGCAAAGTGGATATCCGTTCGTATTCTCCATTGACCATGGCTTATATTGGAGATGCCATATACGATCTGGTGATACGCACCGTAGTGGTGGAGCGGGGGAACCGCCCGGCCAATGATCTGCACAGACATACCATACAGTTTGTTAGAGCCGGAACCCAGGCGAAGATGATAGACGCCCTGGGGGAACTGCTGACGGAGGAAGAGACAAATATTTATCACTGGGGCTGTAATGCCAAGTTTCATACCAAAGCGAAAAACGCTTCTCTGAAGGAATACCGCAAGGCTACGGGGATGGAAGCGCTGATGGGTTATCTGTATATGACAGGGCACACCGAGCGGATACTGGAACTGGCGCGGGAGGGCATCGCGCGAATCGACATGAAACTATAGCAGGATAGATTCCCCGTCTGCACCGAAGAAGGACGGCGGAGAATATATATAAAGGATTGCAGAGGTACAGAGGTGAATCGAAATATGCACCTTGAGCGAATGAAGGGAATCAGGAATTTATGGGATATCAGGAACAGACGATAGAGGGCAGAAATGCAGTAATTGAAGCTTACCGCAGTGGTAAACCCATTGATAAGATCTATATTCAGGATGGCTGTCAGGATGGCCCCATTATGACCATCAAACGAGAGGCCAGAAAACATGAGACGCCCATCAAATATGTGGACAGGGAGAGACTGGACCAGATGTCCGTGACAGGGAAACATCAAGGGGTGATCGCAGTGGCGGGCGCTTATGAATATGCGCGGCTGGAGGATATTCTGGCGGCAGCCCGGACCAAGGGAGAACCGCCCTTTTTGTTCCTGCTGGACAATATTGAGGACCCGCATAACCTGGGAGCGATCATCCGAACCGCCAATCTGGCGGGGGCCCATGGGGTGATTATTCCTAAAAACAGGGCGGCAGGTCTGACGGCCACTGTGGCCCGGACTTCTGCGGGAGCGCTGAACTATACGCCGGTGGCCAGGGTTACCAACCTTGCCCAAACCATTGAGGAGTTGAAAAAAGCGGGCATCTGGTTTGTATGCGCGGATATGACGGGTACCCGGATGTATGATCTGGATCTGAAAGGGCCTGTCGGTCTGGTAATTGGCAGCGAGGGTGAGGGAGTGGGACGTCTGGTGAAAGAAAAATGTGATATGATTGCGTCCATTCCCATGAGAGGAGACATTGATTCCCTGAACGCATCCGTGGCGGCCGGCGTTCTGGCTTACGAGATTGTGAGGCAGCGACTGTGACAGGGGAACTTTTATCCGCGCTGTGAGCGTTCATGGTATTTATGGCAATAGAATCCTCACACAGCGTGGATTCTATTGCTGTGGGCTGGAGGGAGTGTCATGGAACGGGAATACAGTCAGTTCAGCGACGAGGAACTGATAGACCGCCTGCGGGGCGGAGACAGCCGTATTACGGACTATATTATGGACAAGTATAAAAATCTGGTGCGCAGCAAGGCAAAGTCCATGTATATTCTGGGTGGAGATAACGAAGATCTGATCCAGGAGGGCATGATCGGTCTGTTTAAGGCGATTCGGGACTATGATTGCGGCAGGGACGCCAGTTTTTACACTTTTGCGGACCTGTGCATCAGCCGCCAGATGTATACGGCGGTACGGGCGTCCCACCGACAGAAGCATTGGCCGCTTAACACCTATGTGTCTCTCTACGGCAGCGGTCACAGCCAGGAGGACAGCGAGGAGATGGAACTGGCGGAGGCATTGTCCCCGGATCAGGATCAGAATCCGGAGACCCTGTTTATTGATCGGGAGCGGGTGGAATATCTGGAGGGGCAGATTGAAAAGGAACTCAGCAGTTTTGAAAAGCAGGTGCTGGACCTGTACCTCACCGGCATGAGTTACAGCCAGATAGCAAAAGTGCTTTGCAGGGAAGAGAAATCTACGGATAATGCGCTACAGCGGCTCAAGGGGAAGATAAAGAAGATGCTATAGGGTCTTCTTTATTTTTTTTTAATAATATCTACGGGGCTTATAAATTGACTTTCCCACAGAGCGGTACTATAATTTAGAAGGTGACTGACTGGCCGGTCGGCCATGTATATAATGGGCAAAGCCCAGGATGCAGCCGGAAAGGAAATGGCATTATGATATCTATATTCAGTGTGAAAAAACCGTATACCGTACTGGTGGGCGTGGTACTGGCCATTGTGCTGGGCGTCGTGTCTTTTACCCGCATGACTACGGATCTGCTTCCCAATATCAGTCTGCCTTATGTGATTGTTATGACCACCTATGTGGGAGCCAGCCCGGAGACGGTGGAGATGGTGGTGACCAAGCCGGTGGAGTCCTCCATGGCCACGGTCAGTAATATAGAGAGTATCAGCTCTGTGTCATCGGAGAACTACTCCATGGTTATTCTGGAGTTTGCCCAGTCGGCGGATATGAATGCGGTTTCGCTGGAAATTCGGGAGAACCTGGACCAGATTAAGTCCTACTGGGATGACAGTGTGGGCAATCCCATTATCATGAAACTGAATCCGGACATGCTGCCGGTGATGATGGTGGCTGTGGGCGTGGAAGATATGGAGTATGCTCAGGTGAGCGAGTATGTCACCGATGTGCTGATGCCGGAGGTGGAGAGTCTGGAGGGCGTTGCCAGCGCCAGCGCCGTTGGTCTGCTGGAGGAGAGCGTCCATGTGATTATCCGGCAGGAGAAGGTGGATGCACTGAACAGACAGGTATACGCGGCCATAGACGACAAGATGCGGGATGCGGAGGAAGAACTGGCAAAAGGGCGCGAGGAACTGGAAAACGGCCAGCAGGAACTGGTGGACGGAAAAAAGGAGATTGGGGATGGCCTCAGAGAGATAAACAGCGGCAAAAAAGAACTTCAGGAGGGAAAGGATGAACTGAACAGAACCCAGGAGGAGACGGCGGCAAAGCTGGCGGAGACCAAGACCCAGCTGCTCACCGCCAAGACCAGTCTGGAATCCACCAAGATGACGCTGACCACCAATCTGGCTACCGCCAGGGGATTGCAGTCCGGCATAGAAGAGATTAATAAGATACAGGATAACACCAACAGCTATATAAAGGAATACGACAGGCTTACGGGGGGATTCAGTGTATCCGGCTCAGACACGGATATAGATGACGAGACGAGGGGGCAGATCCATCAGCTGAAAGAGAGGTTTTTTGCCAGTGATATCGTGAAGAAGATGGATTCAAACGAACAGGCGGCAGCCATGCTTGCAGACCTCAGGGAGCTCGACTGGTCCGATCCGGATCATTTTCAGACCGTCTATGTCAATCTGGGGCTGATTACCGCTGCCGTAAACACGCAGCTTATGTCCCAGCGAGGCAATTTGGAGCAGTCCATGAATGCGATTACCAACGGCATGGGATTGTCGGCCTTTGAATCTATGGTGAACCGCACCATGGGCACAATAGATGAAAATCTGGGTAAGGTCAACAGCGGTCTGATCGAGGTGGAAAAAGGAGAACTGACTGCGGCAGTGGAATTTGCCAATGCCACTTCCCAGATTAATCTGGGGGAATATCAGATGGAACTGGCGCAGGCCCAGCTGGACGCAGCCAGAGAGCAGATTAAGGCCGGGGAGGAGCAGTTGGACGCTGCCAGAGAGCAGCTTACGGAAGGGGAGAAGCAGCTGGAGGAGGCGCGGCAGGAAGCCTATGACAGCGCGGACATGACGGAAATTCTTACGGTGGATATGATCAAGAACCTGCTGACTGCCCAGAATTTTTCCATGCCGGGGGGCTATGTGACGGAGGAGGGGATTGACTATCTGGTGCGCGTGGGGGATAAACCGACCACACTGGAGGAACTTAAGGTTCTGCCTCTTATGGATTTACATATGGACGGTGTGCCCGTGATCACGCTGGAGGATGTGGCGGATGTCTTTTTCACGGATAACATGGAAGAAATCTATACCAATGTGAACGGCAGCCCGGGCTGTATGCTTTCCATTCAGAAGCAGACGGGTTATTCCACCGGAGCAGTGTCTGATCTGCTGCTTAAACGCTTTTCGGATATGATGAACGCAGATACAGATCTGCATGTCATCACGCTGATGGATCAGGGCATCTATATTGACCTGGTGATGGACTCCATTGTGAGCAATATATTGATGGGCGGTCTGCTTGCTATATTGATTTTGCTGGTATTTTTGAAGGATCTGCGCCCCACCATGGTAGTGGCGTTCTCCATTCCCATCAGTCTGGTGACGGCCGTCGTGTGTATGTATTTCAGCGGCGTGACTCTGAATATTATCTCCCTGTCCGGTCTGGCTCTGGGTATCGGCATGCTGGTGGACAATTCCATTGTGGTGATCGAGAATATTTACCGGATGCGGGGAGAGGGAAAGTCCATTCTGGAAGCAGCCATGGAGGGAAGCAGGGAGGTGACAGGTTCCATCATTGCCTCCACGCTGACCACGGTGTGCGTGTTCGCGCCCATTGTTTTTACGGAAGGGATCACCAGGCAGCTTTTTGTGGATATGGGTCTGACCATTGCCTATTCTCTGTTGGCCAGTCTGATTATCGCTCTGACGGTGGTGCCCGCCATGGCTTCCAAGATGCTGACCAAAACGAAGGAACAGAAAGAAGGGCGTTTCTTTGGCGCCATGTCCGGGGGATATGTCAAAGTCCTGGGCGGGGCGCTGCAATGTAAGAGTCTGGTACTGGTGCTGGCGCTGGCCATGCTGGTGATCAGTTTTGCGCTGGCCTGGACCAACGGCACCGCCTTTATGTCGGATATGGATTCCACACAGATGACCGTCAACGTGCGTCTGTCGGAGGACGCCACTCTGGAGGAGACCAGCGCTCTGACGGATACGGTGGTGGAGAGAATATTGGAGCTGGAGGATATCACGGATGTGGGTGCTATGGCCAGCACTTCCTCTCTGGCCATGCTCACAGGAGGGGGCAACAGCAGTACCTACAGTACGGATATCTATGTGGTGGCCAGGGAGGACAAAAAGCGCGGCAACGAGGAGATTGCCCAGGAGATTTTGGACAAAACGGCAGATCTGGAAGCGGAGATCACGGTGGACACTTCCAGCATGGATATGAGCGCCATGGGAGGCGGCGGTATCTCCATACAGGTGCGTGGCCGGGAATTGGATATGCTGCGGCAGATCGCAGGGGAAGTGGCGGCTATCGTGGAGTCCGTGGAGGGCACCAGTCAGGTGTCAGACGGAATGGCTGAGAGCGGTGAGGAACTGCGGATCACCGTGGATAAGGACAAAGCGGTGCAGTATGGACTGACCGTGGCCCAGGTATTCGCGCAGATTGCGCCCAAACTGGCGGATTCCAGCAATGCTACCACCCTGGCGGCGGCAGATAAAGACTATGTGGTCTATGTATCCAATGGCGGCGACACACAGCTGACAAGAGCCATGATGGCGGATCTGCCCATCAAGGGGACGGATGAGGAAGGCAAAGAGGTGGAGATTCCTCTGTCAAAGATTGCCGGGCTGTCTTCGTCTGTGTCTTTAAGTTCCATCAGCCGTGTGGACCAGAACCGCTATATCGAGGTATCCGCCGCCATAGCCGACGGATACAATGTGGGGCAGGTGTCATCTAAAGTGGAGGATCGTCTGGCGGATTATTCCGTGCCGGAGGGCTACAGCCTGGTATTTTCCGGTGAAAATGAGATGATTAACGATGCCATCAGCCAGGTGCTTTTGATGCTGCTGCTCGCTGTTGTATTCATGTATCTGATTATGGTGGCTCAGTTCCAGTCTCTGCTGCTGCCCTTCATCATCATGTTTACGATTCCGCTGGCCTTTACAGGCGGTCTGCTGGGACTGTTTATCAGCGGCAGCGAGATCAGCGTCATAGCGCTGATCGGGTTTGTCATGCTGGCGGGTATTATCGTCAATAACGGTATTGTGCTGATCGACTATATGAATCAACTGCGGGAACAGGGCATGGAGAAACGGCAGGCAATCCTGACGGCTGGCCGTACCAGGCTGCGGCCCGTGCTGATGACGGCGCTGACCACGATCCTGGCGTTGTCCACCATGGTTTTATCGGACGATATGGGCTCGGAGATGGCAAAGCCCATGGCAGTCACCACCATCGGCGGCCTGCTGTATGGCACATTGCTCACTCTGGTGGTGGTTCCCTGTATCTATGATATTTTTATAAGGGAAAGAAAGGGTTCGGATGCGCCTGTCAAGCCCGGAGAGCGGGTAAAAAAGAGAAAAACGAAAAAGACCGGCAAGAGGGGAAAGACGGAGAAGAAGGTAGAGACAAAGCAGGGGGAGAAGACGGGGGGAGATTGAGCCCTTCCGAATTTCCGGCTATAGGAGTATGGGATGAGTAGGATAACAGGATTTGAATCGAAAGAGCAGATCCCGGACAAGGTATTACAGCTTTATCGGGGCGTAATGGAACTTATTCTTGAGGGGGCGGATATCCGCACCCTCAAGGTGTCGGACATCACCAGCAAGGCGGGTATTGGCAAGGGGACGGCCTACGACTATTTTGATACCCGTGAGGAGATTATTGTCAGCGCGATTCTGCATGTGATGGTCTGCATACAGGAGGAGGTGGAGGCGGAACTGTGCAGACGAACCGGTTTTTTTGACCAGATGGAGTATCTGTTGGAGGTGTTGGAGGAAAAAATGGCGGAGAGGGAATGCTTTCTGAGCTTTATTCATCTTCTGACGGACACATCCATCTGCGGTTTAAAACTGCAGGAGCGGATCAGGGAGGAGGGGCAGGAAAACTATACATTGGTGACCATGCTGCTCAATATGATCCGGGAAGGCATGGAGAGAGGGGAACTGCGGAGGGACCTGCCCATAGGATATCTCTGTTACGCGGTGAGTTCGCAGATTGTCTGTTTCATGGCAAGCGTCAGTTTTCCCGATATAGGTCAAATTACGGCAGCGGAATTGAAGCCCTATATTCTCAGTCAGATGCGGGAGAGTTACGGTCGTTAGACTTGAAAAACATTTTATGTTGTGCTATAATCCTATCAGCCCTACATGGGTTGGGGCGGCAATTGCGGATATGTGGGGATGGGACAGATGCAGCAGACATTGTATAGTATGGTAAAAG
Organism: uncultured Lachnospiraceae bacterium; assembly: GCA_947648875.1. Lineage (GTDB taxonomy): Bacteria > Bacillota > Clostridia > Lachnospirales > Lachnospiraceae > Acetatifactor. The sequence goes on from CANSPM010000027.1 coordinate 11,598, forward strand.
TAAACAACGAGATAGAATTGTGCGAGGTAGGCGATCCTGAATGTAAGCAGGCCATTGAGCGGGAATTGCTACAGAACAGGATATCCTATTTTATCAGATGGAACAAGGGCGGCATCTTCCGGCTGGGCCGGAAGAAGGGCTATTGCATTTTCTGTGTCAACGACAACGCGGCTGCCGAGGCGGAGGCAGTGATTAATACCCTGTGCGAGCAGCAGGGATTCCGGGTGCGTTTCCTGCTCCGAAGGACCAAAAACAAGTATTTTTAGTCCGGATTGGATAGTAGAAAACTGTATTAAAAATTTCTTCAATTTATGTTGACAAATGCAGTTTATTCTGATAGAATAGCTTTTGTGGTTGAGAGATCGTCACAACCTGCTGCTGTGGCTCAGTCGGTAGAGCGTCGCATTGGTAGTGCGGAGGTCACGGGTCCGATTCCCGTCAGCAGCTTAGTTTAAAGTAGCGGAAACCCTGATTGAATCAGGGTTTCTTTTTTGCTCTAAGAGACCTGTAGATCCTACTTATTTTTCTTCTGATAGTTTCATATTCTCCAGTGCATATTCACAGGCCTGAATCACAAAAGGCCCTTTTCGGAAAAGAGTTCTCAATACTTGGCCCCAATTTCTCCAAATTATTCAGCATCGCAAGACACACAATTTTGAGAAAGGAAGAGGCGCGCCAAATCATTTCAGACCCGTAGATCCAGGTGTTTCGACATCGTAATATTTCATAATTAAATATTTGAAATAGTTTTCTGGACTCCAATTTTTCTTTAAGTAAAGATAGTTTTTAACAGTATTATAGATGCGGCTCACGTTCCAAAGGACAGTATATATAGAGAATACAACAATAAGAATAAGAAATATCCAACTTAGCAATTCTTGTATAAAATTTGATGCCATTATGCTTTTCTCCTTATGGGGATATCCTATATTATACCCTAATGAAAGTTTATTATACATTCTCAATAAGTAAGCGCCAACTGTACGAGTAGTCTTGCGTTTTTTTTCAAAGGCATGTCAGGGAGCAAAGCAATGGAGTAATTTGCAAAGATGATTCAATACCGGAATGTGGACTTAAAGGAATATTGGGTGGTTGACCACGCCAGAGAACAGAATATGGCCTGAATCAGGATAGTCAAGGGAGATACTTTTTTATTTGAAAAGGCCCGGCTATGTCAGGCGGAAGGGTCCTTAAAAATAGCGGCATCAGGAGCGTGTTGGGTGAACAGTACAAAGCATATAAAGAGAACGCATATCAGGACACATAATAAGAACGTATAGCGCGCTGTGTTACAGGACAGGATCAGTTTACAGGAGAGCCGGAAGGCCATAACGGTACTCAAAACAAATGTACCGATATCCAGAATCAGCAAATTCTTCCCCAAAACGCCGGTATAGGCATAATACAAAAGCGGAATCAGGAAGGTGCCGGTCAGAATGCCGGAGAACAGCCCTGAGGCGGTGCACGGGTATTTATGCCCGCGTTTGAAAATCATAACAAGGGAATACGCGAGCATTGGGAAGAACAGCAGCTTCATATGCTCCCATATAGATTCATTGACGGGCGTAAACAGGCCGACGATAGGGTTTTGGCCCGTCCAGTCATATACAAAATGTGAAAGAGAACCGGTAATCAGCACAAAGATAACACCCGGGATATACGGTTTCAAACATTTACGCTTCATAGAAAACACCTCCTGACCATTATATGTAACAGGAGATTTTTTATGAATTGTTTTCCGCATTTATTTTATATAATAAAAGCCAGACATCCGTTTCCCCCTGTTAGATTCTATGCAGACAGGTGGGCGTGATATCTGGCTTTTTGCGGGAATCGTTTCTGGAACATCTTCCCGCAGGAAGTCCTGTGCAGTTATATGGTCAAAAACCGGGCCTTAACCGATGAGACCGGCTACAGAATCAGCCGTCCGCACCGGGCAGCGCATCCTGCTGGAACGGAAGCGTCGGCTGTAACAACTGGTGCCTCAAGTCCAGTTCGGCTCTCTGACTGCTTAAAATAGCCTCATAGTTCGGCAGCATAAAGAAGAGGGCATTGTGCTGGCAGGTGTTCTGCACATTCGGGTTGTAGTAGGCTATAGAGCCGTCCGGTTGTACCACCTGCACGGTGGAACCGGCCTCCAGGGAAGGATCTTCCGCCGGCAGTCTGGTGGTTATGCCGGGATACTGGAAAGGACACTCCGCGCTGGCGGGCAGCTGGTCATATTCACAGATCTGACCGCTGTAATGCACATCACATACCTCTGTGGGTTCCGTTCCTGCCGCGAAATATTCCGATCCCAGAGAAGTGGCCGGGCATACGCCGGGATTGGGGGCCTTGCCGGAATCCTTACACACCGTGTACTGAATCACTCCCGTGGGGACATAGAAAGCCTGGTTGGGCAGGTCCGTGTGAATCTGTTCCATCACGCTGCGCCAGATTTTTTTGGCAATATTGGTCTCGTTGTTCTCCCCTTTTCTGCTGCTCATATGCACATTGTTGTCATACCCTACCCAGGTGGCGCAGGTGTAATAGGGGGTGAAGCCCGCGAACCACACGTCTACATTGCTGGAGGTGGTGCCTGTTTTGCCGGCTATGGCCATCTCCCTGCTGAAATTTGCGGAGGTGCCGGTGCCCTTGGTCACCACGTCCACCATGGCATCCGTCAACAGAAACGCGGTGGATTCCTGCAACACCCGGTGGCTGTCGTCAAAGCCGGTGTTGTCCAGGATGACCTCGCCGTCCGCGTTCTTGACCTGGGTGTAAAGTTTGGGTTCGTTATAGACGCCGCCATTGGCAATGGTGGCGTAGGCGGCAGTCAGTTCCAGGGGGGTGACGCCGTCGGTCAGGCCGCCCAGAGCGGTTGCCTGGTTTATGTCTCCCAGCACCTGATTGCCCACCACCTTGCCGGTGGTCAGAGTGCTGAACCCAAAGTTGAGCAGATAGTCGTAGGCCAGCTTGGGCGTAATCTGGGTGATTGTCTTTACCGCGATGATATTCATGGACTGCTCGATGGCATAGCGCACGGACACAGGTCCCTTGTATGCCTCTCCGTACCAGTTCCGCACGGGGGTACCGTCCGCATAGTTAAAAGCCGCGTCAATGTACACATTGGCCAGGGTGATGCCGCAGCTGTCAAGCGCGGGCGCATAGGAAGCCAGCACCTTAAAGGTGGACCCGGGCTGTCTCTTGGAATCGGTGGCGCGATTGAAGGTGAGCCGCCCCTCCTTGGTTCCCCGTCCTCCCACTATGGCGCGGACATAGCCGGTTTCCTGCTCAATAATAGCCAGAGCTGTCTGGGGCTGGGGACTTAAGTGGTAGGTTTCGTCATATTCATCCCCTTCCTGTAGCAGCATGCCACGGTATTGTTCTATGGCCTCCAGGGCAGCGTCCTGAGAAGCAAATATCAGATTGAAATTCTTGTCCACATTTTCCTTGAAGTACCGGGTCATCATCTCCTTGCTGTAGTTGTCATGGCTGCCGTCCTCATGGGTGATGGTCAGCGCGTAATCCAGCAGCCATTTTACATTGGAGGGATAATTGTCCGGGTTGGCCACGACGGCATCGGCTATGGCCTGGATCTTAGGGTCCATGGTAGTCATAATCCGCAGACCGCCGGAGTAAAGCATAAACTCTGTCTGGGTCTCATTGTAGCCTGCCGCCAGCAGATCCCTTTTGACCTGCTGCTGTACTGCGTCCACAAAATAGGAACTGGTGGAACTGCTTTCGATATAGTCGATATTGTGGCTTTCAATGCGGTCGTATACATTGTCCGCCATGGCTTCGTCATATTCTTCCTGACTGATAAATTCCAGTCTCAGCATATTGTCCAGACAGGTTGTCCGGCGTTTTACGTTTTGATCCGGGTGCGAGATGGGGTTGTAGCGGCTGGGGTTCTGCGTGATGGCGGCGATGACCGCGCATTCGGACAGGGTCAGTTCGCTACAGGATTTTCCGAAATACCGCTGGGCGGCTGCCTCCACCCCCAGGGTGTTCTGACCCAGATTGATGGTATTCATATAGCGCACCAGCACCTCATCCTTGCTGAGTGTCTTGGTCAGTTCGATGGCAAGATACTGTTCCTGAAACTTACGTTTAAATTTTTTGACCCAGTTGTCCCCCTCGGAGGTCCAGCTGGTGAAAATGGTATTTTTCAGCAACTGCTGGGTGATGGTACTGGCGCCCTGCGTCTCTTCCCCCAGTGTCTTTACAAACTGGTAACCGGAACGAACCAGACTCTTGTAGTCAATGCCGTTGTGCTGATAGAAGCGTTCGTCCTCAAGAGCGACAAAAGCATGTGCCAGGTTCTCCGGAATTTTGTCCTGGGTCACTATGATCCGGTTGGAGTTGACGGCGATCAGCTCGTCCAGCTTGTTGCCCTCACAGTCATATACAAAGGTGGCGGCGCCCACAGGGGCTACATCGCCGGGGGTGATCTGAGGAGTGGAGGCCAGGATGCCCTTAAACATGCCAATGCCGGCGGAGGCCAAAATGACGCTTAAACCCACGGCGGAGACCAGAAATAATTTCAACGCCAGCAGAGCGGCTTTTCTTCCTATTTTCGGGGTTTTGGCGTTCAGCGCCCTCTTTTTGGCACGGACGCCTTTTCTGCTATAATTCATAGAGAGACTTCCTTTCATCAATGGTAGGGACTGCGTAGCTTTGTCCTATCCGCATATTATACCAAATTTTTTATGGTAAATAAAGGGGGTCGGGGGGGATATTAAGAATTGTTCACAAAAATTTCTTAATTTAATCAGAAAGTATTGGCTTTACAGGGGCTTTTGGGATATACTGTGTTAGAAGATCGCAAAATGACGGAAGGCATGGAGGTGGGGGGATGACGGCAGAGCAGAGCGCGGAGTATCGGGTGATACTTGAGGGCGGACAGGGAGAGATTGTGGAGAAGAAATCCCGTTTTATCGCTACGGTGCGCAGGGTGGAGACCGAGCAGGAGGCGACAGCTTTCATTGAGGAGATGAAGAAGAAATACTGGGATGCCAGGCACAATTGCAGCGCTTTCGTCATCGGTGGCAGAGGAGAACTGACAAGATGCAGCGACGACGGGGAACCCGGCGGCACTGCGGGCAGGCCCATGCTGGAGGTGTTGCTGGGGGCGGGGGTCCGAAATGTGGCGGTGGTGGTAACCCGGTATTTTGGCGGTACTTTGCTGGGCACGGGCGGGCTGGTCCGGGCCTATACCCAGGCGGTGAGGGCGGGGCTTGACAACTGCGTGACAGGCGTTATGAGGCAGGGGCTGGAAATCGTTCTGCGCACGGATTATAACGGCGTCGGGAAGGTGCTCTACATATTGGCACAGCGCGGGCTGGAACCTGTGGACAGCCAGTACGGGCAGGACGTATTGCTGACTCTTCAGATTCCTCTGGAGCAGGCCCGGCGCCTACAGGGGGAACTGGTGGAAGCCACCTGCGGCAGGATCGGATGGGAGCGCAAAAAAGAAATAAGTTTTGTTGACAAAAGCCGGACGCAATCGTAAAATAGACAGGAAAAAGCGTTTCTCGGAAAGGTGGTGGTTTTTTATGAAGAGCAGTAACAGTAGTAGTGATCCCGCTCCCGGGCGAAGTTGCGGCCACATGGAAAATCATCATAAGGAGAAATGCTATGGAGCAGTTAAAGGAATATGAGATTATACAGGAGCTGCTGCAGACGCAGCAGTATACCAGGCTTCGCCAGCTGCTGGTGGACCTGAACGACGCGGATATTGCGGCGTGCATGGAGGAACTGCCGGAACAGAGCATGGTGAAGGCTTTCCGGATTCTTCCCAAGGACTTGGCGGCGGATATTTTTTCCTATCTGGATGTGGATTTGCAGCAGACGGTTATCACTTCCCTGACAGACCGGGAAGCGGCCAGCATCATTGACAACCTGATGGCGGACGACGCGGCGGATCTGCTGGAGGAGATGCCCGCCAATGTGGTGAAGCGTCTGCTTGAGAACGCCAGCCCGGAGACCCGCCGGGACATCAACCATCTGCTGCGATACCCGGAGGATTCCGCAGGCAGTATCATGACAGTGGAATATGTGGACCTGAAGGAAAATCTGACGGTGGAGGGGGCCATTGACCGGATTCGCAGGGTGGGACTGGACAGCGAGACCATCAATATCTGCTATGTGCTGGATGCCCAGCGAAAACTCCTGGGGACGGTAGCGCTGCGGTATCTGCTTCTCAGTCAGCCCGATGAGATCATCGGGGAGATTATGCATGAGAATGTGGTGTCCGTGCATACCTATACCGACCAGGAGGAAGTCGCCCACCAGTTTCAGAAATACGGCTTTACAGCCATGCCGGTAGTGGACAATGAAAATCGCCTGGTGGGCATTATCACGGTGGACGACATTGTGGATGTCATTGAGGAGGAAGCCACGGAGGATATGGAGAAGATGGCCGCGCTGGTGCCCAGCGACAAGCCCTACATGCGCACCTCTGTGTGGGAAACCTACAAAAAGAGGATTCCCTGGCTGTTGCTTCTGATGGTATCCGCCACTTTTACCGGCAGCATCATCACTTCTTTTGAGGAGGCGCTCAGTGTATATGTGGCGCTGACGGCGTTTATTCCCATGCTGATGGACACCGGAGGTAATGCGGGAGGACAGGCCAGCGTGACCATTATCCGGGGACTTTCTCTGGGGGAGATCGGGTATGGGGATGTACCCCGGATTGTGTGGAAGGAACTGCGAACTGCCGCCCTCTGCGGCGGTACATTGGCGGCGGCTAATTTTGCCAAGCTGATGCTGCTTGACCGGGTGGGACTGGCGGTGGCCCTGGTGGTATGTCTCACGCTGGTGGCGGCGGTGGTGATGGCCATGCTGGTGGGATGTCTGCTGCCCATGGCGGCAAAAAAGTTGGGATTTGACCCGGCTGTGATGGCCAGCCCTTTTATTACCACCATTGTGGATGCTTTATCGCTCCTGGTGTATTTCCGGATTGCCGGGCTAATGCTGGGACTGTAGAAAAACATTGTGTTGCCCGGCAGATATCATGTGCCCGGCGCGCTGGCGCAAAATGCGTTGCGTCCTAAGTGGACATATACAACCTGGAGATGGACAGATGAGCAAATATTGTGTCAGTGAGGATAATTCTATACAGATGGAGGAGATGAATCCCACTTTTCTGTTTACCTGGAAAGGCACCCGCACGGCGGCGGGGGAGGCGTATCATTGTCACGATACCGCAGAGTTGGCCTTTGTGCTGTCAGGCACGGGAAAATATCATATTGAAGGACAGGTCTACGATGTGGGCGAGGGAGATTTGTTGTTCTTTAAGCCCGGCGTACACCATCAGGCGCTGTATGTGCCGGATACGGAGATGCCTGCCACAGAGTTTTTTGTGGGATTCTGTGATGTGCGGCTGCCGGGCCGGGAGCCGGGGGAGGTGCCGATGCCCGGCGGGGGATATATCCTGCACACCGCCGGGGAGCTGCGCCAGAAAATTTTTCGGATCTGTTCCTCCATGGAGGCGGAAAGCGCCCTGTGCTGGCCGGGGCGATATCATATGTTGAAAGCGTATCTGACGCAGTTGCTCCTCCTGATTCTGAGGGAACAGTCTCCACCTCCTCAGGTCAGGAAGGGATATTCCTTCGACTCGGTGAACAAAAAGTATGTGGTGGAGCAGATCGTGAGCTATTTTGAGGACCACTACAGCGAGAAGATCTCCCTGGATACCATTGCGGAGAATATGTACCTGAGTCCTTTTTATATCTCCAAGATTTTCAAGAGCGAGACAGGGGATACGCCCATACGGCATCTGATCGGCATCCGTCTGGAGCGTGCCAGGGAGCTGTTGCTGGAGGAGCAGGAGATGTCCATCCAGGAAGTAGCGGCGGCTGTGGGCTATGATGACGCCTATCATTTCAGTAAGCTATTTAAAAAATACTATGGGAAATCGCCTTCTCAGCTTCGGAAGGAAAATGTCTGATGGCATAATTCTTTGACAGAAAAATAACAAGTTGTATTTTTTCGGGTGCAGCTATTGCATGTGGCTGGGAATCTGATAAAATAGAGATTGTAAGCGTTTACACGAATATTTCATAATGGATTGGCGGAGGTTTCGGAGTATGAGGTATTTTTTTGAGTCGAAGATCGAGAAGAAGGAAAAGGGTTATATGATCCAGATCCCTTTCAACATCTGGGAGGTGTGCAGGCAGAGGGATGTGATTCAGGCGGATGTGGTGCTGGACAACACTATCATCGACTGTGAACTGATTCCGCAGGAAAAGGGAAATTATCAGATTCATATTGAGGATGAGGACGCGGTAAAGGTGGATTTGGGGAAGAACCACAAAATCCTGCTGCATGTGACAGGCAGTCTGATCAAAATGGATCAGAACAGCCCCTATAGCTTTGAGAATCCCATTCGCGGAATCGACAGCGTGGATGTGATTATTCAACCGGAGGACGGTCTTTGCGGTCAGTCCTGTGTGGCAATGCTGGCGGGGGTGACCATTGCGGAGGTGATCAGCGTCATGGACTGTCGGGAGTGGCAGGCCACCATGGGCAGAGTGATCTCCGCCCTGAATTACTATGGCATTGATCACTCGGATATCATCGTTTATACCGAGGGACGTCCCACTGTATTGCCCAAGTGCTGTATTCTAATGGAGAAGATGGGGCGTTTCTGCCACTATCTGGTACATTTTGACGGCAAATTCTACGACTCCAATCTGGGGGTGCTGGAGGAGTATGATATGAGTAAACTTCTGGGTTACCTGGAGATTAAGTGCTGACAGGGAGATCTTACAGGGGGAGCCGCGCATGAAAGCGCCTCCCCTTTTTGTATGTGGGAGCGATCCGTTTTTGAGCCTGTAGGGCGTCTGCCGTATGACTGCGAGACATATGCCGTGCAGAGCTTGGAAAAACTTATTTTGCCAGCATATGACTACATTTTGAGGAAGGTTATCAATGAATCAGAATATACATGAGGCTAATCAGAAAAAATCAGACAGAAGAAGACAATGGGATTGGTTCTCCTTGGAGCAGGGTTGTTTGGTTTTGTCTTTGGACTGGTAAATGACACCAATGGTTTTGAGTTCCCGATTCCCATGGGATTGGTGTTGGCGGTGGCAGGAACTGCTCTTTTCTTGTCAATTTGAAAAAGGGCAAAGCCTATGCACGGTATTTAGAGCAGGAAACCCACCGCCCTAAAAGCGCGGCGGAGGAGCTGGCCCGGCAGCAGGCTGAAGAAATCGAAAAGCAGGAACTGCGCAAAGGGGTCCGGGATATGGCATCGGAGAGAAAATCCCACATGGGATTGGGAGGACTGGGTGCGGTGATCGGTTGCCTGGCTGGAGGAGCGGTGTGGGCCTTCATTCTGGGGCAGGGTTATATTACGGTATATGGCGGTATAATCATGATTCTTCTGAGCTTTGGCGGGTACAAACTTTTTTCCCTGAATATGGGAACGGACGGGATGCCTGTCAGTGTAATTCTGAGTATCGTTGTGCTTCCCATTGCCACATATGCCGGATTCATTCTGCTTCTTACCAATCATCTGAGTATATTTTCGAGTTATCCGGGATTGCCCTTCTTTGACAAATGGCAGCAGACATGGGGAATGCTGCGGGAATATAAACTGATGGGCGATTTTTTTAAATGCCTGGGGAATGGGTATCTGTATATGGTTGTGGCTGCGGGTGGCGTGTATGCTCTGCTATGGCGGTTAGATCGATAAGATACTGTAATTCTAAAATAAGTATAAAATCCATTCAAACCGTTAAAAATGAGTAAAAGAGAGAAAAAACGTAAAAACACAAGATAAATTTGTGAATATGCTGTTTAAATCCATCTGGATGCAGTTGCAAACCGCCGCATATAAAACTAATATATGTTCCAGAGATTAGCACTCGACATAAAAGAGTGCTAACAAAACTAGAATCAGTTAAGGAGGCAGACAATATGAAGTTAGTACCTTTAGGCGACAGAGTCGTATTGAAGCAGCTGGTGGCGGAGGAAACCACCAAGTCCGGCATCGTGCTGCCCGGACAGAACAAGGAGAAGCCCCAGCAGGCAGAGGTGATCGCGGTTGGCCCCGGCGGCGTGGTGGATGGCAAGGAAGTAAAGATGGAAGTCAAAGTGGGTGACCAGGTTATCTTCTCCAAATATGCGGGCACGGAAGTGAAGCTGGAGGAGGATGAGTACATCATCGTAAAGCAGAACGATATTCTGGCGGTGATCCAGTAGAGTTCGCCGGTACTCTTGGCAGAAACGGAAAGCAAGGTTTGAGACTGTCGGAACAGGGGAGATTCCCTGACGGCTGTCTGCTAATTTAAAGAAAATGGAGGCGTATTCATTATGGCAAAGGAAATTAAGTATGGCGCGGAGGCGCGCGCAGCCCTGGAGTCCGGTGTGAACCAGCTGGCTGATACAGTTAGAGTAACTCTGGGACCCAAAGGAAGGAACGTAGTGTTGGATAAGTCTTTCGGCGCTCCCCTGATCACCAACGACGGCGTGACCATCGCAAAGGAGATCGAGCTCGAGGATGCCTTTGAGAACATGGGCGCCCAGCTGGTGAAGGAAGTGGCAACCAAGACCAACGATGTGGCCGGCGACGGCACCACTACCGCAACGGTTCTGGCTCAGGCCATGGTAAATGCGGGCATCAAAAATCTGGCCGCAGGCGCCAACCCCATCATTCTCAGAAAAGGCATGAAGAAAGCCACTGACTGCGCAGTGGAAGCCATTGCGGGCATGAGCCAGAAGGTCAACGGCAAGGAGCATATCGCCAGAGTGGCGGCTATCTCTGCGGGCGACGAGGAAGTGGGGCAGCTGGTGGCAGACGCCATGGAGAAGGTCAGCGGGGACGGCGTAATCACGATCGAGGAGTCCAAGACCATGCAGACCGAGCTGGATCTGGTAGAGGGTATGCAGTTTGACAGAGGCTATATCTCCGCCTATATGGCAACGGATATGGATAAGATGGAGGCGACTCTGGAGAATCCTTATATTCTGATCACAGATAAGAAGATCTCCAATATTCAGGAGATTCTGCCCTTGCTGGAGCAGGTGGTACAGTGCGGAGCCAAAATGCTGATCATCGCGGAGGATGTGGAGGGCGAGGCCCTGACCACTCTGATTGTCAACAAGCTGCGTGGTACTTTCAATGTGGTGGCCGTGAAGGCGCCCGGCTATGGCGACAGAAGAAAGGCCATGCTGGAGGATATCGCCATTCTTACCGGCGGTACCGTGATCAGTTCCGAGCTGGGCTATGAGCTGAAAGACACGGATATGTCCATGCTGGGCCGTGCGAAGTCCGTGAAAGTGCAGAAGGAGAACACCGTGATCGTGGACGGCGAGGGTGACAAGGAGGCTATCCAGAGCCGTATTTCCCAGATCAAGATGCAGATCGAGGAGACCACGTCTGACTTTGACAAGGAGAAGTTACAGGAGAGACTTGCAAAGCTGGCCGGCGGTGTGGCTGTGATCCGTGTGGGCGCCGCTACCGAGACTGAGATGAAGGAAGCCAAGCTGCGCCTGGAGGATGCTCTGGCCGCAACCAGGGCAGCCGTGGAAGAAGGCATTATCTGCGGCGGTGGTTCCGCTTATATCCATGCGGCCAAGGAAGTGGCCAAGCTGGCGGAGACCATGGAGGGTGATGAGAAGACTGGCGCCCAGATCGTGCTGAAAGCCCTGGAGGCTCCTCTGTATCACATTGCGGCCAACGCGGGCTTAGAGGGCAGCGTGATCATCAATAAGGTAGAGGAATCCGCAGTGGGTATGGGCTTTGACGTACTGAAAGAGGAGTATGTGGACATGGTGAGCGCAGGTATTCTGGACCCTGCCAAGGTGACCAGAAGCGCGTTGCAGAATGCCACCAGCGTCGCCAGCACACTGCTGACCACGGAGTCTGTTGTGGCCAATATCAAGGAGGACGCTCCCGCAATGCCCGCTGGCGGCGGTATGGGCGGTATGATGTAAACAGCCTGCGGAGAGCTATGGCAGAAAAATGCAAGCGGTCAGATTTGACGGCCCGGCGGAGGATTCACTCCGCCGGGTTTTTCTGCAATTGGATTCTATTGCCGGGCATGAGCCATATTCGGTGTGTGACGCGAGTAACGGAGAATACTAATTTGTGCAATATCATAGGTGCAGCCCATGATATGCGGATGGAGGTAAACATGGGAAAACTGTATTTTGCCCGTCACGGGCAGACCGTATGGAATGCGGAAAACAAAATCTGCGGGGCCACGGACATTCCCCTCACCAAGCTGGGGCATGAGCAGGCTATGGAACTGGGAAGGATGATTTCCCGGGCAGGATATGAAATCGAGGAGATTCTGTATTCGCCGCTGGTCAGGGCGGCCGAGACCGCCCGCCATATTCACGAGATCACCGGGATTCCCCTGCGGGCGGAGATGCGCTTAAAGGAGCAGAATTTTGGGAAATGGGAGTCTACTCCCCGGGACGGGGCGGAATTTCAGGCGGCAAAAGCCCAGTTTGTATGCCGCTACGAAGGCGGTGAATCCATGATGCAGATGGCACAGAGGATTTACAATCTGCTGGACGAACTTCGCCGGGAGCCGGAGGGCAGAACCTATTTGCTGGTAGCCCACAACGGCATTGCCCGGATTGTGCAGTCCTATTTTACGGATATGACCAACGAGGAATTTGCGGCCTTTGGCATCGGCAACTGTCAGGTGCTGGAATATACGTGGTAACCGACAACGAACGAAAACACAACCGGCAACTTTTGGGAAGAGGTGCGTCAAAAAGAGCTGAAAACAGAAAATTGATTTGTTGGATGAATAGTATTGAAATATCGGCAAAAAATTGTATAATGAAAACATAAAAACCATTAGGCGGTGAAGAGATGCTGATATCGTACAGGTTTAGAAACTTCTGTTCCTTTGCGGAAGAGGCGGAGTTTGACCTACTGGCCCCCGGGAACAAGGTAAAGAACAGATTTCCGGATAATTATGTTAAGACGAAAACCGGTTATGATATTTTAAAAACAGCTGTGCTTGTCGGAGAAAACGCGGGAGGGAAGACAAATTTTATCAATAGTCTTCTCTTCTTAAAAAGTTTGTTCGCATATAATAAGACAGTTAGAACATACAAGGGACTTGTAAATTTTAACATGTTGCAAGGATACGTTGATCAGGACCGGTCTGTTATACAGGAATACAATATTTGTATTCTTGGCGGTACAGGGGTTACGTATTGTTACCATTTGCAGATGGATGGATATTGCATAGTCAGGGAGATTTTTTCGTATAAATGCGCAAGGAACCATCAGGAGAAAGTGATTTTGTCCGTGACAAGGTCAAACATAGTTTTCGGAGCAGATAAGGAGATTAAGGAAACAGAGTATGGAATAATGATAGATAATTGCGACGAAAGCATAGAAAAAATGTTCGCGCAGACATCCCAATCCAAAGGGAATATAGGACTTCATATTACTAAACTGGCCATCTTAGGGGATTCGCACGCATTGGAATTTGTCTCCTGGATTAACGACAGACTGATCATAGAGGGGAACGAATTTGGCTATTCTGTTTACAAAGAATTGCGGAACTCGGAAAATGACCTGCGGATTATCAGAGACCCCCGGTTTTTGGATATTCTGCGGATGATAGATTACAGTATCTGCGGCGTTGAGATAGACGAAGAAAAGCCGTTCAGCGCCAGTAAAATCAAGCGTCTGACAAAGGAAGGAAAACCCTTTTCCAGAGAATTGAATAGGGATTCAGGCGGCGTCAAGGAATTTTTTGCCTGGGCGGTTCAGCTGTTTCAGGTGGTATATGAGGATAAGGTGGTCTTTGCCGACGAGATGGACAGAGTGATTAACCCTGTTCTGGCGGAACGGATGATCGCCTATATCAATGGAAAAAGGCATAGGGGACAGTTCATTTTTTCAAGTCATAATGTGCTGCATCTGGATCTGAAGAATTATATGAAAGAGCAGATTTATTTTGTGACCAAAAACAGAGACAGCCTGAATTCCGAACTGTATTCACTGGCAGATTTTCCGGAAATCAGGTATGACACGTCAAAGATTTACGAGTTTTATATGAAGGGAATTCTGGGAGGAACCGCTTTTGAGTAGGCCAAAGAGGGAACTGCGGAAAAAGTTTGTGGTTTTCTGCGAGGGGGACACAGAGTACAATTATATTGATGGAATGCGGCTTAAGCAGGGAGTGGAGCTGGCGCTTAAGCCGATTAATATGCAGGGGGGCGGATACGCGAATTTTTTGGAGGAAATTAGAAAAGAGGCGGGCAACAACTGTCTGGCCAAGTTTATTATCATAGATTTTGACAGGGCCAGGAGACATTCGGGCGAGAAAGCAAAACTGATGGAACTCATGGATTATTGCAAATTACAGAATACCAGCAAAAAGATTCCTCACTTTCTGATTCTGGATAATCCGGATTTTGAGTACGTCGCGTGTTTACATATGGAAAGCTATCAAGGACAGGATGTAAAAAAATATATAGAACAGACCCTTGGGCTGGGAGACCTGGAAAGATTCAAAGCCATGAAGGGCGTGTATGAATATCTGAACGAAAAAAGTAATTCGTACAGACGGATGCTGTCCAGATTACAGAAAAAGGTTGTGGAGAACCATTACAGGATCAATAAAGCGGATTTCAGCATCCTGATTGATGACACGAAAATAGTATGGGAGAATGAAAATGTAAGGGGGTCCAATATCAATGAATTTTTTGAAGTGATTGACTGGTAGTACGGGATACAGGTAAAAATGATTGACAAGACCCCGGTTATGCAGGAAAGGGGAAAGTTTGGAAGTAAAACTTTCAAATACTGATTGGTGCAATACCGCAGGCACAGCCAGCGGTATGCGGAGGGAGGAAAAAATGAAATCAGCAGCGGAATTACAGACATTACTCAGACAGATCGACCACAAAAGCTACCCGGCTTATAAGGACACCCGGGGGCAGTACCAGTTTCAGCAATATGTGCTTTCCATCGACCATGTGCAGGGGGACCCCTTCGCGGCGCCTTCCAAGGTGAGCCTGATTGTACCGGGCAGGGTGGCAGGCTTTGACAGAGGATGCTTTGCGGAAAAACACAGGCGTATCGCCTTTCAGGACTACCTGCTACGGCGGGTGGCGGCAAAAATAAAGGAGTATTCTTTTAAGGCCAAGGGCTCCGGGAAGAGCGGTCTCATGGGGATCAGCCAGCCGGGACAGGAGATTCTGGAGCGCAGTGCCTGCTGGGTAAATCCGGCGGACGGCCAGGTCACGGTCCGCATGGAGATCGGTTTTCCGGCCAACGGGCGCACCATCAACGCGGGAGAACTGGTCAAGATCCTTTTCGACTTTTTGCCCGTGTGTGTAAAGCAGACACTGCTCTCAGCCTCCTGTCCCAAGGATGGTCTGGAGAGGGTGTTGTATCTGGCGGATGATCAGCTCTATATCCGACAGCAGCTGAAGGAGCGGGAACTGGTGGCGTTTGTGGCGGATGGGGCTGTTCTGCCCCGCAGATCCGGCGTGTCCTCCCAGCCTATGAAGGAAGCGGTGGCCTTCGCCTCCCCCCAGGAGATGGCAGTGACCATGCAGCTGCCCCATAAGGGTACGCTCCGGGGCATGGGCATCCGCAGAGGCGTTACGCTCATTGTGGGCGGCGGCTACCACGGCAAGTCCACTCTGCTGGAGGCGTTGGAAAAGGGTGTCTATGATCACATTGCCGGGGACGGCAGGGAGTATGTGCTGACGGACGACAGTGCCATGAAACTGCGGGCGGAGGACGGCAGGAGTATTCAGCAGGCGGATATCTCCATGTTTATCCGCAATCTGCCGGGAGGCAAGGACACCGGACATTTTTATACGGAGGACGCCAGCGGCAGCACCTCCCAGGCGGCGGCCACGGTGGAGGCGGTGGAAATGGGCGCGAAAGTATTCCTGATTGACGAGGATACCAGCGCCACCAACTTTATGATTCGGGACGAGCTGATGCAGAGGGTGGTGAGCCGGGATATGGAGCCCATCATTCCCTTTATCGACCGGGTGCGGGAACTCTATGAAAAATACGGGATTTCCACGGTGCTGGTGGCCGGCAGTTGCGGTTCCTACTTCCACAAGGCGGACTGTATTGTGCAGATGAACAAGTATCGCCCGGTGGAGATCACGGCCCTGGCCAAAAAGGAAGCGGAGCAGTTCCCCTACACGCTGGGCGACGCCCCGGCGGCGGGAAAACCGGATTTTTGCCGGGTGATCAAGGCGGATCAGGCTTTTGCCAGAGACGAGCGGATCAAGATGAAGACCATGGGCCTGGACGGTTTTTCCATTAATCGGGAGACAGTGGACATGCGCTATGTGGAGCAGCTGGTGGACAGTGAACAGCTGACGGCCCTGTCTCATATGATTAAGCATATGAAGTGTCGTCTCTTCGACGGGCGTAAGACCATGCAGCAGGCGGTGGAGGCCCTGTATGAGGAGGTGGCGAAAAGCGGTTTTGCCGCTTTCTGCCCAGGGCGGGAGAGCCTGCCCGGCAATTTGGCCATGCCCCGGCGTCAGGAATTGTACGCGGCGCTGAATCGTTGTCGGGAACTGGTGCGGATATAAGAACAATCGAATCCATGAGAAATCGGGGCGCTATTGTCGCTTGTAAAAGGCTGTGCTTTATGCACAGCCTTATTATTGTCGTATTCTGCGGTTATTTTATGCAAATACCTGTTGCAAAAAAGGAACTCAGGTAGTATAATAAGTGAAATGTTTTGGATAGAAAGTCTGCATATTTCAAATTTATATAGAATATAAAATAGTCTTCAAGTAAGGAGGAAGGAAATGGCAAAGAAAGCGCTGGCCAGTAACTGGCGTGTCAACAGGCGTATTCTGGGAGTGACAGTCTGCGTGCTGTTTGCGACTACCATTGTGCTGATGGCGGTTTTGTGTTTCTGGCTTTTCTTTTTGATGCCGGGAGACGCGGGGAATGAGATCATGCTGCGCAAGCCGAAGAAAATAGAGGCGGAAGAACTTCAGCCCGACGATGAGGCGATGCAGGTAGAGTCCATAACGGTTTCCACAGAGGCGGAAGAAAAAACGGGGGAGGACGATGTCCCGGAGGAAGTGGTTGACCCATATACCTATACGGATCTGGACATGACACTTTACGCCCAGACCTCTCTGCGGGTGCGCGACCAGCCGTCCCTGGACGGGGGGAAAATAGGAGGCCTTTATCGGAATCAGGTAGTCAAGGCCACAGGCATCTGCAATGAGACAGGGTGGTATCGCATTGATTATTACGGCAGCACCGGGTACGCGTCCAACGATTATCTGGCACTGGAGCCGGTGGAATTGGAGATTGTGCAGTCTGTGGGCAGCTTTGGGGCGGTGGACAAAAACTTTTATGACAATGTGCTGTTCATCGGAGACTCCCTGACTGTGGGTCTGTCCATGTACGGAAATCTGAAAAATGCCACATACTTTTGCATAAACGGCATGGGGGCCAGCGAGGCTCTGAACAAGGATATGAGCGGGGTTACGCTGGATGCCCTTCTGGATGTCAGACAGTATGATGCCGTCTATATCATGTTGGGCATCAATGATATGGGGTCAAAGCGCAAGAGCTATCTGTCATCCTACAGTTCTCTTTTGAGCCATGTGCAGGAGAAGCAGCCAAACGCCGGAATTGTAATCCAATCCATTCTGGCGGTGACTTCCTCTTATACCGCCGAACATCCCAAGTTTAACAATGACGAGATCAGGGAGCGCAACACCAGGCTTGCGGAGATGGCTGACGGAGAGCACATTTTCTATCTGGATCTGAACGCGTATTTTATGGATGCCGCAGGCAATCTCCAGGATAGCCATGCCAGGGATGGTCTGCACCTGAAAACTTCTTCCTACAAGATCTGGAAGGAAGCTCTTCTGGCCAACGGGATTGTGAGGGATTAGTGCTCTGAAGGTTTTTTCGTGAAATGCTCCACGGATAATTTTTCTGACACAAAGCACGCGTTAAAGTGATCATAGGTTTAATCGCTATTGTGAAAATTTGGAAACAGTAGTATAATAGTTTGCATAGTATATGCAGCTTTAAACAGTCTCGAAGCGAGTAGACCAAGGAGGATTTTCAGATGCGGCTTTGCGGGTGAAAATTGCTTTTTACATGGGTTTGCGGCGCGGAGACGGCACTTATAATCGAGAAAGGAGCATTTCTTTTATGGCTAACAGATTTGTATTAAACGAGACCTCTTATCACGGCACGGGCGCAATCCAGGAGATCGCGGCGGAGGCCAGGGGAAGGGGTTTTCAGAGAGCATTTGTATGTTCTGACCCGGATCTGGTAAAATTCGGCGTGACTAAAAAGGTGTTGGATGTGCTGGACGGCGCAAAACTGCCCTATGAACTGTACAGCGAGATTAAGCCCAATCCCACTATTGAAAATGTACAGACCGGTGTGGAGGCCTACAAAAAATCCGGTGCGGACTATCTGGTGGCAATCGGCGGCGGCTCTTCCATGGACACGGCCAAGGCCATCGGCATTATTATTAACAATCCTGAATTTGCGGATGTGGTGAGTCTGGAGGGAGTAGCTCCCACAACTAATAAATCGGTTCCGATCTTTGCCGTGCCTACCACAGCCGGTACGGCGGCGGAGGTAACCATTAACTATGTCATCACCGATGTGGCCAAGAACCGCAAGATGGTGTGTGTGGACCCCAAAGACATTCCGGTGGTGGCTTTTGTGGACCCGGATATGATGGCGACCATGCCCAGAGGATTGACGGCGGCTACCGGTATGGACGCGCTGACCCACGCCATCGAGGGCTATATCACAAAGGGCGCATGGGAACTTTCCGATATGTTCCATTTAAAGGCGATCGAGATCATTGCCCGTTCCCTGAGAGGGGCGGTGGACAACAGCCCCGAGGGCAGGACCGACATGGCTCTGGGCCAGTATGTGGCAGGCATGGGCTTTTCCAATGTGGGACTGGGTATCGTACATTCCATGGCGCATCCTCTGGGGGCGCTGTATGACACGCCCCACGGTGTTGCCAACGCCATCATTCTGCCCACCGTGATGAAGTACAATGCGGAGGCAACGGGTGAGAAGTATCGTGAGATCGCCAGGGCCATGGGGGTTGAGAATGTGGATTCCATGACCCAGGAGGAGTATCGCCAGGCGGCGATAGACGCTGTGCAAAAGCTGTCCGAGGACGTGGGCATTCCTGCCGACTTAAAAGAGATTGTGAAGGAGGAGGACATTCCATTTCTGGCCCAGTCCGCCTACGACGATGCCTGTAGGCCCGGCAATCCCAGGGATACCAGCGTGGAGGAGATCTCACAGCTGTACAAAAGTCTGTTGTAGGGGCATTATAAGGAAAATAAATATTTTACAGCGACCCAGGAGGACAAACCAATGAATATGAACAGCATCTGCGTGCAGGGCGGATATACGCCGGGCAACGGGGAGCCCCGCCAGATTCCTATCGTACAGAGTACTACATTCAAATATGACACCAGTGAAGATATGGGCAAATTGTTTGACTTAGAGGCCAGCGGCTACTTTTATACCCGGCTCCAAAACCCCACCAACGACTATGTGGCGGCGAAAATCTGTCAGATGGAGGGCGGAACGGCAGCCATGCTGACCAGCAGCGGTCAGGCGGCCACTTTCTACGCGCTTTTCAATATCTGCGGCGCGGGGGATCATATCGTGGCTTCCAGCAGTATCTACGGCGGCTCCTTTAACCTGATTTCCGTGACCATGAAGCGCATGGGTATCGAAACTACATTTGTGGACCCGGATGCCTCTGAGGAGGAACTGAATGCCGCTTTCCGGCCCAACACCAGAGTCATGTTCGGAGAAACCATTGCCAACCCGGCTCTGACGGTGCTGGATATAGAGAAGTTTGCCAGATGCGCCCACAGCCACGGGGTACCGCTGGTGATCGACAATACCTTCGCCACACCTATCAACTGCCGTCCCTTTGAATGGGGGGCGGATATCGTGACCCATTCCACCACCAAATACATGGACGGACACGGCGCGGCGGTGGGCGGTTGCATTGTGGACAGCGGCAGGTTTGACTGGATGGCCCATGCGGACAAGTTTCCCGGGCTATGTACTCCAGACGAGAGTTACCACGGCATTACTTATGCGGAGAAATTTGGAAAGGAAGGCGCCTTTATCACCAAATGTACTGCCCAGCTGATGCGGGATCTGGGGTCTATCCAGAGTCCGCAGCATGCGTTTATCCTGAATCTGGGATTGGAGAGTCTGCATGTGAGGATGCAGCGTCACTGTGAGAACGGTCAGGCGGTGGCGGAGTTTCTGGCGGCGCATCCCAAGGTGGCCTATGTGAACTACTGCGGACTTCCCGGGAACAAATATTATGAACTGGCGCGGAAATATCTTCCCAAAGGCAGTTGCGGTGTGGTGTCCTTTGGCTTAAAGGGCGGTAGAGAGGCAGCCAGCGCTTTTATGAAGAATTTGAAGATGGCGGCGATAGAGACCCATGTGGCGGATGCCCGGACCTGTTGCCTGAACCCGGCGTCCAGCACTCATCGCCAGATGACGGACGAGCAGCTGCGGGAGGCCGGTGTACCTGCGGAGCTGGTTCGTATGAGTTGCGGCCTGGAGGACAAGGAGGATCTGATTGCCGATATTGCCCAGGCGCTGGAGAAGTGCTAGGTGACAGGAATGAGAACAAATGTTCTGAAACTTATTGCAATATAACGGAATATATGCTATGATTAATACAGTCAGATCTGACAGATCTGGCTGTATTTGTCCTTATTATTTACGATAGAAGAAAATAAAGTCTGTCCGGAAACCATGTGAAAGTTTTGAAAAGGCAGTACTATGTACGCTGGGAAAAAGAGGATTATCGGAAGTCGTGTGGGAGCAGGAAGCAAATCCGGTGCCGGATACACGAGAAAGGCGGCTTATGGAGACCGATAAACTGATTGTATACAGCCGGGTAATTCCGGCGAAAGGAGCCGAATACGCAGAATATCCGGCGGAATTGCTGCCGGAACTTGTCGGATATCTGCGTCAGGCAGGGATCGAAAGACTTTACAGCCATCAGGCGGAAATGTTTGAGCTTGCGCGGCGGGGGGAAAATGTGGTGATCACCACATCCACGGCCAGCGGCAAGACGCTGGGCTTTCTGCTCCCGGTGTTACAGGAGATTCTGCGCCGTCCCCGTGCCAGAGCCCTATTTGTCTATCCCACCAAGGCGCTGGCCAGCGATCAGTATAAGGCGTTGAAGCCAGTATTGACTTATCTGGGCGAGGACAGAATTTCGGCGGGAGTCTATGACGGGGATACTCCGCCTGCGGAGCGCAGCCGGATAAGGCGCAGCGCCAACATAATTCTGACCAACCCTGAGATGATTAACAGTTCTTTTCTGCCGAACCACAGCAAATACGGATTTGATCTGTTGTTTGCCAATCTGCAATATGTGATTATCGACGAACTGCACACTTACAGAGGCGCTTTCGGCTCTCATCTGGCCAATGTCATGCGACGCCTTGACCGGGTGTGCCGATACTATCACAGTCAACCTCGCTTCTTGTGCAGTTCAGCCACTATTGCCAATCCGCTGGAACTGGCCGGTGGCGTCTGCGGCAGACGGTTTGTGCAGGTTGTGAGAGATGGTGCGCCCAGGGCGGAGAGGCGGTATGTATTTCTCCAGCCCCCAAAGATTAAGGATAAACAGGGCCAGGAGACAGGGCAGGTTTCCGCTGCTGCGGTGGCGGCGGGTTTGCTGCCGGAATTGATGGAACAGGGAATCAGTTTCATAGCCTTTGCCAGTTCCCGAAGGAATGTGGAGATTGTGCTGAAAGAGGCCAGAGACCATTTGGAGGGAATAAATGGGCCAACGGCGCAGACAGGAGGCTCCCGGCCCAGGAGGGAGGCACGGCGGCCGGAGGATCTGATGATCAATCGCATCGCCGGATATCGGGGCGGCTATACCCCCAGGGAACGCCGGGAGATTGAGAACCGGATGAACCGGGGAGAACTGCTGGGACTGGTGGCTACCAACGCCCTGGAACTGGGAATTGATATCGGACAGCTGGATGCCACAGTGCTGGTGGGATATCCTGACACCAGGGCTTCTTTCTGGCAGCAGACGGGTAGGGCGGGGCGGAGTGGCCGAAGCTGTACCAACTACATGATTCTGCGGGAGATGCCCTTTGACCAGTATATTGCGGTAAATCCGGGCTGGCTTTTTGACGGCAGCAGTGAGAGCGCCGTCATAGACCCGAATAATCTTCTGATTCAGCTGGCGCATATTCGGGCAGCGGCGGCGGAGATTCCTCTGGGACAGCAGGATATGGAGTTGTTTCCGGACCTGGGAGAAGCTATTCCCGTGCTGCTGGAGGCGGGGGAAGTGACCCGTCTGGGCGGACGTTATGTCTGGTGTGGTCAGAGTTTTCCGGAGGGAGACTACAGTCTGCGCAATATCGACAACAGACGTTACAAGCTTATCAACCAGGAGACCGGGGAACAAATCACGGAGATGGACGAACTTCAGGCTTTCAGGGAACTTCATGAGGGAGCCGTGTATATGCATGGAGGGACGCAATACCAGGTGACGCGCATGGATCGGGAGAGCCGTACCAGTTACGCTCTGCTTTTTTGGGGAAATTACTATACAGTGCCGGGCGGCAGCACGGAGATTCGTCAGCTGCTGACCCGGCGCACATGCGGTTACAGGCGGGACGCCGAATCCACGGAAATATGCCAGGAAACCGCCCGGGGAGAAGGGGCGTCGTTGGCGCAGAGCCATACGGAAATGATTTACGTCAGTATGGGAGAACTTCATGTGGAAGATTTGATCAATATGTACAAGAAGCTGGAGTTCCATAACCGCCAGAACCTGGGCTATGAGCAGCTTCCCCAGCCCCTTGCGAAACAATATGACACAGAAGGTGCCTGGATCGAACTTCCGGGAGAAGTGGTCCGGGAATACCGCTGCATGCTACGGGAGAGCGTCGGCGGGAAACAGGTACTGAACAACCATTTCGAAGGGCTTTGCTATGCACTGGAGAATGCTGCCAGAATGCTGACCATGACAGAGAAAGAGGATATCGGTGTGCTTACTTCCGGCAATGCCACCGGGAAACAGACGGATGGGGAAGAGCAGGTGCTGGTCTATATCTATGATAAATTTACAGGCGGCTTGGGTTACGCGGAGAAGGCATATGAGCGGATCACGGAGATTGTCAGACATGCCGGGGAACTGGTGTCCGGGTGCGGCTGCGAGAGTGGCTGTATTGCCTGCATTGGAGACTACCGACTGGATAAGTCAAAAATTCTCTGGGGATTGGAGAGACTGCGGATGGCAGGCCCTGCGCGGGATGAGACGGGGGAGGATGGCACAATCCGGGAGAAACTGCGAAAGCGGCTGGGCAGCGTAAAACGGGGGAGCGGGGATGGTCAGCCGTGAAACGATCCGCAATTGGTAAGCATATGGGAGAATCGCAATGGGCGGACTTGAGCGGCTGGAAGAAGAAATACTGGGACAACTGAACCCCAGGCAAAGGGAGGCGGTGCTGGATTGCAGCAGTACCTGTGTGGTCAATGCCAATGTGGGGAGCGGAAAAACCACAGTACTTGTGGCCAAGCTGTTATATTTATATTATATGAAAAATGTAAGCTACAGTCAGATGATCGTGCTGACTTTCACTCACAAGGCGGCGGAAGAGATTCGAGGTCGTCTGGAGGCCCGGGAGGGCAGGCTGCCGCCGGAACAGCTCACAGGATTTGGCACTTTTCACAGTGTGGCCTATCGACTGTTAAAGCAGATACTGCCTGTGGAAGAACTGGGCTATACCCGGGAATTTACGGTACTTCTGCCGGAGCAGGAATTGGAACTTGCCCGGGAACTTATTCGGCGGGAAGGGTATAAGATCAAATATCCCGCGAGGCTTCCGAAGCGTCTGGAGGCTGCGATGCGGCTTGGAAGTCAGGGCAGGAGCAGTGTGGAAGGAAAGCGGCTCGACAAACTCCAGGATGACATCTGGGTGCTGGCCGGGGCGTTGGAGCAGGAGAAAAAGCACCGAAATACCATGACTTTTCGGGAATTGTTGGTACATGGGGAGACGCTTCTTCGAAAGTATCCCATTACGCCTGCCTGGATTGTCATTGACGAGGTGCAGGACAGTGACGGGCAGCAGCTGGCCTTTTTGGATGCCTTGCGGGGGAGAGACACCCGCCTGTTTGCAGTGGGAGATCCCAATCAGATTATTTATGGCTGGCGGGGCAGCAGCATCAACGCCTGTTTTACGCTGGTACATCGCTATGGGGCGAGGGAACTGACTTTGCCCATGAACTATCGCAGCGGCAGCCGGATTTTGGAGGTAGCCGGGCGTTTTAAACAGTATGGAGACAAACTTGCCGTCGGCAGGGAGAGCGGCGGGCAGGTCAGAATCCGTCAGGCATATGATCCGCTGGGGGAGGCATATTACCTTGCGGAGCAGATTCGCCTTCTACAGGAAAAAGGTGTGGCTCTGGAGCAGATCGCAGTATTTTACCGGTTACAGGCCCAGGGAGATATTCTTACGGATGTGTTTTCCCGAGAGGGGATATGTTATCAGGTGGTGACCAGGCGGGAGCGGCCCGTCGGAGAGACATACTTGGAGGAAGAGGGAATTGCCATATATGGGAAGGAAAGCGGCGGGTCGCATGTTCCCAGCGAAACGGCCCCTGAGTACAACGACAGGAGCCTGCCAATTCCTTCCCATGAGGTCGATGGTATGCGGCGACGACAGGAGGAGTCAGGTTCTTCCTCTGGCGTACGGCTTATGACGCTTCATGCGTCCAAGGGGCTGGAATTTACCTATGTGTTTATCATTGGGGTAAACTACGGGCTGATACCGCTACACTCTGCCGGCTTTGATGAGGAAGAGGAGGAGAGACGTCTGCTCTTTGTGGGTATAACCAGAGCGCGGGACTATCTGGAACTGTCTTATTATACCCAGCCTGGCATTCCCGGAGTAACGCCGGGGGAGAGCCGTTATTTACAGATGATTCCGGAGAGAATGGTGGAGCGGGTGGACATTACGCCTGTGACCGAAACGGTCAATTTTTCAGACAAGGCACTATATGTGGAAGAGAATGTGAAAACACCGTCTAATCCGGTAATGACGGCGGCGTCTGCCCTAAGCGGGAAGAGGAAAATCTCAAGACATGACAGAGGAAATACTGCGGAGAAGGAGGACGTCGATGTAGAGCAGACCCCCATCAGGCGGGTGCGCCATGCAAAATATGGACTGGGTACGGTTACAGAGGAATCTGCCGATGGGATCAAAGTGGATTTCGGTGAAATGGGTGTTAAATCTTTTCTGAAAGATTTTGTGATTCTGGAAACCGTTGCGGAATGACAGAGATATTCTTCTTAACGGTGACTGGCGGAAAATGTAGTTTGACCATTATGCCATAAATTTTCCTTATATGCCAGCTGTCAGGGGAATGATCCCTCAAATATGGCGAGGAACGGAAACAAAAATTAGCCCGGCAGTAGATAGCCTTTTCTGGGCAATTGTGATACTATAATAAGTAAGTCCTGGAGGCTATATGCCGGAAGAGCTTGTAGACAGCATGAGCAATGCGGAAAGAGAGGAAAGGAAAATGCAGTTTGAACAATTACAGAAAGATATGATTGCGGCCATGAAGGATCGGAATAAAGTGCGTAAGGATGCCATCTCTACACTGGTATCAGCCGCCAAAAAGGTGGCCATCGACGAGGGCACCAGGGATAATATCACGGAAGAGATTGTAGACAGGGTAATCCTGAAAGAGATCAAGACGGTGAAGGAGCAGCTGGATGCCTGTCCGGCCTCCCGTGAGGACTTGCTTGCGGAATACCGGGCCAGATATGATATTTTTCAGGAGTACGCGCCGAAAATGATGTCCGCTCAGGAGGTGGAGGCATTTCTGACGGCAAAGCACGCCGATCTGTTGGCTCAAAAAAATAAGGGTCTGGTTATGAAGACGGTAATGCCGGAACTTAAGGGGAAGGCGGACGGCAGTGTGATCAATCAGGTAGTGGCAAAACTCTGTCAGTAGTTTACCTGTCAACTACAGGTGTGTGGGGAAGAAGAAAGAATGCAATTGACAGAAATTAAAGATATTCATGATCCTCAGCTGGATCTGTACGCCCGGCTTTCAGAGGGACAGCTTTTTCATTGTTTTGAACCTGCCGGAGGGTTGTTTATAGCGGAAAGTTCCATGATTATTCAGCGGGCTCTGGATGCCGGATACCGGCCTTTTTCCATGTTGGTGGAGCACAGACTGGCAGAGGGAAAGGGCAGGGAATTGATTGCCCGGTGCGGGGATATTCCGGTTTTTACGGCGGAGCGGGAAGTGCTGGAACAGATTACAGGCTATGCGTTGACCAGGGGGATGCTCTGCGCCATGTATCGAAGACCTCTTCCGGACGCGGCGTGTATTTGCAGGGAGGCCAGCCGTATTGTGGTGCTGGAAAATGTCATGAATCCCACCAATGTGGGCGCGATTTTCCGCAGTGCCGCCGCTCTGGGCATGGACGGAATACTGCTCACGCCGGGCAGCTGCGATCCGCTGTATCGCAGAGCTGTCCGGGTGGGTATGGGAACCGTGTTTCAGATTCCGTGGACATTTTTGAATCTGCCCCGGGAGCGGGGGGACGGTCGGAGCCAGACAGTCCGGCTCCTGCGCAATATGGGGTTTAAGACCGCCGCCATGGCCCTGTCGGAGGATTCCACCTCCCTGGAAGATCCTGTTTTACAGATGCAGGAACGTCTGGCAGTGATACTGGGTACAGAGGGAGATGGCCTGGCGGCAGATACCATTGCGGGCTGCGACTATACCGTGCGTATTCCCATGTCTCACGGAGTGGATTCCCTGAATGTGGCGGCAGCAAGCGCAGTGGCTTTCTGGCAGTTGGGCAGAAGAGGACATGCGCCCTAATAGTGGTATTTTTTCCTCTTTCCCAGGAGGAACAGGACTGTCACCAGTACCGCCATTACTTCTGCCAGAATAATGGAGAACCAGATGCCATCCAGTCCCCAGAAGACCGGAAGAATGCAGACAGCGGCAATCTGAAAGACCAGCGTCCGAAGGAAGGCGATCATGGCGGAGGTGAGGCCGTCATTCAGGGCTGTGAAAAATGAAGAACCCAGAATGGTTACCCCGGAAAACAAAAAGGAAAATGAAAAAATGATAAAAGCGTGAACCGTCATCTCCCAAAGCTGTGTGTCATATCCCACAAACAACAGGGATAGAGGCTTGCCCATAACTTCTCCGGCGGCAAACATCAGAATGGAAAACAGGCCGATCAGCAGAAGGCTTTTCTTAAGCAGATTCTTTAACTCCCCATGATTCTGAGCACCATAATGGTATCCCACCACCGGGGCTACACCCACGGCATAGCCGATAAAGATGGCCTGAAAGATCATGCTCACATACATCAGTACGCCATAGGCGGCGATGCCGTCCGCTCCCGCGTATTTCATCAGCTGCAAATTGTAGAGCATGCTCACAAGGGACATGGAGATATTGCTCATCAACTCGGAGGCGCCGTTGGTACAGGTTTTCAGCAGCGCCCCAGCGTCAAACCTGCATTTCACAAACTGTAGCAGACTGCTGTTCCTGTGGCCAAAGTAGAGCAGGGGGATGATCCCCCCCACAAGCTGGCTGAGACAGGTTGCCGCCGCTGCGCCCGCCAGCCCCCAGGAAAAAACAGCCACAAACAGAGCGTCCAGCGCTATATTGGTGATGCCCGCCGCCACCGTGATAGCCAGGCCCAGCCGGGGTTTTCCCGCCGTGGAAAAGAGGCACTGAAACTCGAATTGCAGAATGTAGAAAGGCAGTGCGGGCAGAATAATCCTGCCGTAGAGGATGCTGTTTTCCAGCAGCGCTCCTTCGGCTCCCATCAGGGAGGCCAGGGGATGGAGCAGGGCAAAACCCACCGCCGCCAGCGCCAGTCCGCAGAGCAGCGATACCCATACGATCATGGAAAACAGTTCTTTTGCTTTCTGGGATTTCCCCTCCCCCAAAGTTTTGGCGATCAGAGCGCTTCCGCCGGTGCCAAACATAAAACCCACACAGCCCAAAATTATCAGCAGAGGCATAATAAAGTTCACGGCGGCAAAGGGTGTCTTGCCCGCAAAGTTGGACACGAAAAAGCCGTCCACCACACCGTAAATGGAAGTAAACACCATCATGATAATGGATGGAAGCGTGTAGCGCAGCAGATGTTTGTATTCAAAATGATCGGATAATTGTATCATGTTTCCTCTCCTATTCTCACGGCTTCCTCTTTGAGAGCGGCCAGAAGTCTTTCGGTCAGTTCCAGATATTTTTCCACGTCCTGAGGGGGCCAGGATGCCAGTATGGTATTTTCTGTCCGGTGTATTTTCTGAACGGTACGCTGGGCAAGGTCTTTTCCTGCCTCTGTCAGAAATACTTTTTTGCTTTTAGAATCGGTTTTCTCCAGATAGAGTATGCCCTCAGTCTCCAGTTTGCGGATGGAAGAGTTTATGGTCTGCTTACTGAGACCCGAGAGGTGGCAGATTTCCGAGAGCGGTCGACTGTCCCCCTCTTCGCAGATGGCGTATAGAATCATGGAGGCGCTGTCAGACAGGCCCAGTTTCAGGGACATCATGTGGTAGACAGCTTCCAGTTCTCCCCGCAGGAAGTTATAGCGCTTCATTTTCTTTGAAATCGTATGGTCCATGATCGGTTCTCCTTCTCGGAATTGAGTTCCCGGGTGATACGGTCTGTCGCTGCGTTGCCGGTAAAAAGATTTCGGAGGACATCGGATCAAGTTATGTCCGTAAACAGCAGTGACGCCTGCATGGATGCGGACTGCTCGATGGTCCGAAATCGTACAATTACGGATTATAGTATGATTTCGGACAAAAGTCAAGGGGAAAAACGAATAGGGCGGACATACTAAGGAGATGGGCGTAACATACTTGACACAACTATTATATGAACAGCTCATGAAAATGAATGAGCAGACTGTGAAGATGTGTCTGTGGTGCGGAGGAAACAAAGACGGTTTACAGCAAATCATTCGTAGGGCATACAGTACGGTAGTATTTTGAAAGGTTTCTATAAAGGAAAGTGAGGAGAGTGGTATGAAAAAGGCATATAGGTGGTGCATTTTATGTGTCATAATTCTGCTGACAGGTTGCGGAAGGGGGACAGGCACTCAGAACCTCCATGAAACGGATGCCGGAGTTCTATTCCCCAGCGGCGAGGCGAAAACGTACAAGGCTGAGACCTGGGACGCCGGGATTACGCCGGAGGATCACCCGTTCTCCAACTCTTTTGTGTTGACGGAGGACATGCTGTATTATGTGAACAGGGCGGAGGGCTGGGAACTTTGCGGCGTCGCTCTGTCTGAGCAGGCGATGTCCCCGCAGCGGATAATGCGGACGGAGGACGGCTCCATCGAGGCTGTCACTGCGGTAAACGGGGCGGAGGGAGAGCAGGTTCTGGCATTGACGGGCAAGGATGGAACAGGCGCCCCGTTTTTGGCCTCCTATACGGCGGACGGAAACCAGCTGTGGAGCCGGTCTTTTGAAGATCGGGGGGAAGCGGCGTGGCGACTGGTTTCGGACGACAGCGGACATCTGTACATATTATGCAATGAGCGGGTGCTTTTGTTTGATCAGGACGGTGTTCTACAGGGCAGTGTATCCTGCCCGGGGGAAAGCTATATTGATATGTGCGCCGTCCCGGGAGACAGTGTCTATGTGTCTTACAGGGACGGACAGACGGAGCGGCCCATGCTGGCCCGGTTGCAATACCAGGGGTGCAAGCTGGAGGGAGAGCAGCGCATATCCGGCAACGGATCTCTGTGGGCAGGCCGGGAGGGAAGTCTGCTGCTTCAGAACGGCAATGAGATTTATGCCTGTATTCCGCAAAAGCAGGAGACAGAAAGGCTGTTGGACCTGGCGGCCTATGATCTCACAGGAGAACAGCTGCGCGCTGTGTTGACGACTTCTTCCGGGGAGGTCGTGCTGGTCAGTTGGGAATTGCTTCAGTATGACAGTCCGGTGTGGATCACCAGATTAAAGGAAGCGGTAGAAGGACAGCTGGCCGGGGATGGCAGGCGGATCATTACCTGGCTGATTGTCGGCGCCGATGTGACGGGCGAGGAACAGATGGCAGTGTTGTTTAACCGGCAGAGCAAGGACTATAAGGTGGTAGTGGAACAGGTCTCCTTAGATGGATTGACTCTCTCCGCCGACTCCACACAGTACGATCTCTATGAGGGTATATATATGTGCGTCAATACCCGGCTGCTGGCCTCGAAGAGCGCAGATTTGATTTCTTTTATTAATTATCAGGATTTGGAGCGCTATCTTGTGAAGGGATATCTGGAAGATCTGACCCCCTATATCGCGGGTTCGGAACGGATCAGGCGGGAGAACTATCTGGAACAGATGCTGGAATGCACTTCCGCAGGGGACGCGCTCTACAGTATTCCTCCTGATTTTTGTATAGATACTCTGATGGGAAAGGTATCGGAACTGGGAGCCGAGCCGGGATGGACGGTGGAGGAATTTCTGGACTGGCTCACGCTGCATCCGGACGCCGTAACCCGGGAGGGGATGACCCGGGAAAGGGTGCTGGAGATTTGCCTGAAGGGAACGCTGGACGAGTATCTGAACCGGGAGTCAGGTCGCTGTGATTTTGAGGGGGAAGCCTTTCGGAATTTGCTGCTGCAAATAGGGGGATTGACGACGGACGACGCCGACCACTGGGACGACTGGTGGGAGCAGCTGGAGGAGAGGCCTGCCCTGGAACAGGGCTTTGTAAGCACCTTTGCACACTGTTGCAGCTGGGAAAGCATGTATGGCGAGCCGTTGGTATATAAGGGATATCCTAGCAGGGACGGCACTCCCTGCAATTACTATAAGGGAGGCGGGCTGGCCATTTTATCCAGAAGCGCCTGTAAGGAAGGGGCATATGCCTTCTGGGAGTTTTATCTGCTGGAAAGACCGAAAGTTCCGTTTAACTATTATACTGACAGGGAGGCATTTGCCGACAGCATGTTCCAGGCCGCGGATGAGCAGTGGGCTTATACCGAAGACGGAAAAATGAGGTATCGCAGGCTGTCGGAGGCAGGACCCCAAAGCGCGGAGGACGATGGCTTGGAGTGGATTTCCGCCATGAATGAGGAGCAGCGGGACAAACAGCTGGCCATGCTGGAGCATGTCCAGGCGGACTCTCTGGAAAACCAGGCCATACGCAATATAATTCAGGAGGAGGCATCCGCCTATTTCGCGGGAGTAAAGAATCTGGAGGACACCTGCCGGGTGATCCAGAGCAGAGTAGGGCTTTTTCTGGCGGAGAGGCTGGAACCATTATACTGACGGAATATTTAAAGAATTTCGGAAAACAGGTTTCCTATGGATATAATATCCTTGCAGACAACAATGGAATCCCCGAGGAGTGAGGATTCCATTGTTATAAATAAAAGGGGCTGTCCCAAATGCGGTGACAGCCCCTTTTTGCGAAATTGAACGCATATGTACACTGGCGGGCGTATGCCGTTCCGAATACAGAGATGGCCCCGGCTGTGACAAGGATAAAATCTGCCGGGCCATACCTCCATATGTGTTATCCCATGGTCACTGTCACATGCACTTCTTTCTTATTCCGGTCGTAGGGGATGATATTGCCCTCCACCAAAGCGCCGTCCACCGTCATGGATACCACCCCCTTTTCCACATTCCGGGGATTCAACACTTGAATATGGTACACGGCGCCGCGATATTCCCGGGTCAATGTGAAATCCCCGAAGCCTCTGGGTATGCAGGGATTAATCTGCAGCCCGGAGTGGGTGGGATACACACCCAGAATATACTGGGAGATATTGGCAAAGGTCCATGCCGCTGTGCCGGTGAGCCAGCTGTTTTTGGCCTCGCCGTGGAACTTCGCGTCCCGCCCGGCCACCATCTGGGAATATACATAGGGCTCGGTGCGGTGAATCTCACTGATCTCCTCCACATAGGCGGGGCAGGTCTTCCTGTAGATTTCAAAAGCTCTGTCGCCGCGTCCGATCACGGTCTCAGCGATGGATACCCAGGGGTTGTTATGACAGAAGATGCCGGCATTCTCCTTATAACCGGGGGGATAGGAGGACACCTCGCCCAGCTCCAGATGATACCTAGTGTAGGCAGGCTGCAGGATCATAATGCCGTATTCGGTATCCAGTCTTTCCTTCACGGAGTTCAGGGCCTTTTCGGCCAGACCCTCTTTTATGCCCACGCCTGCCAGTACGCAGAACCCCTGGGGCTCGATGTAGATCTGTCCTTCCTCACATTCTTTGGAGCCCACCTTGTGACTGTAAGCGTCATAGGCGCGGACAAACCAGTTACCGTCCCAGCCGCTTTGCAAAATCGTGTCATACATTTCAGCTGTCTGTGCTCTGGCATAGGCAGCCTCCCGGTCATCTCCCGTCAGTTCGCACAGCTGCGCGTACTCCTCACCATATTTTACAAACATACCTGCGATAAACACGGATTCCGCCACAGGACCTTCGCTGGGGCCGAAAGTCTGGAAGGATTCGCCGGGATGTTCGGAAAAGCAGTTCAGATTCAGGCAGTCGTTCCAATCCGCCCGTCCGATCAGAGGAAGTCCGTGAGGGCCTTTATGGTTTACAATGAAATCAAAGGATCTCTTTAAATGATTCATCAGCGGTGTGGCCTTGGACATGTCGTTGTCAAAGGGAACCGGCTGCTCCAGGATCGTGGTGTCGCCGGTTTCCCGTACATAGGCGCTGGTGCCCGCAATGAGCCACAGAGGATCATCGTTAAAACCGCTGCCGATGTCGGAGTTGCCCTTCTTGGTCAGAGGCTGATACTGGTGGTATGCGCTGCCGTCCTCGAACTGGGTGGAGGCGATGTCAATGATGCGTTCCCTGGCTCTGTCAGGGATCAGATGCACGAAACCCAGCAGATCCTGACAACTGTCGCGGAAGCCCATACCCCTGCCGATACCGGACTCGTAGTAAGAGGCGGAGCGGGACATATTAAAAGTAACCATACACTGATACTGGTTCCAGGTGTTGACCATGCGGTTGACTTTCTCGTCCCGGGATTCCACATGATACTTGCCCAGCAGCCGCTTCCAATAGGCCTTGAGAGCGGCAAACGCCGCGTCCACATCCGCTTCGGCACTGTAGCGGGCCAGCATCTCCCGGGCAGGCCTTTTGTTGATGACACCGGGGGCCTCCCACTTCTCCTCTTGGGGATTCTCAATGTAACCCAGCACAAAAATAAAGGTTTTGGATTCGCCGGGAGCCAGGGTGATTTGCAACTGATGGCAGGCGATGGGAGACCAGCCGCTGGCCAATGTGTTTCTGCACTGGCCGTTTTCCACTACCTCCGGGTTGTCGGCGCCTCTGTAGGCCCCCAGAAACTCGTCGCGGATGGTATCAAAGCCCGCAATGGGGGCGTTTACCGAGTATACGGCATAGTGATTACGGCGCTCGCGGTACTCTGTCTTGTGGTAAATGGCGGAACCCTCCACCTCCACTTCGCCGCAGCTAAGGAGCCTCTGGAAATTCTTCATATCGTCGTCGGCATTCCACAGACACCACTCTACATAAGAGAAAATTTTGAGTTCCCTGGCTTCGTTTCCGTCGTTTCTCAAAGTCAGTTTACTGATCTCACAGTTGTCGCCCATGGGGACAAAAGTCAAAAGATCTGCCTGTATCAGATTCTTACTTCCTGCAAAACGGCTGTAACCCATGCCGTGTCTGCACTCGTAGCTATCCAGTTCCGTCTTGGTGGGCTGCCAGCCGGGATTCCAGACTGTGCCGCCGTCTTTTATGTAAAAGTACTTGCCGCCCGTATCCGTTGGGACATTGTTGTAGCGGTAGCGGGTCAGGCGCAGCAGTTTGGCATCCTTGTAGAACGTATAACCGCCGCAGGTGTTGGATATCAAACTGAAAAACTCGTTGCAGCCCAGATAGTTGATCCAGGGAAGCGGCGTCTTGGGGGTGGTAATGACATACTCCTGGTGGATGTCATCAAAATAGCCGAATTTCATAGTGAGACTCTCCTTTTTAGAATGAGATATTGTAAAATGAATCAGAAAACGATTAAGTAAGTGTGTTTACTTATAGGATAGTATACAGAACGGGATATGAAATTGCAACAGAAAATCGAATCGGCAGACATATCGAGATGCCTCTCACAACATTGTGCCAGGATACCGTCTCTCTGGGAACCAGGGCAGGGGAGAGGCGGATATCCCTGATCGAGTATCCCAAGACCATGCCGGTTGAACAGGAGGTGACCAGAGGGGAAATGTATCCGGGCAGGACGGTGGGAACCATATAGATTTTCCGACGGGAATTCTGATTTTGCATTATGCGAAAACGATTGAGGTAATTTGGTGGAAGGGTATTTTTATAAATTCTTAAGAAAGGCTTAATTTCATATATATTTACGGTGTGGCGGCGGCATGCTATAATGAGGAAAATACAGATAGGACAATAGCCATTATGAGCAAACAGGAGTTCGTTGATCGACTGAGAGTTTCTCTGAGCGGGAGAATATCTCCGGCATTGGTGGAGGAGAATGCCCGCTATTATGAGGATTATATCAATACCCGGATACGGCTTGGGGAGCCGGAGGAGAGTGTGCTGACGGAATTGGGAGACGCCCGATTGATCGCCAGGTCTATAGTGGCGGCAGAGAACGGAAAGACAGGGGCGGAGGAAAAGGTTTATGGCGGCAGTCAGGAGGAGACGCGCCGCAGGGAACGATTTCGGCAGGTCTTTCGTATTTCCGGTCTGCCGCCCTGGGCTTTACCGGTGTTAGCCGGAGGGACCCTGCTCCTTGTGTTGGTGCTTTTGAGTCTGGTTTTCCGGCTGGTACTGCATATGCTGGCCTGGCTGTGGCCTGTGATTGCCATCGTCATGATTTTGCTTTTTTTTATAAAATTATTTCGCGACTGGCTTCACTGACGGTATCGGTTCTGCCGTATGTAACGCCGGTAGCGGAAAAAATATATGTATATTTTAAAAAAGTGCCGGACATACTACTCCTGTAACTAAAAACCAACAGGAGGAATGAATCATGTCCAATAACAATCAGAACAACAACCAGAACAGCAATTCCAACAATTGCCAGAACAGCTATCAGGATAGCCAGAACAGCCAGAACAGCTACCAGGACAGCCAGAACAATAACAAGAAGAACAACCAGAACAACCAGAATAAGCAGAACAACAGCCAGAAGAACAACAACTTCTAAGGTTGGCAGCGGGCTTTCTGGAAAATAGGGGTGTCGCTTTTGCGGCATCCCTATTTACATATTGGAGTAAACTGTGGTAACATATATTTGTATACAATCTGTAGGGCATATGATAGTATAAGCGGCAGCATTTACGCAATCCCATGATGTGGCCCGGCTATGGATAAAAGGGCGGAAGGGGTGTCGGAATGCCTGTTGACGCAATACCGTGGCTATGGGCCGCAAAACGCGTAAAACAGGGAATGCATGGACAGACGGAGAAAGATATGAGACGTTATGATTTGATTGCTCCATGCCATTTTGGCATGGAGGCTGTACTTAAAAAAGAGATTATAGAACTGGGGTATGATGTGAGCGAAGTGTCCGATGGCCGAGTCACCTTTGTGGGGGACGAAGAGGCCCTGTGCCGTGCCAATGTGTTCCTGCGCACGGCGGAGAGGGTGCTGATCAAGATAGGCCGTTTTACAGCGGAGACATATGAGGAACTTTTTCAGGGCACCAAGGCGCTGCCATGGGAGGAGTATATACCTCGTGACGGAAAATTCTGGATTACCAAGGCGGCCAGTGTAAAGAGTAAACTTTTCAGCCCCTCAGACATCCAGCGCATTATGAAGAAAGCCATGGTGGAACGAATGAAAGAGAACTATGGGCTGGAGCGTTTTCCGGAGGACGGGGAGCATTTTCCCGTACGTGTCTTTTTAATGAAGGATGAGGTGACGGTGGGGCTGGATACCACGGGGGAGTCTTTGCACAAGAGGGGATACCGCAAATTGACGGCCAGAGCTCCCATAGCGGAGAATCTGGCGGCGGCCATGATCCTGCTGTCCCCCTGGCACGGGGATCGCATTCTGGTGGACCCTTTTTGTGGCAGCGGCACGATTCCCATTGAGGCCGCCATGATGGCCGCTAACATGGCGCCGGGAATGAAGCGGGCGTTTACCGCACAGAACTGGCCTCATGTGGCGGGAAAGTCTGTGTGGCGGGACACGCTGGAAGAGGCCCGGGAACTGGTGGATCTGTCTGTTGAGACGGATATTCAGGGATATGATATGGATGATGCCATGGTATCCATCGCCAGAGAGAACGCCAGGCTGGCGGGAGTGGAGAGACTGATTCATTTCCAGCGGCGGGAGGTGGCAAAACTCAGTCATCCAAAAAAATATGGCTTTATTATCACCAATCCTCCCTATGGGGAACGGCTGGAGGAGAAGGAGGCTCTGCCTGCTCTGTATCAGACACTGGGGCAGCGCTTTCACAGCCTGGAAGGCTGGAGTCTGTACCTGATTACCTCCTATGAACAGGCAGAACGGGATATTGGGCGTAAGGCCGATAAAAACCGGAAGATTTACAACGGTATGATGAAAACTTACTATTATCAGTTCCTTGGCCCCAAGCCGCCCAGACGTGGTGGCAACGCCGGCCAACCACAGGCGTAGGGCCGGATGGCGCGGAGACATCCATTTGCGGGATGCCGGTAGATCAGGGTTTCCTATTGACTGAAAGGGAAGTGGCTTTCGCGGCAGTCGGTATAGAGTCACAGACGACAATATGTGGGGACCTGCTCCGCGCGATGACCATGATGATTCAGGGGACTTAAGACAGGAGGATATCATGACGATAAAAAGGATCGTTTTTGCCACAGGCAATGCAGGAAAGATTAAGGAGATTCAGGCGATTCTGGCGGATTTGGGGCTGGAGGTTCTGTCCATGAAGGATGCGGGTGTTTCGGCGGATATTGAAGAAGACGGGAGTACATACGAGGAAAACGCGCTGATCAAATCCAGAGCGGTGGCGGCCTGTCTGGGAGAGCGCGGGCAGCAGGAAGGCACAGTGGTCATGGCGGACGATTCGGGGCTGGAGATCGATTTCCTGAACAGGGAACCCGGTGTCCATTCCGCCCGCTACATGGGAGAGGACACTTCCTACCGAATTAAAAACGCCAATCTGATTGAACGTCTGGAGGGTGTGGAGGATGAACGGCGCGGGGCCAGATTTGTCTGCGCCATTGCGGTCGTGCTGCCTGACGGGCGCGAACTGACCAGCCGGGGCGTCATCGAAGGGCGCATCGGCTATGAGGAGAAGGGCGAAAATGGCTTTGGTTATGACCCGATCTTTTATGTGCCGGAGTTTGGCCGCACAACAGCGGAATTGACGGAGGAGGAGAAAAACCGGGTAAGCCATCGGGGAAATGCTCTGCGGCTGATGAAAGAGCAGTTGAAAGAGATCAATGGAAGCAAAAGCCGTCCCCTGTAATCGAATGTGGGGAACGGAAATTCTGATACAGGGTATGTAGCGGATGTGGGAGAGAGGAATATTCCATGGAACAGCCGAAAAAAATATTGATAGTAAGCGACACGCATCGGAAAAATGAGAATTATTTCACCCTTTTGAAGCGGCTCGGACCGCTTCACATGGTGATTCACTGCGGCGACGCGGAAGGGAGCGAGTATGCTCTCAGCCAGGCGGCCATTAACCAGGCAGCTCACTGCCAGCTACAGATTGTGCCGGGCAATAACGATTTTTTCTCGGCGCTGCCCAGGGAACTGGAGCTTAAGATCGGCAGATACCGTGTCTGGGTGACGCACGGGCATACTTATTATGTTTCCATGGGGCCGGAGAGAATTATGCAGGAAGCCAGGGAAAGGGGGATGAACATTGTCATGTTCGGCCACACCCACAGGCCTTTTCTGGACCAGAAAGAGGATCTGGTGGCTCTGAATCCCGGCAGTATTTCCTATCCCCGGCAGGATGGACACAGGCCTTCCTATGCGATCATGGAACTGGACGAAGCGGGGGAGGCCAGCTTTCGGATAGAGTATCTGTAGGGAAAGCTGTGAGGAGCAAAGGAATGTACGTCCGTACTTATGGTCGTTTTGTGCCACAAAAAGGGAATCCGTATATATAATATAAACTAATAGACAGTGTCACCGATAAAGTGATTGAGGAAAAGATTAAAAGCGGGGGAACCCCTTTGATACAGACAGGAGGCAGAGAATATGACGTCAATGGATATGAAACAGTTGCTTAATTCCATGGAAAATACGATTAAATTACAGGGCCGGGCAAGGGCGGAGAGAAGGGCCAGAGAGGCGGAGCATGAGCAGAAAGAGTTCAGGGAAAAACTGATGCGTATTGCCGCCAGTCAGACAGAACTGGAGGGCATGGCGAGGAAGATCAAGGGGCATGAGGCGGCGATTCAAAGGGATCAGCTGGTGGGACTGATGGGGGGATTTTAGCGCTCCAGCAATCTACGCTCTCTTCATATTACAATGTTTTTGGAAAAGGATATTGTTCTGGCTGTTAATTCTTCCCATGCGTCCACGGGGCCAAAATACTTTTCCGCGCCTTCGCAGTGACCGATACCCTTTGCCGATTCCAGGGATGTAAAGAAAGAACGCGTAAGCTGGATATCTGATGCCGTTTCCACAGCAAGGATATAGGCAGGAATTGTCAGTTCTATTATATAGACGTTCAGGGGATCAAGGTATATAGGTTCCTTGACAAAAGTCAGTTCATCAAAGCTGTAGGGGCCTGCTCCATGTCCGGTCTTTTTGGGACGAAGGCAATAGGTATGCTCCATCTGATTATTCCAGGCGATATTGTCCCTGGACAGAATGGCTTTCCAGTACCGTCTCATTCTGACTCGGATAAAGCCATCATAATATTCAAAAAATTTCCATAGCGCAGCTTCTTCATCCCCACCACAGGCACACAGGATCCGGTCGCACCAGCCCATGCTGTAGGGGGTGTTTTTCAGACGATATCTTGTATATTCGTGCATATAGGAAAAGGAGAGCGGAAACAATATTCCGCTCTGATTTGCATTAAACTCCCTTTCCGCAGTCTGATAGCCATCCAGATAGTGTAAAAGGCTGGATATGCTTTTGCCGCCGAGATAAAGGCTTGGATGTTTTCGTATACGGTCAATGATGTTATAGATGCTCATGATATCCCCCCGTTAAAGGCAGAGTTTATCTGGTTACTTGCCAGGGAAATTCTCATTACTTTTCTGCTATGACGGTAAATTCACCGGGCATTTTAGGGTCTGTCCACGCAGGATGTTCGTCAAAGCGTTTCAGAGTAAACCCACTGTTTATTGTGGCGTTGATAATCTCGCTGACTGTATATTTTCGATAACTGCATTTGGGGATTTGCCGCCGGATTTCCTCTTCATAGAACCGTGCATGGGCCATCTCCTCTTCAATGATGTCTGTTTTAAAGTAATCTCCAACACACCAGCCAAAATTCAGCAGATCACTTATCTTTGTGTAAGGGTGGAAATCGCTACAGATCATTCTTCCGCCATCCCTGAGAAGGGAATGCATAATTCCCATGAACTGATCAAGATCATGGAAATAGTGTAGAATGCCGCCCTCCATGAAAACCACATCAAAATACCCCTGATATTTTTCCATATCTATTTTCAGTATGTCACATACCTCGAAATGGAGCTCTATCTTTGCCGCCTCCGCGACCTCCAGCGCGTATCTCTCATTGTCCCTGGAAATGTCAAAGATCGTGACATCCGCCCCCAAAATTGCCAGCGGAATTGCCTTTTTTCCACAGGAACCGCAGATATTCGCTACATTTATGCCCTTGTAGGTCTCAAAATAATCGGAATACCGTTTTAGCATTCCCACCGGATCTTCCAGGTCCTTTTTGGCCCTTTCAGATGGTGTCCCCGCATGTTCTACCCAAAATTCGTAGGTGTTAAATTCCCATGCCTTTTTGGTCTGTGTGATTGTCCCCTGCATTTTGCATCCTCCTCCCGTATTTGCGATTTTCTATAACGGCAAAATTATACCACAGAATTGCCCGGCTTACAATATTGGGTGTTGTTTCTGCTTCTGAAAATACTACAAATTTATCATTTCTCCGATCAGGGAAAATCACCGTTTTTCTCCACGAGTCATTGCTGGGAATGTGGACCACATAATGGCTCTCGGAATCATGAGCCTATCGGGCAGACAAACAGGTGAGATTTTTAACATGGCTGATAACTACGGCAACGGACAAATGTACATCCATTGAGGAAGTACATGAATTAAATCAGGAAATCAGGATACACTCCGGGGGACTGATAGATTTAGCGGTTAAGAAAGACTGGGAAGTGGAATAAAAAAGAGGATGGGCTTGCCACTGCCTTTTTATGGAGTTTTGTCATGAATTTTGTCACAGAACACGAAAAGCGCAGTGTTTTAGAGCAATTTGGCAAATGTTTTAACGGGTTCAAGTCCTGTTATCCGCAGAAAACAAAAACAGCCGTAAACACAAAGGATTCCTTATGGAACGGAGGGTTTACGGCTGTTTTTTGCCCTCCGAATCAAGTGCTGTTTTGCGCCAAAGGATATCTTTCCTGCAACTGTTTGGAGATACACACACTTGCTGACAGTGTGTGTAATGAATGAATAATCCAGTATTTCCGGACCCTGGCTGTATGGAATGTACAAAGCTGGGTAAACTGTATCTGAAAAGGTATGTGCCATCTCAACAACAGTAGGAAGCCGGGATATGGGAGAGCAGTGTTGCTCGGGAAAAAGTGGACTCGGATGTGTGGTTAAATGTTTCCAAAAATCAGCTTGACAGCATCTCCAAATTATGCTATTCTGTTCCCACGTTAAGAGGGAGTAGTTATAAAGGTGTAATCAACATACCCCGGTGCAAATGTTTGCCGTGGTTACACGCTTCTGATGCATTGTAGGAGAACAAGACTTTTAGCACATAGGAAATGTGCTGGAAGTCTTTTTTTGTGGCAATAGAATTTCGCAGAGCGTAGGTTCTATAGTTTATGACAACGGAATCTTCGCAGAGCGAAGGTTTTGCTGTTTATGATGACGGAACCTTCACAGAGTGTAGATTTTATTGTATGCAATGGGTGGAAGCAAGTATTTCATCATTTATCCGGACTCCCGGAATGGAGGATATCATGCAGATTATGTTACAGCTTTTGTTACTTGCAGTGGGATTCGTCATGCTGATCAAGGGCGCAAACTGGTTTGTGGACGGCGCTTCCAAGATTGCGGATAAGTTTGGGATTCCCCAGTTGGTGATTGGTCTGACTATTGTAGCCATGGGGACCAGCGCTCCCGAGGCGGCGGTGAGCATTAATTCCGCCATCAAACAGAACGCGGGCCTTACCATCGGCAATGTGGTGGGCAGTAATATTATGAATGTGCTGGTAATACTGGGATTGACAGCGGTAGTCAAAGCCATGACGGTGAAGAAATCCACAGTCTGCTATGAAATTCCATTCACTGTTCTGATCACGGTGATTTTGGGGCTGCTGGGTCTTACAGACAACACGGTCAGCCGTATGGACGGTGTGGTTCTCTGGGGGCTGTTGATCTTGTATTTGCTCTATTTGCTGCATATGGCCAGAAAAGGGCAAAACGTGGCCGAGGATACGCCCAGGATTACGCAAAAGGATACGCTGTGGCGACTGACTTTGCTTGTTATCATTGGCGGTGCGCTTATTGTCTGGGGAGCGGATGTGACCGTGGACGCGGCAACGGAATTGGCGCACCTGTTCAAGATGGATGACAGACTTATCGGTCTGACCATTGTGGCTTTCGGAACTTCCCTGCCGGAACTTGTGACCAGTGTTACAGCCGCGATCAAGGGCAAGACAGATATCGCCGTGGGCAATATCGTGGGGAGCAATATTTTTAATATATTGTTTGTGGTGGGTACGGCAGCTTTGATTACGCCGGTAGACTATAGCATTCGTTTTCAGGTGGACACAATTGTAGCCGTATTGGCGATGGTCTTTCTGCTGCTCTGTGTGCTGCCCCAAAAGAAGCTGGGGCGCCTGGGCGGTGTGGTAATGCTGGTAGGATATATGGCATATTTTATGTATCTGGTCCAATAGACATTGCGTTTTATTTGGTCTCATTTCTCAAACAGGTACATTCCGGAGAAGTGGGGCATCAATTGCGCCAAAATATTTCATAAATCTAACTTTTTTCGCTTATTTCTACCGTGATGTGAATGCAAAAATAGCTATGTGGCTACCGGATTCGTTGTAGGTATCTCACAAGAAATAATTGGAAAATAATAGAAAAAAGGTTTGACAAAGGAAATAATATCTAGTATGATGCTTAATAGGGAAAACGTTTTCCGTGGCATACTAGGCTCACGGAAAACAATATTATAAAAGCAATGTATATAGGCGGAACTCTAAAACAGCGTATTTTCGGAAGGCGCACTGCTTAATGAATGGACGCCAAAGCGTACAATCATTAAGCACCCTGAATGTGTGGCGTACGGGAATAGGCGGAACTCTAAAACAGCGTATTCCCGGAAGGCGCACTGCTTAATGAATGGACGCCAAAGCGTACAATCATTAAGCACCC
>CANSPM010000028.1 GCA_947648875.1 uncultured Lachnospiraceae bacterium
TTCCAGAGAGAGATCCATAATCTTTACAAAAATTTCACACTGTCCCCTGTGCCGGAACAAATAGCCGATTTCTTCTATAAGTTTTCCAAAATCCAGAGAAAAACCGCATATCTCCTTATATCTTTCCGCAGTCATCCCCTGTAGCGAAATACGAATACAATCCAGTCCCGCGTCTATCAGACGATCTGACAATTCCCTGTTCAGCAGAGAGGCATTGGTAATAATCTCGACACGCTCCGCGACATCGGACGCTTTGGCATATGCAATCATGTCCGGCAAATTTCTGTTGAGAAGCGGCTCCCCCTGGCCGGACAAATTGATTACCTTTAATTGATCCGGAAAGTCTCGCAACTGGTCCGTCGCTCTTTTAAAAGTCTCAGGAGACATGGTCTCTGGCTTCAAACCATATATCTTCTCAAAATTTTGCAGTCCTCCCCCATGGGCGCAGTATTTACATCGAAAATTACACAGATTTGTGGGGAAGAAGTAAACGGAATAGGGGGTTTCAAGCGGTATTACATCTTTTAGCCTCTTTCTCTCCATACCTGCAATCGGTTTTATCTCTGCCATTTCTATAGTCTGGAGCCTCCTGCCTGTTTTATCTTGTCCTGCATAACAGACTAATCATACCATAAATACAGTTTATTTAACAGAGGAAATTTTCTCTTTCGCTTTTACAACTCTGACAGCGGGCCCCCCTTGGTCAATATGGGTAAAACCATCCCATCTTCAATTCCGCATGTACTATAAAACATTGCGCCAAACCACTCCTTACCCTTCTCACTCACGCATAACGGAGAGGCAGTCAGCCATTTCATACTGCCCTGCCAGATTGAATAGGGATATATCAGGCAGACGCCGCCGGTTTTCATAATCCTGCCCCATTCCCTGATCATTTGATCCGTTGTATCAGTCTGATGTGAGAAATCCGGACAGATCAGTATATCATACCTCTCTTCTTCAAGTCCCTGTATAGAACGCGTATCATCTGTCTCCGGATTCAGTTGGTCAAACTGCGTGTCCCGCCGTCTCAACAGATAATTCTTTATCAGCCTTGAGGATATCATCAGGAGTACCGTCAATATCTCTCCCTCCTCCGGCTGCAATTTCTCCAAAAACGCTATAAGCAGGCGCTCTCTGTCATCCGCTTCACAATAGGGACATTTGTGAGAGCGATTTTTATAATATCGGCTGCCACAGACATTACATAGGATCTGCTGCCCATAAATAATTCTTTCCAGCTCCTCCACCGCCTTGACCACATCGGCCAGCAGAGACAGGCGCTCCAGTTTTGTGCTTAAACCGGATGCCCTGGCGTCAGCCGGATTGAAAAAGCAGTGGGACGCCTCTGGCATTTCAAAGCATTCCACACATTCTTCCATGCTGTGTTTCACCTGCGCCAATACCTGCTCCAACGTCTCCTCTTTCATTGGAACGTCTCTGAAAACGCCTGTATATGTCTGCACAAGCCGTAATTTGGCCTGCGCAAGAACCTCCTTCGCCATCTCTTTGCGCTGATTTAGTTTGGCGTCGCTCTGTAGGGTTTTCTCTGTCAACCAGGCCGCCGTTTCCCTCTCCTTCTCTGTGAGGAACAGATCTTCCAGCCCGCGAAGTTCTTCCAGAAACACATCGTGACATCCGAGATGTTCCGCCGTTTTCTGTACTTCGGACAGTTTTTCCGAAAGGAGGTCATACTCCCTCAGCGGAGCGATCATTTCCCTGACTATATATGCCTGGGTTCTGATTCTGTCCGCGAATCGTTTATCCACGCTGTCAGGGGAATCGTTCCCTTTCACCAGGGCTTCCTCCACGAATCCGATTCTGTGATTCCGTGAAAAACGAACCGAAAATTCATAATCTTCAAAGGTGGGCAGACTCTCATTGAATCCTCCGGTCTGCACAAAGCATGTCTTCTTTACCACAATTGTAGGAGTGCCCATCAGAGGCTGCAACAATAAGACCGGCAGAATATCGCCCTGTTTATATTCCATGGGCAAATCCCTGGAAGGTATAGTGTCCAGCCTTTTCTGGCCGAAATAACGCGCATACTCGCAGTACACTATATCTATCCTCTCCTTGGGATTCAGCAAAATCGGCATCTGTTTCTCCAATTTATCCGGATGCCATTCATCATCGCTGTCCTGAAAAGCCACATATTCTCCCCTGGCCAGCCTCACCCCTAAATTTCTCGCGGCGGCAGGTCCGTGTTGCCCCGTATTTCTGACATACCGCACCCGACTGTCAGTCAGCCCTCTGACATAATTCTCTGTTTTGTCCGTGCTGCCGTCGTCCACTACAATCACTTCCAGATTGTGATAGGTCTGACGCAGTACACTTTCCACAGAAACCGGAAG
Source organism: uncultured Lachnospiraceae bacterium (assembly GCA_947648875.1). Taxonomy (GTDB): domain Bacteria; phylum Bacillota; class Clostridia; order Lachnospirales; family Lachnospiraceae; genus Acetatifactor. Next base: position 2,355 of record CANSPM010000028.1, read on the forward strand.
CGTATGCACTCTGTTATAGGTAGGAATGATTACACTTACCAACGGAATTTTATTTGTCCTCTGTCCTGTCATCAGCCCAGATCCTCCTGTCGTCCCAAATAGTTCCCTGTGGCCCAATACCCCGGTCGCTCCCTAATACTTTTCCCGCACCGCCATATTTCTTTTCTTCTGAAAAAGCAGCTTTTGATCTACACCCCGCTTTTATCTACTTGTTTCTCCGCCAAACCTGTGTTTGCGTAAATAGATTCCAAGCAGTCCAATCCCCACAGATACTGCCGTAAATTGGATTACCAACGGAAGATATCCGTCAAAAATCCATATACAAAGATTTTCAGCCAGATCACCGCCAATTAGGATTCCTGCCATATATCCCACCAATGTAATGCCCCCCGCAAACAGACAGATCCGTATACCGACCGTCGATATTTTAAAACATATTCCGCTTAATCCATTCATATTTTCTATTCCCTCATATTCCCATTATCGGAAGGATTCCCAACAGACATATAACAGACAACAGATAGTGAAGTCCTACCCAGATCAGGCAATTTTGTGTCGTTTCTTTTATGTTTGAACCGGCAATCCCCATGGCCGTATACATGCAGAGAGCAAGGGGTGGTGTCATTCCCTCCATGGCCCCGGTGATGGCGGGCAGCATCACTGCCGCAAGAAGAGGATTTCCGCCGGCAGCGGCAAAGACAGAAATAATGGTGGAACCGAAAATCCGGATTTGCGCGGAACCGGGCAATATCATACCCAGAATGGCCGTGACCAGAGGAATGATAAACGCAATCGCCACAACGGGTAAACGCAAACTCTCTATAAATTTTCCAACCTCCGCGCCCACATTTGTAGCGGAAAACAGATTTCCGATACAGTACGCAAAAAATACCGTTGCCCCAATGGGAACAATTCCGTTCACAAATTTCAGCGCTTCATCTGCCCGTTCGCTGTCACTATGTTTTCTGCGGTTCACAAACAGGGCGTAGGCGGCCGCCAATCCCGGAGTAAATATGAGTAAACTGCTCGACATCTTTCCTGCGCCGGCTCCCAGTCGGGCAGTCAGGAATGTGGCCTTGAAAAAGTAGTCAGCCAGAAAGGGCAGCAGAATAATCAGCGGAAGCAGCAAATTTTTCCATCCCGCCTTCAATGTCTTTCCAAGTTCAGGAATCTCTTTCCGATCCATGGGCTGTACCTTATGATATCGGCAAAACAGGTAAACGGTAAGGATTCTCTGTAAGATGAACCATAAAGCCACCCCCCAGCATACAAGCCAGAAGCGGGACTGCGACATATCCGCCCCGCTGAAATCATTGTAGCAGGCAAGCGCTGTCAGAATGACGCCGGCCGGCGGAATCATGTTGCCCAGTGTACTACAGGCGCTTTCAATATTCGCTGCCAGATAGGCAGGCACACCGGATCTCTTCATGGCCGGAATTGTAAATACTCCCGTCGCCGCCACATTGCCCGCGCCGCTTCCGGACAAGGCCCCCATAAATGTGCTTCCGGCGACAGCCGCATATACCGCCCCTCCCTTGAATCTGCCCAATAAGGAGATAATCACGTTTACTACAGAGTCAATTGCTCCGGTAGCCTCCAACACTTTTGCCAGGGCCGTAAACGCAATAATCGCATAAAACAAAGTATCTTTACTTGTCTTTTCAATATATGTCCAGAAATTCCTGTACTCGCCGGTAAAAATCAGCATAAGCACATAGCCAAAAAACATACATTCATATATGGGACGCTTACAGACAAAAAATGTAACGCAGATTGTAACCAGCAGAACAACAATATACCATATTTCAACCGGCATGTATATACGCACCTCCGATTTCGAACATATTTTTCTCATACAGATCGCCCAACCGTTCATGTCGCATGATATCATTCCCGCTTTCAGATACCATGCGTACGGATGCACTGATTTTTAAGTATTTTTGCGTCAATTCAGCCCTTGAGTCCGCTACAACTGTAAACCCGGCAACCCTGTCTCCACTGTTTGTGACATTTTCCAATTTTGAACCTCTTCGCTGAAATATGTAATAGTCCAATATGCTCCCATCCTCCATTAATTCATCAAATCCTTCGGCATGGTCATAAAGGCCGGGATCGCAGTATATATATTCATCCAACATATATTTCCATCTGGGCTTACGCGTCTGAATATGCGGATTGATTCCCAGAGTCAAATCAATGACAGCCTCTATCACATCTACGCCTGTCATTCTCTGTACAGACAAATGTTTTACCCCGCCCCCGGTCCGGACGGAAAATTCTATAATGTTTACATTGTTTCCATCTGTCAGCATCTGAATCAGCATGGGCGCGTTTTTGACGCTGAAGGCATCCGCTATCCGCTGGGTTACTTCGCTGATTTGATCTCTCAGTTTTGGGGCCATTTCTACAATGTGCCAGGTGCGAAAGATGATAAATTTATCTTTTTCATCTGTTTTTTCGCTGGCTGTAATATCCAGAATTATCGCCTTCCCGTCTTCCACATAGGCATCAATGCTTAATTCTCTGCCCTCCAGAAATTCTTCGACGACCACCCCCCGGCTTCTGCTTAACTGCCACGCCTCCTCAAAAGCTGCCGCCAATTCTGTGTCATTGGCTACCTTCTTTACTCCTTTTGAGCTGTTACAGTCTACAGGTTTGACAATCATGGGATAATCCCATCCGGAAACCACGTTCACATCCAGTTGTTCCATGATGACATATTTTGCGGTGGGAATGCCCTGCTTTAAAAAGGTGTCTTTCATATATACTTTATTAGTTGCCTTTCTGGCCGTCTCATAGTCCAGATAGCAGGGCAATCCCAATTCCTCTGAAACCTGTGCTACTGTCAGCAGAGCCTGGTCCGTACACACCGTAATCAGGAAATCAACCTTTTTCGTCTTTGCGAGATCACGAACGGCCCGGACATCCAATGTTGAAATCCTGTAAAATTCGTCCGCGTATGTTCTGGCCAAGGGATCTTCTTTATAATCGGCTAATATCGTGACAATTCCTCTCTTTTTCAGTTTTTTTATCAGTTCAATCTGAGGCAGCCCTCCTGCCAATACCAATGCTTTCATCACAAGATACCTTTCTATCCATTTTATACAATTCCCTTGTTCACCATATCCTCCGCAAAGTCCTTTCTCGTATAGTGGTACTTATCTTCCAGACATTTCAACACTTCCATATTAAATATCTCGTGAAGATAGTAGAACGCGCTGTACCTTACTGTTTTGTCTCTGTGGTTTAACATCAGAAAATATTTTTCACATTTTATTTCCGTTTCCGTCTCCGCCTGGGGATGAATCATCAGATCCTGAAATGCCTCTTTAAAAAATGCCGTCTCCATATTGCGGATCACCCATAACCAGTTACAGCCTTTCTCTATGGCATCCCGCCTGACGTTCTCCAATGTTTTAGCGCTGGTATTCTGCTGCCCATTCCTCTTGTATCTGCGCATCTTAATCAGAACCTTGGGAATCACATGAATAGAAGAATATTGGATAATATCTACCCATTTAAAAAAATCAGGCAGCTGTCTACAGGCATAGCCATACTTCTGCGGTGTCATACAGATTTCGCGCCTGCAAAGCGAGGAGGGATTGCAAAGAGCGTTCCCGTTCTCCCAGAAATAACGCATCCATTCCGGGCTGCTTCTGTTGGGTTGAATAAATACCAGATAACCCAAATCTTCTTCCAACATCTCATTTGTATTATGACACCAGGTCAGACAGACGCCACATTCTTCATGTTCCTCCATATAGGCCACCTGTAATGCCAGTTTATCTTTTTCCCATATGTCATCCGAATTCATCAGCGCAATATATTTTCCCCTTGCGTACTGATAAAAGAAGCTGGTCCGTCCACCTGCGTTTTCTGTAAAATAAAACTCCTTCGCAAAATGGCTGGAATATTTCTTCATAATTGTGGCCGTTTGATCCGTTGAGCCGTCGTCGATCGCAATGATTTCTATATTTTTATAGGACTGATTGATCACGCTCTCTATGGCCTGCGCCACAAATCGCTCATGGTTATAGCACGGCAGTATTACGCTCACCAGCGGACCTTCGGTACACAGACGCTCGTCTATAACCACATTCTCGGCCAGATTTAACGATACCTCCCGGGACTTCGTCAATATATAGAGGGTGCTCGTGTCCGTCAACCCGCACTGTGTAAAAACATCTTCCCCAAAATACGCCTTCCCCAGAGCGTGGACGTAGAACTGCTCTTCCAGCCTTTGTATCAGGCCATTCCTGTCATAGCGCCTACAGTGATCCCCCTGCCCGAAGCGCCTCCAGTTCTCAGCTTCCGTCAGGCCCCACTCCTCGTCAATTTCCGTGGCATTCAGATCAATCGGGACCAGAAATAGAATCTTGCCATCCGGCTTCAAGATACGCTTAAGCTCCCGTATCGCCCTGCGATCCTCCTGTACATGTTCCAGGACATGGGAGCAGATAATCACATCATATGTCTCATCCAAGACCATATGCATATCTGTGATATCTGATTGGAAAGACACATTTTCCATATACAGGTCCGTTGTGTCATATGCTATATGAGGACATTTCAAATGAATCCATCTGGATATGGAGGCCGCCGGCGCGATCTGTAGCAGTCTCAACCCCTCCGGGCACTGCGGCAGCCCTTCCCTGTCCAGAAAAGAGATCATAAGCCTGTCCCTGTCGCTTGCGCCGCATTCCGGGCAAAGGTATTCCTTCTTGTTGATTGTCTCGCTCCTTGACGTCGTAGTAACCTGATACAGCCTCTCCTGTTCCTTATAGTGCTCCGGCAAAGGAAGATATATTACCTCATGATTACAGACAGGACACCTCTTAATACACCTACTGTAATTTCTTTTCAGATCATCCATGCATTCTACAAAAAGCCCCACGGAAGAAAGCATCTCCGCTGTATTTGCCACCAGGAAACCGACATCCGCGCATTGCATACAGAACGCACCAAACGCGGAAAAAAATTCATCGTACTGTTCATAGAGAAATGTTGGAATCACTCCTTCCACCATATCAATCATGATTGCCAGCACATATAAATTTTGAGCCGTTTCTCCTGACTCCGCTTTCCCGCCTCCCAGCGCCTCCACCAGGTCCTGCCCTTTTTGCCTCGTCCGGTCCAGCGTGTCAAAGACTTCTGCCCTCGCCATCTTCCATACGATCTGGCGGCGCAATGTCAGTTCATGCCGCAGTATCACTGATTTTTCCTGTACCGTCAGTTCTGTCAGGAACAACATTTCATCCACATCAAGAGAAAGCCCGTACATCTTCCTCCGAAGCAGAAAGGAGGCCTTAGTATACTTATACCGCATATCCGATACGTCGTCACCTGCCTGAAAGAACAGACGATGCTTCCCTGTGTCCCATATCTCCAGCAGATTCCAGATAAAGACAAGCCTCTTATTCCACCTGACTCCACCGCAAATGGCCTCACGGATAAGCTGGGCCGCATCCTCCATCTCTCCATCGTTTACCAGGGCCCAAGCCCGATCCGCAATACGGCCTGCCAGCTGAATATCGCTCTGCTCCGTGGTTCCGATATACTCCACTGTAGCCCCATGAGGGAAGAAGTCCTGATATTCCTTTAAATAGACAGCCAGATCATCTCCCCATCCACTCAATTCACTTACACCATTCGCATGTACACACCAGGGGGATTGCTGTCTGGGAACCACACATAAATATCCCCTTCTTTTATACTCCAGACAGATGGATCTGTCATAAAAATGCCAGCCGTTAAAAATATCTTCGCGCCACGGAATATCATATCTTGTGATCAGAATCATGCCATCCAGACAGTCTACCTCACGGTATTCCTCCGCAATCTCCCCAGGATTGAGCAACAGCTGTGTGGTTCCCGTACAGGCGATCACCTTGCCCCAGCGCCAGCTTCCATGAGAAAAGAGCTGTTCTTCCACATCGTTGTTTCCCACCATCCCAATGACGCCTATCCGGTCGTCCAAGCGGAAGACCGCGTCAATATCCTCAATAAAGTGCCGGTTTATAATAAACACGTCCTGATGCAAGTACACCTTGTAATCCGCCTCCGAGCTGTTCCTTCCCAGCTCATAGCCCGCCGCCATACCCGAGGCTTCCGTGACGCCAATTACACGGATCTCTACATTGTCCGGAACAATTAAGTTTTCTATATATTTCACACACTCTGCATACCATAAATCAGAATTGGTGCAGATGATAAAGTCTACTTTCATATGATTTCTCCCTCCCGGCCAGAAATTGAATGCAAAAAATAAGCATTTTCCATGCTATTAGTAAGGACAGTATATACCCTGATGCGACACTTTACAACTGCAAAAATCAGTGAAGCAATAAAGAATTGACTTCCCCGAATCGGTCTGTTATACTGACCATACAACGCAAAGGGAGGAATTTTCTAATGATTCCGGATCATCTGGAGAGAACTTACAATGAATTGGTCCATTCACCATACCCGGTGTTTATTTGGGGGGCTGGTTCCATGAGCGTAGAGGTCAAATCACGCTTAATCGAAAAGGGGATTTTTCCCGCCGGTAATTTTATCACTGCGGAAGCCGGGAGCAACCCCCACATTGTTTCATCTACCGAACCTGTTTTTTCTTTGGAAGAATTAGAACAGAGATATGACAGAATAAATGTTGTGGCAGGGCATGGTCATTATGAAAAGCTCAATGACCTGCGCCCCTATTCGTTTATCAATAAGATCTATGTAATTCCCAACCCTTATTTACAGTATAAGGGACCTGATCTGAATTACGTCTATCAGAATCAGGACAAACTCCGGTATATCATTGAACGGCTTGCGGATGCCGAATCACAGCAGGCGCTGGAAAGGTATCTCGCAGTAAGCATTACAAACGATATCAGTTACTTGCTGGATTCCAATATTTGTGTGGGCGGAATGTTCGGATTTAAAGAATTGCGTTTTACAGATTCGGAAACTTTTATTGATGCCGGGGCATGGGAAGGTGACACAATCGATTCCTTTTTAAAAGCAACGGGTGAACGGTATGAAAAAATTTACGCCGTTGAACCAGATCCTATGATTTTTCGTACACTGAAAAACAGATATGGCGATAAAGAAAATGTGATGTTATGCCAATGCGGTCTTGGCGAGACAGACGGCGAACTGTTTATAGCCCGGCAAAATACCCAGTCGGCCTTCCTTACTACTTCGTCGTCGGACCCTGCTTCCGAGAAAATTGCCATCAAGGCTTTGGACAGCTTGTTGGCAGAGGAAAACATCAGCTTGCTGAAAATAAGCGTTCCTTTCATGTTTTTTCAAATCCTGAAGGGCGGCGCCACGCTGATCAAAAGAAATCGACCGCGTCTGATTATCCATGTTTCCTGTGCTGACAGTTTTTTGCTATACGATGTCATAAAATGGATTACGGACTTAAATTTATCCTATAAACTGGCGCTTCGGTTTGACTTCCCCATGCCCACACGGCTGTTTTTGTACGCATATCCCGTATAATCACAGATTGGGAAACAGTTGGATTGCCTCTACCGCATAATGTATTCCTCATACTTCCGGGCAATCCAGCGCTCTTTTACACATATGTCCGTCTCTATCTCTCTGTCGTCAAAACAGCGTAGATGATTGGACACAAAGTCATAACCCGACAAAATGGAAAACTCCAGCCCGCCTGAGAATCTTGGATTGCATTCAAGGAAATAGCGGATTCCCTCATTGGTTTCGATAAATTCAAAATTTACACATCCCGTTATGCCCAGAGCTCCCGCCAGTACGGCACAGTCCTTTTCAAGCTGAACATCCCGGAAAACCTGCACGCTCAGACCCGCACCGTTAGGGGTTCTGAGCATTTCCCGTCTTGCAACCGCCACACATTGACCCGTTTTCTTATCCCTGACTACATCAACCGTCACCACATTCCCTGCAATATAGGGCTGGAACAGATAATTCTTGCAGTCTGATCTGCGACAGTGTCTGTAAAAGTCTTCTTCCTCTTCAAAAATCTTGAATCCAAGACTGCTTCTTCCGTCTACCGGTTTTGATATGATGGGGAACGGAACGCTTCCCTTTGCCAAATCCGCAATGTCGTAATCCGGAATCATGGGGCAAATCCCTTTTTGCCCCACAATATCTGTGGTCTTTCTCTTGTCCCTGCATATGCATATGGTCTCATAGTCCGATATACATAATTTCGAAACGGAATCAAATTTACCCCTGCTTTTGTTGAGAACATCTATCTCCGCATCCGTAAGCGGAAAAATATAGTCGATTTTCTCCTTCCGGCAGATCTCCAGCAGCTGATTCACATACGCATCCTGCTCCGCAGCCCGGGAAATCCTGTAAAACTTATCCACATTCCCCGAATCCACCACCCACTCTCCGGGGTAAATATCTGTACCGACAACGTAATAACCGGTTCTATGCAGTACTTTTATAATAATGTCTGCCGACAATGAACCAATCGCTGTCACTAAAACTCTTTTCATCTCCATCACGCCCTCGCCCGCTCTGCTTTCCGGTGACATCGCCCCTATTGCAGCACAGACACATTTTCATACTATCCGTGATCCCTTCCGGCTCTTCATGGGATTTCCCCTTATCCCTGCAAATCATAGACAGCGGCAATTCCTTTTTTCATGATGTCTTCCCTGAATTCCCTGTACAGGTAATGATATTTTTCTTCCAGGCATTCCCTGACTTCATCAAATATTTCGCATAAATAACACATGGCGCTATATTGTACAAAGAGATTTCTATGGCGCAGCATCAGGAAATATTTTTCACATTTTATCTCTTCCGCCGTATCTGCAAGGGGATTGATCATCATACTGCCAAATGCCCGCTTAAAGAAATCCGCGCGCATGTCACGTATCACCCAGAGCCAGTTACATCCTTCCTCGGCTTCGTGCCTTATTTTATTCTCTCTTGAACAATTACTGGTGTTTTCCCGTCCATTGCCGGCATATCTCCGCATCCTGACAAGCACTTTGGGAATAATATAAATGGATGTGCGCTGTACCACATCAATCCATTTGAACAAATCCGGAAGCTGGGAACATGGCGTTTTCCTTACTGCCATACCCGTCTCCCGTCTGATCAGGGAAGAAGGGTTACATAGCGCGTTGCTGTATTTCCAAAAGAAATGCATCCATTCACTGCTGCTCCTGTTCTTTTGGAGGAAAATGGTATCCCCTTTCTCCCGCAATTCCTCGTCTGTATAGACAGCCCATGTCAGACATACCCCACACGCCGCGTGGTCCTCCATATAAGCAACCTGTAGAGCCAGCTTATCCTTATCCCACACATCGTCTGAATGCATCAGCGCAATATATTTGCCTGTTGCGTACTGTTGTAGAAACTCACTTCTTCCGCCAATATTTGTATCAAAATACATCTCTTTCGCAAAATGGACAGAGTATCTCTTCATAACCGTGGCTGTTTGATCAGAAGACGCGTCGTCCGCCACAATAAACTCTATATTTTTGTAGGACTGATTAAGCACGCTCTCAATCGCTTCGGCAACAAATGATTCGTGGTTATAGCAGGACATAATAACGCTTACCAATGGACCATTTTGGCACAATTCTTTATCCACTGTAATTTTCTCCGCCAAATCCAGCGAAACCTCTTCTTTCTTTGTCAGTACATACAATACGCCGGTTTCAGTCAATGCGCACTGCGCAAAAATCTCCGGTCCGAAATATTCTTTTCCCAGACTATGTATATGGAACTGCGCCCGCGCCTCAACATTCTCTCGGTTTAAGTTGATGGGATGCAAAAAAATGAGTTTTCCGTCTGGTTTTAATACGCGTCTGATCTCGCTTAACGCTTTCCCGTCCTCCAGCGCATGTTCCGGAACCTGGGAACAGATAATGACATCATAGGTCCCGTCCCCCACCGTACGCATGTCCTGTAGGTCAGATGGAAACGTAACGCCCTCCCTGGACAAATCGGTGGTCTCATACAAAATCTGTGGACAGTTTCGTAAGATCCAGCGGCTGATACTCTCCGTCGGCGCTACTTGAAGCACTTTTGTCCCTTCCGCCGCATCCCGCAATCTCTCTTTCTTTAAAAACGATATAAGCATTCGGTCCCGGTCACTCGCTCCGCAGAACGGGCAGCTGTATTCCGGCAGATGCGGCACTTTCTGCCCGCAGCACACACATATTTTAATGCTCCGGGCATATCGGGCTTCCATATCTTGCAGGCACTCTATCAACAGAGAAAGCGAAGATGCCATCTGATCTACCTGCGCCTCCATAAAGCCCGGGGACGCACATTGTTCACAAAAACTACAGAACGCGTCAAAAAATTCCTGATAGTCCAGATAAATCGTCTCCGGGACTATTGTATTCAAATTATGAATCAACTGTGAGAGCCCTGCTATCTCTTGCATAAACGAAACAGATTCTGTTCCTTCTTCCAGTTTACTTAAGTTTTTCCGGGCCTGCATTTGTATTTCCTGTAATAATTGAAGTATTTGCTCATGTAGTCTCAATATTCTGCTCTCCTATCAAAATATCCAACGCCGCTTGCCAGCACAAAAAAGCAGTAAAAACGCGCAATTTATTATACCATGTGGAACAGCCGAATAAAAGTGTTATTTTTTTTCCACACACACCGATATAATATATACACTTTAGATATTCATCTTGGAAGGAATATTATGGATCTGCAAAAACAGTATCAGGAAATAGCAAGGCTTAAGCACAAAATTAATCATTGCCTCTCCAAGGGAACGAGCTACATCGCCATAAAGGAGTTGGCAATCTTCCTGGCCCAGGACCCGGCGTATCAAAAACTACAGGGAATGGATAATCAGCTGCTAAAATTGCAGCATTTTCTGACGGTCTGGAGAGAAGAACAGGAAAAAATGCCCGGTGATGCCGCGTCAGAGAACATTTTTTACCAGATCAGCAATCTTGATGATCTGGAGCAAAAATACTGCCGGATAGAGTACTATGGCCTGCGGATAGAGAATCGTCTTCCTGAACCATACTGCGGCCAATTACTGGACTGGCTTCTGGAGCACAGGGTAAGCGGCATCGCACTGGGAATCATCATTCGAAACAGGACGGAACAGGGCAGAGAAAATATCTTATGTATTGCCCGGGAGTTAAAGCGCAGAACAGAGTTACCCAACGCGGTGCTATTGTTGCAATATGCCCATGAGAAGTATCCCGACGAGGACGCATTCCTTTTAGAGGAGGCCGATTGTTGGTTACAGGCCGGACAATGCAAAAAAGCGTTTGCACTTTTGCAGGAAATCCGGCAGCCGTCGGCAGCGATCCAGGAACTTATGACTGAATTGGAACAGGTGATTCAAAATGCAGGATGATCATAAATTTTGTTTTATTATATGCACGAATGACGAATTGCAGCTACAGGAATGCATTCTTTATCTGCGTCTGTTGCACGTTCCGGAAGGCTATCAGACAGAATTGATTACTATTACGGATGCCGCTTCCATGACCGCCGGTTACAATGAAGGAATGGGCGCCTCCAATGCCAAGTATAAGATCTACCTGCACCAGGACAGCTTTATTGTGGAACCCCTTTTTCTGGATAATATACTAAAGTTGTTTCAGAGTAACAGGCAGATTGGCATGATCGGAACTCTGGGGGCCGGACACCTGTCGGAGGACGGGATCCTATGGCACAGTGAAAGATGCGGAAATGTCTATTTATTGAGTCAGCATGAGGGAAGTACGATTCAGGTGCTACAGCAGGGGTATCAGGAGGTGGATGCTTTAGACGGTCTACTGATGGCAACCCAATACGACCTTCCCTGGAGAGAAGATATTTTTTGTGGCTGGCACTTCTATGATATCTCACAATGTATGGAGTTTCACAGAGCAGGCTATAAAATTGCCGTTCCGGCGCAGCCCCGAAATTGGGTTATCCACAGCTGTGGGATCTGCTCCCTGCTGCACTATGAAGAGAACCGCCGACTCCTGTTACAGACTTATCCCGAAATCGCTCATCCCCTGACAACGCTTTGAAAGAATGAAAACAGGCAGATGTCAAGACCGCCGGCCTGGCCGGTGGTTTAGACAAACGCAGCTACAATCTGGGAATCATAGGCCGAATCATGCATTTCCTCTACCTTATCCCCTCCTGTAAATTCATTATTATACTTGTGAGGAACAGATACTCTGGTTCCCTTTCCCGCCAAAAACCACTCATATTCCAGGTCAACATGCCCCACGTCTACAGCCTGGCAGGAATGCATCGCCAGATCGTATGCCAGCACTCCGGACGAAGGCCCTATCGCCAACAGGAATAAATCCGCAGAATCTCCCCTGTTCAGACATTCCTTATAGATCTCATCATACCGGTCGAAGGAGCTGGTAGGGGGAGCTATGATCCTTTTGATCTCTTTGGCCTGCCTGAACAAATCATTCCCCACCCCCAGCCTTGTCTCCGCTCCCTCTACCACCATTATTCTTTTGTCTTTCCAAATCTCTTTTAACGCCTCAAAACGTTTCCCTGGAGCGTCTGTGAATCTGTCCTTATACAGCACATAGGGCCTGGTTATATAGGCATCCGAATACACTCGGCTTAACGGTACAATCTGCTCATGCTGCCGGCGTATTTCCTCTGTCATATACAGGCGTATCCCCTGCGCTGTCTGGTCACTGAACCTCTCCAGACTGCCATATTGACTTGCAATCGCGATCAACAGGTTGTCCGGCGTATCCCCGTTCAATACCTCCCAAATTCGCTCTGCCAGTCTGTCATCCAGCCGCTGAAATTTCTGTCGGGGCGTAGAAAACGCTATCCCAAATTCCCCGTCTCCAAAACGCGCCAAAGATTTTTTCTCCTCCACGATCAGCCGCAAGGTCTCTTCATTACTTCTGAATTTTGGGAAAAAATATGTCCCTGCACAGCCTGCCGGATCCAATATTTCATATTTGAGATTGGCACAATTTGCCTGTAAATATTGTATATACTTACTGAACAGAATAATACGCTCTTCGTTCTCCTGGGTTTTCTTGATCAATTCACTGTAGGCCTCATAAAATGACTGTATAGATTCCTGCATTTCCGACACCTGTTGTCTCAATTGCAGGTTTTCTCTCTTTAGATCCAAGAAATCAGCATCTTCGTATTGTCTCTCCATCTGGCTCCTCCCCCTGATACGTCTATAACGCATTGGTTTAACACACGCCTCTCTGTGCCGGAAAGCAGACTGGCCGTACAGAAACGCATGTTTATCTGGACAGATATGATATCAATGGGTACTTTTCCAGCAATTCCCTTTTATCACTCTCGTCCCCTTCCCGAAAGCATTTCATAACCCAGAGCATTTTTGCAGGCTGTGCCCATATCTGGTATTCTTCAGCCAGCAGATCGTACCACTCGACGATTCCCCTGTGCAAAACATCCTTTAAGTATTCACGATAGGTTTTGTCATACGCATGTTTTAAAACTACCGGCTTTGCAATCCGCACAACCCTGCTACATTTTAAGGCCATATCCCATAATATCCCCGAATAGAGGTGATATGTTCCCATAAATCTGTCCTTTTCCGCTTCACTTATCATAGATGCGTATTTGAGATTACACAGAATAGTGCCATATGGCATCTTGTCATAATTGTCTTTGAAGCATTCGACCGCATCCGTATACACCACATTTTCTTCGCCCTGGGGATTGGGCACCGTACCTGCGTGAGAATCGTCAGCCACATTTAACAACGCGAAGGCAAACTCCCTCTCCTTTGAACAAATATTCCTTATGGTATCAAGCGCGCCCACACATAACGCATCATCATCTCCAAGCATCAGACAATAGTGTATTCCTTGTATTTCAAACCCTTTACGCATGTTACCGTCTATTCCCAGATTGATATCATTTTCGCTGTATACTATAGGATATTCTTCCTGCATTTCCATAACGGCTTGTTTTGTCTCAAAGTCGTCCTTATCACTATTACTTACATAGATTTTCATTTCGTATTCGCAGCGTTTACATTCCGCAATTATGGAATGTAAACATTTTTTCAGTATCCTATGCCTGTGAAAGGTCGGCACATATACACATAGTTCCTCCATAACTTTACCTCTTTCCGCCGACTCTGCCCACCCAGTCCACCATGGCTGTCACGCCTTCCTGTGCCGTGACCCCGGGCGTCCAGCCAATCGCGTGCTGTATTTTGGAAATATCCGCGACAAAAACCTTCTGGTCACTCTGTCTGGGCGGCAATTGCATATATTCCATCTTAATTCCCAATAGATGATTCAGCAGGTCAAATAGTTCCAACAGGGAAAGAGACTGCTCCATGGTGCCCCCTATATTATATGCCTGTCCACATACTTTGTCCACATTCCTCAACGCTCTATAGTATAAATCTACCATATCCTTCGCGTGCAGAATATCTCTTACCTGTTTGCCGTTTCCGGATATCGTAAATGGTTCACAATGTGGATCACTGTATTTTTCTAACGCTTTCTGGACAAACCATCCGATCCACCCCTGGTCATAAGTGGCGAACTGGCGGCTTCCATACATCGAAGAATGTCTAAAAACTGTAGTCTTTATGCCGAAAGTGCGATAATAATCCAACATATATTGATCCGCCGCCCCCTTGGAGCACCCATAAGGCGAACGAAAATCCAGAGGAATACTTTCATCGAACCCATTCGGAAAATCAACACATCTGTATCTGGAAACATCCTCCACATACTTGTAATGTTCCAAATCCCCATATACTTTGTTGGTGGAAGAAAAAAATACCGCTGTCTCAGGGCTATACATGCGAATAGCGTCTAATAGATGGATGGCTCCCATCACATTGATCTCAAAATCTTTGTATGGGTTTGCTATGGATGTCGTCATTGCAACCTGTCCGGCCAGATGGAATACCGCGTCAAAATCTCCTTCCCTGATCAGGTTTTCCACATCATTTTTATTACGGGTATCACCATGCATATAGAAAAATGTTCCCAGTGTCCGAAGCCATTCCAGATTTCGAGAAGAACCAATACGAGACAAATTATCAAATACCGTCACATCATATCCGTTTTCAATCCCATAGGCTGCCAGATTACTTCCAAGAAACCCACAGCCTCCCACAATCAATAGTCTCATACTCCGTCCTCCCCGTTAATCCTCTTGGCTTCTACAGGCTGCGCTTTTCCTTTCAACAGCATGATTTACCAGCATTTTCATTCCCTCTTTCCAATGATACGCAATGGATATGCCCCATTTGTTCATTTCTTCCCTGTCCGCAATGGTATTGGGCTCATTGTTCCGCATCGGTACCTTTCCGAACAGCAATGCGGACTGCGACCCCGTCAGCTTATGTAAGTACTCAATTACCGCTCTTATTGTGGGGGCTTCTCCCGAGCCTAATGGTATATCGACATATTTTTGAGGCAGGTCGACGCTTATCAGTGAATGAACCGCTGTCAACACATCCTCTACGCAGATCATATCTCTCTTCTGACTCCCCTGGGTGAGGGGGATCTCCATATTGTTTACCAGTCTCTGAATTACCCACGGGAGGAAGCGGTTCTCAGGCTCGCCAATGCCATAGAACATCTCCAGAGAAATATTCATGAATTCTACTCTCCCCTGATTGGCGTACCACCGTCCCAGATCGGCAAAGATCTTTTTGGAAAACGTATACATGTTCAAATCATCCGGCAGCGCAGTGCCAAACGTAATCACTCTTCTCACACCTGACGAAACACATGTATGCAATACTTTTGCGGGTACCTCAAAATTGGCTTCCAGTACTTCCCCTTCCGTTGCTTCTCCCTTTAGATATCTCCCGATTGCGTTTATATATAACTCCGGCAGGAAACTTTGTATCTTTCGAGGCAGGTCAGCCAGATCGCAGTATTCTATCCGCTCGTCCCCCACATGCTCCCGGGGTTTCCTGCAAATACACAGCATTCTATGTCCATGGCTCGCAAGCATACGCAAAAGCCTGCTTCCCAAATAGCCCGTGCCACCCGCTATTACAATATTCATTGCCACACCTCACTCATCCCGTATCTCCATAGAATGTCAACTCCTTCCCGGGCCTCTGTAACCCGCTCGTCACGCAGAATACGCATCTGCATATTCTGTAAATACGGATTTCCCCCTTCGAAATGGATGCAAAAAAACAACTTTGCCAGATTGTATTCCCTTATCAGATTATTGGCAGCTGTAAAAGAACCTGCATGCCATCTGAAAAAGTTCATGGGCTGATCTATATAATAAAAATGCTCATACTTTTCCAATGCCTGTAGCAAAATCATCAGGTCAACTCCCGCTCCATTCACATTACAGTTGACACCTATCTGGTTGGGAATATTCTCCCAAATACTCACATCTTCCCTCCGCAGAAGTGCGCAGCCGGGAGATACCGGAAAACTTGCCTCCTCTTGAAACATGCCCTTATAAAACACATCCTTGGGGTATCGGCCCGTCCCCCCTTGCAGATGATAAAAAGTACGCCCTCTGCGGATTCCTTCCCTGAAATCCTCCCCCTGAAATACGATGCATTTTGAATAGACCATCCCCACTGTCGAATCCTGCTCCATTACATTCACCCCACAGCCAATGAAGCGGAGACCGGTGATATCATCTGACCACAGTATTTTTACATACTTCCCTTCCGCTTTGCTCAGGCAGGCTTTCCAGTTATTTACCGGTCCGATGTTGTGATCGTTCCGGTACAGCTTTATGCTGGAATGATTCCCGTAACATGCCTGCAATTCTTCATATGTGCCGTCTGTGCTGCAATTGTCCACAACAATGATTTCTATATTTCGGTATGTCTGTGCCAGCGCTGAATCAATAGCCTGTTTTACCAGCTCCCTCCTGTTATATACCGGGATGAGAATACTGACCAGAGGGCCGTCCACCGCCATCTCTATCTCCGGCTCAACAAACTGCCCCTTTTCCGGCGTAAACCATTCGTTGGGATATCCCAATGTGTAACAGAACCAATCATTGTACCACTGTCCCCGCACCCCTGTGTTTCTCCTGAACGCCCGGGCATAGGGCTGGTCAATAATATGATAGATAAAATCTTCCCTCTCCCGCAGATATTTTTCTACCATGTGGTTGTCTGTCAATATGGGTTCCATAAGTTTCCGCTTATAGGCCGCGTCATCCTGATCCAAACGCTTGACTTCCTCCACAATGTCGTCTACGTCATGATAATCATGGCAATTTATAATCGCTGCAGAATTGACAATATCCGAAATATCCGAGTTTCCCCAATAAATGGGAATGGTTCCCGCGTTCAGGGCATTGATCAGTTTCTCCGTGGTATATCCCTTATACCAGCTGTTTTCGCAGGCAATAGAAAACTTGCATCTGCTTTGAAATTCCCTCAGATCATCCACGGCTCCGCCAATGTTATTCAGGAATTTCCCACCGGAAAGAACTTTCCTGTATTTATTCAGCGACCGAAACAGCTCCTCTCGAAAGGGATCCCCATGTTTGTTGGAATAGACAAAGTTACAAAATTCGCTTTTGGAGTCCAGCAGTCTGCCTGCGTCCTGTGCGTTCTCTGCCAACTGCCTGTACTCCAGTTTCTCAAAGGCATCCCTGTTTTGCAGCAGTCTGTCTGTTATAGGAAAGTCTGAGTAGGTTATGGCATAATCATATAGATTGAGGTTGGGGTACACGGCCTCATTAGAAATAAAAATACGCACACAATTATACTGTAAATAAGATGATCCAAAGCAGGAAAAAAACAAATAGTCCGGCGTGTCGGAAAAAACTACCTTGTACTTCCTGCACAAAACTTTATACAGCCAGTGTTCCTCCGGTTTGAATCCCCCATAAAAATCCACATACTTGATCTTGATCGCCCTTTTCCCGTCGCCGTCAGGCTGTACAGATTCCGCTTCCCATTTTTGTACACAGCGATCCAACAGAGGCAGAATTTCCTCCTCCAAAAAGATAGAGACTCTGTACATGTCAAAGTTTGAAACCAGACTTTCCAGTTTCCCACACAGCAGTCGGAAAGATGTGTCCGTTAAGTCCAGTGATTCTGCCACTTCCCTGATCTGCCGACAGATCCTCCACAATTCCTGTAGCTCGTCCTGTGAGATCACATGGCATTTATACTTTGCCACTTTATTTTTTACAAACTCTCTTAAATCATCCAGTGTACTACAGATATCCCGAATTGCGGATATCCGACTGTTTTCTGTGTCATAATGCATAATCTTCAACCTCGTTTCCCTAAATGTCTGGCAGACAGTTCATGGAATGAGCCAGGCCGCGCCGTGTCCGTCACTGGCCTCTATCCCCGATTTCCTGATACTCTTTCAGAAAAATATGTCTGTTCTCTTCGTAATGCCACAGAGAAGGGCTCTCACAACAGTGGATAACCCAATTCTCTTTCTGCCCGGGAACCACAATCCTGTAGCCGGCTCTGCGAAATTCCATACATTGAGATATGTCATAAAAATCCCATCCGCAGAAGATATCTTCTCTCCAGGGAATGTCATACTGTGTAGCCATCAAAAAGCCGTCTACCGCCTCCACCTCCCGGGAGCCGCTCCTTTGCTGCTCTACATCATCAACTCCCTTTTCCAGCAATTCCTCAAGACGATAAAAATTTCCGCAGCGCTTTCCATGCCACATGATTCCGTCACCGGGCAGCTGTTCTATCCCTATGATGCCCACCATGCCAATCCCTTCGTCGCCACGAAACAATTCCAGTACTTTATCCAGAAAGAGAGATTCCACAATAAAGGTATCCTGGTGCAGATAAATCTTATACTTTGCGTCCGAGGCTGCCATACCCTCATTATACCCCGCTGCCATGGATACCGCGTCCCTTACTATGATCAGATCCGTCTCGCAGCCTTTAGGAACATGCAAAAGGCTTAGATACAGGATACATTCCTGAAGCTGTGTCTCATCATTGGCGCATATGATAAAGCATATCTTATTCTCGTCAACCATTTTTTATTACCTGCCGCAATATCGCTAAGATATCCCGGATTTCTGCCGTGGGATTTTCTATCGCCTTTAAAAGTTCATATGCCTTTTCCCAGTGCTGTATCTGTATCCGGCAATCCGCTTCCTCTAATATCAGCCTTTCCCGTCCGGGGAAACTCCGATTGGCATATGCAAGGAGAAGCAGCGCGTTCCCCGTTGCCCCCTCTTTTTTTAACGCCTGGGCTATATGCAACAAATTATCTTCTTTTTCCTTCGTCTCCAATATAACGATTTTCCCTATAGCCACCCCACTGATTCTCTGTTCCAAGAGCCATGTAATAGCCTGTTTTACATATGATTCTGGGACTTTGTTCTCGATCCGCAACGCGCAGTACAAAATTTGCCGGTATTTATGCGCAAGCGCGCTCAGGCTGCCAACCTGATAGAATATGTCCTCTGCTATCCCGGGTTGCTGCAATATCCGCTTCTCCTCCAACCAAATACCCAGAAAGCAATCCAGCATCATCATGCGCCCCTCTTTCTGTCGCAGTTCCAGATAAGTCTGCTCCTGCCCCAGAAAGAGTATCAATTCCTTCATCCTCTGGAAATCCGTTCCCCGGGCCAGCCGGAGATCCACCTCTTCCTTTAGCCGCAGCCATTTACCATATTGTTGCTTTAAGCACATAAATCCCTCTTTCCGGACATTTTACTTTTCAAATTCTTCCCTTTTCGCCTTGGTCTGGCACCCTTTCAGGCCTTTACACCCTCTGCGTCTATGGTCTTTCTGACTATATGGACAACTCTCTCCATATCTTCATACTCCAGTTCAGGATACAGCGGCAATACCAGGACCGTTTCCGATATCCGCTCCGCAATATGCAGCGGAAGATTCGCATACTTCTCTGCAAAGCACGCCGCCCGGGATGTCAACGGATAAAAATATTTTCTGGAATATATATTCTGCTGCCGCAGATTATTATACACCTGATCCCTTATATTTCTGTCAGGACATAGCACTGGGAAATATCCATAATTCTGTTTTACGTCCTTCCTGTGAAAATCCGGTAATTGCAATCCCCGAACCCCCTGAAACATTTCCAGATATGTTTCCGCCCTTTCTTTCCTCAACAATATATTTTTCTCTACTTCCGGCAAATTACATAAGCCCATAACTGCTGCAAACTCATTCATCTTTGCGTTGGCACCTACGCCAACCACCAATTCCTCCCCTTGTATTCCAAAATTCTTGAGATTATAGAGTTTTTTGTACAATGCTTCGTCAGAAAAAGTTACGGCACCGCCTTCAATTGTATGGAACACCTTAGTCGCGTGAAAACTAAAAACAGAGGCATCCCCATAGCAGCCGATCCCCCGGCCTCCATATGTCTCTCCAAATGCGTGGCAACTGTCATAAATGACTTTCAGGCCATAGCGCCCCGCAATTTTTTCTATCTTCTCAACATCACAGATGTTGCCATAGACATGTACCGGCACAATCGCAACTGTGTCGGACGTGATAAGTCCCTCTATTTGATCCGCGTCTATTGTATAATCATCTGGATTGATATCGCAGAAAACAGGCGTCAGGCGATTTCTCACGATGGCATGTGTGGTAGAGACAAATGTAAACGGCGTTGTGATCACCTCACTGCCCTCCGGAAAATTCATGGCCTGAATAGCCATTTCAAGAGCCATATGACCATTGACCATGAGGGAGAGACACGGCACTCCCAGATAGGCTTTCAGCTGCACTTCCAGCTCTTTGTGATATGTGCCCATATTTGTCAGCCACCTGGTTTCCCACAATGGCCTGATCTTTTCTATAAATTCTTCATAAGAAGGCATCGAAGAGCGAGTAACCCAAATCTTGTTCATACAACTCCTTCATCCGCTTTTAATAGATCTCAAATTCTCTTCTTGTCAAAATAAGCCGTACGTCAGTCAGCGCAAAAAAACAGTTAAATCACCGCATCAATTTTATCATGTTCGCCTGGCAATTTAAAGGGGTATTTTGCAATAGAAACCTTCTCTTACATTTAAATCACAAATAATCAGTCATTCGGGCTGTACAGTTTTCTATATCTATGATAATATTTTTCATATGCAGAGGGTTTCCTCCAACAAAAAGCAGACCGAATTAGGAGAATAATAATGCGAAAAGAGTTGATACAGTTAGAAAACATATTAGATCTGTTGCAAAAAGCAGTCGTCATTTTTCGGCAGTCCCCTCATATAGACGATGCGTCGGTTCAAGAAATATTAAGTACGGTGGAAGAAGTAAATGCAGCCGTGTACGGCTGTAACAGACTATCTGCCTTTCCTTTTCATGAACGACCGGACAATTTCAGGTCACTATATGAACAGTGGCTGGAAAACTTTTCCGTTGAATTACAATACCGGAAGTCGCTGGGAAATAAAATAGATTATGAATTTCATATTCTTCTGTCCCATGTAGCCGCTACGAGTGAGGACGAGTTAATCGCAGAGGCAGTTGCAAGTCTCGATAAAATCAGACAGTTGTCCCCAATGATGTATGAACATATCAAGAGCATACACAATATCTTCCGTCATTTATGGGGATCTCTGGATTTGGAAATGAATGATACGGATTTAATCAATTCCCGTGTGCATACAATGAAATGCCATCTGGAAGACTTCTGCTGGCTGTATAACAATCTGGCAGATTACCGTTCTAAAAGGGTACTTTATGGCATTCTCAGATTTTGGCTGACATTTGATTACGATTATAAAAGCTCCTTAAAAGAGAATAATTTTGATGAATATTATGATTTTGATCTCTTAAACTGTAGCCCGGAGGAATGTCTGGTTGACCTGGGCGCTTACAATGGAGATTCTGTTCTCTCTTTCATCCATAATTGGGGGACTTACAAACGAATTTACTGCTATGAAATGACCCCCTCCTCCATGAAGGAGATGCAGAATAATTTACAGGGGTTTGACAATATAATATATCGGCAGGTTGCGGTCGGAAATACGAACGGCAGCATATTTATGAAAAACTTTGCAGGAAATATATCCAGCAACGCCGTCACAGCTGAAGGAAATATAGAGATTCCAATGGTAACTTTAGATAGCGATATCAGCGAACCAATCACTTTTATCAAAATGGATATCGAAGGCAGCGAACTGGAGGCCATGAAAGGCGCCGAGGGACACATCCGGGGGCAAAAGCCCAAACTCGCCGTCTGCTCTTATCACAACAATTGTCATATATTTGAAATTCCAAAGCTGATGCGGGAATATAATCCGCAATATAAGCTGTATATGCGTTATTACGGATCAATGGATAATGTCATGTTATCGGAATTTGTTACATTCGCAATCCCCTAGACACATAGCGGCAGGGGCCGTCACATAATGCGCTTACGCGCAATTGCGACAGCCCCAAAACGGCAACTACTACACTAATGTACTGCCCGGATTATTCCTCCTTTTGCTGTTTTCTCATATCATAAATTGGCTCCTTTAGAACCCATCTGCCCATTGTATCTTTATCAAAAAGGTCTCTGTTATACAGCTTATCCACAATTGCCCAAAATTCTGTCCTGGTGTACCCACAGAAAGCGCAAAAATCGTCCACGCTCCTAGGGTCCAGCGCATGGTCTCTCTCCTTGACGATTCGGATAGCTTCTTCCCTTGTCAGCAAACCGTATCGAATAAATCTGGCCGTATAATCCGTGGCTGCCCCATGTCCGAATTTCGGATACTTAAGCCACGAATGAACCAGATACGCCCTTGAGTCAATCTGGTCAAAATTCTCCGCATGATGTGTTCGCTCCCACTCGTGGGTCAGATCCCGAAACCCTCTGGATTTCGCAAATTCATAGTTTCTGACACTGTTCCACTGCTGAAAATAACTCAAATAGATTGGTTCTAATCTCGCCAGATCCTCGGGCGCAGGAGCCTCTGTCATGGCCAGGTCCTCCTCTGTAACGCCAAAACCCAGCAATTCTTCTTTACGGAAATCGCTGGCAACGCCATTGCATATTTGATTTCGCGCGGAATAAGATTCCTTATCCTCATTTCCGCCATATTCAAAACTGACATTTTCCCCATATACCAAAAGCATTGTGTTAAATTTTAACGCCATATGAAGGGGAAATGTATAAATAAATCTGTCAATATACCATGTAGGCTTCCCATATTTTTCAAACATTGCTCTCATTAAGATTTTCTGCGCTTTTATGTTCGGCTTATAACTGATAATGGGACAGCCAAATTCTTCACTGATATTTTTAATATTATGCATACCGGCTTCTGTCATCGGAAAATTATCCTCCACCGAGAATAAAACAGGATTCATATGAAGCACTTCTTTCATAATATAGACCTGATAATGACTGTCCTTCCCTCCGGACACGGCAACTGCACAATCGTAATTTCCTGGACCGTTACATCCTCTGTATTTGTCACAGAGATCCTCCAGTTCCTTCCAGCGGGCATCCCAATCCACATATTTCCTGTTTTCGTAATGTGTGCATGCACAGCAGATCCCTTCCTCATTAAATGTAATTCCCGGTCGTGTTTCCGGCATAGTACATCTTTTACAATACTTCATAAACTTTCTCCTCTGCCCTTGCGGAATGATCTTCTCTAAAGACCTGTAACAGCAAATATTTTTTCCATCCGATTTTGGAGACTGTACTCCTCCAGAGTCTTTCTTCTCCCGTTTTCGGCAATCTTCCTTCTGATATCTTCATGGCGCAAATAGAATGCCGCCTTATCCACTGCGTCCTCAAGTCCTTCATAGACCGCCATTTCCCTGCCATCTTCAAACAGCTCAAGCAGTTCCTCCTGGCTGTTGGACAGCAGAAATCCCCCCGCCCCCATTATATCAAACGCCCTGAGAGGAATCCCTGTCTGGATAATCCGCAGGGAAGGATTCAGGTTAATCCTGGAGCAGGCAAAAATCTTTGGCATCTCTGTCCAGTAATTGACCGCCGGATACTTTTTTACATTTTTTATCACCTCACTGTTTTGATAGGAGTATAGCCTGGTGTCAAATCTGGCTCCCATGAGACTCAGCAGTACGATCCGATCTCTTCTGGTCACTTCGCTGGCCATGGCGTAACTCAGGGCTTCCCTGCTCATTCTGACCTGTGTGCCCGGTTCCTTCTCCAGATATTGCCTGTTGATATCCTGAATCAGTTCATCCGATATGCAATCGTCCAGAAGGTAACTTGCCGGAATGCCGGTCTGCATTTTAATCAATGCGTCCAGAAAGCCTTTTGTATAATCATCCAGCGGAGCCATGATCTCCGGCAATTGGGACTCATACAGTTTACCCACCAGCGCAACCTCGGCAGAAAACTGTGCGGATTCCGCAGCCGATATGGTCATCCGCTCCATCCTCTTTCGGTTCACTCCCAACGGGAGATGATATACCGTGTCAAATCCTGCATTATTATATCGCTGATACTGCACTCTGTCAAACAAAAACACATAATTGACGGAATTGGCCAGCGTCTCTTCCACCCGCACCACATTCAGCGGGTTGTCGTAACACCAGGCAATATATTTTAACCCCTTGCTCTGACATACCTTGGACAACATGGGCCAGTAATTTATACTGACCAGGGCCGAAAACCTGACGCTGTCAAATGTCTGACGAAACCAGCTTTCAAAGGCGTCGTCCATATTTTTATCCGAAAACTTCCAGGAAAAAGATTCATATTCCAGTCCCTCATCCCGACAGATTTCCAAAATGTCACACTCAAGAAACGCGCTCCACTTATAAATCAGCAGCTTCATTCTCTTTCACAGCCTCTCCACTATATTTTGTCCCCTATCTATGTCCATTCCTTTAGTTCCCCGCGTCCAATAGCATAGACACATATGCCTCACGGACCGCCGCCAGTTCTTCCAGGCTAGGCTCAGGATTCATCTCCAGCAAGTCCAGCAACGGTTCCTCCCGCTTCATTAAATAAGGATTCTTCTTATAATCCGGGAACAGCTGCATAATGCTTTTTTTCATGCCTGAAAAAATATCCGGAATATAAGAAAATCTTGTAAACACAATATACCATGTATTCAGATAAAACCTCTCCAGAAAGTCCCTTTCGATTTCGTCATGCCATGGCTCAAAAGCCCCCCGCTCCTTGAAAGCATCTATGAGCATCAATTCCGTGGTAAGGCGGTCCAACTGATGCGGAGCGTCTTTACTTGTTACGGTAGACGCAAGATTGATAAAATAATGATACATCACCTTATCCAGTATGTACAGGGAACCTATATACAAATTGAGGAGAGCGCAGAAAAAATTGTCTTCATAGGCCAGCTTCTCCGGAAAACGAATGGCATGTTCCGTAATCAATGATCTTTTATACAGCCCTGTCCAAAGCCATCCAAGACTGCCGCAGTTCCCACACTCTGTCACCGGTCCATAATAAAGGCCGTCTCTGGGCACGAATGTATACTCCACGTCGTGCCGGTTATCTTTGGGCAGAGAATACTGCCCCGGATAGGTTTCCCGTATATATTTGCATATTACCGCGTCATATTTTAGCGTACACATCTTTTCATACAGGAGCTCGAACATGTCCTTTTCAATCCAATCGTCCGCATCCACAAAGCCAATGTATTGACCAGACGCATATTCCAGACCTATGTTCCTTGCTCCACCCTGCCGCAGGTTTTTCTCATAAGTGATTACCATGATATTTTCAGGAAAACGCCGTTCCCACTGATATAATTTCTCAAGGGTATTATCGGTGGAGGCATCGTTAATGACAATAATTTCCAACATATCCAGCCCAATTGTCTGGGCCACCACACTTTCCAGACAGCGGTCGATATATTCCTCCACATTATAGCAGGGTATAATAATTGATATAGCAGCCATTTTAAAAACCCTCCCTATCCGCCGTATTCATCCCGGAACCGGCCCCGTATCGCAAGAGAAATTCCGCATAGCAAAAGTCCTGTATCGTATCTATATCAACAGACCTTTCTTCCGGCATGATAAACGCATAGCTTTTCCTGCCATAGAGCCTTTGTATATCCTCTAAAACCGAAATATCAAACATGTAAATCGCCCCGTTGAGCCGGTAATACTTCTCCTGTTCCTGCCGGCGCACATTCTTGCTTAAATCCACAAATCCTTCCATGGACAAATCCTCACCCAATGTTTTCATAAACCTGGGACTGTGATTCACTTCGCACACACTCACTACGGACTCCGCCTTCTTCTCTTCAAACAGATTGTACGCATTTCTTATATCTTCTCCTGTGCGCAGTGGGGACGTGGGCTGCAATATGGTCACTCTGTCAAAAACTTTCCCCCTTCTTCTGAATGTATTTACAACATAGCGCACTACCTCCCAAGTATCCGCCGTATCCGTTGATAATTCTTCTGTCCTGAGAAAAGAGACATCCGCGCCGTACTTCTTCCCAATCTCTCCATACTCGCTACAGTCCGTGGACACATGTACGCAGTCAAAGATCTCTGATTTTACAGCCGCCTCAATAGAATATCCTATCAAGTGTTTTCCATTGAGCAGCCGGATATTCTTGTCCTTTAGTCCTTTGGAACCGCTTCTGGCAGGTATAATCGCCAGATTGCTTACTCTTTCCAGATGGGATGCCTGAGTTCCCATCCCTTGTCGCTTCTCTTCCATATATGTTCCGACCTCCAGGAATCAATAATATCGTTAAACTGTTCCTCCGTGATATCACAGTATTTCAAGAAAATGTCATAGTATTTATGAGGAAACTCTCCATCGTACTTTTTTACCAGAGCAATCCCTTCATCCCGATTAATCCGGCCATCCCGGATCTCATGCGACGCATCCGAAGTGGCTCGTCCGATGCCAAACTTGATATAGGATAGATAATAATGGAACCCGTCCAGCTGATCATCCAGGCTCGCGTAATTGGAATAAGTCCCCTCACTCCGCTCCGAATTGCAGCGGAACCCGGTATTTTCCACACAGTAGCGATAATTTTCCTGGGGATCCCAATATTGGTAATAGCTGAAGAAATGGATCTCCGTCCGGTTCTTCATGATCTCCTCATAGGCAGGGGCCATGTAGGGAACCATATCTTCCTGTGTCAGTCCGTATTTGGTCCAGACTTCGGGGCCCATCCCTGAAAAATAGTGTTTATTGTGGTCCGTAATTTCTCTGGTAGGCTTATGGGCATTTTTCATGTCTCCGCCATATTCCACCTCGCCGTTTTCTCCATACATAATCAATGAGATGCCATACTTCACAGCAATTTGAAGCGGAAAATTAGTCTGCCCGAAAATAAAAGGCTGAAAAGGATCACCCAAATGCTCGAAAGCAAGCTTTGTCAGTTTACGGTTCACCGTGCCGTTGGGCCTTCCAAGAATATTGTCGAAACCGCCGATCTCAATAAACGCGTCCAAATTCCTGCGTCCAATCTCTGTGGACACCAGCGGCGACCATGTTACGGTGAGCGGATGCATGCCATATTTGTATTTCAGTTGATGTGCCACGAAGCCGCCGTCTTTTCCGCCGCTGCAAGGCACAATGACATCCCATGAACCGTCTTTGCTCCTGAAGCGGTCACACAACTCTATTAATTCCCGTTCCCTGACGTCCCAGTCTATTGTTCTCTTATATTCGTTAAACTGGCATGCGCTGCAAACTCCCTGCTCGTTAAAAGTAATTCTGGGACGTTGATTAGACATTGCGCATCTTTTACAATATTTAACATCTTTGGGCAAACGATATAACTGTATTAAATCTCTTTTCTCCATCATATTATTTTCCTTTCCATTTTTTAGGATTCATGCTCAATATATTCATAGCAGACACTACAAATCCCAATGTTGTCATATTGCCGTGTGTCTTCAAGCATTTTACATATATTTATGGCCTTGGGGGCCTTCCACAGTTCCTTGATTGAATGATTCAGGATATTTCCCCAAAACCATGTCCCGTCCCTCAAAATCGCCACAGCACATGGTCACATCTCCGTTCCATAAAATGGACAGCTTGTTGTATATTTCCGGACAAACCTTAAAATGCTTCCCAATCAGCGTCTGCCTCTCTCTTAACTTTAAAAACTCTTTTCTGCGCTCCTCAGCTATATTCATATCCTCTACACGCAGATGGTTCAATATGGTTTGACCGACATTGACACATTCACATAAAGGCTGCACTTCGTCAATAAACTTCTGCACCTGTTCTTTACTTTCATCTGTAATAGTCGTCGAAATCTGAATATATGGCCTTTCCCTTTCTCCGCGAAGGTTACACAACATCCTGATATTTTCAATAAGCCTGTTCCAATCACTTCCAAAGCGCATTTCTTCATAAGATTTTTGGTCCACTCCCTGAAACGAGAATTTTACGCTGTCAATCTGCATGTCCACAAGCGCGCGCATGATCTCCTCTGTCAATAAAATACCGTTTGTATTAAAATGAACCAATTTCCCCAAATCCTTTATTCTTTTGGCAAAGTGCAAAAATTGCGGGTGCAATACAGGTTCTCCCCACAGAATAAAACGGATTCCGGCAATGGAACTGTCTCGCAAATTCTCGACGATCGCGTCCATGACGTTTTGCGGCATAAAACCCTTTTTGCGCTTCATGCTTCCGGTCCCGGTGGGACACATATAGCATTGCAAGTTACAAGTGTTGGTCAATTCTATATCCATCAGAATGGGTTCTGTATATAGAGTATTTCTCAATACATTTTTTTCCTGGTTAGTCGCCCCGGCGTTACAGGCTTTATAAATCTCAGTAAATGGATTCTCTCTCATTATTTTATCCCTCCTTATACGGCAATGCTCTCTTCTATTGCCATAAGCTGCCCAGCAGATCCGCAACCCGTACCATTTGCTCATATGTCAGCTGCGTGCTGCACGGCAGGTTTATGATGCGTTCCCGGTAAACTGCAGCTCTCTGTATCCGATACGCAGTGTCCTCCCTGTATGGTCGCTGCTCATGAATCAGCCCCCAGATCGCTCTCGCCTGAATATTCTCCTGCGCCAGCTTTTCTATCGCCTGATCCGCCGATATTCCATCGGGATACAGTTCAAAGGAATAAAACCATTTGTTCGCGCTTGTACCGGTCCGAAAATCCAGTAACTTTCCTATTTTACAATCCCGCAGAAGTTCCTTATATACTTCATGATTTTTTTGTTTGCGTTCTATAAATTCCGGCAGCTCCTCCATCTGTGCCACGCCTATGGCAGCCTGCACATTGGTCATTCGGTAGTTATAGCCTATTTCATGATGCATATATAACAGCGGGTCATCCTTTGCCTGGGTTGACAGGTACTTTATATGTTCCAGATGTTTCGCGTCCCTGGCTACCACTGCCCCGCCGCCGCCAGTGGTAATGATCTTGTTTCCGTTAAATGAGTAAGCTCCATAGTCGCCAATCGTGCCCGCATACTGCCCCGCGTAGCGCCCCTCCAGATATTTTGTGCCCAGGGCTTCCGTGGCGTCTTCAATCACCTGTAGACCATATTGATCCGCAATATCCATTATGCGTTCCATATCCGCCATGTTCCCGAATACGTGAACCACAATGACAGCCTTGATCCGGGAGTGATTCTTTTTATCATACAACTTTCCGTCTACCCGCTCACATTCTGTCTCGCAATATTCTCTGAGCTTTACGGGGTCCATGCACAGGCTGTCGTCACAGTCCATAAAGACCGGATGGGCAAATTGATATTTGACCGGATTTACGGCGGCGATAAAAGTAAGCGTCGGAACCACCACGCTGTCTCCGGGACAGACTCCGCACTCCACCAGCGCAAGATGCAATGCGGAGGTCCCGCTCTGACACATAACGGCGGCGGGTATATGTAAAAATTCCGCCAGCTGTTTCTCAAATGTAGTTATATAAGCCCCTCCTGTGGATACCCATCCCTGGCGGACCGCGTCAAGCACATATTTTTCTTCATTCCCCTCAAAATTAGGGATTGACAATGGGATAAACGGATTCGTAGCCATATCTGTCTTCCTCGTTTCACACATTATAGATATCTGTTTTGTAGTACTGCATATTCTGCCTCATCCATTCGATGGTTGCGGCTATTCCCTGCGCAAAAGTATATTGCTGCTTCCAGTCCGTCAATTCCTTAATCTTGGCGTTGCTCCCCAGCAGTCTGCCGACTTCGCTCTTATCCGGGCGCAGCCGCCGCTCGTCGCAGACGATTCTGGCCTTGGGGTTGATTTGGCTGATTATGGTTTCCGCCAGATCCCCTATGGAAATCTCCCTCTGAGACGCAATATTGATCTCCTGTCCGACGGTATGAAAGGACTCCGCAATGGCAATAAATCCCGCCGCCGTATCCTTCACATAATTAAAATCCCGGACCGGCGAGAGAGCCCCCAGTTTGATCTCCTCCTTACCTGCCAGAAGCTGGGAAATAATCGTTGGAATCACAGCCCTGGCAGATTGCCTGGGGCCAAAGGTATTAAAAGGCCTCACAATGGAAACCGGCAGTTGAAAACTGCGGTAAAAGCTCTCGGCCAGTCTGTCCGCGCCGATTTTTGTGGCCGAATAGGGAGATTGGCCCTGAAAAGGATGCTTCTCATCAATGGGAACATATTGCGCCGTCCCATAAACTTCGGAGGTGGATGTGATCATGATTTTTTCCGTCCCCAGATCTCTGGCCGCCTGTAGTACATTCAGCGTTCCCTTTATATTGGTGTCCACATAGGAGTCCGGGGAATGGTAGCTGAAAGGGATGGCGATCAACGCCGCCAGATGAAACACCTGCGCCGCTCCCTTCATGGCCGTCCTGACACCGTTGGGATCGCGGATGTCTCCGGCAAAAATCTCTATTTCTTTCTGCTTTTCTTTTGGGAGAGTGTCCAGCCACCCCCATTTTCCGAAGGAGTTATAATAAACGAATGCCTTGACCTCGTACCCCTTTTCCATCAGGCTTTCTACCAGATGGCTTCCAATAAACCCGTCCGCGCCGGTTACTAACACTTTTTTCATCTATTCCCTCACATATCCATAAAGCTCTTTTTAATGGTAATGCCCCTATTTAATGCTGCTTTAGTGACTTCTACTATCCTGTCCGATGTATTTTCCCCCTCATACGGATTGGAGTATTCTTTACATCTGTCTATAAATGCTTTGCCCAGGGCATATGCAAACGCCTTCTCTATCTCTTTTTCACTGTTTCCACAGGAGACTACCGTCCCGGAACATTCCCTGCCCTTTTGCCGGTTTCCGATATTGATTGTGGGAATATGGAAAGAGGGGGCTTCGATGATCCCGCTGGAGGAGTTTCCGGCCACACAGCATGCATAGCGCAGCGCGCTTAAATATCCGACCTGCCCCAGGGATTTGAAAGCACATGCCTTCTCATGTTTCTCCACATATTGATCGATTAACCGGTTGATTTCATCTCCTTCCATATCCGCATTGGCATAGGTAAAAATAAAATTATATTCCTCTCTTCGGGAGATGACCCGCAGAAACTCTTCAAACTGCAGTTTGGCCTTGTTTATCTCCAGCGTTACCGGATGATACGTAACCAAAATATACGGCTCGGCAAACAGGGGACCGTATCTGCCGCACAGCTCATCTCTGGTCAGATATGGAATCCGCTTAATATTCTCAACTCCAAGAGCTCCCACATTCCAAACCCGTTCAGGCTCCTCCCCCATCTGTCTCAGCCGCCTTGCGTAATTCTCCGTGCTGGTAAAATGCAGGGCGCTCATTTTGGAAATACTGTGTCTGACCGCATCGTCAACCGCACCTTCCGTTATCTCCCCACCATGCAGATGCGCAATCGGGACCCGGAACATCATTGCCGCAATGGCCGCTACCAGCGTCTCATACCGGTCTCCCAGCAAAAACAGCAGATCCAGTCCGGCCTGTCCATAAACTTCCGCAAGCCCTGTCAATTCCTTGCCCATGGAGACGCAGATTCCTTCTGGCGTATCAGACTTTAAATCCATCGGCACCCGGTAGAAGACCGAATACCCATCCTCCATAATTTCCCGGCAGGTATATCCAAACTTTTCCTCCAAATGCGCTCCAGTGACAATCAGGCAGAGTTCCAGTTCGCAATCTTTCTCAATTTTCTCCATCAGCGGCTTAAGCAGGCCATATTCTGCCCTGGTGCCGGTGACTACACCCACCCTATACATCCCCGTATTCCTTTTCAATCAGTTCGTCCGGCTCATAATCTCTTTTTGCCTGTTTCCCCAGTACTGCACGCCACTCCATGGGAGAGATGCCTGTACCGGGACGCTTTACAGTAATGTTATCGGTTGTAAACACTTCCCCGGCTTTGATGGGGGCAGACGCCACAATACTTTTCCGCACAAGTTCCACATTATGCCCCTCGGATAGGGTTCTTCGCTTTCTCCCGTCTCCCAGGGCTTTTTCCACATTCCGAACTGCCCGCACCATAGCCGCCAGTTCAGCGGGTTCAAGGCTGGCCCGGTGATCGGGGCCCTCCATGTTTCGGTCCAACGTAAAATGTTTTTCAATCACCCTTGCGCCCAATGCTGCCGCCGCAATTGGAATCTCTATGCCCCGGGTGTGATCCGAGTATCCCACCCTCTTGTGAAAAATCTCCTCCATCTGCTTCATTGCCAGCAAATTTACATCCCCAAAGGGGGTGGGATATTCCGTATTGCATTGTAATATTGTAATTTCTCCACAGCCGCTTTTCTCCAGAATATCCAGCGCCCTGCGGATCTCACAAAGTTCACTCATCCCGGTGGAAAGAAGCACTTTTTTGCCGGTTTCCGCAATTCTTTCCAAATACGGTAGATTTGTTATTTCCCCCGAGGGCACTTTCCAATAATCCATATCCAGCCGGGATAAAAAATCTATACTCCCTAAATCAAAGGGAGTGGATAAAAAGCCGACTCCCAGCCGGTCACAATACTCCTTCAATTCCCAAAACGCATGCTCTGATAAGGCCAGACGCTCCAGCATCTCCCTTTGCGTGCTGCACCCGTCGGTCTCTCTCTTCTGATAATCCGCTTTTTCCGCACGGCTTGTAACCAGATCGCCGGGAATAAATGTCTGAAACTTGATATAGTCGGCCTCCGCCTCCCTGGCTTTTCTCACCATCTCTTTGGCAAGTTCCAGATCTCCGTTATGATTGACCCCCGCCTCTGCAATAAGCAGTATCTGCCTCTCATTTTCCATAAAATACCTGCCCTGACTCTATATCATGCCTGACCGTGGTTCCCGCTCCCACAATTGCTCCGTCCCCGATTCTGGTTCCCTGTATCACCACGGCGTTTGCGCCAATCAGCGCTCTTCTGCCAATCTTTACGTCACCGCACAACACACTTCCCACAGCAATATGAGAAAACGCACCGATCTCATTGTCATGTTCCACAATTGCGCCTGTATTGACGATGCACATCCTGCCAATCCGCGAATTGCTGTTGACCACCGCCCTTTTGCCGATAAATGTCCCTTCTCCTATCCGGAGTCCCTGGGCCAGTATCGCCGACGGATCTATGATACTGGGAATGCGATATCCGATCTGCTTCAAACGTTCATATATTCTATCTCGAACAGTTCCTTTTCCCATGTATCCAATTGTCACAAACGCGGCATGAATGCCCGCGTCAAAAACCGCTTCCAAGTCACTGTCCGTTCCAAGCACCGGAATCCCCAGGCTGCCTGTTTCCCTGAAACCTTCACGCTCTATATATCCCGCTATTTCATATTGGCCGGACTGCCGGATACTGTCCGCTACGCTGACTGCGTGTCCGCCGCAACCAATCAGAATAATTTGTTCCCTATGTGTCACGCCTAAAATTTCTCCAGTTTATATTTCATTTGTTCCAGTTCCTCCAACTGCCCCATATCCATCCACTGGCTCTCATCAATGAGATAAGTTCCGACCTTGTGAGAAGCCTCCATCGCGCGTTCAATAAGCTGCGGAAAGTGAATGCCTTGATTTTTGGGTATCAGCCTCAAAAGTTCCGGCTCCACCAGATAGACCCCCGTATTGATATTGTACTCTACCGCCGGTTTCTCCTTCATTGACAAGATCCGGCAATCTTTGCTGACCTCAACGGTTCCATACGGGATGACCAGGTTCTTTTTGGCACACACCATGGTTACTATATTTTCCTGCTCCTTATGCGCTTCTAATATTTGTGCATAATCGCAATCTACCAGCACATCGCAGTTTGTCAGGAAAAAGGGGGCGTCTATCAGACCATTGAGATATTGCAGCCCGCCACCGGTCCCCAGAAAACATTCCTCCTCTATGAAATGAATGGTTTGCTTCACTGATTTTTCCTTAAAATATGCTTTAATGAAATCCTTCATGTAATTGACAATAATAAACACGTCTTTACATCCGTATTTTGCAAAACGATTCATAATCTGCTCTGTAATCGTAATGCCGTCTATGGGGATCAGCGGTTTGGGCAAAATATTGGTATACGGCCAAAGCCGGGTTCCCTTTCCCCCTGCCATGATAACCAGCGGAAGGTTTATTTTCTCCCCGGAAGCCTTGTCTGAATCCGGCTTGTCAAAAAGGATATCGACAAGTTCCCGCCTCTCATTAACAACGGGGATCACGGTTATCTTTTCCCGCTCCATAATTGTTCTGGCCAGATGTCTCTCGTTCTCACCCACAAAGAAGAACTCTCTGTTGGCAATATTGTCTATGGACTCCATCAGACTGCCGCCTCCCAGCAGATATCGCCGGATATCGCCGTCCGTGACAATGCCCAGCAGCTTCCCACCGTCACATACCAGCGCAAAACCCATGGAATTTGCATTGATCATGGTCATCGTTTCTTTCAGGCTGTATGATTTATCTACAAGAATAGAATCTCTCTTCCCCATATATCTGTCCCGCATTGCTTCTCCTTCAATGATTCCCGCCATACCAAGTCGCCGTCAGCCTTCCTGCTATCAACAATCCGGGGCCCTTCACACCGGCTCCCAATTTTTGGTTCCTACAATTTTCGCCCCCAGGTCTGACATATTATAATACGTAATCCCGGGGTTTTGCGCTATCAGATTCTCCATATCATGGCGATAACTTATAAACACCGTATCTGTATACACGGTTGTACCTCGGCATCCCTCAACCGGTATTAAGTCATCCATAGAAAGCTGCGTTCTGTCCGCCGTTTCCGTTGCGTGGGTTATGCCTCCCGGAAACGCCAGATCCACACCCACCAGAAAAATAGTTTCCGCCTGAAACCGGATTGCCACCTGTAGGGCCATCGTTGTCACCGTTCCGCAAGTATCCCATGCATCCTCATATGTTTCTGTTATATTATCCACTTCTCCCACTGTTGTCAATGGAATCATATACTTTTCTCCCTGATAGGCCGCCGCGAATTTCCAATAGGCATTCATAGCCAGCAGCAGGGGAACTTTTTGGTCCTCCACCCCTTCGATCTGCTGATAGGTGTGCTCTACGGGATCTACGATCACCAACAAATCCGGAACAATATCCAGCTTCAGCAACTTTTTAAAGACAGTCCCCACCGCAATGATCGTCTTTTTCCCCATATTCTCTTTTAAAAAGTCCAGACTGTTGTCAAGAGACGGCCCTGCTGCCACAACAATAGCGTCTTTTTTTACATAAGAGGCATCCATCTCGGATATCATTCTGCATTTACTTTGCAGATTGCTCCAATAGTTAATTCCCTGATCCCGCTTAAGTTTCATGAGCGTGCTGTATCTCACATAAAACTCCATTAAGATCGGTCGAACTTCCGGTGACTCCCGGGCTAATTCCGGAACCAGCATATAAAAACCTGTATGCTCATCCGAAGCGCTTTCCAAAAACGGAAGCGGGTCCTCGTCTACAATGACTTCCATACAGTCGGAAGGCACCCAGTCCAGCACTCCGTATCTTCTGGCGTACTCTACCATACGGGCATCCTTTTCAAAAACGCGGATAAAGACGGCCCCATTTGAGATTTGATGCAGCTGGTATGCCAGGTATCCCAACCCGCACCCTCTGATGCTATATGCCCTTCTTCTGGGATCAAAAATATATTCCGCAATTTCTCTCGCCTCCCCCATGGGATCCACCGCGCTGTGGATATAAGCATTATTTTGCAAATCCTTTATTGTCAGAAATCCTGACCGGGAAGATTGAAACAGATAATCCCCTTCCTCATTCTCTGTCCGGATCGTGCCAAAACGCCCCATGCTCTTCTCCAGAAGAGGCAGCAGCTTGTACTCGATTGTATCTCCCAGCAAAATCAGGTCATTGCCCGCATCATAAACTTCCTGCAGACAATTCACAAACGCTTCCCCACCTGCGCCGTCCATCTGCGCGTATTTCCGGCAAACGCTCATCAGTTCCCCATAATGCGCCTCATATATACTCGCGACATGATACTCATCCTGAACCTTCGCATAGTACGCAATTTGGCGCATTATATCTATCAATTTCGCGTCCTGGTATATTTCCTCCAAAAACTCTTCTGCCATTACTTCTCTCCCTCCTACCGAAAATCGGCAATGATCTGTGACTCATATCCCGCATCATGGATCTCCTCCACCATATATCCGTCAGTCATCTCATTGCAATATTTATTTGCCAGTTTTTCCCGTTTTCCTCTGCGCAACCACTCATAACTCAGGTCGGCATGTCCAAGATCTATGGCCTGATACCCCCGCATTGCAAGATCATAGGACAGGACACTGGCTGTAGGCCCCAGCGCAATCAAAAACAGCTTATCCGCAGGCTGCTTGACGGCCTCGCTATAGATCTCTTCATAGCGGTCAAAAGCGCTCTCCGCAGGGCACAGAATCCTGACAACAGATCTGGCATTGTCAAACAGATCATTGCCCACGCCCATTCTGGTCTGGAAGCCTTCCACAAACACACAGTCTCTGCCCTCCCAAATTCTCTTTAGATTTCTGACAATTTCCCAGCTTTCATTTCTGAACGCGCGCGCGTTGCCATAGACCCGGTGAGGGTCCAGAAGCGCGTAATGCTGTTTTCTCACTTCCGGGGTAAGGTACATTCTGACGCCGTTCGCCGCCCCGCTCTCCCAATCCTCAAGTTCTCCATAAAATTCATTCAGGCCTATCAGAACCTGCTCTTCCCGCGACTGTAATACCTCTTTCAGTCTCTCCGCCAGTCTCTCATCGTCTCTCTGGAATCTCCACCTGGTGGCGCCACTGATAATTGCAAATTCGCCGTCCCCAAATCTGGCGATGGATTTTCTCCTCTCTACAATCTCATGAATGGTGGCCTCCATACTCATGATCTGCGGATACCACAGTTTTTCCCGAAACTTGGGATCATTGATCTCCCACCCTATATTGCCGAGCATGTGAGAGAATATCATGGTATTGATCCCGGTACTTCTGTCCAGTTCCACCAGACGCCTGTTTACATCCTCCAGCGCTCGACGCAGCAGACGGTTCTCCTCCCGCAGCTGTGTCAGTTCTCTGATCTGCCAGGTCTCCTCATCCGTCTCTACCAATCGGATGTCCTTAGTCACCACATACAGGATAGACAGTTCATCAAAACCATGCTGCTGATAAAACTCCTCTCCAAACCATTCCTTCCCCAGTTCATTGACATAGAATCCTGCTTCCTGCAATCGCCGTATAAAGTCACTCCGGCCATAAAGCCTGCAATGATCTCCCTGTCCAAAACGCCTCCAGTTTTCCTCCTCCGAGCAGCCCCATTGTTCCTCTGTTTCCTGTTTTCCGGCAATCAAAGGCACCAATACCAGACATACACCCTCTGGTTTCAGTATCCGATACAACTCTCTCATGGCTTTGGCATCATCCTCCACGTGCTCCAACACGTGGGAACAGACGATGATATCATATGTCTCATTCTTCACCATATCCATATGCTGCAAATCCGCCTGGAAGGTAACCCCAGGCATCATCAGATCGGTTGATTCATACAGGATATCCTCTCTCCCCAGCGCATAGCGTTCTATGTAAGACGAGGGAGCCACCTGTAACATTCGCAGCTTTTCTCCTGCCTCAGCCTGCACCTCCTTCAAAAAAGCTATCATCAGACGATCCCTGTCATAGGCCCCGCATACCGGACATCCATATTTCTCCCTGCTCTCCAGTTGGAAGTCTGCGTCCCAATAGAGAAAACCATATTTCTTCCGCATGATTTCATAACCCGGCGCGATGGGTAAAAAGAACACTTCGCTCCCACAGACATTACAGCGTTTTGCGTTTAACGCGATGCCCCCCTCCACTTGCTCCAGGGCCTCAAACAAGTCCGTCAGAAAGGAAGCCCTGCAAATGTTACTCTGCTCCTGCATCTCCGCAGCCTCCCTGACTTGTCCGCACCGCTCTTCCACCCAGGCGGGAAGCCCAAACAGCGCCCTGCAAATACACAGGGTATTTGTCACGGTCCGCAATTCCGCAAAAATGGATGGACGGCATGGTTTGCCCTCATTGATCAGTTCCTCATAGAGCACCGCCACCCTCTGCTTTAAATTCGCCAGTTGCCGATAGACCTTCCACCTTATGGCGTTTACTTCTTCATTACTGTATGTTACGTCTTCCATACTTCAATATAACTCCCTTCCTTAAACTCTTCCTGGGCAATTTCCAGCATCTGCCTGGCAGAAAGTTTTTCCTGATATTTCTTATTGTCAAACAGATTCTTTTGATCTTCTCTGACAAAATCTCCTTTTTCAAAGGAGATGGCATGGAAGTCCTTTCCCAGCCATTCGTAATCGGCATCAGAGATCGTATCCAGACTGT
This sequence comes from uncultured Lachnospiraceae bacterium, assembly GCA_947648875.1. Lineage (GTDB taxonomy): Bacteria > Bacillota > Clostridia > Lachnospirales > Lachnospiraceae > Acetatifactor. The sequence continues at coordinate 40,911 of CANSPM010000028.1, forward strand.
AAAACACACCGCCATAGCGAAAGGAATGCCAGTTGCGCAGCCGGTATGACTCCGGACGGCGCAGCGCCACGTAAGTGCCATAAGTTTCAAATTCGCTGAAACTGTTTGTTTGCAGATCCTGCACATCAATGGCATGGATCACCTTCTCCCAGAAAGCCTTTCCGGGTATCTCCCGGTTTGCTTCCATTTCCCGGATAAGCTGTCGCATAATCTCACGGCCAATCAGCATATGCTCCGAAATAAATGATTTCTCTATACATTTATGCATACCCGGAATCAGTCTGGACAATGTATCAAAATATGCTTTATGGTACTCTGTTTTCAGATCCAGATAGGGAATGCCGAGTTCTTCATGAAACATGGAAAATGATCTGCACGGTATGGTATCACCATCCCACACAAGATAATAGTCCTCTTCACATACACTGGCATACTGCATTTTGAGGAACTGCTGATAATACCATCCGGTTATCCCCCTGGGCAGTTCCCGCCCCCGCAGCACCTCCTTCAAGGCCTGCTCCATAACTTCATGTACGGCGTTAAAAGGCAGTATGGAATCTTCCTCCAAAAAGCGTACCCTGTCTCCCAGATTCGAGGCTCGTACCAGCCTGACCACATCCGCATTACCCACAAAGTAAATATTCCTCGCGGGCAGGTTATTTACCAGCCTGGGATATTGACTTTGAACCCTCTCAAAATCCCTGGCCGTCACAACAATCAAAGCGTCATACTGCTGATTTCCCGCCATGACACGCCTCATCCCCCTTTCTTCCGAATACAATCCCTCTCCGAAGCTCCGCGTTCAGATACGCCTCCATGGTCCAGTCGGGACACATATATCCCCTGGAAGTCTCCACTGTGAATCCATGGCTTTCCAGGGTATCGCGAATACTCTGCTCATCCTCGCGGCAATGATAGGAGCAGATCGCGCAGCGGATATTCCCGCACCTGTCCAGAGTTCTAAGCGCTCCGGCCAATGCGGCTTTTTCCGCCCCCTCAATATCCATCTTAAGGTAATGGATTTCCTCTTTATCAAACAAAGTGTCCAAGTTTACATGGATACCATCGTGGAAACTGTCCAGAAAGCCGTAAATGATTTGTACCTTGCCCCGCTCCTCCCGAAAAGTCTGTTCCAACGCCTCTATCCATTCCGGATCTGCTTCAATCAGATAAAGTCTGGAAGCCCTGTCTATACAATCCAGCGAAAAAATGCCCTCTGCCGCTCCTGCGTCCACCACAATATCGCCTTCCCCCACGCCATGAGACGCATGAGCGTAACAGTGCGGCGAACGTCTGTCCTGCTCCATTACCACCGTGCGATAATAGTTGACTATCTTTTCCTCATTCCATCTTCTGGGAAAATACATTTTCCTCCCTTTATACAGCACAAATCTCATGTCACAGCTCTCATCCACGCAAACCGCCACCGGAAGATTCCGGTATTCTTTCACAAAATCATAGCTGATCAGGTCTATCCTGCGCTCTCTGTCTATATAGTCAATGATACCTCCAATCTCCCCGTTTTCCGCTTCCTGCCCATGCTTATAGAGCCAGTAATCTCTGTTGGCCAGCGCGTAAACTGTCTGGGATATCATATCTGTGCAAAGGAGCAGCGCGTCCGTCAGCAGAAGTAGTTTTCCTTTATCCGCCATGTCCTCCGGGATATTGCCGCACATGGTTTCAAATCGCTCCAGAACTTCCATATACTGTCGCTCGGTAAATGTGCCGCGATTTACCTGTAGCTCCTGATAGACACATTGCTTCATATCCGCAATCGGTACCTGCTTTCCAGAAAGCCTGCCATCCTCAATTGCCGATCTGATTTTTAACAGTAGACTTTTCGTCTGATTCATTTCCCGCTCTCCTTTTCGGCCACTTTCTGCTTGTATACCTTTTTCCTTTGTGTTAGACTTCTAATTATGCCCTATATATTAAGTTCTTCAAATACTGCGCCAATAAGGAGTTGAATCATACATGCAAACCACGCACATTCTTTCCAAACTGGTGGATTCCATAGAATCCAATCCCACAATTCTCCCTTTGCTTCCCTGGGAGGATATACGTCTGTGTCTGTCCGCCGAACTGGATTGCCGCGACGGCATCTATCCGGCGACACAGCTTCAAAAAGCACAGGATCTGCTTGCGGAAATGTTGACAAGTGCCGAACAACATGCCGCCGCCAACCATGTACAGGCCGTTATTTCCCTGTTCCGGAAACTCCTCACCATCCTTCTCTTCATGCCGGATCTGGAGTATACATCGCATCTTATGGAACAGGCGAACTTTGATCACGCCTGCCTGCGCCACTGCAAAAATAATACCGTTATTGTGCTGGGAGATTCTCATGTAAACTTTTTCAGTGGCAACGAAGAACTCTCTTTTCTCCCCATAGGCAAAGAGATCAATACCTGCCCGAACAATACACCCTATCCCTTTACCCCGCTTCATCTGGGGCCTTGTTTGGCTTACAACTGCAACCGATACGGTACCAGTTCCTCTTTCCGGGAGAAACTGGACTATCTGCTGGACTGCTTTGTACAGCCTCGGTCCAGAATATTATGCTGCCTTGGAGAGATTGATCTCCGCGTCCATGTCTTTAAGCAAACCGCGATACAGAGCAGAAGCTACCGTGAGATTGTCGATGAGATTCTGGAACCTTATACCCTGCTGTTACTGCAACTACAGGATCAGGGCTATCAGGTTTCCTGCTGGGGGCCCATCGCATCCCAAAGTGAACGCTGCCCCTTAGACACAAGATATCCCCGATGTGGAACAGAAGTGCAACGTAATATGGCCACCGAATACTTTAATCAACAGCTTTCCAGGATATGCGCGGAACATGACATCCCCTTTTTGTCGGTTTTTGCTCAAATGATTACACCTGACTATCTCACAATAGAACACTATCTCTCTCCGGATCGCTGCCATCTGGGACAGAGGGCGCTCCCCCTGCTCAAACCGGAACTGGTAAAACTTTTATGATAGCAGTCTCTCCAATTTTTCTAAAAGTTCTACCATATCCGTCAGGAGATAAAGTTGCTCTGTCCACTGTAGATCGGCTTTCCCAAGACTCTGGTATAACCTGGCGCAGGAATCTTTCATCTCTTCCGAGAGTGGGGACAGCCTTTCATATTGCGTTGCAATATCCCTGATCTGATCCATCAATCGACTGGTATTTTCCCGCTGCTCCTCCGAACAGCCTGTCCCGCTTACATAAATCTTTGCATATACTTTCAGGCTTTCGGCTTTCGCATTGGAAATTCTCTCCAACAGATTCCCCCGGGCCTGCTCTGTTTCATTGTCCAGTTCCGCTTTCCGCAAAAGCATTTCCGCGTTTGAACGCTCCTCATTATTTAAAATGCGCTCTGAAAGATTATACATTTCTTCTATGAAAATGGCATGGCAATCAAGAGATTCCGCCTCACATAAAATGCTTTCCAGTTTCTGCCATAGAAATCCCAGATTTCTTAAGGCATCCAGCATCTCGCGCACGATAAAAAACTGTGTTCGGATTCTCTCGGCAAAACGCTTGTTCACACTATCGGGTGAACTATTCACTCTTACTAAAAACTCATCCACAAAACCGATTCTGTATTTTCGAGCAAAGCGCAGAGAAAACTCATAATCTTCATAAGATTTTAGAGCCTCCTGAAAACCGTTTTCCTCCAAAAACAACTCTGTCTTCACTACCATTGTCTGTGTACTGATTAAAGGTGATAACAGGAGACGCGTAAACAGATCACCGCATTTTTCCTCATAGGGGATATGGGGAGAAGGAACATACCCCAATAATTCCCCATCCCGATATTTTTCGAAAGCGCAATACACCAGAGTAACTTCCCCGCTCTCCTGTAGAAGTTTCATCTGTTTTTCCAGCTTATCCGGCATCCATTCGTCATCACTGTCCTGAAAAGCCAGATACTCTCCCAAAGCCAGTCTGGCCCCCATGTTTCTTGCCGCAGAAGGTCCCATATTGCCGCCGCTCCGCTTATATCTGATCCTCTGATCCGCGATACTCTGTACATATTCTTCCGTCCCGTCATCCGAACCGTCATCCACAACGATAATCTCCAGATTGTCATAAGTCTGATTTAAAACACTGTATATGGCGACAGGCAGGGATGCTATTCGGTTATAAGTAGGAATCACGACGCTGACCAACGGTCTCTTCCCATTATTCATTTCCGTCCCTCTCTACAGCTTCCAGGATATAGGCCAGCCTGTCTCTCATGCAGAACTGTTTCCGCACCTTCTCATAGCCTGCCCTTGCAATGGCGGCACGTTCGTCATCATGCTCCAGATACCAGTCCACCTTTTGGGCCAGATCTTCCATATCCGTGTACATTACGAGTTCTCTTCCGTCCACAAAAAATTCCGCTATTTCCTGTTGGTAATTGGCAAGACAGAATCCCCCACAGGCCAAAATATCCAATACGCGCTGAGAAATCCCTGTCTCAATGGTTTTGGAAGTGATCTGTAGATTGATCTTGCTGTTATGAAATACCAGAGGCATCTCCTTCTGGTAGTCCACAGACCCACACAGCTTAATGTTATCCCCGGCCTCAAAGGGAGATTTTGTATATAAGTGAAGCGTATGTTTTCTGGTAAGCCGCTCTATAACCCGGACGCGCTCCTTCTGGGATATTTCCCAGTTTACCAGATCGGCCACAAGCTGTATGGGATTGTCAAAATATAAGTCATTGAGCAGCAGATCGGCCTTCCGCAAAATATCCCGGGCAATCGCTTCATCAAGCATCTCTTTGACAAAATTATATCCGTATACGCGGATCTGTGCCTCCTCAATGCCTTGAAGATATCCTTTTACATAGGCCGGAATACCCTCCGCCTGTAGCCATTTCTCCTTCTCGTTGTACAGACTGCCCACAAAGGAAATGTCCGCAGCATAATCTGATATGCCTGCCTTTTCCTCCCTGATGCTCGCCTCAAAAACGCCCACATCCACTGCCAGCGGAAGATGGAACACTTTTGCGCATCCCTGCCTGATCAATTGTTCCGCATAGGCTCTGTCAAAAAAGAACAGGTAGTTATTGGGGTATAATGTAGTCTTGGAAAGCAGCGTATGCTGTGGGCAGTCGTATATCCATGCCACATAGGGCACCTCACATATTTTACCGCAGGAAGCGAGCAAAGGTAAATAATCTATAGAAAATATCATATGAATATTCTCTGCCTGGATACAGCTTATCACCTTCATGACAAATGCCGCGTCCGCGTGATAATCCTCAAATTTCTCGCCAAATACTACACAATGGTATCCCATTTCCTCTAAATTGGAAACCAGAAACGGCTCCGTGTATGCATGCCACTTATAAAGCAATATATTCTTTATCATGGTTGTTATTCCTTATATAATTTCTGACCATGTCTCCCTTACGACATCTTACCGTGATCAGTCGACCTCCGTGTGTGCCGTCTTTCGCTTGGGTCTCCTGCCACTTATTATATCAAAGCGCGCAGACTCTTACCACTAATTTTCTTTTCAACTGTGAGAATATGTGTTATACTTTATGAAAATATGTTTGACACGGGGTTATATAACATGAACATCTTATTACATGATTTCGGTTCCTATATTCAACCGGATCTCATGTCCTGTTTAACTGAAATGGGACATCATTGTAAGAATCTTATCTATCCGCTGCCCAATCCGCTGGAAGACGCCTATTATGAGAGATATATTACCGCCCATTTAGAAGCCGGGCAGTATGACTGTGTGATCAGTACCAACTTCCAACCCCTTCTGGCTAAGATTTGCTATCGTCACAACACGAAGTACCTGGCATGGTCTTATGACTGTCCTCTGCCAAGGGATTGTATGGAATATTATGCCTTTCCCACAAATTATGTCTTTCTCTTTGACCGCATGGAAGTGGAGAATTTCCGCAATATGGGACTGACAAATATACATCATCTTCCGCTGGCCGTAAATACCAGACGTCTTTCCTCCATCAAAATCACCGAAGCAGACAGAAAACGCTTTACCTGTGACCTTTCTTTCGTGGGAAGATTCTACCAGTCTCAGTTGAATAAAATTCTGTCTTCTCAGGATGAATATACCATTGGCTACATCAAGGCCCTCACAGATGCGCAATTAAGATTTTCAGAGTTTCCGTTGCTGGACGATATCATCGACGATGCGCTGCTTAATCGAATTAATGACTGTCTGACAGAGAAAGGCATTGTCTTTCACAGCGATCAGGAACCTGGCATCAGCAAAGCCGCGCTGCTACTCTGTATGAACTACCAGATCACCCACAATGAACGAATTATTTTGCTTCGCCTGATGAATCGGTTTTGCAAGGTACATTTATACTCCAGCGAAATTATAGAACAATTATCTGAAGTGCCCTTTAATGGACCCGTCACCTATTCTACAGAGATGCCCAAGGTATTCCGGCTCAGCCGCATCAATCTATGCCCCACCATGCGCACTATCCACTCCGGCATTCCTCTGCGCGCTTTGGACATAATGGGTTCCGGGGGCTTCATCCTCTGCAATCCACAGCCGGAACTGATGGATTATTTTCGCCCTGACTGCGATATTGTATGTTATAACAACATGGAAGACGCCGCTGAAAAGGCCAGGTTTTATCTTGCGCGCGAGGAAGCGCGAACCAAGATCCAGCAAAACGCTTATACTGTGATACAAAAGAATTTCACTTATCCGCAAAGAATAACATCTATGTTTCAGATCGCCGGTTTATAGCACAACCGGTTTCTTTATAAACGCAAAAATTTTCAGAAGCATTTCCCGAAGATTGGCGTAATTAGCCATCTTTTCCACTTCTGTGAGATGTTCTGCCATATAGAGTGTGGGAATCCTGTCCATATAAGGAAGCAGGGGATATTTCGTCTTCCAGTCCGAAAAAAGAGCATTACTATCAGTGATAAAAAAGCACTGAATCCCATATTCTTTGCGCAAAAACAAATCATAATGTGGCAAATTACCCATTAAGATATGAATCTGCATTGTAGCAAGAGTATTGAAACGCACTCGTTCCAACAGATCACACCATGAGAATCCAGTCATGGCAAAGGTCACAAGAAAATCTTCTTCCAGTGCCGCCAGTTCATTCATATATATGTCTGGAGATTTCTGCTCCTCAACCAGCAATTCCATTGCTTCGTATCCCTGCTCCTCCCATATGTTCCGAAAAATCAGGAGATTCTCCCGCATTATCATTTCCAGCATTTTATCACAGAGAAAGACGACTTTTTTCATAAAAATCTCCGAAAATAAGGGCTGACCGAAGTCAGCCCTTATGGTAGTATTGTGTTGATTACTGAAGTAAGGACAGTACACCCTGATTAGCCTGGTTAGACTGTGCCAACATAGCCTGACCTGCCTGAGCCAGAATATTGTTGTTGGAGTACTTAACCATCTCAGATGCCATATCGGTATCACGGATCTGGGACTCAGCTGCTGTGGTGTTCTCAACAACGTTATCCAAGTTCGCAATGGTGTGCTCCAGACGATTCTGCACTGCACCGAGGTCTGCGCGCTGCTCGTTCAAAGACTTGATAGCATTCTTAACGGAGTCGATAGCTGCCTTAGCGCCAGTCTGGCTGGAGCAGCTAACAGCGTTAACACCCAAACCAGTAGCATTCATCTTGCTGATCTTCAGTGTGATCTGATTGTCAGTAGAGTTCTCAGCACCTACCTGAAGAGCTACACCTGCAGACATCTCGCCGTTTAACAGCTTTCTCTCATTGAAAGTAGATGTCGTAGCTACACGGTCGATCTCAGAAATCAGGTTGTTAACTTCCTTCTGGATGTAAGACTGATCCTCAGTCTGGTTCGTGCCGTTAGCAGCCTTAACTGCCAGCTCGTTCATTCTCTGCAGCATGTCATGAACTTCGTTCAGAGCACCTTCAGCCGTCTGTACGCAAGAGATACCATCCTGTGCATTAGCGGAAGCCTGGGTCAGACCTCTCACCTGACGTCTCATCTTCTCGCTGATAGCCAAGCCAGCAGCATCATCAGCTGCACGGTTGATCTTGTAACCAGAAGACAGTTTCTCAGTGGACTTGGACTGGCTGGATGCGGTTAAGCCCAGCATTCTGTTAGAGTTTACTGCACGTAAGTTGTGTTGTACTACCATGATATATTCCTCCTTGAATTTTGAAGTCGCTTCCTTGCGACCGAGTTTTTGCTTGCCGTTCCTTCGATTCGCACTTATCGCTCTCCCGGCAAATGTTACTGCAATCTTTCTCTGATTGTGCGGATCAGATCCGGATTACGTTGAGGGTAAGCATTGAACTTTCGTCCATTTGCTTTACTTGTTATGTATATCGGTGAGTTCATGGAAAACTTTAGGGGCGAATTTAGATTTTCATCTAATTTTTTTAATTTTATTTCTCCCCTGCGCTGTCCACTCTTCCGATATACTATATATCGGTGGCTGTAAAAAAAACTTTAGGGAGAGATCATATATTTTTCTTCCGGTAAGGATTTTAATTGAAGTATCTCCTGAGCCTGCTCGGCCATAGTTTGTTTCTGCCGCTCAATCGTGTGTTTCTGCCGCTGGAGCTGCGCCATCAGTCTGCTGATCGCCTCCTCCTTCTCCGGCATGGCCTCACAGATTTTAATCATATCCAGATATTTTGACACGCTCTGACGGCTGACCTGAGACAACTCCAGCATGGAGTTCAGCACACTGCCCACTGTATATTCGTCTGACAGTCTGATGTTCAGGCTGTCAATGGGCATAGAGTTGGAGGTGAGCCCTAAAAGATAGTCTGCGGACACATGAAAGAAATCCGCAATCCTGCACAGTGTATTCAGATCCGGGCAATGTACGCCGTTCTCATAATTAGATATGGTGCCAATAGACACAGCGAGATACTCTGCCAGTTGTTTCTGGTAGATTCCCCGTTCCGTTCTCAGTTGAAACAGTATATCTCCAAAATTCATATTGTGATTCTCCCCTACTTGAATATCTGTACAACACTATATTATATATTCTAGATACTATCAACCGCTTTTTTGACTTATTTTGTAATTTTTTTTATTTTATTGCACTTAAGGCGACAAAAAAACTCTGACAATTCATTATTCAGGAATTTTCAAGCGGCAAAAATCAGGGGGAGTGAATCAAATTTTGCCCTCAGACATTTTGCAGCACATCCTGCGCTTGAAGCTCCTCCACTGTCTGGAGACGCAATATTTCTTTCAGTCGGTCGATTTCCTGGGTCTGCCACTCAATGGTTTGGTTCTGCTGCTCAATGGTTTGTCTCTGCCTGTTGATAATCTGGTTTTTCCTGGGCATATCCTCACAGATCCTGACCATAGTCAGATAATTGAGCATCTGCTGGCGGCCGGGCTGTGATAAATTCTGCATGGTATTCAGCGCGCTCCCGATAGTATGTCCTTCGGTCATGGGTACGTTCAGCTTCTCCATGGATGTGGCGTTCTCCGTGAGTTCCAGCATAAAATCCGTGGTCACGTTAAAATATCCCGCCAGCTTGCACAATGTCTCCAGATCCGGGCTGTGTACGCCATTTTCATAGTTGGAAATGGTTCCCACTGATACAGATAAAAACTCCGCTATCTCCTTTTGATAGATTCCTCTTTCGCTCCTTAGTTGAAACAGTTTATCTCCAAAACTCATACAATTGTTCTCCTACATATTTCTTTCTTCTGTCACCAATCCTTTTGAATATTATAATTTATATAGTAGATATTATCAATACATTTTTTGTAAAAATTTGTATATTACTGTAGAAAAATGACGATATTTTTCTCGAACCATTTTCTCTATGGCATCGCGAATCTATAAATGCCTTTTTCACCATTTATAAGAAGGCCATCTCCGCTCACATAAGGCCACAGACAAAACTCCGCAGGTAAGCCTGCGGAATTTCTTTTCGTTAGCTGTACGCTGTTTTGCCTGTTCCATTGCCTGCAATGCTTTTTCTAAGCTCCTGCTTGCTTCGTTCTTGTTCTCAATCATTTTTCCTCATTCTTTCGGTGCTGTTTCAGTCGTTCTTGAAAATAAAAAAGGTAGCTGATTGTCTGTTAAGATAACCGCTACCCAAGGGTAAACAAAATTCCGTTTTTTAACATCTTATATAATTGTGTTGTGATCATATCAAGCAAAATCACTTTTTCTAAATGCTTTTTTACATGGTGCATAGAAAACTTTATGCTATTTTATCTATTTGTAAGCCACTCCATGTTGGGATATGGTTCTCCTGTTCTAATAAACCATTCCACACATTTAGCAGCCATCTCCAAGTCATGCATAGTGTTTCTTTTCATGATAACTGACTGCCTATCACTGCATAGAATCGGAGCTTCCTCATTAGAATTAAGATAATCCACATTGACAGAGGAATAGTAAAGGTCTTCTTCCTCATCGCATATCTGCACAAAGATCCACCCCTCATCACTCTCCAATTGAAAAAATTTGATTCCAATATCCCCCTCTGAATCTAAAGAAAGAAACACGCTTTTATAAGTGTTGTTACGGATATTATTTATTATGCTTTGTATTCCGGCTTCCGAAATATCATTTATTCTGTCTTTTTCATCTGTGCTAAAACTTTTACTGGCATATTTAATGCAAATACCAGTGGGCATAGTTTCCGGCAACTCTTTTTTAGGAATAATATGCATTACTTTTCCTCCATCTGTTGAATTGGTGAACTGTCTATTAATAGATACTATTATAGCACAACCATACACATTATTCCATTAAATATTTCTCAAACTTTTTATGACGTATACTTTCCAAAAACTTGATTTTTAAAGCGTTGCGGATATAAGAAACAGGAGCGTAAGGGGTTTTATCCTGTTTTGTTGTGTCACAGATAGAAAAATCCCCAAAACAACTGCGTTTTGGGGATTGAACTCCATATTTTCCGGCATTTTCAAGGCATTTGTTAGTTACCTGCCACTTACCCACACTATTTCGTAATGTTTGATGGCATTTTATCATACAAATTACCGCTCTCTATTTTACATTCTCTATAAATTTTTCATACCATAGCGGTATCTCATGTGAGACTCTTTCCGGCTTTCCATTTTTATAAATGGCAAATCTGTGAAATTCTATTGTATTATCATAAAATGCCACTAAATTACATTCCGGTAAAACAAATTTCAAATTACGAAATGTGTCAATATATCTTCTCTCAATATCCTCTTCGGAAATACCGTGACCACCCCTTTTTACACGGATCGCTACCCTTTCCTTGGCAATGTTTACACTCTCAACACCTATATAATGCAATTCGATAAAATAATCCCTTTCTTTGGCCTCTGCAATATTATGTAAAATTAATTTTCCACACAATGTTGTCTCCTGATTAAAAGTAATACCTTCATCAAAAAAACGATTTATCTTCCTTACCGCCATTTTTCCCGCAGTCATAATGTCAGTCATATTTCTCCAATCGCCAAATTCTCTCAATATCTCATCTGTATTCACTCTCGGTAGGCCATGCAGACTTTGCAATGACTGATACAAAGTTGATTTACCGGCCCCATTGACTCCTGCTATTAAGATATATTTTTTCACTAAAAGAGATTCCTTTCTATTACCTGTCTCTGCCTCTTTTGCAGAAGGAAATCGCCCACCATTTCATAAAAACTTCTTTGCTCTTCTGTTTCGGCCTCCAATACAAGCTGTAAAGTATCTTCCGGCTGCAGTTTTTGTATATCTTCATAGATTTTTTCATATTTTTTAACATCACACATAATAGCACCTCCATAGTACGTTGAATTTATTATACACCTAATCACCTGAAAAGTTAAGAGAAAACTCCGCAGGATAACCTGCGGAGTCCATATTCTTGCATCTGTATAATTGTTCTGCTTATCTCTTGCTGAACTGCGGAGCGCGACGGGCCGCTTTGAGGCCGTATGAACAACAGATTCTCCTTATGTTCATTCTTCTGCCTCTTTCCGCAATTCACTCTCGATTTCATCAATAGAGGGCAACGGGCCTTTGAAATTCTCAGATATCAGTTTTGCCAATTCATACACCCATCCCCCCCAAAGGCTGACTGCTTGATTCCGGTGCGTACTGTCACCTCCTTATTCCACGATCTTGCCGTCCTCAATGCGGACAATCCGATCTGCAAGGCGGGCAATGTCGTTGTTGTGGGTAATCATCACAACAGTTTGCCGGAACTCCGCACTGGTGCGCTTGATAAGCCCCAGCACCTCGGCGCTGGTCTTGCTGTCAAGGTTGCCGGTCGGCTCGTCGGCCAGCACGATAGCCGGTTTGGTAATCAGGGCGCGGGCAATCGCCACACGCTGCTGCTGGCCGCCGGAAAGATTGTTCGGCATATTTTTCAGTTTATCTTCCAGCCCCAGCAGGTGAACAATCTCGTCCAAAAACTTCTGATCCACCGTGTCCCCGTCCAGCTCCACCGGCAGGACGATGTTCTCATACACATTCAGGATGGGAACAAGGTTATAGTTCTGGAAGATAAAGCCGATGTTGCGGCGGCGGAAGATGGTGAGCTGTTCGTCGTTCTTCTTTGCCAGTTCTTCGCCCCGGACAATCACGGTTCCGCTGGTGGGGGTGTCCAGCCCGCCCATCATGTGAAGCAGGGTGGACTTGCCGCTGCCGGAAGTTCCCACAACGGCCACAAACTCGCCGTCCTCCATGGAGAAGTTCACACCGTCAAGGGCGCGGGTGATGTTCGGCTCTGTGCCGTAATACTTTTTCAGATCAATCGTCTGTAAAATGCTCA
>CANSPM010000029.1 GCA_947648875.1 uncultured Lachnospiraceae bacterium
TATCATTGCGCTTAAATATATCTGGTAGGCATATACCTGCATTACCCCTGGGGCGCCTGTTCCAAGATGGAGAGTGATCAGCTGTGGGTAAAACGATATACATTCTGTTATCTATGTAATCAAACCATCGGATTAGATTGTCTTCATCATATCCTGTAGTTTCCAGTCCTGTTCTTTTCTGGAAATCTGCTGCAAATTCCTTATGGTAAAGAAATAACTCCTGATACATCTCATTATCTGTACTGATCTTTACGGGGACGCTCCTTTTTTTCAGTGCCGCTATTCCCTCATTTTGTATAACCTCTACCATTTCTTCCAATACTTTTATCATACTGTCTTCATCATGATATGCCCAGTATCCACACATATCTCCTTTTTCCCAATCCCCATATAATATCTGGTGGGCATAAACCTGCATTACCCCTGGGGCGTCTGTTCCAAGATGGAAAGTGATCTGCCATGGGTCAAAACGGTATACATAAATATACACATACCATGTGAGCTTACCCAGCTTTCTGGCAAAAGTCCATGTATCGCCATCATATTTCTCATACACAAATCCTAAACCAGAAAGGCCCTCTCCCATATGTTTTTTTATTATTTTGCCTCGGTTCAATTTAATGTCCATAACATTTTCTCCTCATGCCTCAACGCATTCTTCTTGCTCCGATATGTCATAAGTTGTTAAAAACATAAATAACAGGAATAAACCCGCCACTTCAGGGAATAATGCCCCACCTGAAACCACACACAATAACAGCGATAATTATTATAACATAATTTTCCTTTTCTGTCCTCCCGGCCATCGGACGGGCAAATGTCCGTTTCCCCAGACGGAAGCAGTTTCTAAAGGTTTCCCTTGCCCCATATCCTGCGGGATAGAAGAATACGGCAGAAAGGCTTTACGCGCATTGTCTTTTCCCCGAAACACGTTTATAATAGATCATATCTAAAACCATGGGGGCATTTACTATGCGCATTACTATTATAGAAGACGAAGCGCTCATACGCGAGGAACTGAAAATTCTGTTGGAAAACGCTCTGTACCAGGTATCCGCGCCGGATATTTTCACATCCGTCACCCACATTACCCGCCAAATACTGGAGGATGCGCCGGACCTAGTGCTGCTGGATGTGAATCTGCCGGGTCTCTCCGGCTTTGACATCTGTACGTGGATTCGCCAGCACATGGACGTACCCATTATCTTCCTGACCAGCCGCACCAGTCCCATGGATGAATTGAGCGGACTGCTCAAAGGCGGGGACGACTATATCACCAAGCCCTACCAGGCCCCTGTGCTGCTGGCAAGAATTGCCACTGTGTTAAAACGCGCCAGAGGGTTGGAGGCGGCGGAAAGCACTCTGTTTACCAGAGACGGAGTCTCTCTGGATATCGCCAGATGCTGCCTCTCCTTCAGGGACCGCAATGTGGATCTGACAAAGAATGAAATGAAAATACTGCATATGTTATTCCGGCATCCGAAAACCTTTGTACCCAGAATGGACCTTATTGAATATCTCTGGGAAAACCACATTTTCATTGACGACAATACCCTGAGCGTGCATATCGCCAAACTCAGGGAAAAGCTAAAATCCATAGGAGTGGAAAATTTCATTGAGACCAAGAGGGGAATGGGCTACCGCGTATGAAGCTGACGGATTATTTACGGGACAGAGGAATGCTCCTGCTGCTCCATCTGGTGTGCATGTGTCTGGCGGCGGCCTTTTTCCGGCTGACCGGCTACAGCAGCGCCAATACCGTTCTGTTTTTGACGGTGTGGCTGCTTGTGCTGTGGAGCTGGCTGATGTGCGCTTTTCTGCAAAGGCGGAAGTTTTTCCGGGATGCCCGGGAAATTCTGGACAAAGTGGACCAGCGATACCTTCTGGGCGAATTGCTCCCGGACTCCTACAGGCTGGAAGATCGCCTGTACAAAGAGATGATCCTGCGATCCAACAAGTCCTGCATCGAGCGGATTCGCCGGATCGAGAAAGAGCAGCGGGACTACAGGGAGTACATGGAAAGCTGGGTACATGAGATCAAAGCGCCCATCACGGGCATCGCGCTGCTCTGCGGCAACCGGCGCGGGACCGTCCCCGCCTCCGGGTCGGACTATCTCACCATCAGCCTGGAAAATCAGAAGATTGAAAACTGTGTGGACACCGTGCTGTACTATGCCCGCTCAGAGGAAGTATACAAGGACTATCTGATCCGGGAGGTCTGTCTGGAAGAAATGGTCTTTGAAGTGCTGGAGAAAAACCGTCTGCTACTCATTTGCAGCCAGATTGGGGCCGACGTAAACTGCCGGGACACGGTCTATACCGACGGAAAATGGATCGCCTTCATACTGAATCAAATACTACTCAACAGCGTAAAATACCGGGGAGAGAATCCGCTGCTGCGGATCTACAGCAAAAGGGAAACCGGCAGCGTATCGCTGATATTTGAGGACAACGGAACCGGTATCCGCCCGGAGGATATGCCCCGGATTTTTGAGAAGGGTTTTACCGGCAGCAACGGCAGAAGCAACGGGCGTTCCACTGGCATGGGACTGTATCTGTGCCACAGACTGTGCGACAGGTTGGGAATCGGACTGTCCGCAGAGTCGGAGTACGGCATGGGCACAAAGCTGTATTTGAAGTTTCCCATCAGCAGCTACATCCGGGACGCCCGGAGTGGGGAAGGCAAACTTGCTGATGATTCTGAAACACGCCTTCTCTAGCGTACTGACACATTTGCTTTCAGCCAAATGACGCAGTGCCCAGGCGCGCCTCCATTCCGGGCATCAAAAAGGTTGAGGTTATCTTACGAAATCTTAAGATAATTTCAACCTTTCTTCATATGAAAGCATTCCCAAAACTTCTACAATCAATCCATAGATACAATAGAATCCGGGACCTGAACGGATACTATTGTCATATAGGTAATTGCGAAACCCAGTCCGCAAGTGACGAGGCTGGTCAATATATACAAAAACGGGCTCCAATGCGGTGGCAAGTCGCCCTCATTTTGTATAGATTGCCCATCCTCTGTTTCCAGAAAGCAAGTTTTGCAATTGCCTAACTATTTCATAAATAGAGAGGTGAGAACAAAATGCAGAGTTATATCCAAATATGTGACATTGAGAAATATTATGGTAATCCCTCCAATGTGACCAAGGCTGTGGACCGAGTCAGCTTTAGTGTGGAAAAGGGTGAGTTCGTGGGGGTAATGGGCCCCTCCGGTTCCGGGAAAACCACGCTGCTGAACATGCTGGCCACCATAGACCGCGTGACTTCCGGGCATATCTTTTATGAAAATACGGACATCACCGAACTGTCCGAGAACGCCCTGTCCGATTTTCGCAAAAACAATCTGGGTTTTGTGTTCCAGGACTATAATCTGCTGGATACCCTGACCATAGAGGAAAATATTATCCTGGCCCTGACCCTTCAGGACGAAGTGAAGGTCATCAAACCGGAGGAAAGCGGAAATTTGGGCGCTTCTTCCGCACCGGCGGGGCGCAGGCGCTCCGGTGCCGCTACCGGTTCGGCGGGGAGCAGTCTGGGCAAAAGGCAGAAAATTGCCCGCAGCTGCGATGAAATTCTGCGACTGCTGGGCATTGAGGATATACGGGAAAAATTCCCCTACCAGGTCTCCGGCGGGCAGAAACAACGCTGCGCCTGCGCCAGAGCGCTGGTGAACCGCCCCAAACTGCTGCTGGCTGACGAGCCTACCGGAGCGCTGGATTCCAGAGCGGCCCAGACCCTTTTGGAGACTTTCACGCACTTGAACCGCACCATGGAGGCCACAATCCTCATGGTGACCCATGATGCCTTTTCCGCCAGCTACTGCGGACGCATTCTCTTTCTCAAGGATGGCAAAATATTCCATGAACTGATCCGGGGTGAAAAGACCCGCAAGAGGTTTTTACAGGAAATCCTGGATGTACTCTCCCTGACAGGAGGTGAATTATCCGATGTTGAATAAGCTGGCTTTTCGCAACATGAAGCGCTCCGCCAGAGACTATCTGGTATATATCCTGACTATGACCCTGGTCACGGCGCTGATGTACTCATTTAACAGCCTTTTTTTTCATAACGATCTGGCGGTTTACTTTAGCTATGAGGATGTGGACATAATGGCGGTAATGGTCGGTCTCGCCACCTTCTTTATCGTGCTGATTGTGGCCTGGCTGATCGGCTACATGGTACGCTTTATGCTGGAAAAAAGGAGTACGGAATTTGGCATCTACCTGCTGCTGGGCATGAAGAGAAAGACGGTCTCCCGATTGTATATCCGGGAAAATATCCTGCTGGGCAGCATCGCGTTTCTTCTGGGCTGCGTCCTGGGAGTGCTGCTGCAACAGATTCTGCTCACCGTCATGTTCTCCATGGTAAGAATGGAGTACCACCTGCACGTCTCAGTAGACAGGCGGACGGTGCTGATGACTGTGCTCTGCTATGCCGGTTGCTACCTGCTGGCCCTGTTCCGCTGTCGACGCAAGTTCCGGAAAATGAATATTCAGGCGCTGATGAACGCAAAACGCCAGAACGAAGAGATCAGAGAAAAAAATGAGGGGCTGAAAAAACTGATTCTGCCCCTGGCCATATTCTTCATCTTCCTGTTTTGGACCGTCTTTGGCATGCTGCAGGACGCCGCACAGATTTTGCTGTTTCTGATAGGTCTGGTGCTGACCATCTACCTGTTTTACACCGGTCTGTCCGCATGGATCATCTGCTACGTACGAAAAAAGGGCCGTGGAATCTACCGGGGGCAGAATCTGTTTCTGCTTCGTCAGTTCGCCTCCAAGGTGCGAACCATGCAGTTTACTCTGGGAACTTTGACCTCACTGTTTACCCTGGCGCTGATGGGCGCCTCCATCGCCCTGATGTTCAGCACTTTTGAAAATACGGTGCTGGAAGACAAATTTCCCTTTGACATACAAATGTTCAGCGAAGATCCCGAGGATGACTTTGCGGATGAAAGGGCCATCATAGACGCTCTGGAACTTGACCCGCAGTACTACTCCTATCAGATCTATACAGACGGGGAAATCCAGGCCAACACCTGGATTCTGACCCATCTCAAGGCCTGGGGGACCATATTCCGCAATAGGGACGGAACCCCCAACATAACGGATATTGAAAAAATGCTCACCCATGAAATCATCTATTATCCTTTCGATACCTATATGGGGATATCAGATTACAATCATCTGCGGACCATTCTGGGCTACAGGGAGATCTCCCTGGCGCCCGAAGAATATCTGGTGCAGATCAAACCCCGCCTTTTTAAAGAGGCACAGGATATGGGGAAAGATCTGCGGATTGCGGACGCGTCAGGTCAAAACTTCCTGACCTGCGCAGGCGTTGTGGGAGACCCTTTTTCCCAGGACGGCCACAACGGCGCGGATTATATCCTGGTGGTGCCGGATGCCGTTCTGGAGCGCATGACCCCTTTTTACGCCGAAATGGTGGTCAATACGGAAAAACCAATACCCATGGAACTGCAAAAAAACCTGGATGCCCTGGAAGAGGATGACGGGGATCTGTCCCTTTCCCATATGCAATTCTATATCAAGCCAGAGGAACCGGAGATGCGAATGTGCATAGGTTCGGAGAATATCGTTTCCTATGCCGGAACCTATCTGGTACGGGACAGTCTGATTCCCATGCTGCAATATATGCTGGGCTCCATAACCATCCCCCTGTTTTATATGGGACTGGTGTTTGTCTGCACGGCAATGACTGTCCTCGCTGTGCAGCAACTGAGTGATTCCGCCAAATATAAGTATCGCTACGATGTGCTGGCCAAGCTGGGGCTGGGCCGCAGACAGATCTGCTGGCTGATCCTGAGACAGATCGCTGCGTACTACCTCTGCCCCGCCCTGCTGGCCATGGTCATCAGCGGGAAGATGATCCTGTTTGCCAGCAACGCCTTTGTGGGCGCGACAGGCGTACCGGTTGGAGCGAGCAGGTTTTTCCTGGAAAGCGTCTGCCTGTTTTTTGGCATCTATTTGGTATATTTTATTGTTACCTATGTGGGGTATAAACGAAATATAGAAGAAAAGCCCCTTTCACAGTGATTTTCTACGGAAAAATACCCGATCATCGGTCAGCGCCGATGGTCGGGTAAATTTATAGACTTCTTTAAGCTGGAATTATCTCTCAATTCCGTATAAAGTTATTGTTATAAGCCTCCATATATTCAATAGATTCCAAATCTCCAACAATACAATTACCATCATCAAGAATAACAGATACACTGTCTTCACTGTGGCTTGACGTATGAATCACTATGTTACGAACTCTTGAAAGGAGAAAAACAAGAGTAGAAAAAACCTGTAACAAATTATAACATGAAATGAACAGGGCTGGAAGAATGAATTGATATGTTTTTGATTACATACCGGATGCTATACAAAATAGCCGATTTATGATATACTCTAATCAAAATTGCGACAGGAGGATGATAACATGAAATATAGGTATATGAGAATACAGGGCAGAGAAAGTTCTTATATTACAAAGTATCCCAAAGGGGTATTTAGCCTTTGTTGGAATCTGATAAGAGATGAGCAATTAACCAGCGAAGAAAAAGAACTGTTTATATCTATTGACGAGTGGTTCAAAGATCATCTTCCCGAACCGGCCCCTTGTAAAAACCGCGAAAAGGTCATTACATTTTTTAAATGTGACAGCACATTGGAAATGATTGAGAAATTAAAGCCTGCCATTGCACTTTTAGATAAACATCAAATGCCCTATGATGTGGTTTATACAAATTTTGTGGGAACCATCGTTTATGAAGATGATTGGCAGATTGCTGTTCCGGTAAAAAATGGAAAAATGATATAAAGTATAGTTTATAATAAAGTACAAATCTGAATAATAGTCATGCCCTCCTGGGCAGCTTACGGGGGAAAGTTTTTTGAAAGTTTCAAATCGTTCCCGCCGCCTTACCCAAGAGCCTTGCGCCAATGCGTGAAAGTCTGCATGTGGTCTATGAAACGGCAGCCCCCTATTACAGGACGGAGCGAGTCTGCCAAATGCGGCCGGCGGAACCGGACTTTGCCCACCGTCTGATAGGGGCGAGAGAATCGCCCCTTCATTGCTTACATTTCCGCCAGTTGACAATCATGCTTTTTAAAGAAATCCACTCTCGGTTCCAGATACTTCAATTGATGACTCTCCACGTCTGCGATATAAAAAGAAACCGGCTCAAATATATTACTCCAATCCCACAATTCTTCTCCCAAATTGAGATACTCCCTAAACATTTCACAGCCTTCCGGTGCAATGGGATGTATTAGTATGGCCATAACCTTACAAGCGTAAAGACAATCGATAACGAGCTGTTTTCTATTTTCCGCGTTATTCGTGGCATCTGCAATCTTTACATTGTTTACCCAATGCTTATTTATTGACCGGATAAAGTCATCTAACACATAAGAGATACGGTGAAACTCATGGTTATACATATAACGCTCATACTCGTAAACCGTTTTCTCTGTCATAAGACTTATTTGTTCACTCACATCACCCTTCGGAATTTTTCCGTCACAATTATTCTGAATAGCATAGAAACAGGTCCGGATCAGCCGGTTAAACACATTGGTTATTAGATTACCCTCTTTCAGAACCGGATCTACGCCAACCCGGTCTTCCTCTTTCATAAATACCTGCGGTTTAAAACCTACACTTTTGGAAGACAATCCCAAACTCATAAAATGCATTCGCAATTGATCCTTAGTGTAATAATGAAGCAGTTCATCTGCCATAGGAGGCTTTAATTCGGAACTGCTGCTGGCTTTGGTATCCATATACAATAAATGTCGATTGGCAATGATATGGGATAAGTATACGGTCTCCATATCCGGTACTTCCCCTTTGGGAACCTGTAATCCTGTAAATAACCCTGTCTGAGCGATGGCATAGAAATAAATGTTATCTTCTCCAATAAACTGATAAACTTTAGATTCCTCATCATACCACCACCTGGATAAGTCAGCTTCTTTTCCTTGCTCATTCAAATATGCTAAAGTAAAGGAAATCGGCGCCCATAGCGATTCCGGCCATACCCAAAAGGTGAGGTCTTTTAATTCTTCACACTCCGGGAATGGTATACCCCATTCTACATTACCGGACAACCGAAAGGGAACCAGCGTCTTTCCGGAAGTATAATGAATATTGCTGGCTTCCAATACATTTTTAGCCTTGTCACGGTCATCCAGATTTTCAAATTCAAAGACCACCGACGGTTTCTTTTCCTCATTGGTTAATTTGTGAGGGGGCAGCTTGGCCGCCAATTCCGCCAGATCACCTATATACTTTCTTGGTACATATAGGAATGGTTTTTTTAAAAATTCCTCTACGGTTTCTAGCTGATACTTACGCGTGTTTGTTCTTTTTCTTAAGAAATCGTTGTATTCCTTTACTGTTTCAACGCAATATTCTAAGTCGAAATACCAATTTTTCACATCTCTGAGGTCAGGTTTTTTATTTGATATGCAGCTGACAGGATTGATAAGTTCCGAAGGCAAAAACTGATGTCCTAATGAACACTCATCGGCATATGCTTTTTCCGAAGCGCATCCCGGTATAGGACATTTCCCTGTTACCTGTCTTCCGTTTAGAAACATCTTTTTTTCTTCATCATAAAACTGAGGCATGGACATTTTTTTAATATATCCGTTTTTGTATAAAGTATGAAACACGTTCTCTGATACCTGTTTGTGAAGGGAACCTGCTTCTCCCAGAGCCGATGCTCCAAAGAAATCTAAACGGATCCCATAGCTTTCCAGGGTTTTCTTCTGGTTCTCATGGTTCACCCGCACATAATCTTCTATAGTGCCTTCATACCCTGCTTCCTGTAGCTTGCGATAGCTTTCCATGATAGGAGAGCCATAACAATCCGTACCTGAAAGAAAGATAACATTGTCTTTCCCGATTCGATCTCTTAAAAATCGCGCAAAAATATCTGCATGTATAAACATACCGCCTACATGACCAAAATGTAAATTTTTATTTCCATAAGGCATGCCTGCCGTGATAACGGCCCTCTTAGGAAATGTCGGGCGCTCATTTGGAGTTAACCGCTTACATATCATATGATTTTGTTCCTTCCCATATTTGTTTTAATTATCCCTTGCTTCCCTTTTTGTTGGGGAAGCTCTGACTGTTCCGGCATAGTATGTCTCCTTTCCGAATCCCTGAAATACATGAAAATCTCAAAAATAAAAACGGTCAAAAACTCGTATCGAGCTTTTGACCGTTTGGTTCAGATTAACTAGGATAAGACACTTGTTATGAACACAGCCCAAAAAGCCCGTTGTCAATTTTGACAATAAGCTGCTGTTGCTGGTTCATCTTGTTCATGGCAATTGATAATTGAATCATGGGCTTATCCTTCCTTTATTTTGTATGATTTTATCAATATATATTTAAGTTGTCAATATAAATATGGATTTTCTTACGGTAATTCTAAAAAATCCCATGCGTCCACCCCTATCTGCAAATTTCCCTCCGGATAGCGCCTTGCATATGCAAGCGTTTCGTCTATTACCAAAGCGTTTAATGCATATTCAGAACAGGAATTATCTTTAACACCCGGCAGATACGCATATACCGGGACGCCGCATTTCCCTGCCGGCACCCAAGGCCGGGAACGCGTTGTTTTCATAGTCATGTCCACATCAGAGCATGAGCTACAGCCACGCACAGCGGAGAGATATTGTGCGTGGGGCGGAAATTAATCCGAAAAACACAAAAAGCCCCCACATAACCATAATTGTCTCACAAAACAGTTGACATTATCCCCACAATGTGGTTGAATAAAATGTATCGGCGGTTCGGTCCCCTCCGAAAATGGTAACGAAAGTGAGATAACGAAAATGACATTTGTTGTGCATACAGATTTTTACGGCTTGAATCACATAATGATCCACAGAGCAGTTACCTCGGTTTCACGTATGTAATTGATTTACCCTTTGGTAAAGAGATTATAGAAACAGTGCTATTTAAGACCCGGGCAACTTCTGTCCGGTTTTTTTGTGCTCTGAATCAATGGGGGCCCCACCCTTTCACGCGCCACGCGACATGAGATCACCTGATCTCCAACAAGGAGGAAATATATTTGAAAAAGCTAAAACATTATGTACTTCCCTATTGGAAAAGCTATGTCTTTGCCATTGTAAGTCTGATTCTGGCCATTCTTCTGGAGATGCTGACTCCTCAGATCACCAGGATTATCGTGAATGAATCCTTTGTGGGCGGAGATTTTTCCAGATTCGGTTTCCTGCTGACAGCCCTGGTGGTACTGGGAATCGGCAGAAGCCTGTTCGGCTATTGTAAGGAATTTACCTTTGACCGAAACAGCCAGACTGTGGGCACCGAGATGCGAAAAGACCTGTTTGCCCATCTCCAGACTCTTTCCATGGATTATTTTGACAATACCAACACGGGGGAGCTGATGGCCAGGGTCAAGGAGGATGTGGACAAAGTAAAAGACGCTTTCGGCATGACGGGAATGCTGATCATACAGATTACCCTCTACATAGCTTCCGTGCTCTACTGCATGTTTTCCTTAAGTCCCCTGCTGGGACTGCTGCCCCTTACCGTCATGATTTTCGGCGGAGGACTGAGTTTTATTCTGGAGAAAAAATTTGACAGGGTTTACTCGGATATCAGTGAGGAAAACGCGAATCTTACCACTGTGGCCGAGGAGAACCTTGCCGGGGTAAGGACGGTAAAAGCCTTTGCCAGAGAGAAATTCGAGATTGAAAAATTTGCGAAGCACAATAAACATTATTATGACTTGAACATGGAGCAGGCCCGGATCGTGGCAAGATTTTATCCCATCTATCATTTCATTGGAGCCGTTCTCCCGGTGGTCTGCGCCATTCTGGGAGGCCTCCTGGTCATCCGGGGAAAAATGGATCTGGGCTCCCTGGTGGCTTTTGTGGAGTATTCCAGAGATTGTACCTGGCCTCTGGACATGTTTGCCGAACTGGCCAACGAATTGTCCTCCTCTTTTGCATCCTACAAGAAGATTAAGGCCATTGCCGACGAAAAACCCCGGCTTCTCCAAAGCGAAAACGCCGTGCATCTGGACCGGATACAGGGAAATCTGAAGTTTGAGAATGTGGAGCTGTCTCTGGACGGAAACACCATTCTTTCCGGAATCGACATTGATCTCCCCAGAGGTAAAACGCTCGGCGTCATGGGGGCCACAGGCTCCGGAAAGAGTTCCCTGATCAATCTTTTGCAGCGGTTCTACGATCCCAGCCAGGGAAATATCTCTATCGACGGCACGGATCTCCGCGATATGGAGCTTTCCCAGATACGCAGCACCAGCGCCGTGGTCCTACAGGATGTCTTCCTCTTCTCCGACACCATCGAGGAGAACATAAAGATGGGCAGAAGGTATTCCATGGGACTGCCGGAAGTAAAAAGAGCCGCCCGAATGGCACAGGCACAGGATTTCATTGAGAAAATGGATGAGCAGTACAATACCGTGATCGGAGAAAAGGGAGTGGGACTCTCCGGCGGCCAGAAACAGCGGATCAGCATAGCGCGAGCACTTTCCAAAAATAGCCCCATTTTGGTTTTGGATGATTCCACTTCCGCCCTGGACATGGAGACGGAACATGAGATTCAGATCATGTTGAAAAACATAACCGATTCCTCCAAGATCATTATCGCCCACCGGATTTCGGCAGTGCGGGGGGCGGATGAGATTATCTATCTGGATAAGGGCCGGATCGCTGAGAGAGGCACCCACGAGGAACTGCTGGCCCGCAGGGGACTGTATTATGCCACTTATATGGCGCAATACCCGGAGCATGAAGGCCTTGCAACAAAATGCGAAAGTACGGCGTAGAGCGGAACATATAAATTATACTAAGTGATTGCGAAACTCCCTTTCAGAACACAGAGGATGGGCAATATGACCAGCCTCGTCACTTGCGGACAGGGTTTCGCAGTCGTCTATAGAATTATATACCAGACGTTTGCAAAACTTGCTTTCTGGAAACAGAGGATGGGCAATATGTACTTGCGGACAGAGTTTCGCAATTACCTAGAATTATATACAAGAAAGAGGTGGAATAATTGGCTGTAAATTCATTTCGAGAAGATGAGCATATACAGGCGACAGACGCCAGGAAGATCGTGACCCGGCTGCTGGGATACCTGAGAGGCTACACCCGGGAAGTAATCCTGGTTCTGGCCGCCATGACTATTACGGTGGGAATCAGTCTGTATAATCCCCTGTTAATAGAAAGCGCCATTGATGACTATGTGGCGGAATTTGACTTCAACGGACTGTTTCGCCTGGCCGCCTTTGCGGTGGGCATCAATATACTGTATGTGATCATGGTGAAAATCCGCATATATGTAATGTCCTATATATCCAACAAAATTATATTGCGCATACGCGAGGATGTATACGAACATATCCAGTCCCTTTCCTTTACTTTTTTTGACAGCCGCCCCAGCGGGAAAATACTGGCAAGAATTATTGGTGATGTCAATTCTCTGAAAGATGTCCTGTCCAAGGCCGTCACCAATATTATCCCCAACACCCTCACCATTATCGGGGTTCTGGTGATCATGTTTGTCAAAGACTGGAGACTGGCCCTGGCGGCGCTCTGCACCCTGCCCTTCATGGCCGTAGGCATCTTTTGGGTGGAGAAAACCAATCATGTGAGATGGCAGCTTGTGCGGAAAAAGGCATCCAATGTAAACGCTTATGTGCATGAGGACGTGGCGGGAATCCGGGTGGTACAGAGTCTGGACGCCGAGGCGGAGACCCGAAATCAGTTTAACGAACTTGCCCAGGAGCAATGTTCCTCCTTTATCCATGCCTGTCGCGCGGCGGACCTGTTTTTTCCGATTATCGACACCTCCTGGGGAATCAGCCTCATGATGCTGTATCTCGTAGGGGTAAAACTCATCGGCGCCCCCGAGATCTCCCTGGGTGTGCTGGTGGCTTTCGGCTCCTACGCCACCATGTTCTGGAACCCCATTGCCAACCTGAGCACCTTTTTGAACCAGCTGGTCACCAATCTGTCCGCGGCGGAACGGGTATTTGATATACTGGATACGGAGCCGGAGATTCGGGACGCCGCCGATGCGGGAGAACTTCCGGAGATCAACGGAACGGTATCTTTTGAAGATGTGTCCTTTACCTATGATGAGGGCACGGAAAATGAGACCAGAGTCCTGAGTCATGTCAGCTTCACCGCCAGTCCCGGTGAAACCATTGCGCTGGTAGGGCCTACGGGCGCGGGAAAGACCACCATCGTCAACCTGATCAGCCGGTTCTACGACATACAGAAAGGCACGATCCGGATTGACGGATATGACTTAAAAAAAGTGAAGATCGACTCTCTGCGAAAGCAGATGGGCGTCATGACCCAGGACAATTTTATTTTTCACGGAACCGTGCGGGACAATATCGCCTATGGGAAACTTGACGCGACGGATGAAGAGATCATTGCCGCCGCGAAAGCCGTCAATGCCCATGAATTTATTATGAAAATGGAGAAGGGATATCACACGGAACTGAAAGAGCAGGGGGCAGGCTTATCCATTGGGCAAAGGCAGCTGATCGCTTTTGCCAGAACCATGGTATCCCAGCCCAGGGTCCTCATCCTGGACGAGGCCACCTCCAGCATTGATACCCACACGGAGATTCTGGTGCAGAAAGGAATCGAGTCCCTGCTCAAAGGACGTACCAGCTTTGTCATCGCCCACCGGCTCTCCACCATCCAGAACGCGGACCGTATATTTGTCATCCATAACGGCGGCATCGCGGAGCAGGGTTCTCCTGCTGAACTGATGGAAAGAAAGGGGTTCTATTACGATTTGTACATGGCGCAGTTTGCCAATCTGTGATGCGCAAAAAATTCCCCTGTGAGGTCCCGAGCTGCGGAACCTCGCAGGAGAAACACAGTGCTTCCGCTTTCCAGCGCCAACACATACATATGACAATAAAACACATTATCCGTAAGAGACTCCGTATTTCAAACGAGAGCACTATGGAAGCCACACGTTTTAAGAACTCTGATAATCTCTTCCCACAGAGATTTTTCCTTTTGGAAACACGCACCAATCAATTTGTTGACTAATATTAGTTGCTCATCTCTGCCCTCTTCAACAAGATGCATTTTAATAAAGAGCAACATAATTTTTGTCCATTCTTTTGCCAACTCCCCAAAAGTATCTCGACATAGCCTAAACTTCTCTTCATCCCACTGTTTTAAAAGCATATCCATCTAAAAGGACGCACATTATCAATAATCTTTCTGTCCTTCATTTTTGGTGCCTGATACACTACTTGATCGCATATACCGTTACTTCTGATCGGTTATAATACAGCTTCCTGATTTTGACTTGCTCGAAATTTCTACCCAAAACCTTTCGAGCAGTATTGATGCGTTTCATTATTCCGCTCTTAGGAAGCTTAAGTGTCATCAGACAAATTCCTCCTTCCCTTAGTTGATTGCTCATTTCACAAGTAAGATCCACCGACTGATTTGTATCCATTTTCATATCATTTACCATAATGTCGTACTGAGAAGAGGGCATAAGCGCAGCAAATTCCTGCGCTGTCATCTTGTGATGCTTAACATTCTTCAGTTTCAATATGTCTTCCCTTAGATTAGCCGGATCTACCGCATCTACAAGTACGCCTCTTTGACTAAGATAGTGTGTCCATCCTCCAGGAGCCGCTCCCAGATCAAGTGCACGCATCCCGCCTGAAATTTGCACATTGAAGACCTTACATGCTTCCTCAATCTTAAATTCCGCCCTACAGATAATGTCGTTTGATTTTGAGTAAAACAGGTTTCCTCCAGTCCAATCACTGACATTATCCCGCAGGAAGGATATCCCCATATATGCGGAGCTGCCATACACTGTTAAAGAAACGGATATCTTTGCATCTTTGGGCGCAATGGTATATCCTCTGTCCTGTAAGAAGGATGCCAATAAAGCTGTCAGCTCTTTATTGGAGTATTCCATTACAATTGATGAATCTATTCTGCACTGGCATACTATAATATCTGTTGCCTCCAACATAGGCAACAGTTTTTCCAGCATAGCTAAATAGATCTCAAAGTCAGAAAACTTCCCTTCTATGTCTGTTTTGTTCATAAAGGGATGAATATGACGCAAAAAAATAAATCCTTCTTTATGGATTTCCTCTACAATTGTAGAATAATCATTCACATAAAAAGCTGCGGAAGACTCTCCTCTGCTCTCCAGTTCTATTCCGTTAAGCTTGGCCCGCATTTCATTAAAGAGCAATGCTTCATCCAAGGGCTTATAAGTCGCAATAAACCCAATAGCGTCACAATAATTTTTCTTTTCCATATTAAAGTAATTTTATTCCTTTCCGCAGGAGCCGTAAATTGTTCTTCTTCCAAAGCAAATTCAACTGCTTATACCCTAAAACAAGAATCTTGTTCCATTCCTCTATGTACTCAGATGAATTCCTTATCGGCTCCCCCTTTTCAAAGTCATCATACACCTCAGAAAAGAGTCTGTAAAGCATCTCTCCCACTCTGGAAAGAATTCTATGAAATTCTTCGAAATATTCTTTCATACATTTTTCAACAGTTCTCATGTTCTCATACGGATCTTTCCAAACGTTATACAAAGACACTTCAAATCGAGTTACTTCGTACAAGTTCATATAGGAAGTTACCGATGGTTGTTGAGCCCTTTTTTGAACAATATCAAACAGCTCCGTAATACGTCCGTCTGTAAACGGATATTGAAAAAAGCATGCGTCTTATTCGAAACCTGTGACTAGTCCGTCTCGGGAGGCTCGCTGAAATATTTTCATTACACAAAAAGCAAGTTGTCCCCCCCCTAATTCAACCATCTTCCTGAACCCCTTGGAGGCTATATATTTATAGAATCGGGGATAATCGAAGCAAAAATCATACTGTCCTCCAACAAATTAATTCTTTGTAGTCTATTTCCTGGTACATATTCCGATACCGGTTTCAACTATAGCAGTAATGTAGTTGAACTTTCTTTCCTTTTCTGTGTATTTTCATCAGTCATTAACTTCTTTGACTGATGATTTATTTCTTCTAAAATAATCCTCTTTTTAGCATGTGATATTTTACTGTGTTGTTTTATTTGTATCATACCATGCGTTCAGGGAACGGGCAAGTTCTTTTTACGTTTGGTGTTTTGAAATTCGCACATCAGGCCAGGAATACACTTCTCTCAGCAACATGCATATGCATCCATTTCCACTGTCATAGCTCCCCTCCTCAGGCGCACCTTACCCACCGCCAACGTGCTGTTTACTCTGTTGTGAACGATTCAGAATTGTTGTATAATGCGTATAACAAGTCAAATACTACACATAAACGCAAGCAGGAAGCCAGAGAAGCCGGAACTGTAGACCGGGGAGCATACTCGCCGGGACCGGACCATAGCCGGGCCACAGGCTTGCACTTAAGAAAGGATGACATGTATGATGAATGATTCCAGACGCAACAGACAGAACGGGTTCCAGACCATGGGCCCTGACGGCAGCTGGCAGAAGGGCGGAGCGCCAAGGACCCGTCACTCCACCGGCAAGATCCTGGGCATCTGCGCTCTGATCGCCGTAGCGCTGGTACTTTTGTTCGGCTCCACCTACCAGATTCGGGAACAGGAACAGGCGGTGCTGATCACCCTGGGGCAGGCCCAGGCCGTCACCGAGCCGGGACTGCACTTTAAGATCCCTTTCATCCAGAGCGTGCGCAAGGTCAACACTACCATACAGGGCTTTTCCATTGGCTACGACAGTGATTACAATACCTCCAGCGAAGATGAGTCCCTGATGATCACCTCGGACTACAACTTTGTGAACGTGGATTTCTTTGTGGAATACCGCTACTCCGACCCTGTCAAAGCCCTGTATGCCTCCCGGGAGCCGGTGGCAATCCTCAAAAATGTGTCCCAGAGCTGCATTCGGAGTGTGATCAGCAGCTATACCGTGGACGATGTGCTGACCACCGGCAAGAACGAAATCCAGGCCGCCATCAAATCCATGATTGTGGAGCAGCTGGATCAACAGGACCTGGGACTCCAACTGGTCAATATCACCATTCAGGACTCCGAACCGCCCACGGCGGAGGTTATGGAGGCATTCAAGGCAGTGGAGACCGCCAAACAGGGCAAGGAGACGGCGCTGAACAACGCCAACAAATACCGCAACGAGCAACTCCCCAGGGCCCAGGCCAGGGTGGATGGCATTATCAAAGACGCGGAGGCCCAAAAAACAGAGCGTATCAATGAAGCCACCGCCCAGGTAGCCCGCTTCAACGCCATGTATGAGGAATATGTAAAAAATCCCCTCATCACCAGGCAGCGTATGTTCTTTGAGGCCATGGAGCAGGTTCTGCCGGAACTGAAAGTTATTATTGAAAGCCCTGACGGTGATATGCAGACCATCTACCCCATTGACTCCTTTACCAATCCCGGGCAGAGCGGCGATACCGGCAGCGCCGGAAATAATGTCGAACAGAGCAATGAAAATAACACGCAGAACCTGGAACCGTAACGCGCAAATAACAGCATAGTCATAGCCGGCGCAGGCTTTATACCGCGCCGGACAGTGACGGAAAGAGGTTAATATGAAGACAGCCAAGAGAGTAACCCTCCTGATCACCGTGCTGGCCCTGCTGATCGTGGGCGCCAACTGTCTGGTGATTACCAACGAAAACCAATACAGCCTGATCCGCCAGTTCGGCAAGATAGACCATGTGGTGGACCATGCCGGAATCAGCTTTAAAGTACCCTTTATACAGAGCGTGGACACCCTGCCCAAGGAAACCCTGCTCTACGATCTCTCCTCATCGGACGTCATTACCAGCGACAAAAAGACCATGATCTGCAACAGCTATATCCTGTGGCATATCACAGACCCCCTGCTGTTTGCCCAGACTCTGAATTCTTCCATCGGAAGCGCGGAGAGCCGTCTGGACACGGTGGTATACAACTCCACCAAGAACGTAATCTCCAGTACTACCCAGGATGAAGTAATCTCCGGTCGGGGCGGCACGCTCTCTGACGCCATCATCGCCAGCATCGGCAGCACTCTGGACCAGTACGGCATTGAACTGCTGTCCTTTGAGATCAAGCAGCTGGATCTGCCCAGTGACAACAAAGCCGCCGTATACGAGCGCATGATTTCCGAACGTGACAATATAGCCGCCACCTACACTGCGGAAGGCAGTTCGGAGGCCCAGATCATCCGCAACTCCACCGACAAGGAAGTGACCGTGATGCTGTCCGAGGCGGAAAAGGAAGCCGAAATTCTGATTGCGGAGGGCGAGGCCGAGTACATGCGGATTCTCTCGGAAGCCTACGCGGACGAGTCCAAGGCCGATTTCTACAGCTTTGTACGCAGTCTCGACGCCCTAAAAGCCTCCATGACCGGTGGTAACAAGACGGTGATATTATCCCCGGATTCCCCCATCGCGGAGATCTTCTATGGAAGATAGGCATTTAGAAGGCAACCCTATAACAACTGATTGATGCGGCAAATGCCCTTTCATCTGAAAGGCGCTCCCCCAAAATAGAGGGAGGGTATCACGCAATCTCGTCAATTTGACAGATTTTGTGATACCCTCCGCGTTCATCTATTCCATATCCTGTAAAGTATACATCCTTATTCTCCCATGAGAACCTTCTCCATCTGTTCCACGAAACAGACAAGAAGCCTGCCGGGTCCCGTATGACTATTGTGCAGGTATTTCCTGGACGCTTTCTCTACATTGCCGGAACATTGTCCCACATATCTCAGGGGATGAGCAGAGATAAGCGCGGGTGACAATCATAAATCAGGTCCCCCGCTTCCGTATCCGGATTTTGCTGAAAAAGCAATAGTACACCCCAAAAAGCACCGTGGTGAACACCCAGGTAAGCGGATAGCTGAAAATAATGGAACTGACCCCGGGGAGGCGTGGCACTGCCGCCATAATCCATACTACCCGGATCAGACACACCCCCGTCAGGCAGATCAGCGTGGGAATCCAGCAATCTCCCGCCCCCCGCAGCGCGCCGGAAAGGATCTCGATGCAAATATAGGTAATGTAAGTAGGCACCAGGAAACGGGTCATCTCCACCCCGATCCGCAGTACCTCCGCGTCATCGGTAAAAAGTGTATAGATGCCTCCGCAGGTCAGATAAAGAAAGGCGGATACCACCACCGTGGATACCACCGTCATGCCCAGACAGCTACGGATTCCCTTTCTCACGCGGTCGATTTTTCCCGCGCCGTAATTCTGGCCTACAAAGGTGGTGATGGCAATGCCAAAGGCGCTGACAATCATCCAAAATACCACATCCAGCTTGCCATAGACGGTCCAGGCCGCCACAGTGTCCGTGCCCTCCCCGTTGATGGCTGTCTGAATAATGATATTGGACAGGCTGTACATGACGGATTGTAGGCCCGCCGGAAATCCGATGCGAATAATCCGCCTGAACATTCTGCCGTCAAAACCAATTTTCTTTAGATCCAAATGATGCATATCTCTGGTGCGTGTCAGCACCAGGATCACCAATACCGCGCTGAGAAGCTGGGAGAATATGGTGGCCAGTGCGGCTCCTGCCACGCCCATGCGCAGTCCCACCACCAACAGAATGTCCAGCGCAATATTGGTCAGACAGCTGGCAATCAGAAAATACAGGGGCCTCCGGGAATCTCCCACCGCCCGCAGTATACCCGCTCCCACATTGTAGACCAGATTGCCCACCATTCCCAGAAAATAAATCCGTATGTACAGCGTGGACGGTTCCAGTACATCCGCAGGCGTGTCCATGGCCCGCAGGATGCCCGGCGCTGCCAGCAGACCACCCACAGTCATCACCGCGCCGCCCACCAGGCTGAAAGCCATGGCCGTGTGTACCGCATAGCCTACCATCTCTTCCCTTTTCGCGCCGTAATACTGGGATATAATCACCGTGGCTCCGCTGGCCAGCCCCACAAAGAAGCCCACCAACAGATTAATCACCGTACCTGTGCCGCCTCCCACTGCGGACAGAGCTTCCTTGCCCACAAATCGCCCCACGATCAGGGCATCCGCCGCATTGTACAACTGTTGAAAAAAAGTCCCGAACAAAATCGGGAAGAAAAAGAGCAGAATCTGTTTCCAGATCACGCCCTCTGTTATTGCGTTTTCTTTTTGTAAACTGATATCCTGGGTATCCATATTGCACCTCTTTTACTGTATATGCAGATTTTCACAAAACCTCTGCCGAAGTCTCCCATATCCTTAACTGCTAAAGCGCTTCCGAACATACGCCCTTATTATACTTGATTCGTCTGGCAATATCAATAGTCCGGCTTTGAACAAACTACAATCGAAAAACTATCCATCCGCAGGGTCATAACCGCCTGCCTTGTATACCATATATACAAACCTGGCCTGCTGTCCGTTCTGTTCCATCTCCACCAGGCAGGACGCAGGAATAGATGGTTTATCTTGCGTTGCCCCCGCCGCGCCGGGCACCGGTTGTTCCCTGAACCCAAGTTTACGGCATAAGTGCAGGGAAACGGCATTCTCCTCGTGAACCAGCGCCTGTATTTGCTCAAAGCCCAGCGATTCCCGGGCATATTGCAGAATCTCCCGGCACACTTCCCCCGCAATTCCTCTGCCCTGCCATTCTTGATGAATCACAAATCCCAATTCCGGCAGGTCATAGCCCTCCCGGACGCTCAGACCTGCCCGGCCCACCACGGCGCCGCTTTGCCGGTCCAACACGGTCCACACGCCAAACTCATAAAAAGCGTAAACCAGCCTTCTGTATTCCCGGACATATTCCCGCTCCGCCTCCAAAGTGGGATAAAGCCGCTGGGTATACCGGGTGATTTCGACATCCTGATACATTTGCCAGAAGCTGTCCACATCCGCCTCCACGGTTTCCCGGAGCCAGCAGCGTTTTGTGACCAATATCTCCCAGGGCAGGTTGTGACAGCGCCGGTATACTCTCTCCAGATACTCCGGCTCCGTCTCCTCCGGTTCCTCCAGGGCATAGCGGGCGTCGCCAAAATCGGCGTCCCCGTTGCCCGGGTGCAGGTAGACCAGCACCGGGGGGCCGCCGCTGGAACCGGAAGGGTACGCGCTTGCCAGCATTTCGTAAACCTGAGGATCATCGGTCAAGTACAATATTCCCCGGGTAAATTTCACCTCCTGACATTCTGCCCTTTGCGTCTGTCTCTCCCCGGCCCCCGGGTGTGTTTCCGCCACTGCCGCCGAACGCGCCGGATGAGGATTTTTACCCGGAGCCGTCCTTCCCTCCGGGCAAGACATTTCCCCAGACTCTCCCCTTTCAGGCAACAATTCCTCCGACAGCATCACCCGGCAGCTGATTCCCGCGTTTACAAGCCGCTGACAGAGCGGCAGGAGTGGCGGCAGCTGCCGGGCCTCCCTCAGCGCCATAATACATTTTTTCAGATAAAACAGTCCCTGTATAATCTCCTGTTCCACTGCCCCTGTCCTTTCCGGCTCCCCTGAGCGTGTCTGAAAAACGCGCCAGATGTCTCTGTGCATAAAAAAGTCTTTACGTCCGGGAACTTTTAAGCTATCATTATTTTTGGAATCATTATAACAAAATTTCATTCAGAAAGGTAGAGAAATATGGCACAAAATCCAATTGTAACCATCACCATGGAAGACGGCGGCGTGATCAAGGCGGAACTTTATCCCGAAATCGCTCCCACTTCCGTGCATAACTTCATCAGCCTGATCAACAGGCATTTTTATGACGGTCTGATCTTCCACAGGGTAATCCGGGGCTTTATGATTCAGGGCGGATGTCCTGAAAGCACCGGCATGGGCGGTCCCGGTTACAGCATCAAGGGGGAATTTGCCCAGAACGGCTTTCCCAATGATTTGAAGCATACGGTCGGCGTGCTGTCCATGGCCCGCAGCAAAAGTCCTGACTCCGCAGGATCACAGTTCTTCATCATGCATAAGAACGCGCCGCACCTGGACGGCGGCTATGCCGCTTTCGGAAAAGTGATCGAGGGGATGGATGTGGTCAATCGCATCGCGGAGACCTCCACAGACAGCTACTCCGACCGTCCCTATGAAAACCAGGTCATGAAGAGCGTCACTGTGGATTGCTTTGGGGTAGAGTATCCGGAACCGGAAAAGCTGGCGGAAAGATAAATGTTTTTGATTACAGTGTGTAATAAGTCCTTTGCATGTTGTATTATTTTTTCAAATATGATCGAAAAGTATCCGGATTTATTTTAATGCAATTATTGATATATAACATATGTTTATTTATCTGTTGTTGTTGACGTCCTATGAGAATCAGTGTATAATCACAAATATAATACAACACTTTTATGGAGGGGACTAAAATGAAAAAACTGATTTTTCTATTATCTTTAGGATGCCTACTTATTGGAACCGGCATATGTGCCAATGCGTCACATAAACACAGCTATGAAGTTGTGGGAAAAACTCTAGTTAGTGTCAGAGTAGATCCACCTCATACATACGTTGTATCTACTATGGTAGATCCGATTACCGGGGAAGAGACGAATATATATGGAACATGCAACGTGCAAAGACGCATATATCATGGGACATGGACCTGCTTGGTAAAAGAGAATAATGTTATATGCGGCGCAACCTTGTCCGATCCATATAAATATGATGCGGAATATAAACATAGCAGTTGTGGACAATGAGCGGAGAGGCAAAAAGTACTATGCACACACAGATCTTACAGGAAACCCGAAAATTATTTTACAGCTTTCTGCTATCAGGATTATGCGGATTATTTGCAGCCTGTGGGAATATCCCACAGGCTGTTCCAGATTCAGAGACGGAACAGATCTATGAGTATTCTCCCCTTTTCCATACTGTTCCAGACCCGGATGAAGCCCTTCGTGAAAGCGGTATTCTGGCGGGATATGAAAACTGTCAGATTTTGGAGAGAGCACGAATTTACCGGGGAGATTGTATTTATCGCTATCTTGTGTTTACGAATGAGCATAATTCCTATTTTGAGCAATGTCTACAGGTTTATCGCGGTCAGGCCTGGGAACAGACCGTCCTTTCCGGTACGGGATGGGCGGAAGGCCGCGATGTGGCAATCGCTTCCATGGTTGGAGCCTCGGAGGAAGGAACGTTTTGGGAGATAATTGACTTTTACGCGGCGGATCTGGAACAACGCTATCTGGGGTATTTTGACGGCAATGAGAAAAAACTTCTGATGGAGTGGCCGGAGGAAATCGAAGATGCATTTGTCTGCCAGGGGCAGGAAATAAACTTTGTAGACAACGCCAAAGGCGCTGTCTATCCTTATGACAGCGACGGACGCCTCTGCGGTCAAATAGTATTGGACGGCTTTTTGGAGGAGGGGATCGTCAACCCTGTCACAGGAGACATGACATGGTATGGAGGAAGTCGGGCCGGGCTGCGCC
This sequence comes from uncultured Lachnospiraceae bacterium, assembly GCA_947648875.1. GTDB lineage: Bacteria > Bacillota > Clostridia > Lachnospirales > Lachnospiraceae > Acetatifactor. The sequence continues at coordinate 23,435 of CANSPM010000029.1, forward strand.
TTTGGAGAAATGTCCGCAAACCCGCCTCCTATGAATTACTTACCGATGTGGCCCCTTATGAGTCTAAAGCCGCCTATGACCCGGAGGGAAATCTCTATGTCGCGGACGCGCAGGCTGTCTGGTCAATAGAAAAGCAGCCCCGGAAAATATTATCGTTTTTGGAGACCGGATACCAATTGGAGGAATTGTACAATATGCAGATACTGGAGGATGGAAATATCCGGTGCTATGTGTCTGTGGATGGCGCCCTGCGTCTGTTGGAATTGCAAAGAAAGGCGGCAGGAGAGCCGACCGTGAAACAGGATATCCTTCTGGATGGTACTCCGGACGATATTTTCCTGGCACAGCTTGTCACCCGATTTAACCTCGAAAATCCGAATTATCGCGTTCTCTTCCTGGAACCAGAGCAATATTCCCGCGTTCCTGTAGAAATTGCCACCGGCCAGGGGCCGGATCTTTTGATCCTGTCTGCCTCCCACGCCGCAGAGTATGCGGCAAAGGGATACCTCCAAAATCTGGAGGGAATTGTGGAAGATCCTTCCCTGTTTTTGGACGCGGCTATGGCAAACGGCAGAATAGACGGCCTTACATACGGTATCCCTTATTGCTGCACATTGGATTTTCCTGTTTTTTCCGAAGAAGTAGTCGGGACACGATCCTCCTGGACCGTGGAAGAGATGATGCAGACAATAGAAAACTCCGGCGCGGAAACTTTATTCTGGTATTTCTCAGATCCCAACGCCCTTCAGATCGTAATGTACTATGGTCTTTATGACAACGACAACCCGGCGTACATTGACTGGAAAAGAGGAGAAAGTCATCTGACGGAGGCCCCCTTCGCCCGCCTGCTGCAGTTTGCAAAAAAATATGGCGATACCGGAGAATATGAAATGTCGGAAATTTTGTCCCTGACAGAGAGCGGCAAGATTGCGGGGGTTGCGGTCCACATGCAGAAACCGGGGGATTTGGACTACGCGGAGAATTTTTTTCCCGGCGGAGCTTCCTACGTCGGTTATCCTGCCAGTGACGGAAAAAGGGGAATATATACCATGGCGCAATGTGTCTACGTGAATCAGGCCACAGAACAGTTGGAGGGAATCAGGGAGTTTTTCCGCTTTATGCTTTCCGAAGAGGCACAAAAGCTCTGCGTGGCAGACGGAATGTGCTACCGGCTGCCGGTCCGTCTCAGCACAATCGACGATCTGCTGAGGCAGGAGCAGTCTAAAGCGGAAGATCCAAAGGAATATGGGACCGGCCCCATCTATTGGCTGGAAGACGGACTGGATGAGAGGCAGCTGCAAATCTTTCAGGAACTGTTGGATGAGGCGAGGCCATATGATTTTTATGCAATGGAGTTGTATGACCTGATCTATGAAGAACTGACCCCTTATTTTCAAGGTGACCGTTCGCTGGAGGAAACTGTGACAATCCTGGACAGCAGGGTGCAGGTTTATCTGAACGAAAAAGGGCAAAGATAATTTCCCGCTGTTCACAGTTTGTTTACAAAACCTTTAATTTTTTTTCAAATCCTACTCATGATTTGTACATTTCTATCCCATATACTATAATCAAACAAAGGAAAAACATTGAAAGACACAGTTATCTGTTTAACAATAAAACTTTTTCATAATAATGCCAAGGGAAGCAATTCCCTTGGCATCCTCCCTTTTCAGGGGAAAATTGCTAATTTTCTGCTTCCATTTCTTTCAGAAACGAAAGCAGGTCACTCCAAACCGGCTCGTCGATTTCCAGTCCCGATTCATGATCCCAGCATGTAAAATAGCGCCCGCCACAGTCCTCTCCCTTATAACATAGCCAGAAACAAAAGTAATTATCCTCTCCAAATACAAACCAATCAGGTGAAAAAGGGAGCCTCTCCGAGTTCTTTACCGCCAGCTCCAAATTATATTAACTTACCTTTGTGCAAAATATGTTGTCACTATAATAGCAACCCTTCTAATGAATTACTGCAACTTAAAAATACTTTTTGCTTTTAGCTGTAAAAATAACAGGTTCATATTCAGGCTTATGAACAATTACTTTCTCTTCTGTCAAAACCTGTAATCCCTTATCTATGTCTTCATTGTACATCTTACATGACTTTATATACAAATCATTAAAGCCATACGCCCTCAACAAGAGTAGACCAAATTGTTTTTTTGTTGTTCCGACACCTCCCCATTATATGGAGTTTCCTTAATTGCTTTAGGTAGGCTTAAAAGAATTTTTGATTTGAGCTCATAAGGTTCATCCCAATAACTAAGTAATCTGTTTTCAGCTACACGCTTTCTAAAAATCACTAATTTTTCTTTACTCTTAATATCCATCTCTTTTTTGTCTGGAGGAATCGATTCAATATCCCTTTTGATAAATACTAAAGTAGGAATCCCTTTTTCTACGGCATAATTATATTCCTTTTCGGTATAACTGATTCCGTCCTTAGCCAGACTGCCATATCGTCCTGCAATAATGAGAATATAAAAATCACTTTTGTCAATTACAGATTTAATATATGTAAATTGCTCCATATCCAATGCCGGAAACATTTCCATACCAGCGGGATAACAACCGCATTCCAAAACCGCGTCCATTACCTTTCTACGTTCATCTTCCAGATCAGCAAACGTAGAACTTATAAAAACCTGATATCTCTTTTCCATAATATATGCCTCCATACCTTAATAAGCACATAACCAGCCGGAAAGGGGTAGACTTATTCTTTTTTGACATAAATGCAGGAACGTTACTGAATCTGTTCATCGCGCATTGGGAACTATTTTCGATAGTATTTTTGAAATTCCTCGTATTTGCATTTGTCCAATATATATTATCATGTAATAGATATTATTTCAATATAATTATTGGCGAAATGTTCCTGTTTTTTTACTTTTTCTATAATTTGTATCCAAGATGCGTTATATTTGTATTTCTCCAGGCATACTAAGTGTCCTCTGATAAAGTCCAGATGCACTGCACAAAAACAAAGCTGAATTACTAAGGGATTCAGCACGATTCGATGCAAAGCCATTGTGGCCAACCGGGTCTCTTCTGGTTTGGTCGCGATACCCCCCCATGCCAAAGCACCTTACAGCGCCTGCTGTTATCGCACGTTCCGCATAACCGGGATGCAGTAAGCCATCTTCCCTCATCCGTTATGCAGGTTCACAGTAACCCTATGAGCTGGTTAGAATCAGCAATACGCTTTCCTCAATATGTCATCCAGAATATCATGCCTTAATTCGCCAAGAGGAGTTCCAAAGCATTCCTCTCTTGGAACATAGTCATATATATTTCTGATAATTTCATCCTTGCTCAACTTTTCGCCATCCAGACGGTGTTTGTTCATTATCTCCATTACATCCTCAATATATTGTTTGTTGTAGCTTTGCGCCTTTTCTACTATTTTTTCTGCTATGCCTTCGTACATATTGTAAATATCTTCTGTATGGAATAATTCAGCTGTACATCGTGCTACTACTTTATTATATCTGATTTGAAGTTTTCTGCTATTCCACACAAAGCGCAGCTCTGATTGTCTGTCATCGTAGGGGTGATAAATCTTACTTAAATCACAATACTTATTGCCTTTAATATAATTACAATTTTGGCATGCTGGAACTATATTATAAAAGGCCAATGCAAACATGGGGAATCTGGACTGGGGGAAAAAGTGATCGATCTGTGGGCGGATTTTTTTTTGCTTTCCCCTGATTACTGTATGCGTCAATTGCGCGTTGCAATAGACGCATACAGTAATATCCATTTGTTTACAGTATTCGTACGCATCATATTCCTCTTCTTTTGATACGAATCTATTATACGGAAAACATTTCTCCAGGAATTTTTTTGCCGTTGCCAGCTCTTCTACTCTCCTGGCCCGATTCCATCCATCGTCTTTAAATACATTTTCCCGCTTTCCCCGTATATTAACAGCAAAGTTATAATTACGTTTTAATTTATCATAAATTTCCATAAGCTGACATGGCGAAGCCTCTGTTATCTTCTCATAATATATATCTGATTCGGAGTCCAAAAAGCTACTGCCAATTTGCCTACACCAATTTTGAAGTTCATCATTATTAATCTGAACTGTTATTCCAATTTCTCCTAAAGCAGATTCAATCCCCTGCTTTACCAGTTTATTTATTGCAATTAAATAATCCGGTTTTACCTCTAATTCTATTCTGTTTATTTCTTCTCTTGGAATTATATACACTTATTTTCTCCTACGGGCCAATTCTTCCTGAGCCGCTTTAATTTGCCGCTCCAGTTCCTCAACCGGAATATTTTTAAGCTGTTGGTCGGATTCCGCTGTCTCCTTATGAAAAATCTCTTTATACATCTCCCATAAATCTTTATAAATCAGCGGCTCTCCAATCCTCTCAATAATCTTGCTGCATTCCCTGGCTGCTTTCTCCTCTTTTTCGGGGATCGGAATGTATTTACTCCTCTTTTTCAGGCAATCTGACAAAATATGATAAACATAATCCACCTTCTGCCCCGCATATTCTCCCATATATCCACCTTTTTTGAAAAAAGAGTCTTTCAGGATTACATGAATATTCTGCGCAAATGTTTTCTCATCCAAATTAATATTTTTATCCATCAATGTGATTTCATCCTTATCCACGTCTGAAATCAAAAAAGGTGAATTAGAGGAGATAAACAGCTGCACTTTTATGGGTTTTCCTTTCCTATGCTCCCATTCGAAAAAGCAAATCAAATCATATATCATACGTCTCTGCCACTCCGGATGCATATATGCCTCTAATTCATCAAGCAGCAGTATATTGTTCTGTCTGAAATCCATAGGAGTCATTCGCCTGATCCAGTCGTGAAGCCGACTGAACAGAGTAAGGCGCGCTTTTTCTCCCGAAGACATTTGCGGAAGGCGTATCTCAAAATACAATACGTCCTCATTTTCTATTATGGTATTACATACGCTAATTATCTTTTGCAACTCACCTCCATCTCGATAGTAAACTTTCCATTCCCGATATTCCCAAAATCCTGTAAGTTCATTTTCTAATCCTGCTTTGGACAAATGATTTTGTATTATTGCATCTGAACTTTTTAAATCACATCGCAAAAAAACGAACTGCTTCACATATTTGGGCATCCAGCTTTCTTTTTCATAAATTTTATAACTTATATCATACAAAAATTGGAGGTGTCTGATACTATCCCGATTATAATCCCGCTTGCGCTGTGCCAAAGCTTTTTGTTTCACACCATACATGCCTTCCGCGCGTATCATTTCTACCATCGATATGCCACCGATTTCCATATCACGGATATATTGGTTGGATAGATCAATTGTATTTGATGCCATTAATTCTGTCTTTTCTTCATAGGGCTGTAAGATATATGAATAATATATAATCCTGTTTTTCTGTCCTCTGTACTCACTGATATTTCCCTTTCCCTTTTTCAGCAGGTTTCCTCTTATCTCATAATCTGCTTCTTTGAGATTAGTAGAATAAAAGCAGTTCTCCCCTCTTTTGTAGACAATAAAGAATTTTGTCACCCCTTCCTTTTCGTTTGCCTCCAATCCATCATATCGCAGCATCAACATTGTTGAAGTCTTTCCTGAACCATTTTTACCGAGAAGAATATTTATGCTCTTTACCGCCTCCGCCTCTTCATCCTTAACCCAATAATGGCTCTGTTCTTCCATTTCTTGCTGGAAAGTAACATGAAAAATATGCTTATTATCTTCTCTTTCATGTGCCAGATCAAAACATCTTTTTACTTTTACAGTATTCTCTCCCATGTTTCTTTCTTGAATTTCACCATGCCAAAAACATATGACTTCCAGTCCCTTTTCCTGTACGGATACAGGATCGCTGATATATCGTTCAGCCCATCCCGCAAGGTAATTTGTTACATCATCTACTGTCTTTCCGGTGTACACCCCCTCATCACTCGCGTTACGGATATCCCGCCAGGTTCCCATTTCCGTATCCCAATCAATGCCAAATACAATGTTCAGGACTTTTTCCTTTTTTGTGTAATAAGTATATTTCTCATATTCAACTCTGTAGTAAATAGAACCGTTCCACGCATCCAGCTTTGCCCAAACCCTGACTCTGTTCTCCGAAGATTTCTCCTGTAGTTCCATAATTTGCTGCCATTCTGTCACATTCTTGCCTGAAAAATTCGTCAATATATACCCTTCAAATACTTTTTCCAGGGAATTGGCCAGCATTCCCATGCTTAAATAGCATTTCTTTACCAACAATCTGTCAATTTTTTCATATCTTTTCTTTTCCGCTTTGTCCATGCAACTGTTTTGCACAAAATAAACCATATTACTATTCGGAACCTTTTTTACAATGGAGTCCGCATCTAATATAAAGTTTCTAACGGCTATTTCCCTGACCAAATTTCCTGTAAGCAAAGAGGCATATTTTCTGATCTCCTCTCTCCCATTATATGCATGTCCTCTTTGCCCTTTTTCTCCGGCATAATAAATTCCGATCCATAGATTCTCGAAAAAATTTTCCCTCTCTGGCTTTTCCAACTGCACTAAATCATTCAGGCCCGCTGCCGCAATACAACTATAACGTATAGCACGCTCATAATCAGAAAAGGATGATTCCTTGTTCATCTGGTCCCCGATGTACAATATTACAGCCCGCAAAAACGGTATCTGGAGTTCTGCATTGCTCAATTTTTGTATAAATTCTCGCAAATATTTTTTATGTTCTGTTTCCTGCGCTCTATCGTCTTTTTCTCCTGCGGGAAAGGACGATACATATTCCATTATATTTTCAACATTGTCTCTATCGGAAAACAGCATCAAGTATTCTTTATTATTCAAAAAATATTGTTTGTCTATAAGTCGCTTTAATAATTCCATATCCTTTTGCCTCATATGTGTCTCCTCCATACATGTTTCTGACTTGTGCCTCATAGCCCATCCAAAACTGTCTCTTTAAATCGGCGCCTATACTTCTGCAAATAATATAGCCTCTTATGAAAATCCGCGAAAAAGTCTATATCCTTAGCTGCCGCTGATATACGGATTCCTTTTTCGGCTGCTTATCCTAAAATAATGGCAAGATACCGGAAGGACAATCCGTACAGTATATATTAAAAAATATGAATATTCAATATCCATAATAATTATTTTGAATATAGTTTTTATAATTTATATAATATTTGATGTTTTCCGGTATGTCAATATCCCTATAAAAAAGGCCCTATAAAGCAAAAAAGGCCCTGGCGCCTCAGCGCCAGGACCTACGCCCTGTCCTTGCTCTATGCCTGTCCCACAGAACCGAACAATTCCATCTTATCCTTTACAGTAGCCTTGATTGCTTCCGCGCCGGGAGCCAGGAGTTTGCGGGGATCAAAGCCCTTGCCCTGCAGATCCTTGCCTTCCTCCACGTATTTTCTGGTGGCTGCGGCAAACGCCAGCTGGCACTCGGTGTTTACATTGATCTTAGCCACACCCAGAGAGATGGCTTTTTTGATCATATCGGCGGGAATGCCTGTGCCCCCATGAAGCACCAGAGGCATATCACCGGTCTTCTGCTGAACGGCATCCAACGTTTCGAAGCTGAGTCCCTTCCAGTTCTCAGGGTACTTGCCATGGATATTGCCGATACCGGCCGCCAGAAAATCAATGCCCAGATCCGCAATCGCCTTGCACTCATTGGGATCAGCGCACTCGCCCATGCCAACCACGCCGTCTTCCTCACCGCCGATGGAGCCAACCTCCGCCTCGATAGACAGACCCTTGTCGTGAGCAGCTTTAACCAGTTCCGTGGTCTTGGCCACGTTCTCGTCAATCGCATAATGAGAGCCGTCAAACATAATGGAAGAGAAGCCTGCCTCAATACACTTATAGCAACCCTCAAAGGAACCGTGATCCAGATGCAGCGCCACGGGAACCGTTATATTCAGATCCTGCAAAAGGCCGTTCACCATGCCCACCACTGCGTGATAGCCGCCCATATACTTGCCTGCTCCCTCAGATACGCCCAGAATCACAGGACTGTTCAACTCCTGCGCAGTGAGCAGAATGGACTTGGTCCACTCCAGGTTATTGATGTTAAACTGGCCTACTGCGTAATGGCCTGCCTTTGCCTTTTTCAGCATCTCAGTTGCGGATACTAACATAATATCTACCTCCATATATAGTTTTTTGCGCAAGGCGACTGACCCGCAAAGCGGGGGCCGCCAACGTCTTCTTAAAGGAAGTATAACCTATTTTTTCCTAAATTGGAATAACTTTGTGAAAGATTCAGAGAAATATTTTGTGCTCAATTCCGTTTTACCCGCATGGTAATGGCCTTATGGCGGTTGCGGATGGTGACCCTTTCATGACTGCCGCCAAATTCCCCGTCCAAAGTCCAGGCGATAGGCTCCCGGCTCTCGATGGTCAGATGACCGGTGCGGAAATATAGCATACAATCCGCGTTGATATTCCGGTTCAGCATGGCTGCCACTACCGCGTTGAGTTCTTTGGGATTCCTTGGCCTGCGAATCAGGGTTACCTCAAAAACCCCGTCGTCCAACACCACATTCTTGCCGGTGATCTGTTTAAACCCGCCCACAGAAACGGAATTGGTTATCATTCCAAAGATAAATTCGTCTTCCACCACCTGGTCTTCATAACACACTTTCAACGGATAACTTCGTATGGAAGACAGACGTTTTACACCCTCCAGCAGATAGGCCATATGGCCCAAAACATTCTTCACATCCTGGTCCGTCTCATAGGACACTTCGGTAAAAAGACCAAAAGCCGCTATATAAACGAACACATCCTCGTTAAAAGCGCCCACATCACAGGGAAATTCTCTCCCTGCCACCACAATCTCAGCCGCCCGGAGCATATTCTTGGGCAACCGCAGACTGATGCCGAAATCATTGGTGCTGCCCGCCGGTATATAACCGATGGGAATGTTCCGGCCACTGCTTAACATCCCCGTGACCACCTCATCCAATGTGCCGTCTCCTCCGCTGCAAACCACCAGTTCCGTCTCCGGGGCGCAGCCTCGCACATAATTGCAGGCATCTCCTCTTTTGGTAGTGGGGCGCACCAGTGTCTCATAGCCTCCCTGTTCCAGCATTTCCAGTATATCGGAAAGTTTGCCTCGAATGGTGGCCTTTCCCGCCTTTGGATTGTATACAAACAGCGCCCGCATCTCTATGCCCCAATCAGATAATTTTCAATGGCATCTGCGGCTTCTTCCTCATCTGTACCCTCCGCCGTTACCGTCACCTGGTCACCGTTATCCAGTCCCAGGCTCATCATTCCCATAATGCTCTTGGCGTTGACTTTCTTTCCAGCGGCCTCCAGATAAATTCTGCTCTCGTACTTGCTGGCCACCTGCACCAGCATGGCTACAGGTCTGGCCTCCAGACCATTTTGCAACTTAATTTCCACTGCCTTCTTTTTCATAATACTCCTCCTTAACGCGAATCTATTTCTTTAGCTTTGCCGCCATCTCACTGAGCTTGCAAAGCCTGTGGTTCACTCCCGATTTGCCTACTGGCGATTTTAGATGCTCACCCAGTTCCTTAAGCGGAGCATCCGGATACTCCAGCCTCACCTCGGCCATCTCCCGAAGGGCGGGCGGCAGTCTGTGCAGACCATAATGGTCGCGCAAAAACAAAATATCCTCAATCTGCCTGCTGGCGGCGTTCACCGTCTTGGTGATATTGGCCGTCTCACAGTTGACTCTCCTGTTAATGGAATTGCGCATATCTTTCAAAATCCGCAGATTTTCCAGCTTCATCAGCGCCACATGGGCTCCCATCACGTTCAGCAGATCCACAATGCCCGCCCCTTCCTTGATGTAAACCACATGATATTTCTTGCGAAGCACAATCTTGGCCTCTATATCAAACTGTTGGATCAACTGTTGCAACTGTCTGGCCTTAGCCTCCCGGGTGGAGACAAACTCCAGATGATAGCCTTTCTCCGGGTCGCTGATGGAACCCACGCACAGAAAGGCCCCTCGCAAAAATGCTCTGCGGCAACAGTTTTTTTTGAGCATTTCAGGGTCTGCCGACTCCTGTAGATTGCCGAAATTCCGGTAAAAATCCTGCATTTCTTCCTCTGTAAGCCCAACATTCTTTTCTATATTATATGTTTTTTCTAACAAAGTAAAGCCTTTTCTTAAAACAACTTCATTTTCCAGCTGAAAGCCCACGGTATACAGGCCCTCGCTGTCCCTCCCATACTGCCCGGAAAAACTCATCATAGCCGCCAGTTCCGCCAGCTGACAATGTCTGGCACTGCCGATGTGTTCCGCCAGTTCCGCCTTTACCTCCCTTGAGAAAGACACTTCCATCCTCCTGACCGGAGTTCCCCATGCTCCCGTAATTTTTAGCCCCGTAGTCCGCGCAAACCACTACCCGGCATCCTGACCGCATCCCCGTGCCTTGATAACACGCTGTTTCAAATTTTCTCCTGCCATATCGTACCGAAACCTCTTTTCAGTCGCTTTGCACTGCGCAAAATTGCAAAGTCATTGGAGGTTCCCGTCAAGTTCCGCCATTATTTACGTCACGGTGGTGTAAAGTCACCCCGCAACCGTCCTGTTCTTTCAATCTTTTAAACAGATCATTGGCCAACGTCACGCTCCGATGCTTGCCCCCGGTGCAACCGATGGCGATCACCAGGCGGTACTTCCCCTCCTTCACATAGTTGGGAATCAGAAAACTTATCATGTCCTCCAGCTTGTCCATGAAGGTATGAGACTCTTCATAGCCCATCACATAGTCCTGCACCTCTTTGTCATTGCCGGTCTTATGCTTCAACGCATCTATATAGAAGGGATTGGGCAGAAATCTCACGTCAAACACCAGATCCGCATCCGCCGGAATACCATTCTTAAAGCCAAATGACATAACTGTCACCATCAGGCTGTTATAGGCTTCATTGTTCACGAAAATACGGTCCAACTCCTCCTTGAGCTCCCGGGTGAGCAGGCTGGTGGTATCAATCACATAGTCCGCCTGCCCTCGTATCCGCTCAAGCACCCTGCGCTCCTGCCGCACACCGTCCTCAATGCGCCCTTCCGCCGCCAGTGGGTGCAGACGCCTGCTCTCCTTGTAGCGCTTGATCAGCACGTCGTCCCCCGCCTCCATGAACAGGATCTCCACATTGTATTCTCTGCCTTTCAACTTTTGAAGAACTTTGGTGGCATCCTCAAAACTCTGATCCGCCCGCACATCCAGTCCCAGCGCAACCTTGGTAATCTCACTGCCCGGCATGGTGATCAATTCCGCGAATTTTTTCACCAGCGTAACGGGTAGATTATCTACACAGTAGTACCCCGCATCCTCCAGCATCTTCAAGGCGGTACGCTTTCCGCCGCCGCTCATTCCCGTCACTACCACAAAGCGCATCTTTTGTCCGCTCCTTCTCTGCTCTCAGCTGTTTCATCTTATCTATTCTATATAGATCACTTCCGTCTCCAGATCCACTCCAAAGCAGGCCTTGACCCTCTCCTGCACATGGGCGATCAGATCCCGCACATCCTCGCAGGTGGCCTTTCCCGTGTTGATAATAAATCCACAGTGCTTATCCGACACCCTTGCGCCGCCGATCTGGCAACCTCTGAGCCCGGATTTCATAATCAGTTCCCCGGCGTAATACCCCTCGGGCCGCTTGAAGGTGCTGCCTGCGCTGGGAAACTCCAGGGGCTGTTTCTCCCTTCTTCTGAGCGCCAGTTCCTCCATCCGGCTCATAATAGCCTCCCGCTCGCCCCGGGCCAGCTGCAGGGTCACTTCTACTACCGTAAAGGGCTGATTCTTGATGGCGCTGGTCCGATAACCAAATTCCATGGTAGCATTGTCCAGTTCCAGCACATTGCCCTCACGGTCCACCACCTTAACCTGGGAGACCACCTGCGAAATCTCTCCGCCGTAGGCTCCCGCGTTCATAATCACACCGCCGCCCAGGGTACCGGGAATGCCGGAGGCAAATTCCATGCCCGTCAGACTCTCTTCCCCGGCTGTCCTGGCCACCTGCGCCATCAATGCCCCCGCCTGCGCCACCAGACAGTCTCCCTGCACCTGAATCCGCTGCATCCGGGGGCCCACATGCAGTACCACGCCCGGGTAGCCTCTGTCACTGACCAACAGATTGCTACCGTTGCCAAGCACCAGACAGGGCAGTTCTACCATCTGCAAGTAGCGTCCAAGCGAAATCAACTGCTCTGTGCTCTCTATCTCCACGAAGCAATCTGCCTCTCCTCCGATTCGAAAGGTGGTATGCCTGCTCATGGGCTCTCCCAGATGAATGTTTTCCCGAGGAACATAGCGCTCCAGAGTCTCCAACACTGTTTTACTTATCATCATTCTCCTAACCGTCCGCTTTACGGCAATCCCTATTCATTTATTATCATTCCCGCCGCGCCGAAGATGCCTGCGTCATTGCCCAGGGTCGCCAGGGCGAATTGGGCATCCCTGCAACCCTGAAAGACGTATTTTTCATAGGCCGGTCGGATGTAGTCAAACAGAATTTCACCCGCCTTGGACACACCGCCGCCGATGACAAATACCTCCGGATTGGCCACCGCCGCCACCGCCGCCAGCCCTTTGCCCAGATATTCTCCAAACTGCTCCGCGATCCGGATAGCCACACCGTCCTGCGCCTTTACAGCGTCCCACACGGCCTTGGCGGAGAGTTCGCCCCGACTGCGCAGTACGCTGGGTTCCTGATCCTGGGCCAGGCGTCTTCTGGCCAGCCGCACCACTCCCGTGGCGGAGGCATATTGTTCCAGACAGCCATAATTTTTGCAGCCGCAGGGCTCCGTCTCATTGTCTTCTATATGAATATGTCCGATCTCACCGCCCGCGCCGGTGGCGCCGGTGAGGATACTGCCGTTTACAATAATGCCGCCGCCCACACCGGTACCCAGCGTCACAGCCACTATGTTGGCATGGCCCTTGCCGCCGCCCTGCCACATCTCGCCAAACGCCGCCACATTGGCGTCGTTCGCCGCCTTCACGGGCAGATCTAAGTATTTCCGCAGTGCCTGTGGAATGTTAAACACATCCCATCCCAGATTCACCGCCTTATGCACGGTGCCCTCTGCGTCCACAGGGCCGGGAGCGCCTACCCCCACGCCCAGAATGTCCGCCTCTGTCAAATGAAGACTGTTGAGCTTATCCTTGATGCTTTGGGCAATTTCCGGCAGGATACGGGCTCCTCCGTCTTCTTTCACTGTGGGAATCTCCCATCTTTCCGCCGCCTGTCCCTGGGTGTCAAATAATCCCAGTTTTACCGTGGTGCCTCCGATGTCTACTCCGATTGCGTATTTTTCCATTTGCCTGTGTCCTCCCTGATTTATTCTTATTGTCACCAAAGTCTTCCATTGTATCCGACTCACGAGCGGGAGACATTATGGGTCGGCCGCAGGATTTATCCCTCGTGAGTATATATATACGTGTTTTGCCCCGTTTTATGCATGAATGTCTTCAGTCTTCCTCTTCCCTTCTCCTGGCCAGAGAGTTCTGCACCCGGGTATACAATTCCTGGGCCGCATTGTACCCCATCTTTTTCTGACGGTGATTTACGGCTGCGGTCTCACAGATAATCGCCAGATTACGACCGGGACGGATGGGAATATTGTGGCAGACAATCTTATTGCCCAGATACTCCGTGTAGTTCTCCTCCAGGCCCAGGCGGTCGTATTCCTTATCCTTGTCCCAGTCTTCCAGACGAATCACCAGATCAATGGATTGGGTCTCCCGCACGGAGGAAGCGCCGAACATGGCCTTGATATCCACGATGCCTATCCCGCGCAATTCAATAAAATGCTTGGTGATATCCGGCGCGCTGCCAATCAGCGTATCGTCGCTGACCTTGCGCAGTTCCACCACATCGTCCGTCACCAGACGGTGTCCGCGTTTCACCAGTTCCAGCGCCGCCTCCGACTTACCGATCCCGCTCTCGCCGGTGATCAGCACACCCTCACCGTATACATCCACCAGCACACCGTGCACGGAGATGCAGGGGGCCAGCTGCACATTGAGCCAACGGATGGACTCCGCCATAAAAGAGGAAGTTGACTTTTTGGTTGACAGAATGGGGATCCTGTGCTCCAATGCGCACTGCGTAAACAACGCATCGGGCCGTAATTCCCGTGAGAAAACAAAGGCCGGGATATCATAAGAAAACAGTTTATCATAAACCTCCTGCTTGCGGGTCTCCTCCAGCCCCTCCAGATAAGTATACTCCACAAAACCAATAATCTGTAGCCGGGCAGCGTCAAAATGCTCAAAATATCCCGCCAGCTGTAAGGCAGGACGGTTGATATCGGGCTGTGTGATTCTTTTCTTCCCCAGATCCAGTTCCGGCGTCAGATTTTCCAGTTTCATTTTTTCAATTAAACGGTTCAGACTTACACTTGCCATAGTAATCTCATCCCTCCACCCGGGCACTGCGTTTCGAACATGCCCCTTATACTATTTATAGATAAATCCTCCGGATTCAATTCCACTATAGCACATCCGGCCTTTTTATTCAACGAAAGAATACCGAAAGCGCAGCCATACTCCGTGGGATGACCGCGCTTTTAAATCTACTTTACAGGCTGGTAATGCACCGTTTTCCTTTTCAATCCGTTTAAGATTTTTGTTGTCGAAAAAAGCGATAGATCTCTTCCGCCACATGCTGTGGAATCTCTGACACCTGCGTCAGTTCTTCCACCGATGCCGCCTTGATCTCCTCCATGGACTTAAAATGCCGCATTAAGGCCTTACGCCGGGCAGGCCCCACACCAGGAATCTCGTCCAGTCTGGATCTGACCTGGGCTTTGCTGCGCAGGGACCTGTGATATTCGATGGCAAATCGGTGCGCCTCATCCTGAATCCGGGTGATCAGCTTAAAGCCTTCGCTACGGGTGTCTATGGGAATCTCCACATTGTTATAATACAGGCCTCGGGTGCGGTGGTTGTCATCCTTTACCATCCCGCACACCGGAATATGGATCTGTAGTTCCTCCAATACCGACAGCGCGATATTTACCTGTCCTCTGCCGCCGTCCATAAGCAGCAAATCGGGAAATTTGGTAAAGCTGCCGTACTCCTGTTCCATATCCCGCCCCTCCAGCTCCCGACTCTCCTCCAGGCCGTGAACCAGTCGCCGCGTCAACACCTCTCTCATACATGCATAGTCATCGGGTCCTGCCACGGTCTTAATGCGGAATTTTCTGTAATCGCTGCGCTTGGGTTTTCCCTTCTCATACACCACCATGGAACCCACATTTTCAAATCCGCTGATATTGGATATGTCAAATGCCTCCATGCGATCCACGCAGGAGAGTCCCAGCCATTCGGCAATCTCTTTTACGGCGCCGATGGTACGTCCCTCCTCCCGCTTCAACTTCTCTTTGTCCTGACCAAGCACAAGTTTGGCATTCTCAGCCGCCAGTTCCACCAACTTCTCTTTGCTGCCGATCTTAGGCACACGAATACGCACTTTGGAGTTTTTTCGTTCGGAAAGCCATCTCTCTACCAGCTCCCTGTCCCCAATCTCATATTGCAGCATCAGTTCCCGGGGGATGAAGGGAGTACCGGCATAGAACTGTTTCACAAAGTCCTCCAGAATCTGCTCCCTTTTTCTTCCTGACACATGCATCATATAGTAGTGTTCTCTGCCTATCAACTTACCGTCCCTCACAAAGAACACCTGCACCACTGCGTCTGCCTCATCCTGATACAGTGCGATAATATCTCTGTCGTCCAGCGCGCTGTCCGTTATCTTCTGTTTCTGGGAGACAGATTTCACACTGGCATGGAGATCCCGATAACGGGCGGCTTCTTCAAACTCCAGGTTCTCCGCCGCCTGCGTCATCTTCTCTTCCAGATCCTTCAAAATCTTATTATAATTGCCGTTCAAAAATTCCAGCGCCTGCCCCAGCTGCTGTCTGTACTGTTCTTTTCCGATATAGCCCTGGCAGGGAGCCATGCACTGCCTGATATGATAATTCAGACAGGGGCGGTCATTTCCGATATCTCTGGGCAGACTTCGGTTGCAGGTCCGCAGACAAAACAGCTTGTTCAGCAGTTCAATGGTATCCTTCACCGCTGCGGCGCTGGTATAAGGGCCATAATAGCGGGACTTGTCTTTTTTCATCTGCCGGGAAAACAGAATGCGGGGAAATTCTTCCCCCATGGTAACCTTGATATATGGATACGTTTTATCATCTTTCAACAAGGTGTTGTACTTGGGAGAATGTTCCTTGATCAGGTTGTTCTCCAGCACCAGGGCTTCCAGTTCCGAGTCCGTCACAATATACTCAAAGCGGGCGATCAGGGTCACCATCTTGTCAATCATGGGGCCTCTGCCAATATTTTCCCGAAAGTAAGAGCGCACACGGTTGTGCAGATTTACCGCTTTACCCACATACAGGATGCCGTCTCCGGCATCCCGCATGATATAGACTCCCGGCTTTGCGGGCAGTTTTTTCAGTTCTTCCTCAAAATTAAAAGTCATAGCTTCCTCACTGCTCTCATTCACCCCTGGCACCAACACCGGCATCAGGGAGTGAAAACCCCCTTACAGGTTCCCCCCGGAAAATCGTCCCGTAGCCCCCCTGTGGGGAGGCCTGCTTTCATTGTCTTCCGTGACAGGGACGACAGTGCCCTTGGGGGGAACCTCTTCCTTCCCGGACCCGGTCTGCCCGTCCTGGCTGTGCGCAGTCTCGTCCGTGATAGTCACGTCCATTCCCGGACCGTTGTTTCCACTGGGAGCGCCCCCCGAAATGTTCCCGAAGTTCTCCCCTCTTTGTTCGCCCGTCAGTCTATTCGAAGCGCCTCCGTTCTGACCGCTTGCAGGACTGCCTCCAGCGTTCGCCTCCTTTGGGCCACTTGCAGGGCTGTTCTCAGCGTTCACCCCATTTTGGCCGCTTGCAGGGCTGTTCTCAGCGTTCACCCCATTTTGGCCGCTTGCAGGGCTGTTCTCAGCATTCACCCCATTTGGGCCGCTTGCAGGGCCGCCTTCAACGTTCACCTCTTTTTGGCCGTTTGCAGGACTACTCTCAGCGTCCGCCTCTTTTTGGCCGTTTGCAGGGCTGTCCTCAGCGTTCGCCTCTTTTGGGCCGTTTGCAGGGCTGTTCTCAGCGTTCGCCTCTTTTTGGCCGTTTGCAGGGCTGTTCTGACCACCGGTAGCCTGCCCCGTCTCCCGGGACTCTTCTCCCGGGTCAGGCAATCCTTTCTCCCGGCGGAAAATCTCCATGAACTCCTTGCCCGTGATAGTCTCCTTCTCAATCAGGTACTCCGCCAGCTTATCCATAAGCTCCCTGTTTTCACGTAGCAAGGCCTTCGCCTTCTCATAACTTTCCTTCAGGATTGCCACCACCTCCGCGTCGATTTCCGCCTCGGTGGCATCGCTACAGTTCAGGGTCGCGGCGCTGTCCAAATATTTATTCTGCATGGAGGCCAGTCCGATGAGACCGAACTTCTTGCTCATGCCGTACTCCGTCACCATGGCCTTGGCAATGCCTGTGGCCTTCTCAATGTCGTTGGCCGCGCCCGTGGTCACGGTTTCAAATACAATCTCCTCCGCCGCCCGACCGCCTACCAGACTCACCAGCATATCCCGCAGTTCCGCCTCGGTGTTCAGATATTTTTCCTCCTCGGGCACGTGCATTACATACCCAAGGGCTCCCATAGTGCGAGGCACAATGGTGATCTTCTGTACCGGCTCGGAATTTTTTTGCAAAGCGCTGATCAGCGCATGCCCCACCTCATGGTAGGACACAATACGCCTCTCCTCCTTGCTCATAATGCGGTCCTTTTTCTCCTTGCCCACCAGCACCTGCTCCACCGCGTTGAACAGATCCTTCTGACATACATACTCCCGATTCTCTTTGACTGCATTGATGGCAGCCTCATTGATCATATTGGCCAGATCGGAGCCCACGGCCCCACTGGTGGCCAGAGCGATGGCATCCAGGTCCACCGTCTCGTCCATCTTTACATCCTTGGCATGTACTTTCAGGATATCCACCCGACCTTTCAGGTCCGGCTTATCCACAATGATCCGCCGGTCAAAACGACCGGGACGCAGCAGGGCCTTATCCAGAATCTCCGGGCGGTTGGTTGCGGCCAGAATCAGAATCCCCTTGGAACTGTCAAAACCGTCCATCTCCGACAGCAGCTGGTTCAGAGTCTGCTCTCTCTCTTCATTGCCGCCGCCGTACTTGGAGTCACGACTGCGGCCAATGGCGTCTATCTCATCTATAAATATAATACAGGGGGCGTTCTTTGTCGCCTCCTTAAACAAATCGCGCACCCGGCTGGCACCCACGCCCACATACAGCTCAATAAAGTCGGAACCCGTCAGGGAGAAAAAAGGCACATGGGCCTCACCGGCCACTGCTTTTGCCAGCAGGGTCTTACCCGTTCCGGGAGGACCCACCAGCAACGCACCCTTGGGCAGCTTGGCGCCGATCTTGGCATATCTGCCCGGATTGTGCAGGAAATCCACCACCTCCACCAGGGATTCCTTGGCTTCATCCTCACCGGCCACATCCGCGAAAGTCACGCCGGTCTCCTTCTGTACATAAACCTTGGCATTACTCTTGCCCACGCCCATGGGGCCGCCGCTGCCCCCCATCCTGCGAAACAAAAAGCCCAGCAAAATCCACATCAGCACCAGAGGAAGCACCAGCGTCATCAGGATCTGCATGATCCATTCGCCCACACTGGTGGAGATGCCATAGACCTCCACTCCATGCTCCAGAGCTCTCTGGGTGACGGTCTCCGTATTTTCAATCTGCAAGGTCTGATACTCGATCTTAATCGGCTTCATGCTGTAAAAATCGTACAGCTTGGGCGCCTGGTCATCCACCACGCCGTCCTTCAGTGTAAAACTGACGGTCTCCCCGCTTAATTTAACGGATTCAATCTCATCTGCCTCCATCCTTTCCACAAATGTGGAGTAGGGCACTTCCATCACATCGCCGCTCTTCCCAAAAAAGAACGTCCACAACATGGCCACCAGAAGCAGACTCATTAACACAAAGATCAAAATCACCATTACGCTGGGACGCTGGGGCTTCTGGCCGTTGTTCCCGCCGCCGTTTCCTCCGGGGCCCGTGTTGTCGCCTCCGCCGCCCGTGCCGTTGCTATTATAATTCTCCATCTGATTACCCATAATTTCCTTTCTATATTAAGTTCCCTGTCTGCGTCCAGGACCATTATTCGATAATTCTGACGCCTGGGGAGTCTGAATCCATATGCATTCTATTATAGAGATTCCCAAAACATAAATCAATAGTCGATCTCTAAAAGATTTATAAAGATTTCCAGCATGTATATCTTGATTTTACCGCCTGTTTTTTGTAAAATAAAAAGAGTTGGGTATCGCCTGTCCGATTCTTTTAGCGGAAAAATACGTCAAAACGTATATGTATTATAAACTACAGTTGTGTTCTTTTTGTGAAAAGGCACAGACTTTGGGGAGGTAAATGGAACAAATGAGTAAAATCGGTTTCGATCACGACAAATATCTGAAAATGCAGTCGGAAAAAATCCGGGAGCGAATTGCCGCTTTCGGCGGAAAACTCTATCTGGAGTTTGGGGGCAAACTCTTTGATGACACCCATGCCTCCAGAGTGCTTCCCGGCTTCAAGCCCGACAGCAAAATCGACATGCTGGCCCAGCTTCGGGACCACGCGGAGATCGTCATCGTGATCAACGCGGCGGATATTGAAAAAAATAAGGTGCGCTCCGATCTGGGCATCACCTATGATGTGGACGTGCTCCGTCTGATCGACGCGTTTCGCGGGTATGGCCTGTACGTGGGCAGTGTGTGTCTGACCCGTTTCGCGGAGCAGCCCATCGCCGTGGCCTACCAGAAAAAACTGGAATCGCTGGGCATGAAAGTATACCGCCACTATTCCATTTCCGGCTACCCCTCCAACATCCCGCTGATCGTCAGCGACGATGGCTATGGGCGCAACGAATATATTGAGACCTCCCGGGAGCTGGTGGTAGTCACTGCCCCCGGTCCCGGCAGCGGCAAGATGGCCACCTGCCTGTCCCAGCTCTACCATGAACACAAGCGGGGTATTAAAGCCGGTTACGCAAAATATGAGACTTTCCCCATCTGGAACCTGGCCCTGAAACATCCGGTGAACCTGGCCTATGAAGCGGCTACCGCCGACCTGAATGATGTGAATATGATCGATCCCTTTCATCTGGAAGCCTATGGGGAAACCACCATCAATTATAACCGGGACGTGGAGATTTTTCCGGTACTCAGCGCCATGTTTGAAAAAATTATGGGGGAATCCCCCTACAAGTCTCCCACTGACATGGGCGTAAATATGGCCGGCCTGTGCATTGTGGACGATGAGGTCTGCCGGGAGGCTTCCTGTCAGGAAATTATCCGGAGATATTACAATACCATGTGTGAAAAACGTCAGGGCAGCGCGGATGACGATCAGATTCTGAAGCTGGAACTGTTGATGAAACAGGCCGGTATCACGGTGGACAGCCGCCCGGTAGTCAGCGCCGCCAAGGTCAAGGCGGCCGCCACCGGAAAACCTGCCACCGCCATCCAGCTGCCGGACGGACGAATCATCACCGGCAAGACCAGTGAACTTCTGGGAGCTTCCTCCGCCATGCTGCTCAACGCACTGAAAGTGCTGGCGGATATTCCCGATGAGATACAATTGATTTCCCCCAGCACCATAGGCCCCATTCAGGAGTTGAAAATCGGGCACCTGGGCAACCGCAATCCCCGACTGCACACCGATGAACTTCTCATTGCTCTGTCCATCTGCGCCTCCACGGACGAGACGGCGGGACAGGCCATCCGCCAACTCCAGAATCTGCGGGGTTCCGAGGTACATTCCAGTGTTATTCTGTCCCAGGTGGACAAGAATGTGCTTCGCAAGCTGGGTGTCAACTTAACCTGTGAGCCGGCGTATGAGTCCAACGGGCTGTACCACAACTGAGAGCAAAGCACTGCCTGATTCTCGTAAACCGTATAACCGGTTTCCGGATAATATGCGGACCGGCGCTTTATGTCAGAACGTTCGAAACAACCTGAAACAAAGCGTCGGTCCACGCGCCTCTTAAACTCGGAAAGACTCCCTGGCCTGTGAGGCGTCTCGTGCCCCACCATCTTCTGTACTACAATTTTTTCAGATAGTTTCCCTCCACATGTACGCCCTCGTTAATCACTATAAAAGCCTGGGGATCGTGTTTATGGACAATGGCTTTGAGCTGGTGCACCTCATATTTTGACATCATAATGTACAGAATATGGGACTCCTCATGCGTGTACGCACCCACGGTCTTCCATTTGGTGATGCCCCGGCCCAGTTCTGAGAACACTTCCCTCTCCAGCTCCTGAGAACTGATCTTGGTAATCACGTTCACTTCCACATTGATGTTCTGGGCGTGCAGCCTGTCAATCGCCACAGAGTATACCGCAGCGTTGATCACGGAATACAGAGCCGTCTCCACGTCAAAAAGGAAAAGACAGGCGCTGTACAACACCAGATTCATCATCAGGTTGACTCTGCCCACGCTGAAATCCTGTCTCCATTTCACCAGAATTACCCCCACTATATCCATGCCCCCGCCGGAGGATCCCATACGCAACAGAACTCCCACGCCCGCGCCGCACATAATTCCACCGATCACGCTGGCCAGCATGGGATCTTCTACAATAGGAGTTACCGGTATGACGGCCATACCGCCTGACATCACTGTCACGCAGAGCAGTGTTTTCAGAAGGAATTTTTTGCCCATTTTCCGATAGCCGATAACAAAAATCGGTATATTAATGATATAGTAGATAATACCGGCGATATCCACATTGCCAATGGGCAGATGCGCATAGTCCACCAACAGCGTTCGGACCACCTGGCACAGACCCATGATGCCGCTGCTGTACAGCCCCGAAGGTACGATAAAAAGGTTGGTCCCCACGGCATAGATCGCCGCCCCCAGCATTGCAAGCAAAGTACGCCTGCCCTCGTATAACAGCAGGCGCTTATCCTTTAAAATATTCATCTCCATCCCCTTGTACATGGCGAGTTTACATCTTTACGGCATTTCACGCAAATCTTCGGAACAGGATACCGTTTCAGATATATGCCCTGATCTTCTCCTCCAGGTCTGCCGCAGACATGCCCCCCACATAGGTAGCCGCCGGCTGTCCGTTCTGGAAGAAAATAAAGGTAGGAATATTCCTGACACGATATTTGTCAGAAATCTCCATGGCCTCCTCCACATTCAGTTTACCAATCTTAATCTGCCCCTCATATTTCTCAGCCATGCGCTCCACCAACGGGGCCATCATCTTGCAGGGAGCGCACCAGTCGGCATAAAAATCCACCAATACCGTACCCTGTGCCTGCAATACCTCTGTCTCAAAATTTTCCGCTGTAAACTTCATATTGTTGTCCTCCTCTGACATATATTTGTTTTTTGTACACACATTTACATCCAATCTCCCCATAACAGTTTATGCAGCTACACCATGCCATCTGCCATACTGTCCGGTTCCGGAGAAAGCCGCCATAGATCAGCTACAGATCATATGCCCGAAAATAGGTCCGGCTAATGATATAAATATGTATTGAGCAACTGTTCTACGCCGGACTCTTCCTGTGGCGCTTCGGGATCTTTATTTGTCATCACAACGGCTACGGAATCGACCTTAAGGTCCATCTTCAACATGCATTGTCCGTTTTCTCCCCAGCCGTTGGAGACAATAACATCCTCTCCCTGCTTAAACAACCCTAATCCCACCCAGGGAAAGTTCTCAGGCGATTTTGTCATTTCCCTTGCGGAATCCTGACATAAAACGCGGCCATGTCCATGAAGGGAATCCACAAAATCCTTTGCGATTGTCAGAAGTTCTCCCGGCGGGGTCCAGAGTCCGGATGCCGCAAGATCCGGGCATACCGGATATTTCCCCTCAATCGGGGAATCATCCCCCTTATATCCTGTGGCCATTTTCCCCTTTTGAGCGCAGGTCGTCATATACTCCCGTGTTCCAAAGAAAATGTCTTTCAATCCCAGTTTGTCAAATACCAGCTCCCTTGCCAGATCCGCAAAGCCCTTTCCGGAAACATCTTCAAGCAATAACTGTAACACGCAAAATCCCGCGTCCGAATATTCAAATACCGTTCCCGGAGTCCGTTCCACAACTGTAGGGCGATTATTATAAGCTGTTGTGCCCTCTAAAATGTCCACCACGCCAATGGCTTTATGGGTAATCCGATGCCCGTAAAATCCGTCTTCCCCATCCAGGATTCCGGCTGTATGGCATAACAGACACCGGATAGAGACATGACTTTCATCCCCGTTTAAATCCCGGAGTTTCCACCCCACCAAATAGGAATTGACAGGCTTGTCAAGTTCTATTATCCCCTGTTCCGTCAGCTTCATGACACATATGGCAGTGATGAACTTGGAAATGGAACAGGCAGGGAAAACAGTCCCTTCCTCCACTCTTATTTCATTCTCCCTATCCGAAAAACCGTAAGATTCATACTTTATCTCTCCCGTTGGTCCAACGCAGGCACAGCTGACTCCAGGAAATCCTTTTATAATGTCCTCAACCATACAATAACCTCGCAATTCTCAGATGGGCAATAATGTAATGCCATAATGCTTATTTTTCCCGGTAAATAATATATTTATAAATGGGATTGCCCATGGCGGAAAATTTCTCCTCATACTCCGTCATCACATTGCCCTCCATCAACGCCTTATCCTTGTGCAGATCCCGGGTGATCACATGCGCCCTCCAGCCCGCGGGAGCCAGTTCCTCCACCGCAAATTCAAACAGATTTCGGTTATCCGTCTTAAATTCCAGCCATCCCTGAGCCTCCAGAATCTCATCGTATCTGGCCAGAAACTGCCTGGAAGGAAGCCTGCGCCTGGCATGTCTGTCCTTGGGCCAGGGATCGGAAAAGTTCAGATATATGCGGCCCACTTCACCGGGGGCAAACACCTCCGTGATCTCTTCCGCTTCCATTCGAATAAATCTCAGATTGGGAAGTTCCTCCTCCTCCATCTTCTGAATGGCCCGCAGCAACACACTGGAATATTTCTCAATGCCTACATAATTGATCTCCGGGTGCAAGCGGGCCATGGTGTGAATAAATTTCCCTTTTCCCATACCGATCTCAATGTGAATCGGGTGGGTATTTTCAAACAGTTCCGACCATTTCCCCCGACATTCTCTCTCCTCATGCACCACATAGGCGCTGGCGGCAATCGCCTCGCGGGAACCTGTTATGTTTCGAAGTCGCATATCTATTTATCCTCCGGCCTTTCATAAAACATCTCTTCCTCCGGCAGTTCATGCAGTTGACGGTAACCCGGCTGCTGGTTTACCCCCTGTCTCCTGCGCAGCAGCCTGCGGCGGGCCTCCCTGACCTCCTGCCGGTGCAGGCTAAAGAAGCCCGGTCCCGTTTTTTCCTTCTGCTCCCGGCGATGCTGTCTGCGGCGGGCTTCCTTCACCTCCTGCCCAAGCAGCTGACGATAGCCCGGACCCGGTTTCTCCTCATAGTCCCGGCGATGCTGCCTGCGGCGGGCTTCTTTCACCTCCTGCCCAAGCAGCTGACGATAGCCCGGACCCGGTTTCTCCTCATAGT
>CANSPM010000030.1 GCA_947648875.1 uncultured Lachnospiraceae bacterium
GCATCCCCAAAGCTAAAGAAACGATACCGCTCCCGTATGGCTTCCCCATAAGCCGCCAGCACCTGCTCCCGGCCCGCCAGCGCGCTGACCAGCATCACCAGCGTGGATTCCGGCAAATGGAAATTGGTAATCAGGCCGTCCAACACTTTAAAGCGATAGCCCGGATAGATAAAAATTTCCGTGTCCCCACAGCCCGGCCGCACCAAGCCATTCTCGTCTGCGGCGCTCTCCAGCGTCCGGCAGCTGGTGGTGCCCACACAAATGACCCGACCTCCTGCGGCCCTGACCTCATTGATCCGCTCCGCCGCCCGGGGCGTGACCTGATAATATTCCGAGTGCATATGATGCTCCAGTACATTATCCTCTTTCACCGGGCGGAAAGTGCCCAGTCCCACATGCAGAGTCACATAGACAATATGCACGCCCATCTCCTCGATCTGCCCCAGCAGCTCCCTGGTAAAATGCAACCCCGCAGTGGGAGCCGCCGCCGATCCCTCGTATCTGGCGTAAACGGTCTGATAACGGTTTTTGTCCTGTAACCTGTGGGTAATATAGGGAGGCAGGGGCATCTCCCCCAGCGCATCAAGCACCTCTTCCCAGATCCCTTCATAGGTAAACCGAATGAAACGGTTGCCCTCCTCCACGGTCTCCAGCACCCGGGCCCGCAGCCGCCCGTCCCCAAATACCAGTTCCGTTCCGGGCCTGCACTTTTTTCCGGGTTTTACGAGAGTCTCCCACACATCCTTCTCCCGGCGCTTCAAAAGCAGCACCTCCACATGGGCTCCCGTTCCCTCGCGCTCCCCCAGCAGCCGGGCCGGAATCACCCGGGTATCGTTCAGCACCAGGCAGTCCCCGGGCCGCAGGTACCGGGTGATATTGCGAAAAACCTCATGCCGGGTTTGTCCCGTATTTTTATCCAGCAGCAAAAGCCGGGAGGCGGAGCGGTCCTCCAGGGGATCCTGAGCAATAAGTTCCTGCGGCAGTTCAAAATAGAAATCTGATTTCCTGAGTTCCATAGTATTCTCCACATCCGTAACTGCCCCGAGTTGGTCAAATGACTGTCCTGTCATCCGAGCGCAGGGCGGCTGCCCGCCTCCGTACCTCGAGGATTTCCGTCACATACGCACATTTTCCGCAAATGCCTTATATCCCCTGTATGCTTCATAAATATCCGCCTTGCTGGTGGCCTCCCAGGGGGCATGCATATTCAGCACCGGCACGCCGCTGTCGATGACATTCATGCCGTAGAGCGCCAGAATATAGGCGATGGTACCGCCTCCGCCCACATCCACCTTGCCCAGTTCCGCAGTCTGCCACTGTATACCGCTCTCGTCCATAATCCTGCGCAGATGAGCCACATACTCGGCGTTGGCGTCGTTGGAGCCGGATTTCCCTCTGGAACCGGTAAATTTGTTGAACACCATACCAGCGCCCAGGAAAGCCGCGTTCTGTAGTTCAAAACAGCTTCTGTAGCCGGGGTCAAAGGCCGCGCTCACATCGGAAGACAGCATGGCGCTGCGGGCCAGACAACGGCGCACGTTCAATTCGCTGTACTCTCCCATAAGATTCATCAGTTCCGCCACCGCATTCTCAAAAAAGCGGGACCTCATACCCGTGGCTCCCACAGAGCCGATCTCCTCTTTATCCACCAGAATGCAACATACGGTTCTCCCATGTCCCTTTAAGTCCAGCATGGCTTTCAGGGAAGTAAACGCGCAGACCCTGTCATCCTGCCCATAAGCCAGAATCATACTGCGGTCAAAACCGGCTTCCCGGGCTTTGCCCGCAGGCACTATCTCCAGCTCTGCGGAGATCAGGTCCGCTTCCTCGATATCATAGGTCTCTTTCAGAATATTCAGCACTCCGGATTTGACAAGATTCTTCGCCTTTTTCTTGCCCTCATCCGTCTCCTTTTCCTCCTCGCCCAAAATCAAAGGTTTTGTTCCGGCAATTATATCCAGAGCCTCCCCTTCGATGACCTTGGCCGCCGTCTTCTCCAGCTGCTGCCCGGCCAGATGAATCAACAGGTCGGATACGAAAAACACGGGATCCTCCTCATTTTCTCCGATATTGAGTAAAACGGTGGTGCCGTCCTTCTTAACCACCACGCCGTGAATCGCCAGAGGCAGCGTCACCCACTGGTACTTCTTCACTCCGCCATAGTAGTGCGTATCCATATAGGCAAAGGTGTGGTCGATATCCTCAAACAGCGGGTTCTGCTTTACATCCAGCCTGGGACTGTCGATATGGGCACCCAGAATATTCATCCCCTCTGTCAGAGGCGTTTTGCCGATGCGGAACATGGCGATGGACTTGTTCATCCAAACACTGTACACCTTGTCTCCCTTTTTCAGCGTTTCCCCCGATTTGATCATCGTCTCCAGTTCCCGGTATCCCTCTTTTTCGATCATATTGACAATCGTGTCAATGCATTCCCGCTCGGTTTTGCCCTGATCCAGAAACTCTCTGTACTCCGCGCTCAGTTTCTCCAGCTTTCCCAGCTGCTTCTCGTCATAATTCTCCCATGCGCACTTTTTTTGCATACTTCTCTTCCTTTCCATTAAGTGATATGAATGATCCTACGCGCTGCCTCCATTCTATCCGGCAGACTTCCCGGACCGAGGTTCCATCGGCTTGCCGGCAGAAACGCTTCCCCGCAGTGTGGTGCGCCAACGGCACATGTACGGCGCGGAGCGTATACCAACACAGTCCGGTGGGAACGCGGGCGGGGAATTGGTCTGCATATAGGCGCTCCATAAACCCGTATACTGACACACTAGCTTCGCAGTTCGATATCCAGTCGGTTCTTCAAATTTTTAAGAATCTTCTTCACAAAGCGATCCACTGAATCCGGCTCGAAAGCCTCTTCCCCGGGGGTAAACTCCACCGTGAAGGCCATGCTCTTTTTGCCCGCCGCAATCTGTCCGCCCTCATATACGTCAAACAGACGAACCGATTTGATATGGCCGCAGGAGCTGCGAATCACTTCCTCCACCTGACCGCAGGTGGTCTCTCTGTCCATTACCAGCGCCAAATCCCGGCTCTCCTCGGGGAATCTGGGCAGTGGAGTGAAACTGGCCTGCCGACCATAGGCATCTGCCAGACCGCGCAGATCAAGTTGCAGCACATAAGCATCCATGCGCAGGTCAAGCCTCTCCGCTACCTCATAGGCCACCTTGCCCATAACCCCCACTTTTTCCCCCTCGAAATAAATGCCCGCCGCCTGATAGGGATGCAGGAACGGCTCTGTCACAGGCGCGTAATCAAACTTGACAAACAGCGTGTCGGCCACTTTCTCCGCCATCCCCTTCAGGGTAAAGAAACTCTCTTTCTCCCCGAACACCCCTACGCACAGCGTCTCCCGCTCGTCGGGATAGTCATTTAAGGGCAGGGAGTTGGGAATAAACACTTTGGCGCTCTCGAACAGTCTGCCCTCCAGAATGCCCCTTTTCTGGTTCCGGGAGATGGCGTTTAACATGGAAGGCACCAAAGTGGTCCGCATCAGAGACAATTCCTCATTGATGGGATTCAGTATGCGGATTGCCTGGCGCTGGGGCGCGTCCTGCGGCAGGCGCAGCAAATCCAGATCCGAGGGGGAGAAAAAGCTATAGTGGATACACTCATAGGCCCCCACACTGCACAGCGCCCTTTTGATTTTCAGTTCCTTCCGCATATTCTGAGGCACGCCACCCATGGTCACCTGGGCCTGGGGAATGAAAGCGGATGTCACATGGTCATAGCCGTACATACGGATCACCTCCTCGGCCACATCCGGGTAATCCTCCATATCCTCCCGATAGGCGGGCACCTGCAGGGTCAGTTCGTCACCCTCCAGAGCCGGGGCAAAATCCAGATTTTTCATAATCCGCAAAATCTCCCGGGTGGGCACCTCGATACCCAGCACATCCCACACCTTCCTTACACTGACTTTCATTTCCCTGGGAGCAATGCCGTTGCCCGTATTCACATCCACATGGGTGGAGGATATTTTACCGCAACCCAGTTGTTCAACCAGATGCAGCGCCCGCTCCATGGCATGTACGGTAGAGTACTCATCCACCCCCTTCTCATATCTGGCGCTGGCGTCTGTGCGCTTTCCCAGTCCCCGGGAGGTCCTGCGGATATTGTCTCTTGCAAACTTCGCTGACTCAAACAGAACTTCTGCGGTGCTCTCCCGGATTTCGGAATTGAGACCGCCCATAACCCCGGCCAGAGCCACCGGCTTCACGCCGTCGCAGATCACCAGATTGCCGGGATTCAGGGTATACTCCTGTCCGTCCAGCGTGGTGATCATTTCCTCCTGTCCCGCCCGGCGCACACGGATGGCATTTCCCTCCAGATAATCGCAGTCAAAGGCATGCATGGGCTGTCCCATCTCCAGCAACACATAATTGGTGATATCCACAATATTGGAGATGGCGTCCTGCCCCATCAGCGCCAGCCTGTGCTTCATCCACTGGGGCGACTCACCGATTTTCACATCATATACATAGTGGCCGATATACCGGGGACACAGGTCGGGAGCGTCCACCGTCACCGTGAATCCCTCCTTCTTTACCTCTGTCTCGGTATAATCCAGCGCCGGCATGTGAAAAGGCTGATCCAGCACCGCCGCCACCTCTCTGGCGACGCCTATGATACTCTGGCAGTCCGGCCTGTTGGCTGTAATGGAAATATCAAAAATCCAATCGTCCAGACCGAGAATCGGTTTTACATCCACACCGGGCTCTACGTCCGGGGGAAGCACCAGCAGACCGTTGTAGCCCCCACCGGGAAAAAGATTCTCACTCACCCCCAGCTCCACGCCGGAGCACAGCATACCCTCGGACTCATAGCCCCGCAGCTTTCCTTTCTTTATGGTCATGACCCCCTCCACGGTCTTGTGATCCTTGGCGGTCATATACACCGTTGCCCCTGCCAGCGCCAGAGGATATTTTCCTCCCGCCTGCACATTGTCCGCCCCACAGCACACCTGAAAGGTGCCATGGCTGCCGGCATTCACCCGGCATACATGCAAATGGGTGTCGGGAATGGGCTCGCAGGTCTCCACCAGACCCACCACCACATTGCTTATGGCCTCTCCCACCTCATGCAGCTCCTCCACCTCAAAACCGCAGGAAAAAAGTTTCTCTTCCAGCTCCTGAGGCGTCACGTCAATCTCCACATAATCCTGCAACCAACTCAACGGTACTAACATATTCTTCCTCCTAATTAAATCGCTGCGCGAGGGCTCTAAAGGGTAATCTCCCTTTGCCGCATACCCTGAGAGTCAAATTTCACTCGATAGGGCCCTCATGAAATTTGCTCTCCTGCGCCTTCGGGACTTTACCGGCGCTGCGCGAGGGCTCTAAAGGGTAATCTCCCTTTGCCGCATACCCTGAGAGTCAAATTTCACTCGATAGGGCCCTCATGAAATTTGCTCTCCTGCGCCTTCGGGACTTTACCGGCGCTGCGCGATGGCTCTGCATCCATTCTAATTGTCGTCAATCTGCCGCAACACCCGCAGATCGGACTCAAACAGCAGTTTCACATTGCCTATGCCGTATTTCAGCATGGCCGTGCGGTCCAGACCGATACCGAAAGCCAGGCCGCTGTACTGCTCCGAATCGATTCCGCAGTTTTCCAGCACCTTTTTGTTTACGATGCCCGCGCCCAGAAGCTCGATCCAACCCGTGCCTTTACACAGTTTACAGCCCTTGCCGCCGCAGGAAAAACAGCTCACGTCCACCTCCACGGATGGCTCCGTAAACGGGAAGTAGGAGGGGCGCAGCCGGGTGGTGGTTTCCTCTCCGAATATCTTTTTTACAAAAAGCTCCAGCATTCCTTTCAGATCGCATAGAGTGATCTTCTTATCCACCACCAAGCCCTCCATCTGGTGAAACATGGGGGAATGCGTCGCGTCGTCATCCGAGCGGAACACCTTGCCCGGAGCGGCTACGATCTTGATGGGAGGTTTTTTCTTCTCCATTGTGTGAATCTGCGCCGCGCTGGTCTGCGTGGCCAGCAAAAGTTCAGGGGACAGGTAAAAGGTATCCTGCATGTCCCTGGCCGGATGATCCTTGGGGATATTCAGCGCCTCAAAATTGTAGTAGTCTTTTTCGATCTCCCGGGTCTGTGCCACTTCAAAACCCATGCCCACAAAAATATCCATGAGCTGATTGCGGATCTGTGTGACGGGATGCAGATTGCCCGTTTGCACGTTCCGGGCGGGCATGGTCACGTCAATGTGCTCGGACTCGTAGCGCCTTTGCAGCTCCCTCTCCTTCATCTTCTCATCCAGTTCCAGGAATCGCTGCTGTGCCCACTCCTTCAATTCATTGACACTCTTGCCGAAGCCGGCCCGTTCCTCGGGCGCGATACTCTTCATTTCCTTCATCAGCTGGCCGATTTTGCCGGTCTTGGAATCCAGAAACTGTTTGCGCAGCTCAAATGCCTCCGCTCTGGAGCTCGCGCGCTCTTTCATTCCGTCCAGGATCTCCTGCCTGATGTTCGCTAACCTGTCGCTCATTTCCATGTCCTCCTGATTGAAAAATTTCTCCTGTTTCCCGCCGTGGCATTCCGAAAATCGCGTTCGAATGCCAGAGCGTCCACGCGCAGACCGGCGCATTGTCCGGGAAGTCCCTGGAATATACGTTTCTACGGCCTGCGCATATAAAAAATCCCATGCACAGTTTCCTGCGCATGGGACGAAATCTGCTATCCGCGGTACCACCCATTTTCCCCATCCTGAAACGGACGGGACTCCTCAATACGTCTAACGCACGCCTACGGCCAAAGCTACCGCCTGCCACACTGCGGCAGGATTCACCCCGGCGGCTCCGGTGGGAAATTCATGCAATCATCTGAACGCAGGAAAGCTTACAGCCGGTGGCTCTCCCTCTCTGTGCGGAAATGACGCCCTACTATGCACCCTCATCGCCTTTCTATCTGTCACTGTGCCTATTGTAGAGGCTTCTCTCCAAAATGTCAAGCCCCTTTTTGCATCCATTTTGTTCCGCCTCCGCCGCCGTGTCCGGTGGAGCGTTTCCCCTTTACTCCTCCAGACTCTCCAGCTGCCTTCCCACGCGCGCCAGCAGCACCTTGTTCACCGGGTTAAAAAAACAGTTCAGGTAGGCCCCCACCAGAATGATATACATACAGAAATACATCCAAATCATGGCGATGATAATCAGGGACAGACTTCCGTAAATACTGAAAGAATTGCTGTAATTCAGATACACGGAAAATCCCCAGGAAAAAATACTCCACACCACCGCAGTAAAGCTGGCTCCCGGAATCTGTTCCCTAAAACGCAGTTTCTTGCTGGGCACATAGGCGTACACAGCCGCAAACAGCAGGGTCAGCACCACCCAGGAAAAGAAAAAACGCAGATTCACAATCAGGGAGAAAAGCAGTTCCAGCTGGGGGATTCTCGCAAGCACCACATCCACAAGTTTGCTGCCCAGCACCATAATCACCAGAGAAATCACCGTGGCAATCAGCATCACCACCGTATAAAACGCGGCGATAAAGCGCACCACAAAGTAGTTTCGCCTCTCCTGCACATCATTGATGGCGTTTAGTCCCCCCATCAGGGCCATCAGGCCTTTCGCCGCAGTCCAGATCATGACCAGAGCCGCCAGAGGCAGGATGGTGGACGCTCTCTGGTACACATCCCGGATCAGCTGCGTCACCATGGAATCCAGCTGGTCCGGCGTCACCTCCGTGATCGCTCTGGTCAGATTCTCCTCCGTCAGCGGCGTGTAGGGAATCATGGTACAGATCACCATCAGCATGGGCACCAGGGACAGAAAGATAAAGAACGCCGTGCTGGCCGCGTAGGCGCTGATATTTTTCTCACTCATCTTCTTGTTGAAATGTATGCCTATCTTAATCAGCTTCCGCGTCATCATAGATCTCCTTCACAATGCATCCCGCGTAGAAAAACCGCAGAATATCCCCGGCGCCATATCCTTCCGCCGCCATGGAGCGGGCTCCGTTCTGACTCATGCCCACACCGTGTCCGAAACCGCCGCCGGTCAGATTATATCCTACCACAGTCTCCCCCTCCCTGGCAATCTCAATCGTAAAAAACGCGCTGGGCAGCAGGGTGTTCATGGCCACCCTGCTGCCGTCCTGGCGCTGCACTTTGGTTTCGCCGTCGCACAGCACACATCTGATATTATACTCGGAAATCACTTTATATGTATCCCGGTCCGTCTCTATCAGCAGTTCATCCGCCACCCCCCCGGCTCCCCGGGTAAGAATGGATAGACCCCGTATCTCCTGAAAAGTCCCGATGGAACTGCTCACATAGTCCTCCCCGTCCCGGGTCAGCACCAGCGCGTTATTGGCTTCATAGCGGCTTTGCAGCTGCCCCAAAATCCTGTCGGGGTCCAGCTCTTTCACCGTATAAGTCCAGCGGTACCATTCCTCCCCGGCTTCGAAGTCCCCCGGATCGGTACTGCGGATGGCCGCAGCAAAGACCTCCTCCCGGGTCAGATCCGCCGCCCCCGCCACGCCTGCGGCGGTTTCCACCTCTCCCGACAGCACCCGGCCGATCTCCTCCCGGCAGAGGTGTCTGGGTTCTATATAAGCATAACTGTCCCCGCCGTTGTTCTTCCACACTTTGGCGTCGCTCCCATAGCCCCAGGAGGTGGAGTAATAGTAAGTCTGTGCCGGAGTCACCCCGTCCTCCCGCATCAGCATCTGCCCGTAAGTGGCCTTCACAGCCGCAGTGGCGGCCTCCTGCTCCAGAATATTATTGTAAACCTGATAGGAAGAACTGTCGTCCACATGCGCCCCCAGTTCTTCATACCCGGCCCGCTGCATATGAGTGTACGCGTAGGTGCGGGCACAGATGGCCTGGGCCATCAATGCCTCCGGTGGGTAGGAGGCCGGCATCTCGCTGGGCACCACACTGTAAAGATATTCCTCCAGCGACAATTCATTGACCAGTATAAGCCCCTCCTCCGTCCACAACATTTCCAGACTGCCCCGATAAGCCGGTATTCCCTGGCTGCGATGGATACTCTGCACAATGATCTTCCCTGTCCTGGCCGCAGGCGTCACCAACAGCCTGACATCCTGCCCGGAAGCCGCCTCTGCGCCCTCCTCCACCTGCGTGTCATCCAAAAAACCTGCACTGCCGCTCCAACCGGTGTTTGAGAAAGGAATCTCCAGACTCTCCCCCGCACCGTAAGAGGTAACCGTGTCCAAATCTCCGCCCGCAGACAACAGCCGCACGGTAAAATCCGTATCACAGGTCAGTGCCACTCGCTGATGATATATCCCCTGATAATCGCTGTTTCTAAGCAACACCCGGATGTTCTCCATGGCCTCCTCACGGGCCAGCAGTATGGCGCAGATTTGCCCCTCCTCCAGACAGAAATCCGCGAAATCATAGCCAATCCGCAGATCCCGGTAGGTGACGGGCATCAGTTCCCGGTACAACCGATATCCCCGCGCATCCTCGGCAAACTCCAGTCTGCCATAGCCCTCCAGCCAAATGCCGTCCTGATCCGCCGCCATCACCCTGCCGCTCACTTTCCGGGCTTTAATGCTGACGCCTGTGACTACACTGTCCGTAAGCTCCAGATCCGCCACCTGTTCCCGCAGGCTCAAAAGCCAGACATCCGTGCCCCAGCCCGCATCTTCCGTCTCACCGCCTGTCGAAGCCGCCACACGCAACAGCCGCTCTTCCCCCTCTATGTAGCACAAAAGTCCGTCTCTGCCAGCCTCCATGATCCAGACATTACGAAACTGCTCCACCACCGGGATTGGTTTCTCTTCCTCCTCCCTTTCAGAGGGCTGTGGTTCCTCTTCTTCCCCATCGTTCTTTGCGTGCAAAAGCCCTGCAAGCACCAGCAGAAGCAGTAAAAAGATCCCCAGCAGGCAAATAAATGCCTTAAACTGCATCTGTTCCCTCCGGTCCATACCCTTCCAGAAATCCAGTAAGCCCTTCAATCCCCTTCTTCCCCCATACTACAAATGATTTGAACATACATAAAGAGCAGTCCTAAGGACTGCCCTTTTCCTTCGTAGTACCCCGAAATGCCGGCTCTTGCCTTTTGACTCCTAGCAGCGCTAGGTGGGCAACCGCAACCAAGCTTTTGCCTTCCCCTGCAATCCTCATGCGAGTGGAGGCTTGACAGCCACTTGGCAATATAGGAATCCCTTTTAAAGTAAATGTAGGTTCAAAAACAACAAGAGTTATCGAACATTCCAGGTAACCTTATTATATCCAATGCAGCGCGTTTTGGCAACAGAAATTTTTGCCATTACGAAAAAATTTGTCAAGAGAAGCCGACCGGGAATTTCGGATATAAGAAGGAGCCAGACCTTTGCGGCTGACTCCTCCTCTATATAGCTTATTTCATGGCTCCTATGACAGATCCGACAATCTCTCACAAGGAGAAAAAACCGACCCGTTCAGGTTATATTCCCGAATCTTACAGGGAAGCAGCCTCGTCAACAATCTTCTTCAACGCGGCCAGCGCCTCGTCGGGCAGTTTATCATAGCCTTCCTTCTTGGTAGCGAAGCCTTCCACTGCGTCCACACGATTCTGCATAGCGTTCTTAAGTGCCTCTGTGTATGTCTTGTCGGACAGGTCGGGTTTGAAAGCATCGGAAGTCTTACCGGACCAGTCGTACATGATCTCGATATCCTCGAAAGGTCCCCACTGTTCAAACTTCGCCTTGCCTTCCACAATGGTCTCCAGAATGCCCAGAGTATCCGCAGGCTTACACTTGGTTCCCATGAAATCACCGGTGTTTACAATGTAGCAGTCCACGTTCTTCTCGTCCACCAGCTTCTTGAACTTCTCATAGTCGTTCACCAGAGGATAGGTTCTGAACGGATTGGCATAAGGAACGATGCGCAGCGCGTTCATATCCGTTCCTGCGGCCACACGCTCCGCAGTAGAGGTCTTGGTAGCCAGAGTAGCGCCCATTACGGATGCCAGAGCGGCGCCTTTCAGCTTCACTACAGGAGGAATGGTGGGATCTTTCATGATCCAGAAAATTGCGTTTACAGGCGCATCAATCTTATCCACACGGTTAGGACTCCAAAGTTTGGACTTGATGGCACGACCGTTGCCGTTCCTGATGTCCTCGGTTACCAGCTGTACATGTCCCTCCTCGTCCAGAGTCGCGGAGCAGTTCTGAGCGGTGAGCAGGAACTTGTTGTCAGGACACCCTGTGGGATAGTCTGCGGTCTTGTCAAAATAGGTGGGCTCCAGCGCAACGGAAGCACATGTATCCGTATTGATGATGAAAGCGTCGTCATGCAACACCTTGATGCCGCCGAAAGCGTCATACTTGCCGTCGTGCTTCGCGTGAGTCAGAGTGGACTTGCCGGAGCCTGACAGTCCGTATACGGAGGCAACGAACTTCTTGCCGCCCTCCAGGCTGTACTCCTTCTGTCCGCCGTGGCAGGAAGCGTAACCGTTTCTGTTAGCCAGCGCCCAGGCCATGGTCAAAGTGCCTTTCTTATGTTCGCCAAAATACTTCATACCCAGAATAGCGGCACAGTTCTGATCCGTGTCAAAATAGCACAGGGTCAGAGGATCGCTCAAGCAGCTGTAGTCCACGTCGGGAGCTTCCTCGGGTGCCCACTGCGGGTTGGAAAAGATATAGATATCCGGCTCCTTGCCGCCGCCCACGGGCACGGAATTTTTGTACATCTGCACATATTTGTCGGACATATACTGGAAGTTCAGCATCCAGTTATACAACAGATTCTCTTCTCCTTCGGGAATCAGCAGGTGCGCCTTTACCATGAACTCGGGGTCCAGACCGATGAAGCACTCCGCATGATACATGGTCATCCAGCGAGTTCTGTAGATGGCATCCATCACCACTTTGTCAAGCTTGCCGGCGTCCACACCCGGCTCGCCCTTAATGCGGCGGGCAGCGGCATAGCGACCGGTAACCGCGCCGTCATTGAACAACAGCACCTTTGTATCCTTCTCCAGCCCCTGCTCCTCGGCTCTGTACACCGGCATATCAGTAACGATGGTGCCCGGCGAATTTTTTGCCAGCTCATAGGCCTCTCTCACGGTATTGACCTTCACCACATTGTTGGTATAGAACGCGGCCTCAATGATGGAACGGGTCTTGCTGAAACCAGGCTTGCCAGCGCCGATTTCATGAATCGGATAATAAGCTTTTGTTGACATATATGATGTCCTCCTTATAGTGTATTTTTACCGGATGTCCGGTACAACCTCAATAGTCCTGTCTATTATCTCAAACCTTTGGATAAAAGTCAATAAACCCGCAGAAATTTAATACCGTTTTTATAATTAGATTCCCCCGGCCCAAGGGCGGATTTCCTACGGGCTTTGCCGTTTTGCACAAGGCCGTGCCACCGGCATCCCCACGGGCACGAGGTCTCTCCGCCGCAGGGAAAAACCTGTCATCCCTCCGTCTGTGATGTGAGCTTAAGCGAAAACGAACTGTCTGCCCTGGTTTCCCGGCGCAGCCACCAAGCCTCTTCCTCCGTCAGATAGGGAGATACCTTTTCGTACACCTGCCTCTGATAATCATACAAAAACACGCGCTGCTCCTCGGTCAGATAGGTCTCGTCAATGGCGTCCATGTCGATGGGCACCCAGGTCAGCGTCTCAAAATGCATAAACTGGCCATACTCGTTCTTCACGTCTTTTTTCGCCACCATCACATTCTCAATGCGGATGCCATGGCTGTCCTGTACGTAGACTCCGGGCTCGTTGGTCACGTCCATTCCCTCCTCAAAGGGGGTTTCCTCCAGACCCTTTACATACTGCCAGCGCAGACTCTGGGGTCCCTCATGCACGTTCAGAATATACCCCACTCCGTGCCCTGTGCCGCACTGATAATCCAGTCCCGCGTTCCACAGGCGCGATCTGGCCAGGATATCCAGGTTCCGCCCGGTACAGCCATAGAGCCATCTGGCCGCCGTCATCTGCAACATGGCTCCGGCCACCAGCGTATAATGCATCTTCTGTTCCCCGGTGACAGGTCCCAGCACAATGGTGCGGGTCACGTCCGTGGTGCCCCCCATATACTGGCCACCGCTGTCCACCAGCAGCATTCCCTCCGGCCTGCATACGGCATGGTTTTCCGGCGTGGGCCCATAATGCATCATGGCCGCGTTGGACCCGTAAGCAGATATGGTGGGAAAGGACAGGTCCAAAAATTCCGGAATCGCTCTGCGCAGCTTCTCCAGATAGTCCGCCGCACTGATCTCCGTGATCTCCGTCTTTCCGATGTTGGTTTTTACCCAATAGATAAACTTGGTCAGAGCCACGCTGTCTTTCAGATAAATCTTCTCCATATTGGCCAGCTCCACCGGATTTTTGACCGCCTTGAGCAATCCCGTGGGGTTGGAGGCCTCCACCGGCCTCTGCCGCTTGCTGACGGCCTTGTACAGGGCATAGCTGACCTGTCTGCAGTCCACCAGCACCGCCGCTCCCTCCGGCAACTCTTTCAGGAAATCCACCACCGATTCATAGGGGTGGACTGTCACCTGCTTGCTGGCCAGATCAGCCTTGACCTCGTCGCTCAAAGCCTTTTCCTGGATAAACAGATGCGCCTCTTCCATAGTAATATAGGCATGGCACAGAGCCACCGGATTGCACTCCACATCACACCCCCGGATATTGAAAAGCCACATCAGGTCATCCAGTTTGCTCAGAAGAAAGCTCTCCGCCCCCTCCCGCGCCACCTTTATGCGCACATCCGCCAGTTTCTCCGCCGTGCTGCGTCCGGCCAACTCCACCGGCAGCACCGTCACAGGCCCTGCTGGCAGAGGGGGCCGGTCCTCCCAGATTTCGCCCGCGATATCCCTGTCATAGGCAAATCGGATTTCCTTGTCTTTCAGCGCCGTCTCATAGCGCCGTCCCTCGCTGACAGGCACCACTCTGCCGTCGAAGCCCAGCGTCTGTCCCTGCCGCATTTCTCTCTTTAAAAAATCTTCTATGGTGGGCACGCCCTCCTGCTGCATACGCATCAGTTCCACCGTAGTCCCCTCCAGCTCATGCTCCGCCTGGATAAAGTACCTGCCGTCGGTCCACAGGGCCGCGCCCTCCTGCCACACCACCAGCGTGCCGTTGGAACCGGTGAAGCCACAGAAATGCTCCCGCACGGTGAAATAGGCATTCACATATTCCGAGTTATGAAAATCCGCCGTGGGAATCAGATAATAGTCGATCCCCTCCTGGCGGAGTTTTTGACGCAGCGCCTCAAGCCGCTGCGTAATCACGTTGTTTTCCATTGTTTTGTCTCCTTTATTTTTCTCCTGCATATTGATTTGCCCCTCACTCAACCCCGCATTACGACACTTCCAAGTTATAGCCGCCGTTTCTTTACCAGTCCCACGGCCCGGGAAGTCCCCACTCGCTCACAGCCCAGCTGAACAAAATCCTCCAGATCTTCCAGGGTGGATATGCCCCCCGCCGCCTTGATCTTTACGTCAGGGCCGATATGCTCCCGGAAAAGCTGTACGTCCTCTTTGGTGGCGCCGCCAGTGCCAAAGCCGGTGGAGGTCTTGATATAGTCCGCCCCCGCCGCCGTCACGACTCTGCACATGGCGATCTTCTCCTCCCGGGTCAGGTAGCAGGCCTCCACAATCACCTTCAGCACATGTTCCCCACAGACAGCTTTCATCTGCCGGATCTCTTCCTCCACCAGGTCGTAATGCCCGTTCTTCACATCCGTGAGATTGATCACCAGATCCACTTCGTCGCATCCCTGGGCGATGGCCTGCCTGGCCTCGCAGACCTTGGCCTGCGTCACCTGATATCCCAGAGGAAATCCCACCACGGTGCAGATCTTCACCTGGCCGCCAAAAGCGTCACGCACACGCCCCACATAGCAGGGGGGAATACACACGCTGGCCGTGTGATACTGTACTGCCTCCTGACACAGCTTCTCAATATCCTCCCAGGTACAGAAAGCCTTAAGCTGGGTATGATCCACTTTACATAACATTGCCTGTACATCCATCATAATCCTGTCTCCTTCACCGCGCGCCGCAGAACAATCTCCGGACTTTCTAACAGATACCGCATAAAGCATACCGCTTCTCTCAAAACGACACTTCTTTTTAGGGCTCTGCGCACATTAAGATATATTTTAACTCATTTTCATTTAAAAATCCATACCTCCTCCAAAACAAATACGGCTAATTTTCCGCGCCCGCAACGGTATCTTCAAAGAAAGGCCCCCTGATGACGCAATCGCTTACGCAACTGCTCTGCCAAAATGGGGCCTGCTGCCTGATTAACCAGCTGTTCTTTTTTTATAGCGCGGCCAACTATTTCCCGCTCTTCTTTTTCCGCAGTGCGACATACGCTATCCCCGCGGCTGCGACGACTGCCACGGCGCACATCGCCGCAATCAGACCGCCATTGCCAAAACCGTTCTCCTCTGCTATTTCCGAAGTTTCCACGCTCTCCGCGCCTGTCGGCACCTCCCCGCTTTCCGCAGGGCTTTCCTCTTCCCGGACCATGGTGCCGGTTCCTTTCACCAACACCATCGCGGAGATGGGCTCCACAGTGGCCTTTCCGTTGGCGATGGTAGTAAGAACCTCCGTCCCTGCCTTCTCGCCGTCCACATACACATCCCACACGCCGTCGGGCAGCGTGATCTCCTGCGCCTGATTGTTGGGATTAAAGATCAGGAACAGACCCTCGGAAGTCTCTCCGTTCACGGCCCCGCTCACCTGGAAAGCAACCACATTGGCCGGCAATCCCTCCACCGGTTTCACATTCTGCTCCACATCCCGGGCGTTGGTCAGCCGCAGCGCCCCGTGGGCTTTTCTGAACGCGATCAGCCCTTTGTAATATGCAAAGACCTGCTTGTATTCCTCCTCGTCCAGAGTGTCCCATTTCAGGCTGTTGACAAAATCCGATGACGCATAACTGTTTTCGTCAAAGGTACCGTCGGGCTTTAACTTGGTGCGGAGCATTTCCTCCCCGGCCTGCATAAAAGGAATCCCCTGGGAAGTCATATAGATGGCCGCCGCAAGATTGTTCATCCGAATCTTATCCACTCGGGGAGAACTCAGGGCGGACCTGGTGATCCGGTCCATCATGGTCAGATTGTCGTGGCAGGACGCATAATTGACGGTCTGCGCCGGAGTGGCGCACCAGTCTGTCAAGCCCATAAAGCACTGCCGAATCGTGTCCTCCAGTCCCTCCGCACCGGAAATATATCCCAGGGAAGTATCAAACACGCTTCCTTTCAGAGCGTCCCGGATCGTGTCACTGAAGTACGCGAACCCGGGCGTCTCTGTGGAATTTACCTGCGTGGCCATACGGATTCCCTCCTTGGTCACCGCCGTATCCATGGTCCAGCCCTCCCCATAAAAAATCACATGAGGATGTTCCTTATGAACCTCTTCCACAATCTGATTCACCGTCTCCGTGTCCAACAGGCCCACCAGATCAAAGCGGAAACCGTCGATATGATACTCGTCCGCCCAGTATTTCACGGAATCCACAATATACTTACGCACCATGCTCCGCTCCGAGGCTGTGTCATTTCCACACCCGGAACCATTGGAATACGCCCCGTTTTCATCCATACGGGAAAAATAACCCGGCACAAGCCTGTTGACACAAAAATCCCCGGCACTCTGCACATGGTTGTACACCACGTCCATTATGACGCTGATGCCATTGTCATGGAGCGCTTTCACCATCTGTTTCATCTCCCGCACCCGCACTTCCCCGTTATAGGGGTCCGTGGAGTAGGAACCCTCCGGCACATTGTAGTTTACCGGATCGTATCCCCAATTAAACTGCGGTTTCTCCAGATTTGTCTCGTCCACGGAACCGTAGTCATACACCGGCAGAAGGTGCAGATGAGTGACCCCCAGATCCTTGATATGGTCCAGTCCCGTGGCCATTCCCCCGGGCGTCTGGGTCCCCGTCTCCGTAAGTCCCAGAAACTTGCCCACATTTTCAATGCCGGAACTGGGGTCCGAGGAAAGATCCCGCACATGCAGTTCATAGATAATGGCGTCGTTGTATGTGCCGCCCCCATTGGGGTCCGCGTCCGACTCCCAGCCCTGGGGATCGGTGGCGTCCAGATCAAGGATCATGGCCCTCTTCCCGTTCACACCGGTGGTTCTGGCATAAGGATCGCAGGCCTCCCGCTCCTCTCCGTTTATCACAGCCGTATAAGTATAATATGTACCGTTTAAATCTCCTTCCTTTTCCGCCGTCCAGGTGCCGTTTACATCCGCCGTCATGGCAATCTGCTCCAGTAGGTCCTCCGTTCCTTCCGTGCCGCTGCCGTACAGATTCAAAAACACCTCGTCCGCCGTGGGCGCCCACACCCGGAAGCGGGTGCTCTCGGGGGCCCACAGAGCGCCCAGATCATCGCCCCCATAGGTATATTCCGCCTCAAACTCGTCGGTGGAGTAGATATTGGGCATCGTTACCTTATAAGTGTTTCCGTCGTAAGTGATGCTGTATTCTCTGGTAAGCTCCAGCGGCGCTTCCGGTGTCAGAAGGTACTGCCACTGCGCTCCTGCCGCCTCTTCTCCCTTCGCTATGGCCACCTCTCCCTGACTGCCAAGAATAGCAAAAACCGCGTTCAGGTCTCCTTCCACCTCGCCGGTCATCTCCACGGTGACGATGCCGGTCTCCTGGTCGTACCTGGCCTTTGACAGCTTCACCCCGGTGACGGCATCCTCTCCGTATTCCTTGGTATATCCCTCCACGCCGGACTCCACATAAATATGCACCGTGCCCGACACCATCTCGGAGAGATCAATAAACTGATCCTTGTCCACATCTTTAGCCCAGTCCGCTGTCCGAACAATAAAACCGATGGAAGTCACTCCCGGCGTCACTACCTTTGTGGCCACCATCTCGCCGTCTTCCTCCGCAAAGGCAAAACCGCCCCCGTCTCCGCCGATTTCCCACAGCCATACATCCCAGCCCTCATAATTGCCGTCCTCCCTGTGGTAGTGGAGTTTCAGGATTAATTCCTCCGCCGCGCACACCGTCGGCATACCCGCAATCCAGTCTGCCGTTGCCAGAAAAAGCAGCACAGATGCCATAAATACCGCCCAGACGCGCCAAAGCCCCAGTTTCCTTGTCGCTTTTCCCTCCATTTGTAAAAAGCCCTCCTTTCAAAATATCCGAGAACGTTCCTTTGCCGCCCTCCTGGTAATCTCTGGTAGACTGATTGTAGCATAAACCTTTCCATTTGGGAAGGTTTTTCTCGAAACTTCCGAAAAATATCTTATTTTCAATGTATTTTGCTCTTGTTTTCGAATATGCATCCTTGATTTCGAAATCTTTTTGCTCTCTAAACGCCTAAGACCTCGGGCCGCATACGCCTCGGGCCCTGTAAAGTTCCGCGAAAATATTCCATATGCCCCTTACAATATTTTAAAAGGTCTCAATTCCTTCAATCTGTATATTTATTCACTTACATTTGATCCTCCAATATCATTGCACATAAATATAAAAAAAAACTAAACTGCATATTTTTTCTTGCATTTTCCCCCTCCCTCATGCTACACTGTAAATATATTCCGTTGCCCGTCACAAGCCGCGGGACATTCTCATTCGGATGCGGCAGCCTCATGACAGCAAGTATCTACCTTACTTTCCTCTGCCTGTATAACTGGAATTTGACGCAGGCCAAACTCCTGCTGTGCCCGTATTATAGAATTAAAACGCATTTGTAAGGCATCCGTGCTTCCGGTCGGCATCGATAACCGTATGGCCGTTCAGACGATGGAGACCAAAGCCCTCATAACGTTTTTTCGTCCTGTGATGCCCTGCCCGGCGACGGGTCGCGGGGCTCCCTCTTATGAAGGGCGGAACTTTCCCGATTTTTTCTGATTTGTACTGCGGCTTGGCTGCGGTATTGTCCGTAAAAATTCACATACAGGGCGGCTTTCCCGTCCATTTTTGAAGGTCCAGCCAAGAAATGTCAATCAGAAATATAAACCGTCTTTAAGCGGAAAGGACCGGTAAGAACATCCCCGCTCAGAGACGGAACCAGAAAAGGAGGATTCCCTATGGATCATAACAGTTACTGCGAAATCACCCCCGAAATATTAAGGCTTGCCGACATGACGGAAAAGGCCGGCATCATTGACACAGAACTGTTCACAAAGTATGAAGTAAAACGAGGTCTCCGGGATCTGAACGGCAAAGGTGTGCTGGCCGGTCTGACCAATATTTCCGACGTGCGGGCCACAAAGATGGAAAACGGCGTGTCGGTACCGGACCATGGTCGTCTGTTCTACCGGGGCTATGATGTGAAAGATCTGGTGGGCGGTCTGCCGCGAGACGAGGCCTTCGGCTTTGAGGAAGCTACCTACCTGTTGCTGTTCGATAAGCTGCCCGATTCTGACGAACTTGAGAACTTCATGACAATGTTGGCGGGATACCGCACCCTGCCCACCAGCTTTGTGCGGGACATCATTATGAAAGCCCCCAGCAGGGACATGATGAACACCCTGGCCCGCAGTGTGCTGACTCTCTACTCCTACGACGACAGGGCGGATGACACCTCTCTTCCCAACGTGCTGCGCCAGTGCCTACAGCTGATCAGCCTGTTCCCGCTTCTCAGCATCTACGGCTATCAGGCCTACAGCCATTACCATGACGGCAACAGCCTGTATATTCATCAGCCCGTGGAGGAACTTTCCACCGCCGAGAACATCCTACATATCCTGCGCCCGGACAGTTCCTACACGCCCCTGGAGGCCAAGATTCTGGATATAGCGCTGATCCTGCACATGGAACACGGCGGCGGTAATAACTCCTCTTTCACCACCCATGTGGTGACTTCCTCGCTCACAGACACCTACTCCACCATCGCGGCAGCCATCGGCTCTCTGAAAGGTCCCCGCCACGGCGGCGCCAACATCAAAGTGGTAAAGATGTTCGAGGAAAT
Organism: uncultured Lachnospiraceae bacterium; assembly: GCA_947648875.1. Taxonomy (GTDB): domain Bacteria; phylum Bacillota; class Clostridia; order Lachnospirales; family Lachnospiraceae; genus Acetatifactor. The sequence goes on from CANSPM010000030.1 coordinate 19,891, forward strand.
GAAACAGACAGTAAAGGACTGGACCGACGAGGAGGAAGTATCCGTCTACTTAAAACAGCTTCTCCATAAAGAAGCCTTCGATCATGCGGGCCTGATCTACGGCGTGGGTCATGCGGTATATTCCAAGTCCGACCCCCGTGCCGTGGTATTCAAAAGTTTTGTGGAAAAACTGTCCCAGGAAAAGGGACTGGAAAAAGAGTTTGCTCTCTACTCTCTGGTGGAACGACTGGCTCCCCGGATCATCGAACAGGAAAGACAGATGTACAAGGGCGTCAGCATCAATGTGGACTTCTATTCCGGCTTTGTATACGACATGCTGGGGCTGCCGCTGGAACTGTACACACCCATTTTCGCCATTGCCAGAATTTCCGGCTGGAGCGCCCATCGTCTGGAGGAGCTTGCCAACAACGGCAAGATCATCCGTCCTGCCTATAAGTCCATCGGAGAAGACCGGATTTATGTACCTATGGAACAGCGGTAAATCCTCCCCGGTAACAAAAGAATCCGCACTCTGCAAAAGGGGCTGTCGCAAAAACGGACCGCCCCTTCTTTATTTATGGCAACAGACTCCTCGCATAGCGTAGATTCTATCGTTCTACTGCCTCTATGCCTCCACATAATACTGGGCCTGGGCGTTCCACATTTCATAATATTTTCCCGCCCGGTCCCGCACCAGCTCCTCATGGGTGCCCTGTTGAACCAGACGTCCCTCATGGAATACCACGATCTTGTCACAGAACCGGCAGGAGGAAAGTCTATGAGATATATAGATGGCTGTCTTGTCCTCCACGATTTCGTCAAAACGCTTATAGATCTCGAACTCTGCCAGGGGGTCCAGCGCCGCCGTAGGTTCGTCCAGCAGCACAAAGGGCGCCGTCTTATAGATAGCTCTGGCGATGGCCACTTTTTGAGCCTCACCCCCGGAGAACTCCACCCCATCCTCATAATCCTTGTAAAGCCAGGTATGAATCCCCTGCTCCAGCTCATCCAGCCTCTGCCCCAGGCCTGCGCCCCCCAGGCACTTTTTTACCCTTGTCTCGTCATAATCGTCGCAGACCGCCACATTCTCCCCCAGCGTGAAGGAAAAAAGTTGATAGTCCTGAAACACCACCGAAAAGAGTCTGCTGTACTCCTCATGTCTGAACTTACGGATATCCACGCCGTTTAATAGAATCTCCCCTTCCTGGGGATCGTACAGACGGCAGAGGAGTTTAATCATGGTGGTCTTGCCACAACCGTTCATACCCACGATTGCCAGCTTCTCCCCCACCTTGAGTTCCAGGGAAAAATGCCGCAGGGCATACTGTTCCGCATTGGGATATTTAAAAGAAACATCCCGAAACTCAATCCGGTATAAATTGTCGTTACGCTTTTCCAGCGGCAGCTTTCCCTTGTACATCTCATCCTCAATGTCCAGAAATTCCAACGTGCTGACCTGTCTGCGCGCTCCCAGAGCCAGTTGGGGCAGTTTATAGGCAAGTCCTGCTATTTCACCGAAAATATTCCGCAGACATCCGGCAAAGCGGACCACATTCCCTATGGTCAGTTCTCCGGTCAGAGCCAGCAGCGCCACGATCAGAAAGGCACCGCACTCCACAAAACCGGAGGGTAGAATTCCAAAAAACTGACTTTTTCCGCTGTTCAGCGAAGCCTCCTGTACCTTGGGCCTGTGCTTAAATCTCTTTTCCAACGTCCAATAGCGCAGCAAGCCATATCCCTGATACAGTCGGATATCCTTGCCCTCCCGGTAACTGTATCCGTAGTTCATGGACAGGTCCCAGGTCAGCGACGCGTTCTCGATCCGCTCTTCATCCGTCTCCTCCTTACCCATCATAAACTGCTGCAGACGCTTTTCATAAAAGGTGCCCAGGGTGCAGCCCGCAGCCAGAATAACCGCCATCAACACTAAAATGAACGAAATTATATAGCTTCTGGCCGACACCATGTAGAGAAAAACCGGAGCCCCCACAATCAGAGCCCCCAACAACCTACACATGCTGCCCATAATTTCCTCCGTGAACCAGCGAACGGTGCCGATGCCTGCCCCCCAGTTATTGTCCTGCCAGATGCGCTCCCGCATTTTACGGGTTCTGGGGTCGTCAATTCTGGAAAAATCCATCTTTAATATCTTTTCTTCCGTCATGCAGTCCCATTTCCGATAAATAATCTCCCACCGCACATTCAAACGGTTGCGCAGCATACCGCCCCCGAGCTGCACAAAGAACAACAGAACGCATGTCACTGCCGCCACCGTAAAACTGCGCAAAAAATCCGTTCCCTCCGCCAGCCGGTCCAAAATATATACGGACAGCAGCAGGCCCATGTAGGTCCCTATGGTATCCAGCAGAGCCTTCAGCCCTGTGTGCAGTAAAAAATTTCTGTCCAGTTCCCGGATAACCTTCCATACGCTCTTTATATTTTTGATATGCTCCCGCAGGGGAAGCCTGCTTGTCAGATCTGTCTCCATAAAACCTAACCTCCTGATTCAGAGTTTCACACGCCCCGCAATTCCTTGGAAAACATGCTGCCATTTCTTTATCGAACCAGCCTAATCCACAGCTGCCTCTCCCTACTTCTATGCGCCGGCCTCCTGCCCATAATAGCTGCTCTGAACCTGATACATTTGCGCGTATGTGCCGCCCAGTTCCATCAGCTGTTCATGAGTGCCTTCCTCCTGAATCTGTCCCTGGTCAATCAGAATAATTCGATCCGAAAACCGAGTGCTTGCCAGTCTGTGAGAGATAAAAATAGCCGTTTTCCCCTTGCTGTGCCGCAGATAACTCTCATACACTTCACTCTCCGCTATGGGATCCAAAGCCGCCGTAGGTTCATCCAGCACCAACAGCGGTGCATCCTTATACAGGGCCCTTGCCAACATCAGTCGCTGTTGCTGCCCGCCGGAAAGTTCAATGCCTTTGGGAGATATAATTTTCTTAATAAAAGTATCCAGCGTGAGTTTCTGCCGCACGAAAGTCTCCGCCAGGCCCGCTTTTTCCAGGGCTGCCCAGGCCCTGTTGTCATCCGTCTCCTCCCGGCGCCGCAAAGATAAATTCTCCGCTATGGTTATGGGCAGTATCAGCTGTTCCTGGAACACCACGGAAAGCATCTGATACCACTCACCGGGTGCCATCTCCTTCCGGCTACGGCCATTTATCAGCACACGCCCCTGATCCGGCTGATAAAGACCACACAGGAGTTTTACCAGCGTGGTCTTGCCCGCGCCGTTTACCCCCACCAAAGCCAGCTTCTCCCCCGGCGAAATAACCAGATTAAAATGCTCCAGAACCTTCTCCCCGGGAGTGCCGTCCTCCTTCTTATAGGCAAAGCTCACATCCTCAAAGACAATGCCGGGTGCTCCGCCTTCCGCGCTATTCTCCTGCCCGCTTTGCGTAACGGCACCCATCCTCTTGATTTCCTCCTCGGAGACCTCCTCCGGAAGCGCCATATAGGCCCGAAAATAATCGGTGGCATTGCGGGCGGATTTCAGATCTCCCACCTGGTACAGCATCCCGGTAACAAAACCGGAAAAACCGGTTACGGCACCAAAATACAACACAAAATCGCCAACACCGATCTGCCTTGTAGACACACTGTAAATCAGGTAGCCATAGGCCGCCACATCCCTCACCAGACCGATAAGTCCATGCATGGCGTGCTGCCAGTTATGCAGTCGCTGATATGCTTTCTTGTCCTCCTCCATCTCCCCCACCACCCGGTCCCGGATACCGCCGAGCCAGGAATGCATTCCAAAAATCCGCACATCTTTGGCCGCTGTCATATTGCCCATGGCAGAGAGGACGTAATTCCAGTGCCTGCTGTGTCTTGCCTCCCTCTCCCGCATGGAATCCTCAAAGCGCAGCCCCTTCTCAATCACCAGAATATTCAGCATGGATAGTACCACCAGGCCCAGGACAACCCAGGGGCTTAACACACTAAGCACTGTGGAGTATAGTACAAAACACAAAATATTCTGCAATATCGCCAGCGTACCTTCAAAGGTTCTGGTACTCGCACACCAGTCTCCGCCCTCCGCTACTCCCAAAGCCTCCTGATATGCCTTTTTCCCCCACTCGGACTCAGGAATCTCATAGGATATCCGTAGACTCTTGAGAAAAAGTTCCGGCACGATATAACCGCGCACGGAATTTTGCACAAAATATTTTCCGTTTAAGCCGCCCTTCACTCCGTATAATACCGCCATCATCAGCCCCCACAGCCCCAGTGTACGGATCAGGGCCGCCGCCGTGACATGTCCCGCCAGCTGATCCAGTACCAGCTTTGGCAGATAGATACCTGCCAGGGGAACCAATGCCCCAAGAATCAACTCCAGCGCTGCCAGCAGCACTACTCCCGGCACCCACTTCCAATAAATTTTCAGCCAGAAAAGAATGTTGTCAGGAATACTGTGACGCGTCACCCCACCCCTCTCTTCCTGACTTGCCTGTCTGTTCGTTTTCATCTCACATACCATCTCCCTTTTCCATGTCCGATTTATACACTGGAATCACCTGCCAGCCTGTCTCCTCTCTTTTACCGCGCCGCGACCGTTTTATTCCGCCGTCAAATTCCTGTCCACCACTGTAAAGAAACATAAGGAACATTCCGCCAGAGATTCTGTGTATGTCAATCTATATGCATTATAGCATGTTTTTTCGGGGGAAAAAAATTCGCGCACGAATGGTTTGATTCATGCACGAATGAAACTTCTTCTCACATGCCTTCAGGCACCCTGTTCCGGTTTACAGATTACTTTGGTGTATCCAGCGGCAACAGCACCTCCGTGGCAAATACGCCGTCCTCGTCCTGCCGCTCCAGATAACCATGATATTTTTCCACTACCTGATCCATCCGCAATAGCCCATAACCATGCCCCCGGGCGGATTTTGCAGACAGATACCTGCTACCCTGCCGCCGTGGTTTCTCCTCCATGGCATTAATCACATAGAGGTAGAGCTGACCTTGCAGAGTATCTATGTAAATGCGGATAAAACGCCCCTTCTCCTGCGCTATCCCCATGCATGCCTCTATGGCATTGTCCAGGAGATTGCCCAGGATCACACAGAGATCCACCTCTGCGATGGACAAGTGACGGGGTACCTTAGCCTTGGCCTCCACGGTGATCTGCCGGGCTCTGGCCATTGATATCTTGCTGTTTAAAACCGCGTCCACCATCACGTTGCCAGTCTTGACCACCGTGTCCACCGCTTGCAGATCCTCGACCAACTGGTCCAGATAAACTGCCAGTTCCTCATAACGCCCCATGGAAAGATATGCCTTCATGGTCTGTATATGGTTACGATAATCATGCCGCCACCCTCTTGTCTGACGATACATATTCTCCACTTCCTCACAGTGCTTTTCCATCAGATCCTGCTGATAAGCCACCATTCTGCGATCCATCTTTTTACTGATCCGCATGTTTTCCACGCTCCATTTCTTTTGCGAGTCCCCTTCTCCGATCATTCACCGAATATGCTTCCTGAAATATTCCCTTAAAAGTTTTCGCACATACGCAGAAGTGACCGGGGTCTCCGTATCCAGAAAGGGATATTCCAAATGCAGTTTTTTATCCTCGGACACAATGTGTATCCGATGGCCTTTCTGAAAACTCACCCGCACAAACCAGCAGAAATTCTCCCCCTCATATATCAGCTTTCTCTTCCCTTTTTGAGATATCACAAAATTGTTCCTCCTCCCTCCGAAAGTAAGAGATAAACGCCTTTGTCACCGGTTCGTACATCCGGCGGCTCAAGGGAATGCTGATCCCGCTCTCCAGCAGAATCTCTGTACGCTCTACCCGATAAATCCGCGCGATACTGCACAGGTAAGAACGATGGCAACGGACAAATGGCCTCTGAGACAGCCTGTCACACAGGGCACTAAAACTCTCCCTCAGCTGAATTTCTCCTGGCGGCTCCAGAAGCGCTTCGGCCGTTTCCTGGCGTCCCTCCGCCCCGATCTGGCTCCGGCCCTTCGTTCTCTGACATCCCTCTGTCCCAATCTGGCTCCGGCCCTTCGTTCTCTGACATCCCTCCGCCCCAATCTGGCTCCGGCCCTTCGTTCTCTGACATCCCTCCGCCCCAATCTGGCTCCGGCCCTTCGTTCTCTGACATCCCTCCGCCCCGATCTGGCTCTTCCTCGTCGTGCGCCACACAGGCCGCAGATAACATAGGGTGTAGTGCCCTCTGGCCTCCAGATACTCTATCTCCTGCTCGGGAATCTTCACCACACCTTCCATGCTCTGAAACAACAGCAGCGGAGACTTGACCGGCTCCTGTAACAACTTATCCAGGCACTGCCAAACCTTTTCCCGGGTTATGGGCTTAAGCAGATATCTGACGGCCTCCACCTCGTATCCTTCCTGGAGATAGTCCGTTATGCCTGTGGTAAATACCAGTTTTACACAACTGTCCGTCTCTCGAATCCTGCGTGCTGTCTCCATACCGTTCAGGCCCGGCATTTGAATATCCAGAAAGATCATGTCATAGATCTCTTCCTCCCAGGAAAAGAGAAACTCAGCGGAATGACAAAAGTGCTGCACATGGAGTTTTACCATGTTCTGTCGCTTCTGCCAGCTCTCTATATGCCGTATTAATAAATCCGCGTGTAACGCCTCATCCTCCACAATGGCGATTCTGACCTGCTGCATTCGCCGTCACTCCAATCCATTCTTAGCATTCCTCTGCCGCCAAAGATATTCCTTTATACGCATGGCGGAGTTTCCTTTTGCAACTCTCCTTTGCCCGCCTACGCAGGCCGTATCTGTTTCACAGCGCTCATTCGTATTCTAAAAAAGAACTTTCTGGCTTTCCATACCATGCTACAATATTTTTGTAGAAATGTCCAGTTATAGATTATCCCAGTGCATTGACACATTTACTTTCAGCTAAATGACGCAGAATGATTTTCAGTCTGCATGGCAGCGGTGGAATAAGTCGCAGCGGTGGCTACGGAGATTAACAACAACGCGGCAGATGGACACTCAGACAAGCCGATGCGTCCGTAAATTCGTATTCGTTGTACCCGTGTCCCACCGGTTGATAAACGGGTAAAACCCTCGTTGGTACTTGAAAAGCCCCGGTCTCGTGTCAACGCGGACCAGGGCTTTTCAAGTACCTTAGATTTCCAAGAATACAACGATATACAGTGCTAGCACACACCCTGCGCTAACATGGCGACAACCACTTTCTCAAATCCTGCAATATTGGCGCCTGCAACATAGTCCCCCTCCACGCCGTAGCGCTTTGCGGCGTCGTCAATGTTGTGATAAATAGTAATCATGATGTCCTGTAGTTTCGAGTCCACCTCCTCAAAAGTCCAGGACAGTCTCTCACTATTCTGGCTCATCTCCAGCGCGGAAGTGGCTACACCGCCTGCATTGGCCGCCTTGCCGCCCACAAACATCACTTTGTTCTGCTGTAGATACTTGGTTGCGTCCAGAGTGGTGGGCATGTTCGCGCCCTCACAGACAGCTATTACACCGTTCGCAACAAGCATTTTGGCATCCTCGATATCAAGTTCGTTCTGGGTAGCGCAGGGCAACGCGATATCGCACTTGACGCTCCAGACACCATGCTCCCCGTTCTTCTTCTCATGATACTCCGCGCTCTTTCTTGCGGCGGCATACTCCGTCAGGCGCGCTCTCTTCACTTCTTTAATCTCCTTGAGCAGTTCCACATCAATTCCTTCGGGATCATAGATCCAGCCGGTGGAATCGGAACAGGTCACCACCTTTGCTCCCATTTGATGCGCTTTCTGGATGGCATAAATCGCCACATTACCTGCGCCGGATACACAGACGGTCTTTCCCTCCATTGACTGTCCATGGCATTTCAGCATCTCCTGGGTTAAGTATAACAAACCGTAGCCTGTAGCCTCTGTGCGGGCCAAAGAACCTCCATAGGTCAGACCCTTGCCGGTCAGAACCCCTTCAAAGGTGCCACGGATTCTCTTGTATTGGCCAAACATAAAACCGATCTCTCTTGCGCCGGTTCCGATATCACCGGCGGGGACATCCACATCCGCGCCAATATATTTGCTCAGTTCCGTCATAAAACTCTGACAGAATGCCATAATCTCCCTGTCGGACTTGCCCTTGGGATCAAAATCAGAGCCGCCCTTGCCGCCACCGATGGGAAGGGTCGTCAGTGAATTTTTGAAAATCTGCTCAAAGCCCAGGAACTTGATGATACCTAAGTTTACGGAAGGATGCAGACGCAGGCCGCCCTTGTAGGGCCCGATGGCATTGTTAAACTGTACGCGAAATCCTCTGTTCACCTGTACCTGTCCCTTGTCATCCACCCAGGGAACGCGGAATATGAACTGACGGTCCGGCTCGGTAATTCTCTCCAGGATCGCATTCTTTCTGTAAAGTTCTTCATTGGCGTCAATCACGGGTCTCAGGGAATCCAGAACCTCGGTAACCGCCTGTAGAAACTCCGGCTGGTCGGCATTCTTCTTCTGTACTACTTCCAGTACCTCATCAACATATGACATGTACATGTCCTCCTTTTAATGTATTTTTCCATGTCCCCTATTACAGAGAGCAAAAGCTGCTCCTGTTATCGGATGCGGCGCCAGGACGCGCCCTTTATCGGAGTTAAACATATACTTCCGATAAGTTATATTATATCGCTACTTCTCCGATCAGGCAACATGCTTTATCACGCTAAATTCGAGAAGTTTTCTTGACTTTTTTATACAATTTGCACAAGAAATTATACATGTATACAATAGTCCCACTTCAGGAGCCCTCCGTATGTCAAAGATATTTTGTCAGACGTTCCACATTCTTCTCTTCAAAGGAAATCAGCTGCTGGGCCAACATGGTGGGTTTCTCGCCGGCTTCCTCATTGCGGTTCAGAATACGGTTCATATCCATAATGCCCTGATTGCTGTTTTTAATCAGCATCTCCGCTATATGGCTGGTGCTGGTGTTCAACAGGGTATTGTAATGAATCGTTCCTGCCAACATCAGATTCTCCACATGACTCTCACGATAGGGCTCCGCCTTTGCCTGTAGCAGCTGCGACACAGCCTGATTGTGGATCTCCGAATATTTCAGAGACTGGCGGGACATCTGTCTGGCCAGGTCCTCATCATAAATCTTGTCGTTGATAATGTCCAGAGCCCGCATGGCCATCTCTGTATTTTTCTGAATTTCCTTATATACCGCAATTTCCTGTGATCTCATATCTGAACCTCCTGTCTGAATCGCTGCGCGCTGTTCCGTCTCCCGAAAGAATCCTCCCATATACGATAAAAAGGATGCTATCCTGAGACAGCATCCTTCCTCTCCTAGTATATGGCATAACATAAAATCTATACAAAACTATTCCACATATTCTTCTTTCACATAGCCCACCTGGCCGTCATAGATAACCTTGCACCAGCCGTCCGCTCTCTCCAGCAAATCCAACTGATCCCCACCTGTGAGTACTCCCATTTTCGCCGAATCCTGACTGGGCGCAAGACGCACATTGATGTTGGTAGTGGCTGTCACCTGACCGATCACCTGACTGTTGTCCGCCGTCTCCGCCACTCTTAAAAATTCCGACTTGATATATCCGTCCTTTCCCTCATACAGAATATGTGTCCAACCGTTCAGCAGCTGTTCCACGATGGGCACTTCCGTGCCACCGGATACCTTGCCGATCTTCTCCGCCTGTTCACTGTCAGAGATACGAACATTGACAGTGGTAGTGGCCGTTCCGGAAGTAGGCTGCGGCGCTGTCTGCTCTACGGGCTGCTCTCCCTCTCCGGCGCCTTCAAGCGAAGCTACCGTACCCTCCTGCGACGCCGGATCTTCCGCCCCGACATTCTGCGCGGCCAGAGTCTCTCCCGTGGTCTTTTTCACATCCGCCACCAACTCCTGCACATAGTAGAACAGATCCGCGTTGCTTAAAAAGATTTCATTGCATTCCACGTTGGTCTGGTTATTTAACTCCACCACATCATCTTGTAGATTCATTTCCCGGATATACTCCAGTTCCTCGTCCGGCACCACTTCGTCCGTGTTCAGATACAGGCTGCCATCTTCATTGGTGCAGATATAGAAAGTATCCATGCCCGGAACTTCTTCCTCATACCCCGACACTGTCATATGAAAATACACATAGGCCAGATAGGAATTTTCCCTGGGACCAGGCTTGGTATATATTTCAATCAGCGGATAACTCTCCACATATTTCGCCATCTCCGGAATCCGGATTTCCTCCGTCTCCTCCATATAGGTGGATATGCTTTTGATGGTATCCACATCCCCTGTGGCAAACGCGTTATAATAGGTAGCGATCAGAGAGTACAGCTCACCGTCTGTGTTCTTCTCCATCGTAGCATTCTTCGGGTCCGCTTCCGGTTCAGGCGTCGGGGACGCTTCCGAAGGCATTTCTTCCGAAGTTGGCAGGGGCTGGGGCAATTCGTCCTCATTTCCCGCTTTCAAAGCCAGGGTCACGGTGGTGGCCACAGCGACAATCAGAATCACGGGAAATACCAGCTTGCCGTTTCTCACGGCAAAATCCCGGACCTCTCTCAATCTATCCATTATCATCTCTCAAATCCTTCCATCCGATAAAAACAATAGAATCCACGCTCTGCGAGGATTCTATTGTCAAGAACAAAATACCACACAAAAATAATCAAGGTGATGTAAAGTGCGTCCGACAGGAATCGAACCTGCATTAAAGGCGTCGGAGGCCTTCGTTCTATCCATTAGACTACGGACGCAAATGTTACAAATTTATTACATCACCTTGATCATAGTAACACAAAAAACTCCGTTTGTCTATAACTTTTTGAAGGAAATTTTAAAATTATCGAAAACTTTAGATTTATGAGGCCAAACCGCCGATTTTAAAGAACTTCCAAGACTTTTCCCGTCGCGTTATCATAGCGATACGCGTAATCAGACAAAACTTCTTCCTCCCGCAGCTGGCTTCTGTTGATATCCGCAATCATATCATGCAGACCTTCCCCAGAGCCTCTGCCGTCGTCAGGCAAAAGAATTACTTCGTGTATGGAACTTGGCAGAATATAAAAACTGCCCCTCAGACGCCTCGCGGCTTCCGCCAGGATTCCCGGATACAACATGGCTGCCGCCCCCTGACAGCGCTTCTCATTAGACAATACATGAAGGTATTTGCCGGACTCCTGCTGTAACTGCCGCAGCTCTTCCAGAGCCTCCTCCTCCAGTATCCCTTTCAGCGCGTGATCCATACTGCATAGCCGGGCCGGCATCAACCAGGGGGTATTGCGCTCCGCCAACTGCATCAGTTCGCTATGGCATGTCTTCCACATCGCCACATGGTTATTGTGAATCAGGATCATTCCCGCTCCCAGCTCGGGATGTTCATAGCTGTAGCAGAAGCAGATGGAAAGATCCAAAAAATCCACATGGGGAATGTCGGCCAGCAGATCCGCATTCTTCTCACGGTTCACCAGACGATAGACAATCCGGTCTCTTACCTTCTCAAAGTCACGGAAAAAGTCCATATTCACTTTGTTCCTGGGCAGCCCTCTGACATAGGCCTCCAGAATCTTCCTGACGATATATTCTATGTCCATACCGTCCTCCAACATATCAAAGAAGCCGTCCAGATAAATTGTCGGTGATACATTCTGTCCCTTGCGCAGAATCGTCATGCCGTGCAGCAGCACATTATTGTTCTTCCTGACCTCCTGCACATGTACGCTGGCATCCGCCCCCGCAATCTCCTGCACTTTTATCGTCACTGTATCCATAAATGTTTCTAATTTCATAATTGTCCTCCTAATTTGCCGCTCAATGGCTCTAAAGGGTAATGTCCCTGTGGACAGAACGGCGCTGAACGCGCCGCTCTTTTCTGCAACACAAAAAGAGAATGGAAAACTCCATTCTCTTACAAGCGGTTATGAGTCGATATAGATTATACTCTGGACAAATATTCTCCGGTTCTGGTGTCAATCTTGATCTTGTCCCCCCGGTCAACAAACAGAGGTACATTCACACTGGCACCAGTCTCCACTACCGCAGGCTTGGTGGCGCCGGTAGCGGTGTCTCCCTTAAAGCCGGGTTCCGTATCGGTAATCTCCAATTCGACAAACAGAGGAGGCTCCACGGAAAATACCTTTCCGTTGTGAGAACATACCTTGCACATCTCATTTTCCTTCACAAACCGCAGAGCATCTCCCACTGTCTCCCCGTTCAGCGCAACCTGGTCGTAAGTCTCTGTGTCCATGAAATTGTACAGATCACCATCAGAGTATAAATACTGCATATCTTTTCTGTCAATGCGAGCCTGGGGGCATTTCTCAGTGGGCCTGAAAGTTTTCTCCACCACACCGCCGCTGATCACGTTCTTCAGCTTGGTCCTGACAAATGCCGCACCCTTGCCGGGTTTTACATGCTGGAATTCAATAATCTGGTATATATTATTATCAAGTTCAATAGTAATACCATTCCTGAAATCACCTGCAGAAATCATAATAAACTTCCTCCGTATTCAATCACATTATAATTCTTTTTGATTGTATAATAAAAACCGGCATTTTTCAACTGTTTTTTTCTAAAATATCCGTAAATCCTAAAAATACTCATATTACACCGGATTGGGAGCATTTGCCACAAAGTCGATGGCTTCCAGATATCCCGCCAGCCCTTTTCCATAGATCTGTTTCTGACACACAGGCGCCGTGACAGACACCTTGCGAAATTCCTCTCTCTGTGTGATATCTGAAATATGGATCTCCGCCTTGGGTACCGTAATGCTGGCCAGAGCGTCCCGGATGGCATAACTGTAGTGGGTATAAGCCCCGGGATTGATGACAATGCCCTCCGTACCGTCAAAATAGGCCTCCTGTATCCTGTCGATAATCGCTCCCTCATGATTATTCTGAAACACCGTGATCTCATGGCTGTCTTCCTGCCCCTTCTGCATAATCATACGTTCCAGATGGGCATAATCCTGGGTTCCATACACACTTTTTTCCCGAATCCCCAGGAAATTGATATTGGGACCGTTTATCACTAAAATCTTCATAACTTGCCTCCTAATTAAATCGCTGGGCGCTGGCCCTACAGGGCATAGTCCCTTTCATTCGCCTTCGAAAATTTTCCTTCGCTGTGCGATGGTTCTAAAGAGCATAGTCCCTTGGGAGCACCCATATGAGAGGAATCCCGGATGTCTGTCACATGACGAATCCCGCTATTCGCTCCGACACCTGATCCACTGTCATGTCATCCACATCCAGTACCAGGTCCGCCGTCTCCATGTATGCTTTCTCACGCTCCGCCATCATCTTTCCGATTTTCTCCAGGGGATCTCCTCCCTGCAAAAGCGGCCTGGAAACGTCTTCCCTGAGCCTCTCATATACAGTCTCGGGCCTGGCGCGCAGGTACACCACCATCCCCATCTTTCTCAGCAGAGGGCGGTTGACAGCCCTGACCGGCGTGCCGCCGCCCACCGAATAGACTCTCTGTCCCTTTCTCTCCGCCAGCTTTTCCAAAAGCAGAGTCTCCATCTGCCGAAATGCTTCCTCGCCCTCCTGAGCAAAAATATCGCGAATGCTTTTCCCGGCTCTGGCCTCTATCAGCTTGTCCGTATCCTCCAGGGCATACCGCAGCTGATAGGACAGCCGGATACCAACGGTAGATTTGCCGCTGCCCATAAATCCAATCAACACCACATTTCCGCCCGGCTCTTTTCCCATCTTTATCCCCTCACTCCTTGCTTCCTGCACAGCCCTTCGCCACAGGTGCCGTCATAAAAATTCCGCCGCCCGGCTTAAAGAGCCTGCGCCATCATCCGGCACAGCTCGTCCGCCGTGCCTTGGCTGATATGGGTTCCCGTCCAGAGTTCAAAGGCGATAACCCCCTGGTACACCAGCATCCTGGCCCCGTTATAGGCACGTCCCCCGCCGCTTTCCGTCAGTTTCATAAAACGAGTTACACCCGGGTTAAAAATCAGATCATAGCCGATTTCCACACGGCGGTAAAACGCCGGGTCTTCCACAGGCACATCCTCCCTATGAGGATGCATGCCCGCGCTGGTAGCCTGCACCACCAGCCAGTCCTCCCCCGGTATTTGTCCGTAATCCTCCAACGCGTATGCCCGGGCAAAAGGCCTGCCTGCCATTCTGTTGACTTCCTGCGCCACCGCCCGGGCCTTGTCCCGTGTACGGTTTAAGAGATGTACTCCGGCGGCCCCCTTCTCCAGCAGCATAACAGCCACCGCCCGGGCTACGCCTCCGGCCCCCAGAATCACCACTTCCCGTCCCGCGATCTCCACGCCATCCTGCTTCATGGCCCTGTATAATCCGGGCATGTCCGTGTTATAGCCCTTATAGCCCCCCTGACAGCGCACCAGCGTGTTCACCGCCCCAATCCGCTCCGCCAGCGGGTCAATCTCCGTCAGATGAGCGATCACATCGCTTTTGTAGGGAACCGTCACATTCAGCCCCAGAAAATCCAGCGCCAGCGCCCCCCGCACTGCCGCCCCCAGATCCCCCGCCGCCACCGGGAAGGGCAGATAGACCAGATTCTGCCCTGTAGCCTGGGCCATATGGTTCTGGATCAGCGGGGACAGGGTATGGGCCACCGGATGGCCGATGAGTCCGCAGGTCCTGGTATGTCCGTCTGGTGTGTGCATATTCGCCACCTCGCATTACTTTCTGTCTGCATTTTTTTTATGGTAAAAATAGAGGACAATCCGCTCCAGCTTCCTCTTCAACACAATCTGGATCTCCTCCCTGGGATGGATGGGGCGGGTAAGGTAACTGGTAATCCCCAGCTTTCTGGCCCCCCAGACATCCGTAAACAGCTGATCCCCCACAAAAAGGGTGTTGGAAGGGTCCGTCCCCATCTGCTCCATAGCTTTAAGATACCCCTCTCTGCCCGGTTTACCTGCCTTGTGGCGGTACGGCGAGTCCACCTGCCCCGCAAAACTTTTCACCCTGGGTTCCTTGTTGTTGGACAGCAACAATGTGGCATAACCCATCTCGTGAAGCCGTAAAAATAATGCCACCGCGCGTTCATCCGCCGGAGCGCCATGAGGCACAAGCGTGTTGTCGATATCGAAAATTATGCCCCGATAGCCCTTCTGATACAGCCTCTGGTAATCAATTTCATAGGCGCTCTCCGCCTCATAATCCGGGTAAAATCTCTTTAACATGGCAAAAATCCTTACATCCTGCCTGTACATTGTAAGACAGGCCGTTATTCCAGCACCTTTTTCAACTCGTCCATAAAGGTATTGACATCCTTAAACTCTCTGTACACGGAAGCAAAGCGCACATAGGCCACCGCATCCAGATCCTTTAGTTTATTCATTACCAGCTCTCCGATGACCTGGCTGGATATCTCTTTTTCCTCCCGGTTGGAGATCTCATTCTCCACCTCATCCACCAGACCGGTGATGGCCTGGACGCTGACAGGGCGCTTATGACAAGCCCGCAACACTCCTCCTTCAATTTTGGAACGGTCATAGGTTTCCCGATTGTCATCCTTCTTTATAATAATAAGTGGAATGGTCTCCACCTTCTCATAGGTGGTAAATCTCTTCCCGCATTCGTCGCACACCCGGCGCCGTCTGATGGAATTGTTGTCCTCCGCCGGTCGGGAGTCAATTACACGAGTGTTGTCATGGCTGCAAAATGGACATTTCATTTCCGTTCTCCTTATTCCTGGCAGCAGGAAATCCAAATAAAATTCTCCGCCGCATTGTATTTCGCAGCTTCCCTGTCCGCGCATCGGGCAAGGGGCCAATAGTAAGAAGCACCGATACTTCCATATCTGATACCCCGATCCGCAGTCCAAAGACCTGCTGTTTAGCTGCCGCGCATCCGCCAATGCAAATGCGTTGAAGTCAAATCTTTGCATTATATTATAAGATACTTAGCAGTTAATGTCAACAAGAATAATGTCCGGCCCGATCTGTCGAATATCCTTGTAGGGAATCGTCACCTCAAAATCCGGCTTGAAAATGCACAGAATCTTGCTCCCATCCGTGACCATAATCTTACAGATACAGCCGCTGCACTCGTCAAATTCAAAGTCTGTCACCTTTCCCAGCCTGCGGCAGTCCCTGATATTGATTACTTCCTTTTCTTTAAAGTCCGAAAAAAGCATGATGGCTCACCTCACAGTTCTTTCCTTATTATATGCCGTATAAAACGGTGTGTTCCTCTTTTACTTTTCCTGATTTTGCAGAATATCTGCCGCCGCCTTTGTAAATACTACCAGCATAAGCCTTTACACCGGATAAAGCAGAATGCTGCAAAGATATTTTCTCAGCGGCTGCCTTCTCAAAATCCGAAGCAATCGTCGGCTGTACTGTGGGCGTCAATTGTTCTGCGGGATCAGATTAGGGTAAGGCAGGCGAGGAACTTAGACAGAAAGGCATGGTGTATATATAAATGGCTCAAGGAAAAGTAGAAATCTGCGGCGTGAACACAGCAAAACTTCCCCTGTTGAAAGCGGCGGAAAAGGAGGCACTGTTCGCCCGTATCGAGGACGGCGACCAGGAAGCCCGGGAGAAATACATTGAGGGCAATCTGCGGCTGGTACTCAGCGTCATCAAGCGTTTTTCCTCCAGCAACGAGAATGTGGACGATCTGTTCCAGATCGGCTGTATCGGCCTGATCAAGGCCATCGACAATTTTGATTCCAGTCTGAACGTAAAATTCTCCACTTACGCGGTACCCATGATCATTGGAGAGATCCGCCGCTATCTGCGGGACAACAACAGTATCCGGGTCTCCCGCTCTCTGAAAGACACGGCCTACAAGGCCATCTATGCCAGGGACACCCTGACCCGCCGCAACTTAAAAGAGCCCACCATCGAGGAGATCGCTGCCGAGGTGGGCATTTCCAAGGAGGATATCGTGTATGCCATGGATGCCATTCAGAACCCTATGAGCCTTTACGAACCGATCTACACAGACGGCGGCGACACCCTGTATGTGATGGATCAGATCAGCGACAAAAAAAATAAGGAAGAGAACTGGGTGGAACATCTCTCCCTCAGCGAGGCCATGAAGCGCCTGGGGCCCCGGGAATACGAAATTATCTCTCTGCGCTTTTTTTCCGGCAAGACCCAGATGGAGGTGGCGGAAATGATTGGGATCTCCCAGGCCCAGGTCTCCCGGCTGGAGAAAAACGCGCTGAAGACCATGCGGGCCTATCTGTCTGCGTAGTCCCCCCAGGAACTGCCGGAAGATCTCGTCAAAATCTTCCGGCAGTTCTTCACAACTCCACTGGACCCCCCTATCACCGTTCATTCAGGTACAACTGCACCCGCCTCTGGATGACCCCAGCCACGTGCTCCGCGCTCTGGTCTCCGTCAAAGAAGCCGGCCGCTTCCTCCGTAATGATATCACTGATCTGTCTGTCCGCCACCAGCTGGCCGGAGCCGCCGCCGAGCGGTATACCGGTCCTGTTGTACCGTTCCCCCGGCAATTGCTTTATCCTCGCGAAATGCATCCGTTCGGCAATTATATCCCAAACAGCGATGCAGTCCCCGTTAAGCAGCTCCCTGTATCCGGACAGGCTACCGAAGTCCTCCACTTCCACATTCAAATCGTTCTGATATTTCTTGGAAGCTTCCAGCAGCCGGACAAACAAATCACTGTCGAAATCGCATGTCCCTCTTTCCCATTCCCGATTTTCCAAAAGCCGTCACAACCATGGGCTGAAAAAGTCTGCCTGCGCGTCCTGCTCATCGCCTCAATCCGTACCTCTCGGGGCGTGTTTCCATACTACCTGCATAAAACAGTATTCACTGTCACATAATTTTGCATATTCCATAGCTTCCTCCAGCCTACACAAATTGCAGGCATATATGGTCGATCTCACATTTCGTAAACCGCGTCCATTATCCCGCAGAGGCCCCGTATATTCCATAAACCTTCCGGGCATACATCTGGAAATGGCAGGGCGATACCTCAAGTTCCACGGCCTGAGCCATATCGCATTTACCTGTCTCTCCGCTCTCCAGATCCCACAATATTCGCTTGTACTTTCCTTCCGCACCCGCGCACAGCAGGGCCAGCCGGTGATCGCCCACCGCGTTGATCTCCAGAATCCTCTCCTTTGTGCCCAGTCCTTCCCAATGAGGCGTAAGTACACGGCTCTCTCCAGCGTACCGCCCTGAAACGGGATTACGCTGTAGCAAAGCCGGCGCGCCGGGGAAATTCCATTGTCATAAATAAGGCCCCCGAAGCAATCATAGCATCAGAGGCCTCCTGCCTCAATCGGCTTAATAATCTAATAAAGACTTCTTAAAGAAATATTACAGTTTGGCCGTTCCCCTTCTCCCAAAAAGCCTGCCTGTGCCGCGCAGTAACCAGTAACAGAGAAAACCCAGAACCGTGCCCAGAATATTGGTCAGTATATCGTCAATCTGAAAAAAACCTCTTCCTGTGATAAGCTGCATACTCTCGATGGCCAGGCTGGTGAGCGCGCCGGTAATGAAATTCCTGAAAAAATTTCTCTGCCGGGGATCTGCCCAGGCCAGCACAAAGCCGTAGGGTATAAACAACAGCACGTTCTCCACCACATAGGCATTGTTGCGTTCATTGATGCCCCAGGTGGAAAAAAGCTCCAGATCCATCATACCGCTCCGGCTACCGCTCTCTCTGGAAAAATAAGTGATCACCAACAGCACCGCCACGTACATTACCAGAGAGGACACGGCTGGCAGCGACACGGCGTCTCTGCCCCTTTTTATTCTCCCCCGGTTAAAGTTGTGCAGAATCACAACAGCAAACAGCCCCGCTATGATCCCATAGGGGAGATAGCGCAGCGTCGCCAGCAAATCGTTTATAATATATTTTAACATATATTTCTTCCAATCCGTCTTTTCCCTGTTCCTGATAACACAGGTCAGCCTGCATTACCGCATTAATCGGTATTTGAATGTATAAGCATCCAAACCTTTCTCCATTTTCCGGCCAACACCGGGGCTTTGCCGGAAATGTTACTGCTCCCAATGGCGGAGGCTTTCCTGCCACTGCTCCCCGTCCTCAAAGAGCCTGTCATTCATCCAGGCCACGGCATCCGTAACTCCGTCCTCGTCAAACGAAAATTCCGATCGCTGTTTTTTTTCCTCCGGGGTAGTCACATAGTTATAAGGCTCCGGCCATACCGTCGCAAGCAGTCTCTTCCCCTCCTCGCGGCTGACGCCTTCCAGGCGGTAACGCATCCCCTGGCAGCTCCCCGTAAACTCCGTCTTTTTCAAAAACTCCATAGACAATATGTCGTCTCTCTTTATCATAAAGCAATCCTTGCCTTTTCCCTATCCGGCTGATCATTTCAATACTGTAAATTCTAGTATATACTAAAATCACAGATTTGAAAAGGGAAAATCTTACAGGAAACCGTACCTCCGACTGACAGTCCGAAAACGCACCGGGAAGGCTCCTTGTCAGGCTGGCCATGAAACAGCCGCCTCACAGCACAGATATCCGTCATATCCATTTCGGATATGACGGATATCTATAAAATTTTAAATCTTTCACATGTCAACCTGACAGAGGGCTGATCCTATAGCGCCGCCTCCACCCTTTTTACCATTATATCCCGCAGGGATCGAAAAACTGAACTCCATAATCCCTCTGCTCAAACGCTGTTGCTCATCTCCTTTTTTAACTGCTTCATGATCTTTTTTTCCAGACGGGAGATATAAGATTGAGAAATGCCCAACAGAGAAGCCACTTCTTTCTGTGTCATCTCCTGCCCGTCCGGATGTCCCAGACCAAAGCGCAGACGAATGATGGTCTTCTCCCGCTCCGACAGTTTGTTGATGGCCCCCCGAAGCAGACTGCGCTCCACTTCATTTTCCATATCCCGGTAAATAATGTCCTCGTCCGTTCCCAGAATATCCGACAGCAACAGTTCATTGCCGTCCCAGTCCACGTTCAGCGGCTCGTCGATGGACACCTCCAGCCTGGTCTTATTATTGCGCCGCAGATACATCAATATCTCATTTTCAATGCATCTGGAAGCATAAGTTGCCAGCTTGATGTTCTTATCCGGCTTAAAGGTGTTGATGGACTTGATCAGGCCTATGGTGCCAATGGAGATCAGATCTTCCACACCCACGCCGGTATTGTCAAATTTCTTGGCTATGTAGACTACCAGGCGTAGATTGTGCTCAATCAGTACGGATTTGGCTTCCTCCCCGGACTCCGTCCCCAGCGCCCCAATCATCTGGGTTTCCCGTTCCAGTTCCAGCGGGGGCGGCAGTACTTCAGCCCCACCGATATAGTGAATATCTCCCTGTCTATGTACCCGCTTCGCCTTCTCCCGGCGAAACACCCACAGTGGGATACCCACTGGAAATGATGCCATTAAAATCATACCTTTCATTCCTTTCTTATTTGAGTTCCGTCGTCTTATTTATGTTCCGCCTCTTCTCTACGAGGCGCCTCTGTTTTGAGATTTATATCTCCTTAATTTAGTTCTGTCTCTTCTCTCTTGTGCTCCTTCATTTTGTAAAATGGCAGGCTGTAACAGGATCTGGTAGGCTCCTGTTTCGGACAGTCTCTCCTGCCATACCGCTATATATATCTCCCTGCATTTCTGCCGGATACCGCCGATCTCCACCTCCATGTCCTTCACGGGATAGCCGTTCAGAATACCTGCCGGCTTCCCCACGCTGTGGTAGGGAATTACTCTCATGCCAAAAGGCGGCTCCCCGGGATACAACTGCTCCCATATCTTCTGTTCCAGAACAGCCACTGGTCTGCCGCTGATGGGTTCCGTCAGGCTGTTCCCGGTGTCCACCAGGCCCCCTATCCGCATGCTGCGGCCGTCTTCCCCCAGCAAAATAACCTTGCAGTTCTCCTCATCCCTTTTTCGGCGCAGCACCAGCAGGCGAATTGCCTCATAGCATCCCGCCCCCGCCAGCAGCACGGCACCGCCGCATGCCAGCCAGCCCTCTCTCCCCGGCAAAAAACCAAGAAGCAGCTTAAGCGCGCCTCCCAGCAGGAAAAAAAAGACGCAAAGACCTTCCGTGATTTTGACAAGCCCCCTTCCCCACCAGCATCTGAAAGCTATCCCTTCCATTCCATACAGACTGATCAAAAGGAGTGTCATTCGAAGGGGCATACCTCCCACGGGCATAAGAAGCGCCAGCAGTTCTCCCGCCGCTCCCACAGCCGCTCCCGCCCACAGCCTGCCATGCGTGGCAGTGCATGGCAGACACAGGGCCGCCAATCCCAGAAGATACCGGTTCATACAGAAACAGATCAGATAAATACTGTCCAGGTAGACTTCATAATACATATATAATCCCCCTTAAGATCTGTTCCCCAGGTCTTCACAATCAGTATAAAGGATACAAACTATATATTTTGTCATAATCAGGTAGAACTGTGGCGAAAAGCCGTCTTGAAATTTCGACATAAGAAAAACACGGAAAAAAGGCTTACCCTTGGGTGTAAGCCTTAATAAGCGACTCTATGTATTCTATTGCATGTAACTTCTTACTTTCTCTGGAGGAAACTGGGAATATTTAAAGATTTCTCCTCCACATTGCTGCGAATATCCGCTGGCCGGTTGATGCCTGTCAGAGGTCTCGGCGGCGTACCGTTCCCCGGTGTCGCGGGATTGGAAGGCTGCACCGCAAAATTCTTCAAAGTACTGGTGGGTACATGCGCCGCAGGACTCTTGTAGGGAAGCCCGCCGCCCAACCTGGATTGGGGCGCAGCGCCAGGAACATCCTCCAAACCGGTGGCAATTACCGTGATGGTACAGCTATCCGACCTGGAATCATCATACATGGCACCCAGGATGACATTGATATCCTCTCCCGCCAGCTGCTCCACATAGCTGGCGGCGTCATTGGCATCCGCCAACGTTATATCGCCCGAAACATTGATAATAATATCGGTGGCTCCCGATATCGTAGTCTCCAACAGAGGACTTTCCACCGCCTGTTTCACCGCGTCCATGGCCTTGTCGTCTCCCTTGCCCTCACCTATACCGATGTGGGCAATGCCCTTGTCCTTCATAACCGTCTGTACATCCGCAAAGTCCAGATTGATAACAGAGGGAATATTAATCAGATCCGTGATGCCCTGCACCGCCTGTTGAAGCACTTCATCCGCTTTCTTGAGGGCCTCGGGCATAGTAGTTCTGCGATCCACAATCTCCAGCAGCTTGTCATTAGGGATTACAATCAAGGTGTCCACGTTGTCTTTAATCTTATTAATCCCGGCCAGGGCATTGGTCATGCGGGCCTTGGCTTCAAAGCGAAAAGGCTTGGTCACCACCCCCACAGTCAGAATCCCCATGTCCTTGGCCAGCTTGGCCACCACCGGAGCCGCCCCGGTTCCAGTGCCACCGCCCATACCGCAGGTGACGAAAACCATATCCGCTCCTGTCAGCGCGTTCGCAATCTCTTCGGAACTCTCCTCGGCGGCTTTCTCGCCCACCTCCGGCTTTGCACCCGCGCCCAGTCCCTTGGTAAGTTTTTCACCGATCTGTAACAGTTTGGGAGCCTTGCAAAGCTGCAAAGCCTGCTTGTCTGTATTTACACCGACAAATTCCACACCATCAATCTTCTCATCTATCATTCTATTAACAGCATTATTACCTGCTCCACCCACACCGACAACGATGATTCTGGCAGCAGCATCCGCGTCACTGTTCTTAATTTCCAGCAAAGGCTTGTCCTCCTTCTTTCCCGTATAAACTCCATATAGACTATCATATAATTATTTGTAGAATTAATCAACACATTTTTACGAAAAAAAGCGGTTTTTTTATCCCGGCGTTTCCGGCGCGTCCGTCTCAAAAACGGTGGTTCTGGTATCTCTGTCATATTTTTCCATCCGCAGAATCCCCCTTTGCCCCGCCAGTCCCTGCAAAAAAGTGGGCAGTACCGTCAGCTTTTCTTCCAGATTATCTCCCACTCCCAAAGCCACCCGCACATCCTCAAAAAACAGGGTAATTTCCGCGTAATCCCGAAAATAGATTCGATCCGGGGAAAGCTCATATTTGCTCAGTAGCTTGGTCAGACCCATGATGCTGGAAAAAATATCCTCCTGCTCCACAGGCAGCTTCTGCCCCAGTGTACAGGACTCAAACTGTAATCCCGTAATCTGGGGCACGCCGTCTGTTTTTACCCTGGAACTCTCCACCACATAGCCGTCCTTATCAAAATACATGTAGCTGTCCATATAGGCCACATAGCCCGCAAGAGCTTTTTCATATACGGTAATCTTGATGGTGTCCGGCGACAGAATACTCACATCCATCACGTCCACGAAGGGAATATCCTCTATACCCCTGTTCCGATATTTCAGGGACAGATACAGGGAATTGTTCCCCAGGGGACCATCCATGACAATGTCCTGAATCTGTTCCTGGGTATAGTGGATATTTCCCTCCACATACACGTTTTTAATGGTGTAGGTGGCAAGGACATAGTATCCCGCCCCCAGCGCCACCGCTGACGCACATAGAAGAACCATCAATACAATAGGCCATTTTCTTTTCTTTTTCTGCCGCATTCTATACACTGTAAATTCTTGCTCCTAACTCTCTTAAATCCTTGCAGATGTTTTCGTAGCCTCTCTCAATATATTCACAGCCGGTGACTGTAGTCTCTCCCTCCGCCATCAGCCCTGCAACCACAAGGGCGGCACCGCCCCGCAATTCGGCGGCTTCCACCCGCTCCCCTCTCAGGCAACGACCGCCTTGCGTCCGCAGGCTGCACGGGCCATCCTGTCGGATATCAGCGCCCATCTGCCGCAGAGGTTTTGCCACCCGGAAGCGATTCTCAAAAATCCGCTCCTCAATCCGGGTCTCTCCCACCGCCATGGTGGAGACGGCCAGCGCAACGGACTGCATATCTGTGGGAAACCCGGGGTAAACCCCTGTGCGAATCAGACCCGGGGAAACCAGTTCTCCTATGGATTGTACATACAACCCCTCATCCGTCACCTGGCAGATGGCACCCATTCGCTCCGCCATGTGGATCACCGCGTGCATATGCCGACAGGGAGCCTGTTCCAACAGAACACAGCCCCGGGTTCCCAAAGCCGCATACAGATAGGTTCCCGCCACAATCCTGTCCGCCGGTATGCGGTAAGTGGCTCCGTGAAGCCGCCGTACTCCCTGGATCTCCAGACAGGAAGCGCCCACGCCGTCAATCCTGGCCCCGCAGGCATTCAGATACCTGCACAGGGCTTCCACTTCAGGCTCCCTGGCCGCTCCCTCGATCCGTGTACAACCCCTGGCAGTGACTGCCGCCAGCAGAATGTTTTCCGTGGCCCCCACGCTGGGAAACGGCAGGGAGATTACCGCGCCGGAAAGTCCTTCCGGCGCCCGGCCGCAGATTTTGTCCCCCTCCTGCCAAAAACGGACTCCCATCCTTTCCAGAGCCTGCAAATGCAAATCAATAGGGCGTTTACCGATGACACAGCCCCCGGGATACTCCATGACAATGCTGCCGCACCGGGCCAGCAGTGCCCCCAAAAGGCACAGGGAGGAACGCATGCCCGTGATGGCGTCCGACGGCATATCCTGTGTGGTGATACTGCCTGTACTGACGCAGACGCCTTCCCCCTCCCAGCGCGCATGCCCGCCAAGGCTTTGCAGCAGTCTCAGCATCCGATATACATCCGAAATCTTAGGACAATCCTTAAGACAACTCTCTCCTTCCGCTAAAATCGTTGCTGCCAGAATTGGCAGTGCCGCATTCTTAGACCCCTGTACCTTCACCTTACCCTGGAGGCGTACTCCTCCCCTGATATGGATCTCCCCTGTGGCTTTTTGTGGGATAGCGCTCATGGCACACCTTTCGCTCATTTTGTCATGAATTATTCTATCCTATGACAAAACGCAGGGATTGTTGCGTTGTCCCGGAAATTTCCCCCACGAAGACGAGGGGTGCCTTATCCCAGTTCCCGCAGTTGGATACGTCGGGCCACGCTGAGTACCAGCCCAATCTCCATCATCAGAAACAGTACCGACGAGCCTCCGTAACTGATAAAGGGAAGAGAAATTCCCGTGTTGGGAATGGTGTTGGTCACCACCGCGATATTCAGGATCACCTGGATGGCTATGTGGCCCATGACCCCCACCACCAGCAGCGCTCCAAACAAATCCGGCGCGTTGTTGGCCACAATCATCATACGCCAGAGCAGCATGATAAACATCAGGATAATCGCGATGGCTCCAAAAAGTCCCAGTTCCTCACAGATAATGGAAAAGATCATGTCGTTCTGGGCCTCGGGAATGAAATCCAGCTTCTGCATGCTCTGTCCCAGCCCCTTGCCCCATATGCCGCCGGAACCTATGGCATAGAGAGCCTGCAACGTCTGGAAGCCCTTGCCCTGGGCATATGCCTCCGGATCCCGCCAGGCCAGAATGCGTTCTCCTCTGAAGTCCAAATCTTCTATTATAGTAGTGTTAAAGATCGTCCACACAATGCCGATTACCACTGTCGCCGCAATGAGTCCCATAATGACAAATCTCTTATAATCCGGAGTTGCCACAAAAATCATCAGCATTGCGATACCCAGAATGATAATGGCGGAACTCAAGTTATCCGTGACCTGCCATACCGCCAGGGAATGGGGAAGGGACATGGCAATCAGCACCGTCAGTCCCTTGGCGGTGCGCAGCTTTTTTCCCATAAGACACACCATATTAGCCAGAAACAGGATCATACAGACCTTTGCCACCTCCGCAGGCTGGATATTGAAAGCAGTACCGGGAATCCCCACCCATCTCTTTGCGCCGTGGGAGGCCACGCCCAGCGGCGTCCAGACCAGAAAGATCATGCCAAAGGACACAAAATAGGCCAGGGTACTGAAACGCCTCCAGAATCGATACGGAATATTCGCCATCACAATCATGACCACCAACCCCAGAATATCCGCCGTCAACTGTCTGCGCAGATAGTGGGTCCCGCTGCCGAAATCCTGCCGGGCCTCATAGGAACTGGCGGAGTAAACCATAACCAGCCCAAACCCCATCAAAAACAATACGATGAACAACAGGCTGTAGTCGAAAAAATATTCGGTCTGCTCTTTTTTTCTCTTCCTTCTGTCTCTGCTTCCCCTGCTTCTATCTTCCACACACTTACTCCTTGAGTCCGTTTACATATTCCTTAAACACCTGCCCCCGCACCTCATAGTTGGGAAACATCCCCCAGCTGGCACAGGCCGGGGAGAGCAGCACTGCGTCGCCTTCCTGGGCCAGCCGGGTACACAGCCTCATACACTCCTCAAAGGAATCCGCCATTTGAATACGCTCAAAACCGTGGGCCCGGGCACAGGCCGCAATCTTCTCTCTGGTCTGCCCCACCAGCACCAGCCATTTTACCTTGCCCTCAAAATTCTCGATCCATTTGTCGTACACACTCTCTTTGTCAAAACCGCCTCCGATCAGAACCGTGGGACGGCTCATGGCTCTGATGCCCTGTATGGCGGCATCGGGATTGGTCCCCTTGGAGTCATTATAGTAAGCCACGCCGCCTTTGGTTGCCACATATTCTATACGGTGTTCCACGGCATGAAAATCCCTTACAACCCGCAGAATAGTCGCCATGGGTACCTCCAGCCCCCTGGCGACGGCGATGGCCGCCATCACATTCTCCGCGTTACAGATGCCCACCAGATTCATGTCTCTGTGTATATTCAGCAGCGGTTTTGCCTGCCCCCCCTCTGCCAGGAAGATCTCTTCCCCTTTCAGGAAGTAACCATCCGAAAGGACCCTTGCGGAAGAGAAATACACCACTCTGGCCGGACAGCGATCACCGAAATCCCTGGTGTAGGCATTCTCGTAGTTCAACACGCAGATTTCTTCCCGGGTCTGCCGCATGGCGATACGCTCTTTTATCTCCACATAGTTTTCCATGGTATGATGGCGGTTTAAGTGGTCTGGTGTGACGTTCAGAATTGCGGATACTCTGGGGCGGAAGGTGTCCACCGTCTCCAGCTGGAAGCTGCTCAGTTCTCCCACCGTCACCGTATCCGGAGCGGTTTTCTCCGCGTCCAGCGTATAAGGATTCCCGATATTGCCCACCACAAATACCTTTTCCGCCCCCAGATGCGCTTTCATGATCTCCCCCACCAAAGTAGTGGTGGTAGTCTTGCCGTTGGTGCCGGTGATCGCCGCCACCCTGCCCCGCTCCGCCAGAAATCCCAGTTCAATCTCCCCGATCACCCGGGTTCCCCGGGCTCTCAGCTCCTGCACCAGAGGAATGTCTGTAGGCACGCCGGGGCTTAACACCGCCACCTTGATCCGGGATAAAAGTTCCTCCGGCAGCTGCCGCGCATAACACTCCGCCTGTACGCCCCGGGGGACTTTTGCCTCCAGTTCCTCCTGCGTGATCTTGTCGCCGCCATCGTAGAGCAGGATATCCGCTCCCATATGTCCCAGCATGGACATTGCGCCCACACCACTGATACCGGACCCTATGACCAAACACTTTTGTCCCTCAAACATCTCGACATCCTCCTATTTAAGTTCCGCATACTCCCTTCCGGTGCTCATTTCCCGTGATGCACATCCGGCCGCTTCTGGCGTCCGTATGTTCATCAGCGCACCGTCCGGGATTATGCTGTCAAGTTCCGCATACTCCCTCCCGGTGCTCATTTCCCGTGATGCACATCCGGCCGCTTCTGGCGTCCGTATGTTCATCAGCGCACCGTCCGGGATTATGCTGTCAAGTTCCGCATACTCCCTCCCGGTGCTCATTTCCCGTGATGCACATCCGGCCGCTTCTGGCGTCCGTATGTTCA
>CANSPM010000031.1 GCA_947648875.1 uncultured Lachnospiraceae bacterium
TGCAGTTGTTAATTGGGCATGGTCAAGTACCCACCATCATGCCAGAAGCCTCATACTTTCTTGTGTTTATCAGAAGAAAGGAAGGCAGGCTGACCGCAAGCAGCAGCGCTGCATACAGGCACAGCATACCGCCGCTCACTGCGTACAGGCGTCGACGGGGTATTCCCTTTGTCCGCTTATTGAGCATAAGGTAATGTTCCGTAGCGGTGAAAAATGTATAGGCCAGCGCGGGGAACAGATAGACAACGGCACTGAAAAGCGCAATGTCACACAATGGTTTTGCGTCCAATAAAATGCCCGCCAGGTACATTACAATAAAGTAGCAGTTGTTCAGCGACGGTCGGTCCAGAAAACTTCTTTCATAGACCGCAAGGGGATCCGTCTTTTTTATGGATTCCCAACGTCTGTGCTTTATCCTGTCAACAAGCCGTATTCCTGCAATGGCTGCCGTCTCCGCAAGCAGGCCGAGGCGGTAGCAGAGGGCGGACAATCCCGTAAAACCGCCCGGCCCCGCATCGGCAGTAATCCCGTAAATGACCGCAAGCAGCGCCGCGCAGACCAGAATATATGTGCCCAATGTCCGCGCGCGGTCTACCGCCGTCCTGGTGACGGACACTGGTATTGCCACCAGCAGACATTTCAGATAGAACAATATCGTTCCCTCCGGGGGCGCAAAGCCGCAGAGCGCGTATACAAAGGGAATAAACAGAGCGAAAACAAGTGTTGCGTGTATACATTCCAGAAGTTGATCAGGCATTTTCATACTCTGTCCACCTCCCTAAACAGTATCCGGATATTTTCCCGGCTCCCTACAGGGAATGTCTCTTTTGACGGAATCTCGCCCCGATATACAGGGCAGACGATCATTGTCTGATTTTCTCCTGTATGGCTTTTAATCATCTCATACAGTTCGGGAATCTGATTTTTGGTGATAAAAATGTTTATGGTATCTACAGGGGGCGTGTATCTGCGGATTTCCTCCTCATAGGAATGCGTTCCGTTCTCGGGCAGATATTCCGCAAGCATATGCTCCATGCGGATCAGCATCTCCTTCCTGTTTGTCGGCAAAAATCCATTCTCCGGACCGATGGCTTTGCCGCCGTTAAAGCAAAATCCAACCTCAATTCCCTGCCGCAGCAGTCTGCGTGCCAGCGTTGCCGCAAGGGAAATGCTCTCTTCCACCAAGTCCGGGTGTTTCAATATACCGCTGTCTTCTACGTCCAGATACAACATCGTTTTTGGGGACAGCGTCGAGTCAAAGGTGTTGACCATCAGATGCCCTGTTTTCGCGCTCGCTTTCCAGTTAATGGTTTTCATGGGGTCGTTTAGGGTATAGTCTCGGACAACGCGAAACGCAAAAGGGTCTTCATATAGCCGTCTGGCGCATTGCGCCGTACCCAGCATTCGCTCGCACAGCGGCATAATATCAGACACAGGGGTGTTTTTGGGATAGACGTAGATCGCCGCGTCACTCTTAAGCGTCTGGCCAAGGCGCTTTCCGTACAAAAGAGTGTAGGTGACAAGTTCGGTCTCCGGAATTTTGTAATGACCGCGCCGGGGACATTTTAACGGAATTTCCCGTGTAATTTTCTGTCTGCCCGGCACCGCGAAGATGTCCCGCTTGTAAATATAGTCGCTTATGCTGGTGTTGTCCGTCCCTGCGAAGCCAAGTTCTTTTTTGGCATGAAAGCCCACTTCAAGCACCGGAATCGGCATGGCTCCCCGGTTTTCAATCACTTCAAAGAGCTTAGTTTCATCTCCCGCATAGAGGGCATTTGCCTCAAACTTCAGCCGGGCGGTG
Source organism: uncultured Lachnospiraceae bacterium (assembly GCA_947648875.1). Taxonomy (GTDB): domain Bacteria; phylum Bacillota; class Clostridia; order Lachnospirales; family Lachnospiraceae; genus Acetatifactor. Next base: position 1,802 of record CANSPM010000031.1, read on the forward strand.
ATATTTCTGACAAAGCAGCGCCTGTAGTAAATATTCCACAGGGCCGTCACCAGTCCCACCGCAATTATAAATGAAAGTATCATCTTTTTGACCAATCCTCTGTGGGCAGCGCCACATGGCTTAAAAGTTCCTGTATCAGCTTGGTTTTCCGGGTTTGTTCAAAATCCCCCATCAGGCGGTGACTTAGCACAGGGATTGCGACCGCCTTGAGGTCCTCCGGCACAACATAGTCTCTGCCGTTTACAAGGGCCAGGCCCTGGGCAGCCCGCGCAAACGCGAGAGTGCCCCTGGGACTTACGCCGGCGACCGCGCAGCCCTGCATATTGCCTTCGCACCGTCGGGTCTCCTGAACAAAGGATACAAGGTAATTCTTCAGATCGTCATGGATAAAGACTTCTCTGCAAGCAAGCTGTAGCTGCCGGATATCCTCTCCGGTACATACCGCCTCAATATGCGACAGAGGCTCCTCCCGAATATGGCGGTCAAGCATCTCTCGCTCCTCCTGCAGCGTCAGGCTTCCCATGTCAAGTTTCATAAGAAAGCGGTCCAGCTGCGCCTCCGGCAGCGGAAAGCAGCCGATGGTCTCAACGGGATTCTGTGTGGCAATGACAAAAAAAGGCGCTTCCAGACTACGCGTCGTGCCGTCTACCGTCACTTGCCTCTCGGCCATACATTCTAGAAGACTGGACTGCGTTCTCGGTGTCGCGCGATTAATTTCGTCCGCCAGCAAAATATTGGTGAACACCGGCCCCTCCTTAAAGGTGAAGGCATTTTTCTCCTGATTAAAGAAAGACAGTCCTGTCACGTCGCTTGGCAGCAAATCCGGTGTAAACTGAACGCGGTCAAATTTGCAGCCCATGGATTTGGCGATGGTTTTTGCCAGCACCGTTTTTCCGGTGCCGGGTAAGTCTTCCAGCAGCACGTGCCCGCCTGCGGCGATGGCGGCCAGCAGCAGGCGCGTAACCTCCCTTTTTCCGATGATTACGCCGGATACATTCTCTTCGATTTGTGATAACAGATGTGTGTTTTCCATCTCTGCTCCTTTTTAGCGCTCTTTTACCATGACGTAATTTGTAAAATAAATTCCCTGCCGTTCTATCTGCTGCTCTTTTACGACGATGTAGCCTCTTTTTTCAAAAAACGGTCGTGCGGTAATGGAAGCATGGGTGATAATCGTCCCCGAAACAGTCTGTTCCAAATGATTGCAGATAGCAGTGGCAATTCCCATTCTTTGACGGTTCGCATGGACATATAGCCGGTCCAGGTAACCGGTCCGGTCCATATCCCCAAAACCTGTAATCGTATTGCCATCAACTGCAACAATGCTGTAATGTCCATGAAAGGACTGATGCCATTTCTCCAAGTCTATTTGTTTTGGAGCCCATACATTTAGTTGCTCGCCGGAATAATCTTTCGCGTTAACTGTGTGAACCGTATTGTAGAAAAGCTCCGTTAATTCCTTACAATCCGACGACCGATACTCTCTGATCAACATGGATTTACACCGCCTGTCCCTCTGTTTATGAGTTTGATTTTATCATTGTCGGTTCCGGGTGTCAATGTACGACCAGTGAATTGACAGCGCAAAGAGTACGGAGGAATCATAAAAGATTGCCCTTATGCGTAAACTTCTGCTTGAATTTATGGTATACTATGGAGTATCATATAAATGTCTGCGCGTATGAAAGGCGAGAGAGTGTTGTGCAGGCGGATTGGTTTATTTTGGTGGGAGGAATACTATGTATATCATTGCCGGCCTGGGGAATCCGGGAAGAGAATATGAGGATACAAGACATAATATCGGTTTTCATGTAATTGACGAAATTGCGAAGAAATATCAGATCACCATGCTGGAGAGAAAGCATAAGGCGATAGTGGGGAAGGGTTATATAGACGGGGAGAAAGTGGTTCTGGTAAAGCCGCTTACCTATATGAATCTGAGCGGAGAGAGCATACGCGAGGTGACAGACTATTATAAGGTAGATGTGACCGCCGGGCTGGTAGTGATCTCCGATGATATCAGCCTGGATGTGGGACAGCTGCGGATTCGCAAAAAAGGCAGCGCAGGCGGACACAATGGGCTGAAAAACATAATTCTGCATCTGGGAAGCGATAATTTTATCCGGATCAGGATGGGAGTAAGCGACAAGCCCCAGGGTTATGATCTGAAAGATTATGTGCTGGGCCATTTTACGGACGGAGAGAAAAAGCTGTTGGCGGATACATGCGAGAAGGCAGCGGAGGCCGTCCGCATGATCCTGCGGGGGGATGTGGACGGCGCAATGAATCGGTACAATACAAAGAAAAAAGCTGAGTAGAATTAGAAGCGGTGACAACGGGGCGCGCAGGGATGGATCACCCGGAATGCGTGCCGAGAGGGAACCCGAGGAACTGAAAACAGTGGATTTCCTCGGAACTAAAAGGAGGTAGAAGGATGCAGGCTTTGTTGGCACCCCTCTCTGATCTGGCAGAATACGGTCAGATCAGGGAAGATATCCGAAAGGGAAGAACGCCGGTGGCCTTAAGCGGCTGTGTGGACTCCCAGAAACTGCATATGATCTATGGACTGTCCCAGGGCCTGCGCTGCAAGGTCATCGTGACTTACAGCGACTTAAAGGCCAGAGAACTGTATGAGGAGTACCGCTTCTATGACAGAAATGTCCTGCTTTATCCCGCCAAGGACCTAATCTTTTTTCAGGCGGATATTCATGGCAATCAGCTGACCCGCGAGCGGGTACGCGCGCTGCGGCGGATTGCGGAGGGCAAACCTCTGACATTGATTACCACCTTTGCGGCGCTTATGACACCACAGGTGCTGTGGAACCCAAAGGAGGATATCCTGGAGGTGGAGAACGGCGGTGCGCTGGACGAGGCGGCGCTTTCCAGAAGGCTTGTGAATATGGGCTATGAAAGGACGGCCCAAGTGGAGAGCAGTGGCCAGTTTTCTGTCCGAGGCGGTATCATTGACATTTTTGATCTCACGGAGGAAAATCCGTACCGCGTTGAACTGTGGGGAGACCAAGTGGAATCCATACGGTCTTTCGATGTGTTGAGCCAGCGCTCCATCGAGAAGTTGGAGAGCATCACCGTCTATCCGGCAGAGGAGTTTGTCATGGACAGGGAACGCCTGGAGTCGGGGCTTGCGCGGATCGAGAAGGAGGCGGCCACCCAGGAAAAGAAACTGCGGGACGCCTTTGAGACAGAGGCGGCTCATCGAATCCATACGCAGACAGCGGAACTTAAGGAGCAGTTGCTGGAATTTGGAACCAAGGTCAATCTTGAGAGTTATATTCGCTATTTTTATCAGGATATCCTGACACTGCCGGAACTGCTGCAACACATGGGCAATTCCCGGAAGACGGGAGGGGCGCCGGATCAGATATTCTTTTTGGATGAACCGGCCAGAATTGCGGAGCACGCGGACGCAGTGGAACTGGAGTTTCGGGAGAGCATGGAACAGCGGGTTCAGAAGGGGTATGTGCTGCCGGGGCAGATGGACATTCTATATGGAAGAGAACAGGTTATGGCCAAATGTCTCAAGTCTCCCGTGGTCTCCCTGGCTACCATGGATGGGAAGAACCGTCTGCTGAAGCCGGTCTCCAGGGTTATGGTATCCGCCCGCAATGTGTCCCCTTACAACAACAGCTTCGAGGCGCTGGTTAAGGATTTGACCCGTTATCGGAAACAGGGTTATCGGGTGTTGCTTCTGTCCGGTTCCCGAACCCGCGCGAAACGTCTGGCGGAGGACCTGCGGGAATATGACCTGACTGCCGTCTACACAGAGGACCCTTTCCGGGAGGTGCAGTCCGGAGAGGTAGTGACTTATTACGGCCATGTAAACAAGGGGTTTGAATATCCTCTGATTAAGTATGTGGTGATTGCGGAGTCGGATATTTTCGGTGCGGAAAAAAAGAAAAAAAAGAAAAAGCAGTATCAGGGGCAGAAGATCAATGATTTTCATGAGCTGAAGGTGGGAGATTATGTAGTTCACGAGACCCACGGACTGGGCATCTACCGGGGCATTGAGAAGGTGGAAGTGGAAAAGGTGGTCAAGGACTACATGAAGATTGAGTACCGCGACGGAGGAAATCTGTATGTGCTGGCCACGGGGCTGGACGTGATACAGAAATATGCTTCTGCGGAGGGAGGCAGACCCAGGCTGAACAAGCTGGGCACGAAAGAGTGGGACCGCACCAAGGCAAAAGTGCGCACCGCCGTGGACCAGGTGGCGGAAGATCTGGTGGAACTTTACGCCCTGCGCCAGCAGAGCCAGGGGTATCAGTATGGTAAGGATACGGTATGGCAACGGGAGTTTGAGGAGATGTTTCCCTTTGAGGAGACAGAGGACCAGCTGGCCGCCATAGCGGATACCAAGGCGGACATGGAGAGCGGCAGGATCATGGACCGGCTGGTCTGCGGGGATGTGGGGTACGGCAAGACGGAGATTGCGATCCGGGCGGCTTTCAAGGCGGTGCAGGAGGGCAAGCAGGTGGTCTATCTGGTGCCCACTACGATCCTGGCCCAGCAGCATTATAACACTTTTACCCAGCGGATGAAGGAATTTCCGGTGCGGGTGGAACTGCTTTCCAGGTTCCGGACGCCGGGGGAGGTGAGAAAGTCCATTGCGGATCTGCAAAAGGGCCTGGTGGACATTGTCATCGGCACCCACCGGGTGCTGTCTGAGGATGTAAAGTTCAAGGACCTGGGACTTTTGATTATTGATGAGGAACAGCGCTTCGGCGTGGCGCACAAAGAAAAGATCAAAAAGCTGAAGGAGAATGTGGACGTGTTGACTCTGACGGCCACTCCCATCCCCCGCACGCTCCATATGAGTCTCATCGGCATCCGGGATATGAGCGTGCTGGAGGAGGCACCCGACGAGCGTCTGCCTATACAGACTTTTGTCTGTGAGTACAACGAGGAGATGGTGAGGGAGGCCATTGCGCGGGAAATGGCCCGGGGAGGCCAGGTTTTTTACGTGTATAACCGGGTAAACAATATAGCGGATATCACAGCGGGGGTAGGGGCGCTGGTGCCGGAAGCCACCGTGGCCTATGCGCATGGGCAGATGAAAGAGCATGAACTGGAAAAAATCATGGTGGATTTCATCGCCGGGGAGATCGATGTGCTGGTGTCCACAACTATCATTGAGACCGGACTGGACATTTCCAATGTGAATACCATGATTATTCACGACTCGGATAATCTGGGACTGTCCCAGCTGTACCAGCTGCGGGGACGGGTGGGACGTTCCAACCGGACGGCCTATGCTTTTCTGATGTACAAGCGGGATAAAATGCTGAAAGAAGTGGCGGAAAAACGACTTGCGGCCATTCGGGAGTTTACGGATCTGGGGAGCGGTTTTAAAATCGCCATGCGGGATTTGGAGATCCGGGGAGCCGGTAATCTGTTGGGGATGCGTCAGCATGGGCATATGGAAGCGGTGGGCTATGACCTGTACTGTAAGATGCTGAATGAGGCAGTACAGCGCAGAAAGGGGATTACTACGGCGGCGGACTTTGCCACGGTAGTGGATCTGGATGTGGATGCCTTTATTCCGCCGGAATATATTGTCAATGAAGTGCAGAAGCTGGACATCTACAAGAGAATAGCGGGCATCGAGAACATCCGGGAGCGGGATGATATGCGGGACGAGCTGCTGGACCGCTTTGGAGAGGTTCCGGCCTCGGTGGAAAATCTGTTGCGGATATCCCTGATTCGTGTGGCGGCTCATCGACTTTTTATGACGGAACTAAAAGGGAAAAACGAGAGGATTATTTTCACTTTCCGCCCCGATGCCCCCATAGCGCCGGAGCGGATTCCCGGCTTCCTGAAACCCTTTGGGGACAGAATGCGCTTCACGGCCTACGGAAATCCCTTTTTTACCTATAAATATAAGAAATGCAATGTCGTCGAGAAGGACGCTCAGAATTTGCTTGCGGACACGGAACGGCTGCTGGAGGTTATGGGAGAGCTGCTTCGCGAAAAATAAGGCAATTTATGCCATTGCCTTTACCCCATAATGAAAATGTGTTAAAATATGGCATATTGGAAGTGCGGGTATCACTTCCAAATAAAGGGCGAAGAAAGGGAAGTTAATAATTGTGAATATAGTATTAAGAAAGGCAGGGTATGCGTATGAAAAAGGATTTTGATCTGTTGTCGCTGGGTGAGTTGATGCTGCGTCTGTCGCCGCCGGACAATGAGAGGATTACCCGGGGAGATACTCTGGGCAAACAGGCGGGCGGCGCGGAATTAAACGCCATCACCGGCGCGGCCATGCTGGGGCTCAGATGCGGCATTATCTCCAAGCTGCCCGCCAACGATCTGGGCACTTATATTAAGAACCGCGTCCGCCTCTGCGGTGTCAGCGATGACTACCTGGTCTATGATCAGGACCCGGACGCGCGCCTGGGTGTATATTACTATGAGAGCGGCGCCTATCCCCGCAAACCCCGGATCGTCTACGACAGGAAGAATACCTCTGTCAACAAACTGGCAATCGCGGATTACGAAGACAGCCTCTACCAGGCGACGAGGTGTTTCCATACCAGCGGCATCACGTTGGCTTTAAGCCCCCAGCTGCGGGAGACGGCCGTGGAGATGATCCGGCGCTTTAAGGCACAGGGGACACTGATTTCCTTTGACGTAAATTTCCGGGGCAATCTGTGGACCGGGGCGGAGGCAAAGGAATGCATCGAGAGCATCCTCCCTTATGTGGACGTGTTTTTCTGCTCGGAGGATACGGCGCGGCTGACTTTCTTAAAGGAGGGGAGCGCCAGGGAAATCATGAAGAGCTTTACCCGGGACTATCCTGTTTCCATTGTGGCCTCCACCCAGCGGATTGTACATAGTCCCAAACGCCATACTTTTGGTTCCATCATTTACAGCGCCAAGGAGGATACCTACTACGAGGAGCAGCCCTATGCGGATATCGAGGTGGTGGACCGGATCGGCAGCGGTGATGCCTACATCTCCGGTGTGCTCTACGGCCTGCTGTCCAAAGAGGGGGACTACCGGAGAGCCCTGGAATATGGCAATGCCACCAGCGCCCTGAAAAATACGATTCCGGGAGATCTGCTGTCCACGGATTTAAAAGAGATAGACGGTATCATCAGGGAGCATAAGGCCACCGGTCGGGTGGCGGAGATGGACCGGTAGGGAAGCTCTTAAAATTTTATAAAGATATTGCGAACCGACGTATTATGTGTGATAATGGGCGTAAAGGTTTTGATTAAAAGCAGGCTGGTATGGGCGAGGTTTAAAGTCAATGGGTGAAAATAGGGGCAATAACGCGCTGGGAGAGCAATTTCGTGAGGCTCTGACGGAGGGGCTTAACAGCGGCGATTTTAGAAACTTGAACGAACTGGTGGGGCAGACAGTGAACAACGCCATCCGGGAGGCGAACTATACTTTTCTGGGGGGCAGCCCCGAGGGTGTGGAGCGGGCTAACAACCAGAAGGAACAGATGAAACAGAACTGGGAGAACTGGAAGCGACAGCACGAACATTTCAGCGCCAGCTGGAGCGCCAGAGGACCGGCACAGACGCCGCCCCAGGGTACACAGCCGGGACAGATGCCGCCCCAGGGCACACAGCCGGGACAGATGCCGCCCCAGGGCGCACAGCCGGGACAGATGCCCCCCCGGGGCGCACAGCCGGGAAGGGGCAACATGCCATATGGCAGGCCCATGCAGGTTCCTGTGCCTGTGAGGCGCCCGGGACCGCTGGTCAAAACCAGGCGAGTGGGCAACGTGGCAGGTGTTTTGTACAAGGTTTTCGGCGGCATAGGCCTGGGGGTTGGCGGGAGTATCCTGCTGATGGCGCTGCTTAGTGGGGCAGTTCCCGCAATGGTACCCGCAGCGATTATCACGCTGTTTTTCTTTGGCATGATTCAGCTGGGAAGTTCCAAGCATCATCGCCTGAAGCGGGCGGACCGCTATATTCAGCTGTGCGGCAGCAAAATGTATGCCGAGATTGCCCAACTGGCTGCCGCCACTGCCACCAGCAGGGGATATGTGTTGCGGGATATCCGGCGGATGCTTCGTCTGGGTATTTTCCCACAGGGGCATCTGGACGATCAGGGCACCACCTTTATGCTCAATGATGTAATCTACAAGCAGTACCGGGATGTGGAAGGGGTGCGTCGGTCCAAGGAACGGGAGGCGCTGCCGGCACCGGAGGAGCGTCCGCTGACTCCGGGGGAGATGGTTGAGAAAGAGCAACAGGCCCGTGTGCAGGAACTCAATCAAATGGTAGCGGAAGGCATGGAATGTATTCGCAAGCTGCGGGACATGAACGATGTCATAGACGGGGAAGTGATTTCGCCCAAGCTGTATCGGTTGGAAAATCTGCTGAAAGAGATTTTTGACAAGGTGAGGGAATATCCGGATCAGATGTCTCAGATGCATAAGCTGATGGATTACTATCTTCCCACTACTTTAAAACTGGTGGAAGCCTATAAGGAGTTTGACGGTGTCAGCGTGCCCGGTGAGGACATTATCTCCGCAAAAGCGCAGATCGAGAAGACGCTGGACACCATAAACGCGGCGTTTACGGAACTGCTCAACAATCTGTTCCGAAACCGGGTGTATGATGTGACGACGGACGCCCAGGTGCTGGAGACCATGCTGGCCCAGGAGGGATTGACCAGAGAGAGTATCAGCAAGGAGTTGGAATATGCCAAGCCCAAGCTGGAGCAGTGACGGGAGAAGTAGCGGAAGAGGGCAAAGTAAACCGATCCGGAACAGTGACAGGGGGAGTTTCTGTAGAAATTGGAAAAACCGGTCTGAAACAGTGAGAATCCATGCAGGACACGGATTTTGACATAAAAATAGTTGAGAGAGCCGCCGAGACGGCAGAATGAGAGGCAGAAAATGAGTGATTTGGATGCGATGTTAAAACAGGCGCCTACTTTGACGCTGGAGCCTTTTGGAACTCCTAAACAGGAGGCGGTTCCCATGAGCGACACACAGGTGGCGGAGGCCGCCAAGGCGCAGATGAATGTGGATCTTACGCCGGAAGAGCAAAAGATGGTGGATGACTTTGCGGAACAAATTGACTTGCACAACACGAATGTGATTTTGCAGTATGGCGCGGGGAGTCAGAAAAAAATTGCGGATTTCTCCGAGACTGCTTTGGGCAGCGTGCGCACCAAGGATCTGGGTGAGATCGGACAGCTGCTGACGGATGTGGTAGGTGAGCTGCGCGCGTTTGAAGAAGAAGAGGAAGAGAAGGGTTTCCTGGGGATCTTTAAGAAGAGCGGCAACAAGCTGGCCAATATGAAAGTAAAATATGACAAGGCGGAGGTCAATATCAACAAGGTCTGCAAGGTCATGGAGGAGCACCAGAGAACGCTGCTTAAGGATGTGGCCATGCTGGACAAGATGTATGAACTGAATTTGAACTATTTTAAGGAATTATCCATGTACATATTGGCGGGTAAGAAAAAACTGGAGCAGGCCCGCAATGTGGAACTTAAGGAAATGGTGGCCAGGGCGGAGCAGAGTGGTCTGCCTGAGGACGCTCAGAGGGCAAAGGATTTCTCCAGCATGTGCGAGCGTTTTGAGAAAAAACTCTATGATCTGGAGCTGACCAGGACCATCTCATTGCAGATGGCTCCCCAGATCCGTCTGATTCAGAGCAACGACACTGTTATGTCAGAAAAGATTCAGTCCACGCTGGTGAATACCATCCCGCTGTGGAAGAGCCAGATGGTGATAGCCATCGGCCTGGATCATTCCGCAGATGCCGCCAAAGCCCAGCGGGAGGTCAGCAATGTAACCAACGAGCTGCTAAGAAAGAATGCGGAGGCTTTGAAGATCGCCACAGTGGAGACGGCAAAGGAGGCGGAACGGGGCATTGTGGATATCGAGACCCTGACGGCCACCAACCAGACGTTGATCAGTACCTTGGACGAGGTGAGAAAGATCCAGGATGAGGGACGTCAGAAGCGCCAGAGCGCGGAGATTGAATTGCAGCGTATTGAGAATGAGATGCGCAGCAAGTTGCTGGAGATGAGTCGGCAGGACCAGCCTGGAGCGTAAGAAGGCTTGCCTGGACCTGTAAAAGGCGCAAAGTCCTTTATGGACAACTCTATATTCCGCATGGCAACGGAAAATTCGATGAGTATGCGGAAACGAATGGAAATCTCCCCAGGGGTTTATAGGACAATCCCCCTATGGGGATTTTCTGTTTCCCTGCCGGTACGCCCACAGTTTGTTTACCAGATAATTCATGGGCAGTACCAATATTAGGTTGATCCCCTCCGCCAACAGATTCCCAAGAACCTCCGCATTCAGAAAACGGATATCCCACTGGAGGCATATATCCGCCGCAGGTTCCAGATAATCGGCGATATGCAGGATGTCAATCCAGAGTACCAGCAGCGCCAGATTGGCCAGGAATCCCCAGAGGTAGGCAACGAAGGTCTTGAGCAGCACTTGCCACCCGATTCTCTTTTCCAGTGTGTCATCCTCTTTAAACACATATCGGTTGTTCCAATAATATGCGTTGAATATGCTGAGAACAAACCCGGTGGCGCTCGCCAGCAGATAGTGTCCTTTGAGGCAGACGACTATAGCGTATACGACCTCGCTGATCAGAGTATTGGAGACCCCAACCAGACCAAATTTGAGAAATTGCTTGATATTTTTCATAATGACATTCTTATTTCCTTTTTCTGTCTGTAAATATTCAGCTCTATATTTTGCGCCCAAAGATATGTCCGGGAACTTACGCCAAATGATTCGTGCCTTATTTCCTGTAAAAGCGTACATACCGACCGTCATTTACCTGGCTGTACCCAAATTCATTCTCTATATATTGCATAATCCAGCTGTCCGGACTTTCTTTTAACGCCCCATACCAGCAGTCTACCACAATGACATTGGGCTGCTTTTCAGGATACAGTTCCCAGTAGGTGAGCAGCCTTTCATCGTAGGCCGTGGGATCTACGATGGAGTAGTGGGCTACTTCCGCGCCGGTCATCATATAAGGGGTAGTGCCCGACGACGTAACCATGTTGGTCACGATCAGCACCACATCCTCCCGGTTTACAAAGGCTCCGAAATCTTCGTAATTACAATTATAGATATAGCAGTTCATATAATCAGAAAGGATTCCCACAGCAGGACCGTGTCTCATGATATTTTCCGTGTCCGCCACCACATTATAATTTCGTCCTGCCCGCAGAGTGTACCCCTTGCCAAAGATGCTCACCAGACACAGGCTGACCAGCAGGAAACAGATCCATTTGTCCGAGGCTTTACCCAGAACCTCCTTCAATGCCAGAACCAGCAATACGGCACAGAACAACACTCCGAGAACGCCGTGGGGCAGCGCGTAGAACATCTCCAGATCGCTGATATAGATTACCGCTACGTAGGAGAGCAGAGTGCCCAGTATACCGGCCCGAAAATATTTCCCGACTTTTCCGGCATATCTATAGGAGAGTAGACCGGCGGCCAGTACCAGCAATAAGTGAAGCTGATATACCTCATAACCGCTCTTTTTCACAGTCCACAGAAAAATCTGTACGCATTCCGAGGCAAGTATCGCAAAAGTCATAAACACCGGGAGCAGCTGGCGCTTATTCCAGTCCGGCTTCTTTCTTTTCACCACACAGAAGGCCGGAAAACTCAGCGTAAGGATTAAAAGTAAAAAACCGCAGGCTCCCAGCATGTTACTGAAAATCCCTGTGAGCTTTCCCTGGGTAGCGCCGGAAATTTCGTGTGTGAGGTCGAATTGTAACAATAAGCGGACATTGCGCAGCAGTTCTTCCAGACGCAAACCGCGCAGGACGGCCAAAAGCCACACCAGGGCGCTCACGGCGCAGGCGCCGGTGAACAGCCCTATATCCCGCCATTTTTTTTGTCCGGAAGTTTTGTAAAGATATAGCACAAAGAAGGGAAATAGAATTGCGCAGGAGGGGTATGCCAGAACCTCCAGAGCCATGCCAAGTCCCGCGATAAAGACAAGCCAGGGGCAATCTGCCTGTTCCTGGTCCCACAGCAAATATCGGTGCAGCAGACACAGCACCGTCAAAGTAAAAAACCATAGCTGCATGTTGGAAAAGTCGGGAATCTGAATAATTTTGGGAACCATGTTAAAGTAGAGCAGCGCGCAGAGCAAGGCGTATCTTTTATCCAGCAGACGTTCCAATACCCGGTAGAGGTACAGACTTACAGCTATTTGAATCAAGGTGGTGCATACCCGGAGATAGAGCAGAATGCCCGTATAGGTCCCTGTGAGGGTCTTGTATATCCACATCAGGCCTGTACACAGAAAAGCCGAGGTCTGATGGGGCTCCCACATCTCCCGGAACAGGGCGTCTCCCCGCAGCGTGCGATAGCCCATCATAAGCTGATATTCCTCATCCATAGTATAGTCGAAAAAGATCAGTTTCAAGGCGGCCAGGGCGCTTCCCGCCAGAAGTACTATAAAGATGATTTTCCAATGTTTTGCTGTCATAATCAGTCCTGCCTGTATATTTTTTCATCGGCGCCGTCTGCTATAGTCGTCGGTGTGTTTTCGAATATCTTGTTTTGTATGGAACACCGGGGCACTGTCTCTTCGTCTATGATAAACGGCGGTCTGGTTCTGGCCGCGTCCAGAGTCCGCCAAAGATATTCCCCCAAAATTCCCAGCATCAGCAGAATCAGTCCCGATGAACACAGAAACACACACATCAGGGAAGACCATCCCGCGATGGGAGTACCTTTTGTAAAATATTCAACCAGTACGCTGACAAACAAGATGGCGGCGCCGATGTTAAAGAGCACTCCCACCATGGACATAAAGCGGATCGGAATGTAGGAGAAACTCATCATGGAGTCCATTACCAGCTTGAATTTCTTGGCGAAAGTCCATCTGGATTTTCCCTTTTCCCGGTCTTTTCTGTCAAAATATACCATGTCTGTCTGAAATCCGGCCCATAGAACCTGTAAGGTCAAGCTGGAATTTTTTTCGTCCAGCCGCTCTAAAACCTCGATGACTCTGCGGTCGATGAGATAGCAGTCGCAGCCCCCGGCGGGCATATTTTTATTGACGAATTTTCTCACCAGCGCATAGTAAAGATTGGCAAAAAAGATTTTTACCCGACTCTCGTCCCGGGACCTCCGCACCGCCAGAACTACTTTGTTTCCTCTTTTCCAGCTGTCGTACATCTCCAGAATGAGTTCGGAATCTTCCTGGAGATCTGCCTGCTTTGTCACGGCGCAGTCTCCGGTACAAACGGAGAGGCCTGCCAGCAGCGCCGCATGTTCCCCAAAATTCCGGGACAGCTTCACCAGCCGCACATGGCTGTCCCTCTCCCGAATGCGATTCATGATCTCCCAGGAATGATCCCCGGAGCCGTCATCCACGAAGACGATCTCATAGTCTCCAAGCGGATTCAGGATTTTGGCCCGCATATCCTCATACAGGTCCATGAGCGTATCTTCATTATAATATACCGGAACCACGATGGAAAGTTTACTCATCTGCTCTTCCCTCCGTTTTGCCCAGTTCTGCCAGGTAATCCTGGTAGTCTCTGATATATTCCGCAGGGTCATAATGCCTGCTGGCCAGCACCAACAGCACCGAATCCCCCGAAAAGTCGTACATATCCTTCCACACCATGGGAGGGAGATACAGTCCCATACGGGGGCGGTTTAATTCAATTACCTTGGACTGCAGGCCATTGTCCACCTTTACTTTGCTGGTGCCTGATACGTTCACCAGCAAAAACTCCGTCTCGCGGTTGGCGTGTTGCCCCCGCACTACCTCCGCGTCCGAACCGTATATATAAAATACCCGTTTGATGTCAAAAGGAATGTCTGCGCCGTTCCCTTCGATTACTACCAGGTTGCCCCGCTCATCGCCCAAGTCTCCAAATTCTATGATTTTATATTGTTCTTCCAGATTCATGTTTTCCTCGTTTCTTCACATTTCGGGTCAGGAAGGCCGCGCCATTAAATGTCTGAAAAGCGTCACAGGTTCCAATGCGGCGGTTTATTTCGCGACAACTCCCTATGACGAAAAGGCATTCAGCGCTTCTATGACAATTTCCTGTTCCTCCTCTGTCATTCCGTTATACATGGGAATGGACAGAACCGTATCCGCATATCTTTCGGCAATGGGATATTCTCCCCTTTGATGTCCCAGATATGTATAGGCTTCCGACAGATGGGGCGGTATGGGATAATGAATAATCGTTCCGATACCCTGTCGGTCTAAATAGCGGACCAGCTGCTCCCGCTCGTTTACGCGGAGCACATACTGATGCCAAACGCTGTCGCAGCCCTGTCTCACCTGGGGAAGAAGGAGCCGCCGGTTGCGCAGTTCCCGGGTATACCGTGCGGCCAGTTTTTTCCGCTCCTGTGTCAACTCGGTTAAGTGTTTTAAGCGTACCCGCAACAGTCCTGCCTGCAATTCATCCAGGCGGGAATTGGCTCCCACCACCTTGTTGTAGTAGCGCCTTTCGCTGCCGTAATTACGGTATATCCGCAGGTTTGCGGCAATTTCTTCATCGTCTGTGACGATGGCGCCAGCATCACCGTATGCCCCCAGATTTTTGGAGGGATAAAAGGAGAAACAGCCGATATCCCCAAAAGTTCCTGTCATTTTTTCCTGAAAACAGGCCCCATGGGATTGGGCACAATCCTCTACCAGGCGCAGACGGTGCTTCTTGCAAATGCGCACGATTTCATCCATTTTAGATGCCTGCCCGTACAGATGTACCACCAAAATGGCCCGGGTGCGTTCCGTTATAAGCTCTTCCAGCTGTGAGACATCCATATTGAAAAAAATATCCGGCTCCGCGAAGACGGGTGTGGCCCCATTGATGGTAATGCCCATAACGCTGGCGATATAGGTATTGGCTTGCACAATCACTTCATCACCTGGGCCGATTCCCAGAACACGGAAAGCCATCCACAGGGCGTCCAGGCCGCTGGCCAGGCCCACACAGTGCCGGGCCCCCGTAAAGTCCGCAAATTCCCGTTCAAAGCCCTCTACCTCCGGCCCCAGCACATACCATCCGGAGCGAAGGACTTGTAGCGCCTTAGCCTCCAATTCTTCCTGATATTGATTAAAAACCCGATCCAGCCGGTTGGGCATTATTTTTACGGACATAGAATCTCTCCTATTGCGCTTTTGTATACAATAGTAGCACAATCCGGAGACGTTTACAACCGTGAAATCCGGGAAAAGATGGGGACGATATACCAGGAGAGTCTGTGTTGCTACTGCTGAAACAATGGTATAAAACGGAAAAAATTACTTGTAAAATCCTTTTTTCATGATATGCTAATCATAAGCAAAGGATTCAAATTCTACAATCATCTAAAAGACAACACACAAGTCTTTTCAGTAATTTCGAACTTCTTGCTGGGCGGGAGCCTATATCCCAAGGAACATAAAACAACAGACCACAGCAGGAAGGGAGGATCCCCTTTCCTGTCAGCTTCATTTTGGAAAGGAAAACAAATGGAAGAGACGGAAAGATTGGTAGAAACGCAAAGATGGGAACGGCCCGGCATTCCATATTTTGCATCTGGAGTATTATCTGGTGGATCTGGCGGAAATCGGGGAGGAATACATATTGTCCACCAACAGAGTATTGGACAATATCATGTACTGTGACAAATACAGGAAAAAGCCGGAACTGGTGGGAGCGCTTCGCGCAGCGTGTGGCAGAGTAGGAAAACTTGGGTTACAGGAGCAGGAGGAGTTCCGCAACTGGGTGAAATACATATTGCCGTCAGTCTGCGACAACCGTGAAGCCTTGGTGGATGAGATATTAAGCCGGGCAGGAAAGGGGGAGGATGATATGGCATTCGAATACACATTTGTCAGGGTGTTTAGGGAGGAGCGGGCGAAAGTACGGGAAGAGGCAAGGGAGGAAGGACTTGCGGAAGGGCGAGCCGAAGCAAAGGCGGAGGATATTCTGGAACTGTTGGAAGAGCTTGGCGCTGTCCCGGAAGACTTAAAGGAGAGAATTTCCGGGCAGAAAGATTAGGACACTCTGAGAAACTGGCATAAAATGGCTGTCAGAATCAGATCAATTAAGGAGTTCGAAGAAAAAATTGCTGCGTTTGCGTAACAGATCAGCTGATAGAGCCCGGGAAGAATTTTGAACGGCATCCTGCTGACAAGGGAGACAGTTTTTGTCTCCCATTTTGTCAATACAAGTTCAATGAAGGGATAATCGCTCCAAACGTGGCCCCAGGCAGGAAAGTAGTTCGTTGGTGATGGTGCCGCAGGTCTCGGCCAGATCAGCGGCAGAAATGCTTTCCTGTCCGTCCTGGCCAATCAGGGTGGCGATGTCACCGGGGCGGATTTGAGGGATGGCCGTAGCATCCACCAGTAGCTGGTCCATGCAGATTCTGCCGATAATGGGGGCATGTCTTCCTTGAAGCAGCACAGTTCCCCGGCCTTCCGAGAGGCAGCGGGGCAGCCCGTCCGCATAGCCGATGGCAACGGTAGCTATGGTGGTGGGACAGACGGCGGTGTAGGCCATGTCGTAACCGGCGGATTGCCCGGGAGAAAGCCGGTGAATGGCAGTCACCCGGGCGCGGAGAGCGAGTACCGGATGTAGTTTTGCGGCGGAAAGACGGGTATCGGCGGCATTGCTTAACAGGCCGTACAGAGCAATGCCCGGACGGGCGCAGTCCATATCTGGCAGCGGATAGCGCAGAATGCCATAGCTGGCCTGGATATGAAGCCTCGGTCGGGAGGGATGCCGCCCGGGTGAACTGCCAGCACGGAAAAAAGAGTGATTCTGGCGTATTCCCAGCTGGGCCGCCAACTTGTAGAAGGCGTTGTACTGCTCCCGGGTAAAACTTTGGGAGGCGGTATCGGTTCCGCCTGCGGCAGCCAGATGGCTGTACATGCCTGTGACCTGTAGGCCCGGCAGAGAGAAGATTTCCCGGATCTGTGACACATGTTCCGCAGACTCCCCCAGACGGTGCATACCGGTGTCCACAGCTATATGCACAGGGAGCGGGGCTGATACCCGGGGGGACAGGTATTCCGATCGGGATGCGCGGCAGGCATAAGCACTCAGAGCCAGGGCATGGGCGTGGTCTACCACAGTCGGGGTGAGAGAATATTGGTCCAACAGGGGAAACTGATCGGGATGGGTATGGCCCAGTACCAGGATCTCCCCGACGATATGCTGTCTGCGTAGTTCCACGCCCTCGCTGACACATGCCACGCAAAAAGAGCGTATGCCCATGGTATTTAGTTCCCGGGCAATTAAACCGGCCCCGTGACCGTAGGCGTTGGCCTTGACCACGGGCATCAGGGTGCAGTGTTCCGGCAGAAGAGATTGCAAATAAGCTACATTTTGGTGAAGAGCGCCTCTGCTGATCTCTATCCAGGCCCTGCTTCGGGCTGTAGCTGGGAATACGATTCCCGATAAGGAATTATGGGGATATTGGAGGCATTTTTTCTCTAAATCGTTCAATATTGTGTCACTCATTATGTTTCTGTTCTCCCTTGTTAAGCAGATGTGGAATTGCGCAGTGTCAGGAAAAGTGTTTGCGGTGGTTCGATATCATATCCCGCAGGCTGGTGAGCAGCCATGCCGATGCCAACGATAAAAGGCACACTGCCAGATAGTGCAGCAGACTCTGTTCCATCAGTGGCAGCAGATGAGGGAGACGGGCACAGAGCCGCACCGCCACGATGACGGCGGGGTGGAGGATATAGACCAGCGCAGAAATACGGCGCAGCCTGGGACAGGGTGAGCTGTCCACTCGAAGCAGCAGGCTATAGAGACAGTACATGGTGGGTACCAGTAGAAGATACATGCTGTCATGACGCAGGGAGTCCAGGTGGCGCAGCAGAAAAGCCTCGCCGGTCATTCCCCCCAGGGACAGAGTGAGCCCTGCCGCCAGTGCCAAAGTGCCGGGAGCGGCCCCAGGCCGGGGAGTAAGCGGCCGGTTTTGCATATGATCCGTTGCCTGTGCCCGTGTCTTGGGTTGCGGTCCACTTATATGCGCGCCCATCAGCAGGAACAGAGGAGTCAGAAACAATCCGTTTCGCGTGTAGGACCATATATGGAAGCCCAGGTCGCACAGGCCGCGCAGAGGGGGAACGTACCGGGCCAGTCCATAGTAGCTGTCCCCGGACAATCCCAGTACGTAGAGCACAATGCATACCCGTGTCAGGGAGCGAAGACTTAGGCGGCGGCTCATCAGGTACAGCAGGAGCATGCCCAGCATACAGGCGGGGAAATACCACAGATGATAGAAAGGGCCGTCCCACACAAGCATCCGCGTGACCTTAGACACAGTGAGTTCTTTATAATGTCCCGCATAGATTCCCAGCGGCAAATACAGCAGGGTACATGTCAGATACAGTCCGCCTGTGCGGACCAGATAACGCAGGAGCCGTCTTCCGGATCTCGCACCAGGTTCCAGAATACGGGGCAACACAAACTGTCCGGTGACCATCAGGAAAAAGGGCACAGCCACTCTGGCCAGAATCCGGGTGAGAAAGAAATCGGCTTCTTCGGAGACACATGTCAGAGGCGAGGTGTGGATGGCTGCCACCAACAGGGCGGCCGCCAGGCGGAATCTATCCAGTCCGCCGGTATATGTCCGTGGATTCATGGTACACTCCTTTCCCGACTATGCCCACTGGGTCAGCACAAAGCCGTCTACATTGTTGCCAGAGATATGGAAAGGAGCCATATCGTTTACTTCTACCGTGGTTTCCCCCTGTGTGGCCGGAATATAGGATACGTAGATGGCATGCCCTCCGGTTCGGATACAGTAAGGGTGCAGAGGACTGTCAAACTGACGGATATACTCTATATACTCCTCCAGTGTCTGCCTGTTTTCTTCCATAATCCGGGCGTGGGGAATCCCCACATAGCGGAAGTGCCAGGGTTCACAACCGATGCCGGTGACGGCTTCTTTCCCGGCGGGATAGCGCAGAATAAACCCGTAATCCGCAGCCCGCTTTCTGAATTGCCCACAGACACCGGTGCCCGGAAATTCCGGACATATAAAATCGATTTGCTCCCTGCGCAGTCCCAGGTCGATGGCCAGTCCGGTCTGGTGCTCGCTATGGCCGGGAAGGGCCACATAGGTTTGGGTATATTCCGGCCCGCTTTCCCGCAGACAGGAGTCCCAGATGGCCTGCTGCTCTGCTATGGAGCGCCAGCCACTGACGGGGATTATGGAGTCCCATCCCCCGATTTCCTGCATCAGTTTGTCCAGCAGAGATGCGGTCTGCTTCTCCAGCAGTACGCTGTCCGCCAGATCCGAACATGCCGGAAGCAGGCTGTCTGCCTCATCCGAGCAGCCCGGCAGTATGCTGGCTGCTCCATCGGGGTGTTTCTGTAGCGTGTGGGTTTCCCCCTTCCGGTTCCACGGTTTTGCACAGGCGTCCACAGTCATCAGCACCTCCGGTCTGTCAAAGGCTACTCCATGCAGCGCGTTGACCAGAATCAGCGAGCCCCTGTGAATAGCATCCTGTTTTAATACAATCTGTTTCATAATGCTCTTATCTCCTTCTCTGCGGATAGAGAGGTCCGCATATGTGTATGGTTTTATTTCCCGGTCCTGCGTGCCGGAAATCCTATTATAGGAAGCAAGAGCGGCTCCCTGTAACAGAATGCGGCACAAAGATACGCGCCATCTATCGAAGTGAAACACACACTTTGAATAAGGCATATTACGTCTCCTGGTTGAGAGTAGGCGTCTCCACGCACTGCTCCAGAATCCGGTCAAGCACCTCCGGGAAGGACAGCCCTGCGGCCCGCATCATACCGGGATAACGGCTGTGTTCGGTGAATCCGGGGATGGTATTGACCTCATTGAATACGATTTCCCCCTCCGGCGTCAGAAACAAATCCACCCGGGCAAAGCCGCTACAGCCCAGGACGCGGTATATTTTTCTGGCGGTCAGCCTGATCTCTTCCGCCTTGTCTCTGGGGATTCGGGCAGGCACGTGGATGGCGGAATTTTTTAGGGTATATTTCTCCGTATAGTCAAAAAATCCGCCGGACAGTTCAATTTCATCCACCTCTCCTAAGAACAGCTCATGGATTCCCAGAATGGCACATCCCACTTCAAAACCCGGAATGTTCTCCTCCAGAATTACTTGATCATCATAGGAAAAGGCCAATTTTATCGCGGATTCCAGCTGTGCGGAAGAGATGACTCTGGTCACGCCGTAGGAGGACCCGGCTTTTACAGGTTTTACATACAGGGGATAGCCCACCCGGGCGGCAAAAGTCTGAGAGAGTTCCGCAGTCAGGTTTGGGTTTCCGGGCATAAAAGCATCCAGCACCAGAGATTTTGGGGTACGGATTCCGCTCAGAGAGACCAGCCTGTGGGCACGGTCCTTATCCATGCACAGGGCGGAGGAGAGGGTGCCGCATCCAGCCAGGGGGATTCCGGCCAATTCAATCAGCCCCTGGAGTGTGCCGTCTTCGCCGCCCCGGCCATGGAGGATGGGCATTGCCACATCCACGGGAATCCTTTGCAGAGAATCGGCGCCATACACCAGAAGCTCATGAGAACTGCGGCTGGGGGAGAGAGCCGCAGGTGCGCAGTGGGTGCTGTCCAAATGCCAGGTATCCGCAGCAATCCGTTCCACCGCGCCGGTGTAGTGATACCAGTCCCCTTGCCGAGTGATTCCCACCAGAATAAGACAATATTTTTCCCTGTTCAGATTGCGGATCACACCTGCGGCGGATTCCAGAGAAACATCGTATTCGGAAGAACAGCCTCCAAAAAAAATTGCAATATTTATTTTCATAATAATACACTCCTATATTATAGATTGCTGTATATACAGTGAATATCCGTGCCGTCAATCTATGATGGCCGTATCCTCCGGCAGTGTGTAACCAATGCGGCAGACATTGCGATACAGTGTCCGGGTGTTTTGGTGTTGGCCGCTTTCATGGTCTGTCAGAGTCTGGATTACATCCACTTCCTCCCAGATGGCGCCCTGGCGGCGGTAATAGACCACAGGTCCGTTGCTCACGGAGTAGACCAGGGAGGGCTGGCGGTCTGCGCGCAGAACCGCAGAAATGTTTTCCCGGTCAAAGGAAATGTGGATCTGAAAGGTATAATCTGTGTCGTTGCGTACTTTCAAATCCTTCCAGCCCTCTGCCAGCGTGGCATCCACGCCCATGGGCGCGTCACTGGGCGGCTCAGGAAAATCCTTGCTCCCATGTCCGTGTCGCTCCACCAAAGTCAGCGGGGAGTGGAGGAACACCCAGAAAAGAAGGTTGCTGAGTTGGCACATGCCGCCGCCAGGGGCAGTGGTAAGTTCCCCCCCTATTACGGTCAATCCCTCCCGATATGGTGTCATGCGGTCCGCATGGCGCGTGGACAGGCAGAAGGAAAAGGTCTCCCCCGGACGAATTAACATGTGATCAATGGTGGCGGCTGCCAGTCTCAGGTTGTGGACTTTGTTTTCCTGATATATCATGTCAAAGCCGGTATTTTTGTTGTACATGGGACAGCTGGAGGAAAACACTTCTGTGGGCAGCAGTTCCTCAGATATGTGGGCTGTATAGTGGTTGTGGTCCAGCCGCATCCCCAGATAGAAAAACAGTTTTCGCTGCCACACACGCAGGGGGGTCAGCCAGGGAAACAGTTCTGTGAGTCGTCTTCTTTTCATATTTTATTTCTCCTATTTTTAGTTCTGTCTCTACACTACAGGACCCGTGAGAGGAGTTCCGCGTGCTCCGTTTGTTTCTGCCAAGTATAGCAGTCTTAAGTGACAATTCGGTTACAGGCAGCAAAAAAATCCCTCCCTGACACCTGTATTGTATCAGAGAGGGAAAAAGCATATTTTCGTAATATCTTTTCAAAGCCTTTTTATTTTATTGTGAAATTCTTACGATTTTCTCAAGATGGAAATTCTTTCTCCGAGCTCTGGAGACGCATGTCAGCTTTGAGGCAGCAATAGAGTAAAAGTGATCTGTTCATCCGCGCTCTCAGCCAATATCTGGCCTCCGTGGAGTTCCACGATCTCTTTGGAGATCGCAAGCCCCAGTCCGGCACCGCCGGTGGAAGAAGAGCGGGAGGAGTCCAGACGGAAAAACTGTTCAAAGATTCGCCGCAGCTTCTCGGGAGGAATGGTTTTGCCATGATTGCTGACTCTGACTTCAATCCAGGGCGCGCCAGGCGGGGGCTGGATTGGCACTGTTTTGTTTCCGCCTACCATCCCCATGGACAGAGAGATGACGCTGTCCGGGTAGCTGTAATTCACAGCGTTGCGAATCAGATTGTCAAACACACGCTGTAACTTGTCCGGATCGCAGTTAATTTGGATCTCCGGCTGGATCTCCAGCTGCCAAGACAGCCCCTTGTTCGCCAAAACGGGCAAAAATTCATAGGTAATCTGCTCCAACATCCGGCTCAAATTTACCTGTTCCGGTTCCAGCGTCAGGGTAGTCAGATTGAAACGGGTGATATCAAAAAACTCACCGATGAGATCCTCCAGCCGCAGCGCTTTGTCCAGAGCGATGTCCGTATATCTCGCCCGAAGCTCCGAAGAGATCTGTGGTTCGTCCTGTAACAGGCTTAAGTACCCGATGACACTGGTCAGCGGGGTCTTCAAATCATGGGCAAGATAAATGACCAGATCATTTTTGCGCTGTTCGGCTTCCCGGGCCAGTGCCTGCGCCTGTAGCCCCTGTAGCCGGAACTGGTTCAGTTGCTTCTCCACATCTGTCAGCACGTCCGAGAGCCGTACCGGCTCCTCACGGGAAGTGATCAGTCTTCCGGAAGCGTCCACAATCTCGTCCAAATACCGTAGGGGCAAATTAATAAAGTGGTGGGTAATGAGAGTCCAGCCCATCAGAATGATGACAGTCAAAATAAGGACCAGATAGTCTTTAATCAGCACCAACACATGATACAGGTGTTCATAATAGTACCATGTGCGCAGAGTGCATACATACCAACACAGTCCTACAAAAAGAAACAGCCCTGCTACAAAACCAATCATGGACAAAGCGTAGCGAAACATAATGCGCCGGGATATCCGGCTTCTCTGTAAAATATGGCTATTCAATTGTATATCCCACCCCCCACACTGTCTTGACGTATTTGGGCCGTCTGGCGGGTTCTTTCAACTTCTCCCGAATTCGGGCGATATGAGCCATGACGGTATTGTTGTTGTCCAGATACTTTTCGCCCCATACCGCCTCAAATAGCTCTTCGGAGGACACCACACTGCCCTGATGCTCGCAGAGATACCAGAGGATATTGAACTCTATGGGAGTCAGGACGACTTCCAGGCCGTTTATGCTGCAATGGTGGGCATCCTTATCCATATGCAGCCCCCGTATATCCTTTTCGGTTATTTCCTGCTGGGGCAGAGCCGCATTGTACCGGGTATAGCGCCGCAGCTGGGTGCGGACCCGGGCCATGAGTTCCAGAGGGTTAAAGGGCTTGGTGATATAATCGTCCGCACCCAGGGTCAGGCCCATGATCTTGTCCAGATCCTCTCCCCGTGCCGTGAGCATGATAATGGGAAAAAGATGTTTTTCACGAATTTTCTGGCAAAGGGCAAAGCCGTCCATATCCGGCAGCATCACGTCCAGTATGGCCAGGCTTAAGGCTTCCTGGCTTACGCAGGAGAGTGCCTGGCTGGCCGTATAGCAGGTAAAAACCTCATAACCCTCGTTTTTCAGATAGACCGTCACCAGATCCGCAATGGCGGCCTCGTCATCCACAATCATGATCTTATCCTGCATAATGTGTGACACGCTCCTTTAAAAATTTTTCAGTCTTATTGTAACAACATATACAAAAAAACGCAAGCATTGAAAAGATTGACAAAACCAGGCCCTAGAAAATATGGTATAAAATCCTACATTTTACAGATACTAGTTTGCACAAAGGGTTCCTGAAAAACAGTGCCAGCCCTGTAATACTCAGAATTTGCCAAAAAGGAGAAAATCAGAATTATGAAAGCAACTGGAATTGTCAGAAGAATAGATGATCTTGGAAGAATTGTTATCCCTAAAGAAATACGCCGTACCCTGAGAATCCGGGAGTCGGACCCACTGGAGATCTATACGGACAGGGAAGGGCAGGTGATCCTGAAAAAGTATTCTCCTATTGGAGAGATGACCACTTTTGCCAAACAGTACACGGAGTCTCTGGCCCAGGTGTCCGGTCACACCGCCCTGATCAGCGACAGGGACCAGTTCATAGCCACCGCTGGAGGCGGCAAAACTTATCTGGGCAAGGAGGTTAGTAAGCAGCTGGAGGAGAAGATGAACAACCGGGAGACGGGAATCTGCTCTCAGGGGGACAGAAACTTTTTAAGGATCTGTGACGACATGGAGGTAGAATATCAGCATATGGCATTCACACCAATTATCTGCGAGGGAGATGTGATAGGCTCTGTAATCCTGCTTGAGAACGATTATAAGGGAAAAATGGGGGAAGTGGAGTATAAACTGATTATGTCGGCGGCAGGTTTTCTTGGCAGACAGATGGAGCAGTAGGATAGAAGAGAGACGAAAAAGAGTTGCAACGCCCACAGTTGTCCTGTGGGCGTTGCAACCCTTTTTTATGCGTAATGATAGAATCCTCTATTGACTATTGGCCATGTCGCACAGTTCCGTCAGCATCTTGGGAAGTTCTGTCTCCATGTTCTCGTTCGTAAACTGGCAGGTGCCCACCGCCTTGTGGCCGCCGCCGTTATATTTCAGCATCAGGCTGCCCACATTGACATCGCTGGTGCGGTTTAGGATGCTGTATCCCACAGCGGCGGAACATCCCTGACCGCCCCGACCGCTGACAATCCAGGCGGAGATATTCTGTTCGGGGTACATGCTGTAGATCATAAAGCGGTTGCCAGTATAGATGGTGTCCACCCCTCGCAGGTCAGTGATGATCACATTACCCTCCGTGCGGGTATACTTGGTCACCATCTCTTTGAATTTCTCTGTCTGCTCATTGTACATTTCAATGCGTTCCTGTACGTCCGGCAATGCCAGGATTTCCTGCGTGCTCATGGTGCGGCAGGCATCCATCAGCATTTCCATCAGCTGATAGTTGGAGATGGTGAACTGCCGGAAACGTCCCAGCCCTGTGCGGGGGTCCATCAAAAAGCCCACCAGAATCCATCCCTGGGGGTTCATCACCTCGTCTATGGTCAGATGGCCAGAGTCCACCTTGTCCACGGCCTCCATCATATCGTCAAACTGTGGAAAGCGCTCCTTGCCGCCGTAGTACTCGTAGATGATCCGGGCGCAGGATGGCGTGATGCGGCTTTCGCCTTTGTATTTTCCCTTTAACTCGTTTCTCTCATGTTCGCTGGAATGGTGGTCAAACCACAAACCGCACCCCTCCACAAAGGGTACATTGGCCAGGCAGTCATTCGCATTTACCTCCACCAGGCCGTCCTGTAGATCCTTGGGATGGGCAAACTTCCAACTGTCAATTATACCGGCCTCCTTCAGTAGTGCGCCGCAGGCCAATCCGTCAAAGTCAGAACGCGTAATCAGTCTCATGGGTATTATTCCTTTCTTATTTAGAGTTCCGCATATTCCAGATAAATGCGCAATCCGTTGCAGAATATCGTGCTGCTAAAGGCATCCCGATATCCAGCAGCGCACTTATCTGTAATATGCTGTATAGAGTTCCGCATATTCCAGATAAATGCGCAATCCGTTGCAGAATATCGTGCTGCTAAAGGCATCCCGATATCCGGCAGCGCACTTATTTTGAATATGCTGTATAGAGTCTCGCATATTTTTTGTAAACATATAACAATTATATCCTGTACGGCTATGGATTGCAAGGGGCATCGGATGGCTTTTCCCCGGTGAGGAGCTGGCGGTCCGTCCAAATACGATACCAGAATATGCCCAGAAAAATCAGCTGTATGATAAAATAGAGCAGGGAGACCCAGCCAAGATCATAAAACCACACCAGCACGGATACCACTCCCGCAAAACTGCTGATAATCATAAAAATGATGGACAGATTGTTGAAGCTGTGGTTCTCCGTGGTATTCAACCTGTCACAGACATGGAGCATGGCCCGCATCAGCACTAACACCTGGAGGATGCCGGAGACAAAATACAGCAGGTATCCGGCACGAAATCTTATGTCGCCGTTCAGTGAAAAGGGCATCAACTGCTGGCACAGATAGAAGCCCAGGCTGACTGCGGTCTGTGGAAGCATCTTGAAAAAATGTTTGTTTTCAGGTCCCAGCATGACGCAGGCCGCTGCCAGAAGGAGATAGCCAAGCACATCCGGCAGCAGGTCCAGCGTCAGATGATGCCCGATCACATGGTTCACCACCAGATTCACGGTCTCAGGGGCCTCCGTGGGAAATGGCTCAAAGGCGGGATAACTCCAGGCGGGGACGCGTATGTCCACCACCAGCAACACCACGGACAGAAACAGTATATAATAAGGTGCCAGTTTTCTATTCATTTTTATACTCCAATCAATCGTTGAAATATTTAAAGTTTTGTCACAATCCGGTTGCGTCCATTGTTCTTGCCATAATACAGCCTGTCGTCCGCGTCCCGCAGCAGGTCTTTTAATTCCCTGGCTGGGTCACAGGCCATACCAAAGGTCATGGTTATGTAAATCCGGTTTTCCCCGGACTGCACGCAGGAGGAGCGGATCTCGTCGAGCATTGCGCTGAGAGACGCATGCGCGTCTTCCAGCCGACTGTTTTCATACACCAGCAGAAATTCCTCACCTCCCCAGCGGATGGCGTAGCCTCTGTTTTTCATATGCTTGCGCAGGATGTGAGCCACATTTTTGAGAACCATGTCTCCGCACGGATGACCGTAGGTGTCGTTTACCTTTTTAAAGAAGTCGATATCGCCGATTACAAGAGTAAAGGGGGTGTTTTGGGATCTGGCTTTTTCTGCGGTTTCGTTCAGACGGCGTCCGCCACTGCGGCGATTATAAAGTTCGGTAAGACTGTCCCGCTCGATCAGACTGCGCAGGGAGCGCTGCATGGAAAGAGCGGAACGGCCAAGCTCAGACAATTCATCCCCGCGCTTTAACACGGCAGAGTCCAGTTCCTCGTTCAGATTGCCAGTGGCTACCTGAGAGAAGAAGGCGCGCAGACCGTATAGCGCTTTCAGAAAAGTGCCTGCGTAATAGATGGAGAACAGGCAGACCAGCGCGAGCGCCAGGATTCCCACAATCACTATGGGGGACAGAGCCTGATTGACCTGCCGGTTGACTTCTGCGGCAGGCTTTCCCACAAACAGGATGCCTGTGGTCTTTCCGTCGCTGTTGCATAGCGGGGTGTAATAGCCGAAATAGGTGGTTTCCCGGATCAGCACATTGTCATAAAAGCAGGAGTTCCCCTCCTTGAGCACGTCCGTCAACACCTGCGCGGGGGCCTGGGTGCCGATGATTCTCTCACCGTCCCAGTTTTTAATGGTAGTCAGAATGCGGGTGTCCTGATAAAACAATGTCACATCGGTGCCGGTGCGCTCATGAATACTGTCGATCAAACGGTAGTCGCTGGTGATGTCGATGCCGCCTTTGTACAGGGACAGCGCCGCGTCGCCCACTAGGGTATAGTCTCCGGGGTATGCGGTGTTAAGCAGGGTGTCCACCAGACAGGCCACATTTTTAAGTTCCCCGCATACCTGTTGCTGCATGCTCTTCTGGAAGGTGGCGCTGCTGAAAATTATGACGACAATGCCGTAAATCAGCAGCGGGATCATGCTGATAGCCGGAAAAGAATAGTATAGTTTTCCTCGCTTGTTCTTAACATTTTTCTCTCTTTCACTCATAAAGCCGCTGTTTTTCACTGCCAACAAATCGCTGGTTCTGCCCGCGATCTGGCATCTCCTTTTCACATAGCGATAAAGTACTGAAAATAGTATAAACGTAATACAGACAAATTGCAATGAAAAAGAAAATAAACTTTGCAAATAAACTTTTTCACTTGACAGCAAAAGGAGGCTGGATTTATAATCGGAGACAAACGGAATGATCCGAAAAGCGCAGACGAAGAGTAGCGGGCAGGACCTCGTCCTTTTACGGACAAGGTTTTTTTGTATTTCCCAGACCGCAGCTTGGAGGTAAGGTCGCAAGGTACGCCGAAGTGACTTTACCCTTTAGAGTTATCGCGAAGCGATTTAATCAGGAGGAACACGGAATGTATCAGAAAGTTACGGCAGACCTTAATTTTGTGGACAGAGAGAAGCAGGTGGAAAAGTTCTGGAAGGAGCACGACATTTTCCGCAAGAGCCTGGAAAAGAATAAGGACGGGGAGACCTACACTTTTTACGACGGGCCGCCCACGGCCAACGGCAAGCCCCACATCGGCCATGTGGAGACCCGCGTCATCAAGGATATGATTCCCCGTTACCGCACCATGAAGGGCTATATGGTACCCCGCAAGGCGGGGTGGGACACCCATGGCCTGCCGGTGGAGATCGAGGTGGAAAAGATTCTGGGGTTGGACGGCAAGGACCAGATCGAAGCCTACGGTCTGGAACCCTTTATTGATAAATGTAAGGAAAGCGTCTGGAAATACAAGGGCATGTGGGAGGAGTTCTCAGGCACCGTGGGCTTCTGGGCCGATATGGACGACCCTTACGTGACCTATCACGACGACTTTATCGAGTCCGAGTGGTGGGCTTTAAAAGAGATCTGGAACAAGGGGCTTTTATACAAGGGCTTTAAGATTGTCCCTTATTGCCCCCGTTGCGGCACCCCCCTGTCCACCCAGGAGGTGGCCCAGGGTTATAAGCTGGTGAAGGAGCGCTCTGCCGTGGTCCGTTTTAAAGTAACCGGAGAGGATGCTTACTTCCTGGCCTGGACCACCACGCCCTGGACTCTGCCTTCCAACGTGGCGCTGTGCATGAACCCGGAGGAGACCTACTGCAAGGTGAAGGCCGCAGACGGATATACCTATTATATGGCGCAGGCGCTGCTTGACAATGTGCTGGGGAAGCTGGGCTTGGAGGATACTCCTGCCTATGAGGTGATGGAGACTTATCGGGGCAAAGACCTGGAACATAAAGAGTATGAGCCGCTGTTTACCTGTGCCGGAGAGGCGGCGGAAAAACAGGGTAAGAAGGGATTTTTTGTAACTTGTGACAACTATGTCACTATGTCGGACGGCACTGGTATTGTACACATTGCCCCCGCGTTCGGTGAGGATGACGCCAATGTGGGCCGCAAGTACGATCTGCCCTTTGTACAGTTCGTGGATGGAAAGGGCGAATTGACAGCAGAGACTCCCTATGGCGGTATCTTTGTCAAAAAGGCGGACCCTCAGATCATAAAGGATCTGGACGCTCAGGGCAAACTCTTTGACGCCCCTAAGTTTGAACATGATTATCCTCACTGTTGGAGGTGCGATACTCCGCTGATTTATTATGCGAGAGAGTCCTGGTATATCAGGGAGACCGCCGTTAAAGAAGATCTGATCCGCAACAACAATACGGTGAACTGGATTCCCGAGTCCATCGGCACAGGGCGTTTTGGCAACTGGCTGGAGAACATTCAGGACTGGGCCATCTCCCGCAACCGCTATTGGGGTACGCCGCTGAATATCTGGGAGTGCTCCTGCGGACATCAGGAATGCGTTGGCAGCCGCCAGGAGCTGGCAGACAAGGCCGGAGTGCCGGATGTTTCCAAAGTGGAACTGCATAGGCCTTATATCGACGAAGTGACCTATAACTGTCCCAAGTGCGGCGGGCAGATGAGACGTGTGCCCGAGGTATTGGATTGCTGGTTTGATTCCGGCGCCATGCCCTTTGCCCAGCACCATTATCCTTTCGAAAATAAGGAAGTATTTGAAAAGCAGTTTCCGGCGCAGTTTATCTCCGAGGCTGTGGACCAGACCAGAGGGTGGTTCCATTCCCTGATGGCGGAATCCACGCTGCTGTTTAACAAGGCTCCCTATGAAAATGTCATTGTGCTGGGCCATGTGCAGGATGAAAACGGCCAGAAGATGAGCAAGAGCAAGGGCAACGCGGTGGATCCCTTTGAAGCGCTGGCCCAGTATGGCGCGGATGCCATCAGATGGTATTTTTACAGCAGCTGCGCTCCCTGGCTGCCCAAACGTTTCTCCGGCAAAATCGTGCAGGAAGGCCAGAGAAAGATTATGGGCACTCTGTGGAACACTTACGCGTTTTATGTGCTGTACGCCAATATTGATAATTTTGACGCTACCAAATATACGCTGGAATATGACAGGCTGTCGGTGATGGACAAATGGCTCCTGTCCAGATTAAATACCGTGGTGGGCGAAGTGGACGAGAACCTGGACAAGTACCGGATTCCCGAGGCAGCCAAGGCTCTGGAGGATTTTGTGGACGAGATGAGCAACTGGTATGTGCGCCGCAGCCGTGAGCGTTTCTGGGCCAAGGGCATGGAGCAGGACAAGATAAACGCCTACATGACCCTGTATACGGCGCTGGTGACCATCTGCAAGACCGCAGCTCCCATGATTCCCTTTATGACGGAGGACATTTATCAGAATCTGGTGCGGAGCATTGACGAAAACGCCCCGGAGAGCATCCACTTGTGCGATTTTCCTCAGGTACGGGGGGAGATGATCGACAGGGCGCTGGAGGAGTCCATGGAGAATGTGCTGGCCGTGGTGGTCATGGGCCGGGCCTGCCGCAATGACGCGTCCATCAAGAACCGTCAGCCCATCGGCAGAATGTATATCAAGGCGGATTTCCGCCTGGACGCGTTCTACACCGATATCATCAAGGATGAACTGAACGTCAAGGAAGTGGTCTTTGCCGATGATGTGCGGGATTTCACCTCCTACAGCTTTAAGCCGCAGCTCCGCACCGTGGGACCCAAATACGGCAGGCAATTGGCCGGCATTCAGAAGACGTTGGCATCCCTGGACGGCAACGCCGCCATGGATGAGCTGAAAGCAAATGGCAGGTTGGCCCTTGCTGTAGACGGCGCGGCGGTGGAACTCACCGAAGAGGATCTGCTGATCAGTGTGGTGCAAAAAGAGGGCTATGTGTCCCAGGAGGACAATCGGATGACCGTGGTGCTGGATACCAACCTGACAGAGGAGCTGATCGAGGAAGGTTTTGTCTACGAGATCATCAGCAAGATCCAGACCATGCGCAAGGATGCGGGCTTTGAGGTCATGGACCACATCCGGGTATCTTTGGGCGGTAACGCCAGGCTCTCCGCCGTTGCGGAGAAAAATCGGGAGGTCATCTGCGGCAAGGTGCTGGCGGATGAACTGACGGAGAATGCCTCTTACGCGGTCTCCAGGGAATGGAGCGTGAACGGGGAGAATGTGATTGTCAGCTTAGAGAAAATTTAAGCTGGGGTGAAAGGGCGGCTTTTTTGGCCGCCCTTTTTCAATGTATATTCTTTTATTGCGGAAGGGGTATGCGGAGCGGTACTTTTACTTTTTATTAGAACTTTCAGTCGCTTTACATCTCGGCCCGTAAAACTTGAAATAATAAAATACGGTATGAATATGAAGATGAAAACAGCAAATTAAATCATGTAAACAGCAATATTTGAATAAACTATCGACAATTTTTGAGTAGACCAAAAAAGTTGTACGAGATATAATGCAATAGAATGAACTATAAGAAGGATGAAGAAAATGCATGTTGATTTACCGATTGTCCACCCGCCTATTGAAACATATCAAGGGAACTCGTTTATATTGGGTATTTTGTTAGCACATCAAAATGTTTCTTGTATATATTTTAATAATTATATTAACATGTCATGCAAAGACACGACGGATACTTTTTACATGAATCTCATGTTTACCAAGTCAATGTGGGAAGATTACCGTGTATGTGGTATTGCGGAAATGAACTTGTACGATACTCATAATATAGGAAAAAAAGAATTTGTTGATTTTTTAAAGGAAAGAATCAATCAGGGGTGCTATCTTCTTTTTTATAGAGTGGATGAGTATTATCTTTCGTATACAAAATATTATAATAAAGATCATTTTATACATGACTCGTATGTATACGGTTATAACAATGAATCTTTTTCGGTCATGGCGTACCAAAATAATAAGTTGAGTGAGATAAAAGTGCCGTATCAGGAGATTTGTGAAGCAGTATATTCCAGCTCATTTTGCACTTTCAGACCCAACCATGGCATTGAAGTAAATGTGAATTTGGATCTGATTTATCAAGAATATCAGAATTATTATAATTCAGCGTTTGGGGATGTAAACCAGGAAGGGGTGGTTTATGGAATCAATACATATGATGTGTTGGTCGGTTGCCTGAATATGTTGATAAACTGCACAGACTTAGAGAGAAAAGAAATTGACCCCAGACCATTCAGATGTCTGTGGGAACACAAAAAAGTAATGAAAGACCGCTTTGTGATGTTAAATGAAAAATATAGTGTTGGATATAGAATGTATCCTTTAGCTGTCGAATTGGACCGGATTGCACATACAGTGTTTATGATGGTATTGAAGTTCAATATAACACGAGATGATAATCTGTTGAAAAGTATGATACAGTATTTAACTAAAATGAAAGAAAATGAATTGCAATGCAGATTTGTTGTTTAACTAATTTTGCCTAATAAATTATGGGTTATGAAGTGGGGATAAAAGAGGAGGAATCCGATGGTAGATTACAGCGATTTCAAACTGTCTAAATTTAACTCTTTTGTTAAAAACAATGACGGATCAATAATTATATATAACTATTTACACAAACAGTTATGCAAATTTCCGGCAGAATGCCATGACAAGATAGTAGAGATATTGAATGCTATGGGAAGTAGCATTAGTCTTTCTTCCAGTGCTTCTGCTGTCTTTGAAGAGTTTGTAAAAAGAAAAATCATTCTGCCTAAAGAGTATGATGAAGAAGGCGTTTCAAGGTTGAAGTATATCAATGAGATTGCTCGAAACTCGTTGTGTTTTATTATCTATCCTACGATGGCCTGCAATTTTAGGTGTCCGTATTGCTACCAAGATCATGAGAATGACAATATGAGCCTGGAGACAGCAAGGGGAATTGTTTCTTATGTTAGAAAGAATATATCCAAATATCGTGAACTGTATGTTGCGTGGTTTGGAGGAGAGCCCCTCTTGAGAGTTGATCTGATTCAAAAAATGTCTGAAGAATTTATGAATATATGTTTGAAAAGAAATCGTGTTTATAACAGTGCGATTACCACGAATGGCTACCTTCTTAACAGGGACACTTTTGAGATGTTATACAAATATAATGTCAAAAAATTCGCAATTACGGTGGATGGCATGCCGGCAGTTCATGACAAGCAAAGAATAACGGCTGACGGCAAAGGCAGTTTTGAGCGTATTATTACAAACTTGTTGGATATTAAGAAAATATCCAGAAATATTAAGTTCGAGATAAATATTCGTTCCAATGTCTCCAGGGAGGGATTAGAGGGATTAGAGCCGTATGTAAAGTACATGAGTGAACGTTTCGCAGATGATGACAGATTTTGTTTCAGTTTCAGACCAGTATACGATTGGGGGGGAGATTCCATTGACGAATTTAAAGAACATTTACTGGACAGTTTTTCGGGTTGCAAAAACCTCTATAATTTATTGTATACATTTGATTATCCTATGAATTATTTTCAGCATTATGAAGAGATAACCAACAGCGCGGTTTGCTATGCCAGCAGAGAGTATACATATGCTGTCGAGACAGATGGCAGGCTTTCAAAATGTACTTCCGCAAATCGGGACGCAAAGAATTACTTTGTGGGAAATATTGATGAACATGGAAATATGAATTTGAATGAAGCCTTGATTGCGCAGTGGGCAACACCTTATAAAGATGTTACGGGATGTAAGGATTGCTTTTTCGAAGCCAGCTGTCATAGTAACTTTTGTGTACTTGATAAGGTCATAAATAATTCCGAGTCAAAAAAGTGTCCCGGAGGAAAGCTCCACTTAAAAGAGTATATACGTCTTTTGGATAAGAATAATAAGTACTACCAGTATATTGAAGAAGTGAAGATTAAGGAGACAAACGATAATGTGTTTTAGTGAGATTAAAGAAAAACTGCATTATGCATTGCTTAATGAAGGAATTTTTATTGATGACGATGATATGGATATTGTGGAATACATTCCAGACTCTTTGGCTTTTGTTGCATTAATCGTTCAGATCGAATGCAAATTTAATATAGAATTGCCGGATGAAATGTTGAACTGGGAAAGAATGGGGTCTGTCAATAGCTTGAGTCTTTATTTGCAGGACTTGTTGAATAGCGATTCGGAACAACTAAACATAAGCGAGACCAATAATATTCAAAAATTATAGACGGATGGGAGGTGTATGGAATGAGAGCAGAAAAAACAATGTTAAAGAAATTGGTTAAACCCCAAAGCAAGGTCAATAAGCAAAAGGTGCGCGCGTATACAACGGAAAGCGGGAACCCGGGTTGCACGCAGTGTCAATCCGGTTGCTATAATTGTGGCTGTAGAGGAAAATGTACATGATAATTTTTGCCGATTGAAACAATTTTGTTTCGGTGGAAACGATTTTTTCTATGCATGTGAGATATGACGATATACCATACGCTATATATAGTAGGGTATAAAACAATTTAAGTTTGGTTGTGTCCGGGTTTTATATGGCGCATACATGTATGCGGTTTGCTGGACATACTGTGGTTTCCTGTTCCACATGTTCCTGATTGATAGTATTCTTTGTCCGACAGTGTCAGGCGTTTCTAAAACAGGATATCGACGATTGTCTGCATTATAACATATGAAAGGTACGGTTGACAGAATAGATGAACTTGATCCATGCTACAATAAAAAGTTTCGATATTGTGTATAGAATTGAAAAGAAAAGGATTTGGCTTACAATATTTGATCTGGTTGTGAAAATAGTCCACTCTTTTATATTTGGTGTAATATTTTTTAAGTATTTTCTTGACGTATTATTTGAAGAGAAAGATATTAAATTAGCCGTCATACTCATTTTCCTACAGTTGATATGGCATGTATTTTATTATTCTCATGATCAGTGGTATCAGAATATTTATCTGAAGTGTTCTAATGCCAGGATTAAAGAAAAGGTAT
Organism: uncultured Lachnospiraceae bacterium; assembly: GCA_947648875.1. Classification (GTDB taxonomy): domain Bacteria; phylum Bacillota; class Clostridia; order Lachnospirales; family Lachnospiraceae; genus Acetatifactor. The sequence continues at coordinate 36,805 of CANSPM010000031.1, forward strand.
ACTCGGGATTGTTTACAAAAACGATTGGTATAGAGATGGCAAGAATTGATTCTCCTGAGTATTATGATGACTTTCGCCTTGTATTACGCCAATCAGCGGATGCAATGCTCTCTATAACAGATACATTTTTCAAATATATGAAAGATATGATATTACTGTTGCTTAACGGCACTCTTTTCCTTTTTTATGAACCAGTTTATGTTATTTTTATTGTTTTGAATGTGCTTTGTACATATGTAACAAACTTGGCCTCCAATAAGTATCAGGTGCAAAAAACAGGGGCTTTGAATCCGGTGCAGCGCAAATATGACTATGTGAAACGTATCTTTTATACAGAAAGCGCAGCGGTGGATCTCAAAACTTCAAAGGTTTATGATGTTATACTGAAGAGCGAGGATTCGGCCAATTGTGAAATGCAACAGGTCCTGGATCTGTATAATATCAAACTGTTCAGAGTGGGGGCTCTGGCTGAATTATCACGGAATGTATTTGGGAAACTGCCCTATATATTGTTGGGTATAAAGGCAATTCTGACACAACTTTATACCTCTAGCGATATTGCTGTTATCGTTTTGTCCATGGGGAACACAAGGAATTCTCTGAATTCTATCATAAGCATATACCCAGAGCTGCAAAAAAGCGGCATATATGTAGAGAAATATCTTAAATACATGAAAAGTGAATCAAAAATACCGGCAAACAGGGGAGGAAAGCAGCCGAAGGAGGGGGCAAATGCAATAAGAATGAGAGATTTGAGCTTCTCCTATGATGGGGAAAAGGAAGTGCTTTCCCACATCAATATGGATATCAGGGCGGGAGAAAAGGTGGCAATTGTAGGGGAGAACGGCGCAGGGAAATCCACGCTGGTAAAGCTATTGCTGCGCCTGTATATTCCATGTGAAGGGGTAATTGAGCTGGATGAGGTTCCGGCACAGGCGTATGACTTGAAAGCATATAGGGACAGATTTGGGGTGGCATTCCAGAATACCAGGCTGTATTGTGCGACGGTGGCGGAGAATGTATTGATGGACTCCTGTACAGAAGAAGATAGAGAGAGAGTAACGCAGGCGCTTAAATCCAGCGGAATATACAGTCGCGTAGCGGAGGCGGCGAGGGGGATCGAGACGACGGTCACCAGGGAATTTGACCCGGACGGAATAGAGTTTTCCGGGGGGCAGGCGCAGAAGATTGCGTTGGCGAGAGTGTTTGCGCGTGACAGCGGCATTGTGATACTGGATGAGCCTTCAGCAGCCCTGGACCCCATGAGCGAGGCGGAGATGTTTGACAATATGCTGAGAGCAGCAGAGAAAAGGACAGTGGTTATGATCTCACACAGATTGTCGGCATGCAGGGGCGCGGATACGATCTATGTGCTGAATGGGGGGCGGATTGTGGAACGGGGAACGCATCAGGAATTGATAGCAGCGGGTGGTATGTATGCCAATATGTGGCAGACACAGGCATCCGGCTATGCGGATTTCCATATAGTTGGGGGAAAATATACTTAATATGAAGAAAATATGTGTTATAGACAGCGGATATCATTCTGAAAACGAGTATATCAAAAAAGAGCTGATCGAAAGAGCAATTACAGTTCGGCAGAGTGGGGATAACATATTTTCTGTGACAGAGGGTGCAGAGGATAACATTGGGCATGGTACGGCCATCTTGTCCATTTTACAAAATGATAGTGAAAATAGATTTATTATTGTTAAAATATTTGATCAAAAACTGGAATGTGATGAGCAACTTTTACTCTACACGTTACGATATATTTATCATTTTATAGAATGTGACATAATTAATTTGAGTTTGGGAATAACTTCGTGCGCGATAAAATTGAAGCTATATGACATATGTAAAAAACTAAAAGAAAGAAATACAATTATTACGGCGGCATTTGATAATTCAGGGATGGTATCTTATCCCGCAGCTTTTTCCTGTGTAATTGGGGTAGATAATGATCCGATTTGCAGGAACCGGAATGAGATGGTCTGTATAGAAAATTCAATGGTAAATGTGTTTGCTTTTGGGAGGACGCAGAGGATTCCCTGGTTGGCACCCAAATATATTTTTATGTCTGGTTCCAGTCTGTCCTGTGCATATGTTACAAGGTATCTGGCTTCTTTAAGCGTTGATACAATGGAAGAAGCCATGTTGCAAATACATCGGAAAGCAAACTATATAGAAAAAAAAGATAATTGCATATATGAAAATACCCAGGCAGATTTTATTGGCAGCATCCAGAAGGCCATAATTTTCCCATACAATAAGGAAATGCATAGTGTTGCAAAATTTTACTTCTTACTGCAATTTGAGTTATGCAATGTGTATGATGTAGTAAAATCAGGGAATGTCGGCAGAAAGGTCAAAACCTTTGATGGCGTTAAAGAGTATATCGTTCAGGATTGGAGCAAGATAGATTGGGAGGGAGATTTTGATACAATTATTTTAGGACATCTAGAGGAATATAACATGGTCACGAATGAAAATTGGACAAAGATAATGTTATCTCTGGGCCAAAAATATAATAAAAGGATTTATTGCTTTGATGATGCATCCGACTTGACGGAAATCCGTGATACCATACAAATATGTTGGCCTTACAAATCATTCTTATCTAATAAATTTGGCAAGATTTATGAAATAGCATGTCCTGTATTAGGCATATTTGGGACGGGTTCTAAACAAGGAAAGTATACGCTTCAATTGCTATTGAGAAAAATGTTTTTGGAGAGAGGATATAAGATTGGCCAAATAGGAAGTGAACCTTCCGCCTTGTTGTTTGGAATGGACGATGTATTCCACTTTGGATATAATAAGCACTTTAATTTAGATGGTAAGATTTTTATAGAAGCTATAAATGACAGCTTGCATCAAATTCAGGAAAAAGGCGTTGATATTATACTGGCAGGCTGCCAATCGGGGACCATCCCCTATGACTTGACCAATATACAATATGCGACATGCCGACAAATAGATTTTCTAACGGGTTTAAATCCGGACAAAGTTATACTGTGTGTAAATATTTTTGATGAATTAGAGTATATATCCAGAACAATATGCGCTATAGAAGCTCTCGCATCCTGTGATGTTGTCGCTATCGTTCTGTATCCAATGACCTTTGCCGGGGAGTATGCGATGTCTGGTACGCCGTCCAGAAAAGCGGAAGACAATGAGATTGCACTTAAACTAAACGATATTATGTGCCATTGCCGCAAGCCATGTTTTGAACTCGGAGTCAATATGGATGAACTGTTTGAAGTGGTCGTGGATCATTTTACATAAAGGCAGAGAAGAAGGAATAGATGGATAAAGAATATAATCAATATCAAATATATCTCAAACAATATTCAGAATTTGTATTTTCAAAAAAAGAGCGGACTGTATATTATAGAGACCCAAATAATGTGAAGTTTTTAGAGGAACACAAATCCAGAGGTGTATGTCTGTGCGATACATCTATCGGAAATGTGGCAAAGCTGTGCAGATTAATCCGATTATTTACAGTGGGCCGCAATGTCACAGTTCTGAATCCATTTATATATAACGGGATTCAACTTATGGGGATGTGTCTTGAAGGTAATAAACTTAATTGTGCCGGATGCAGTGTGGTTTTAAACGATATATTGATTACTCAGGGATTCAAGTCAAAATGTATCTGCTGTATTCCCTTTGATCCTCATGATATGGACACGCATGTACTTGTCCATGTTTACGATGAAACTGTGAAAAGCTGGTTTGTAGCTGATCCTGCAATGGGGTGTGTGCCGTGTGACAGCTCTGGCAGGGGATTGGACATTTTGCAATTGAGAGAGTTTCTTGCGCAGGGGAAAGAGCTGTATTTTTATCAATCCGGAATGATTGTCAGGGATTGTGAAAAACGGAAAAACTACGCTGAAATGCTGGCAAAAAATATGGTTATGTTCATTGTATTCTTCTCAAGCGGGCTGCATTATTGCATGGAAAAGTCTCGGATGATTATTCCTCTTGGAATTACAGACATTTCATCTCTATATTCAGCTTCTGAGAAAACAAACAATAGTTTCTATTTATATTACTAATTATGAACAGTTATATTGGAGGGATCTATGTCTGTAGGCGATATGAGAAGTGTGTTCAACAACAATATAAAAATAGTAAAGCTAATAAATGAACTGAACAGAGGGCGCGTGTTTATGACTTCTCTGTATTGGGCTTGTGATATGTGTGAAATCATCATATACAACCTGCTCCTGCTGCCATTCTTATATTATGCAGTAGATCACAGTTTGCCTGTGGAGAATTTCCTGATTATAGAATGCTCATTAATAGCCATGGTCATTGCGTGTGATTTTTATCAGACATATTACAATGGAAAATATCTGGAAAAATCAAACCAGAGGATTACACATACATATAATCTGCGGATATTCGACCATATAAGAAAGGATGATCTGGAAAGATTTTGTCATCCGGAATATAAGGATAAGATTATGAGACTTCTGGACCTGGGCGTATATAATATTACCAGCGCCTTGGATATGCAATGGTGGGGGATATCAGTTATTGTGCTTGGTGCTGCGTATATATACATGCTGGCCAAAATAGACTATTTCCTGATTATTGTCGCAGTTGTCAGTTCGTTTTTGGCCTTTGTGCTGAATATAAAAATTAATAAAGTTAGTTATCAGATTATGGTAGAAGAAAATGCTATTTCCCGGAAACTTGATTATGTGGTCAGGGTACACTCTTTGCGCGATTATTTACAGGATTTGCAAACAACTGGTCTGGGCGCTGTATTTGGAAAAATTTTAAGTTGCCTGACTTTAGAAATACAAAAAATTGCCAAGACAATCACTGCAAAAATGTCTAAGTACCTGACAGCTAAAAATATTTTGATTTTTATTGTATCTACCACTATAACGTGGATCTATTTGGCTGTCAAATATTTGGATCAGGGAACGATTGCGCTCAGTACGGCGGATATAATTGTCTCTCAGACCGTGATGCAGCAGTTATGTAATATGCTGATGAATATTTCTGATATTGGTCCTGGGCTGCAGAGGAATAGCATTTATGTGGCCGAATACTTTGCATACATAAAAAGTGCCCCAGATATATCGGCAAACATAGGGGGAAAGCAGCCGAAGGAGGGGGCAAACGGAATAAGAATAAGGGATGTGAGCTTTTCCTATGATGGGGAAAAGGAAGTGCTTTCCCACATCAGTATGGATATCAAAGCGGGAGAAAAGGTGGCCATTGTAGGGGAGAATGGCGCAGGGAAATCCACGCTGGTAAAGCTATTGCTGCGCCTGTATATTCCATGTGAAGGGGTAATTGAGCTGGATGAGGTTCCGGCACAGGCGTATGACTTGAAAGCATATAGGGACAGATTTGGGGTGGCATTCCAGAATACCAGGCTGTATTGTGCGACGGTGGCGGAGAATGTATTGATGGACTCCTGTACAGAAGAAGATAGAGAGAGAGTAACGCAGGCGCTTAAATCCAGCGGAATATACAGTCGCGTAGCGGAGGCGGCGAGGGGGATCGAGACGACGGTCACCAGGGAATTTGACCCGGACGGAATAGAGTTTTCCGGGGGGCAGGCGCAGAAGATTGCGTTGGCGAGAGTGTTTGCGCGTGACAGCGGCATTGTGATACTGGATGAGCCTTCAGCAGCCCTGGACCCCATGAGCGAGGCGGAGATGTTTGACAATATGCTGAGAGCAGCAGAGAAAAGGACAGTGGTTATGATCTCACACAGATTGTCGGCATGCAGGGGCGCGGATACGATCTATGTGCTGAATGGGGGGCGGATTGTGGAACGGGGAACGCATCAGGAATTGATAGCAGCGGGTGGTATGTATGCCAATATGTGGCAGACACAGGCATCCGGCTATGCGGATTGCGCCAGTGAGCAAAGAAGCCCACACACATTATAGAAATAAAAGCGAATAGCGGACAGGATACCAAGAAAGAAGCATATCAAAAAGCAACCTCTGCATGGCAGAAGCAGGGGTTGCTTTTTGCAATAAACCGCAGTCGCTTGCCAACATAATAGCGAGAATGGTCGCCATGCGGTTTTAAAAGAAAATTCCCGGGCCGGAGAAAAACAGTTGCATTGCCGGGAACATTTGGTATAATATGTTTTGCAGACCTGTGCGGAAGAGATCTGTTCACCCCACAGCCAATTGCGAAGCGTTCTCTGTAGAAGATATGGCTGAGAAGGGAGTTTCGCAATTGCCTGTGGCAACATAAGCAGAAAAGGAGAAAGAGAATGAGCATGACGAGTACCACTACAACCAAGAAGCTGAAATTTGACAAAGAGCTTTTTAAGAGAAGTGTGCAGTACAATACAAAAACCCTGTACCGCAAAAATCTGGACGAGGCAAGCCCTCAGCAGATTTTTCAGGCGGTTTCCTACGCCATAAAAGATCAGATCGTGGAGGACTGGATGGACACCCAGAAGGCTTACGAGAAGCAGGATGCCAAGACGGTATATTATCTATCCATGGAGTTTCTCATGGGGCGTGCCCTGGGCAACAATCTGATCAACATGATGGCCTATAAGGAGGCCAAAGAGGCCCTGGAGGAACTGGGCCTGGATTTGAATGTGGTGGAAGATCAGGAGCCGGACGCAGCGCTGGGCAACGGTGGTCTGGGCCGTCTGGCGGCGTGCTTCCTGGATTCCCTGGCCACATTGGGCTATCCCGCTTACGGCTGCGGTATTCGTTATCGTTACGGCATGTTCAAGCAGCAGATCAAGGACGGCTATCAGATCGAAGTACCGGACAACTGGCTGGTGGACGGCAATCCCTTTGAACTGCGCAGACCCGAGTACAAAAAAGAGGTGAAATTCGGCGGCTATGTGACAGTGAACCGGGATGAGAACGGTAGAGAGCACTTCTCCCAGGAGGGATATCAGTGTGTCAACGCCGTTCCCTTCGACCTTCCTATTGTCGGTTATGGCAACCATATCGTGAATACCCTGCGGATTTGGGACGCAGAGCCGGTGGTGTGTTTCCAGCTGGATTCCTTTGACAAGGGCGACTATCAGAAGGCCGTGGAGCAGGAGAATCTGGCGAGAAACATCGTGGAGGTGCTCTACCCCAACGACAACCACTACGCGGGCAAGGAACTGCGTTTAAAACAGCAGTATTTCTTTATCTCCGCTTCCGTGCAGGAGGCAGTGGCGAAATATATGCGCACCCACAGCGATATCCGCAAGTTCTACGAGAAGGTGACTTTCCAGCTCAACGACACCCATCCCACGGTGGCCATCGCGGAACTGATGCGTATTTTGATGGATGAGTATTATCTGACCTGGGACGAGGCCTGGACGGTGACCACCAGGACCTGCGCCTACACCAACCATACCATCATGGCCGAAGCTCTGGAAAAGTGGCCTATCGAACTGTTTTCCAGGCTGCTGCCCAGAATATACCAGATTGTGGAGGAGATTAACCGCAGATTTATTATTGAGATTGAGAAGAAGTACAACAATGTGCCCGGCGTAAACGTACAGGAAAAGATACGCAAGATGGCGATTATCTATGACGGACAGGTGAAGATGGCCCATTTGGCCATAGTTTCCGGTTATTCGGTAAACGGCGTGGCGAGGCTGCATACCGAGATATTGAAAAATCAGGAACTCAAGGACTTTTATGAGATGTTCCCGGAGCGCTTTAACAATAAGACCAACGGCATTACCCAGAGACGCTTTTTGCTGCATGGCAATCCGCTGCTGGCGGACTGGGTGACGGATCATATCGGCAATGAATGGATCACCGACCTGCCGCAGATCGGGCGGCTGAAGATCTACGCGGAGGACGCCAAGGCCCAGCAGGAGTTTATGAACATCAAGTATCAGAACAAGGTGCGTCTGGCAAAATATATTCTGGAGCACAACGGTGTGGAGGTAGATCCACGCTCCATCTTTGACGTGCAGGTGAAGCGTCTGCATGAGTACAAGAGACAGTTGCTGAACATTCTGCATGTGATGTATCTGTACAACGAGATCAAGGAGCACCCGGATATGGAGTTCTATCCCAGAACTTTCATCTTTGGCGCAAAGGCGGCGGCGGGTTACCGCAACGCCAAGCTGACCATCAAACTGATCAATTCCGTTGCGGATGTGGTCAACAATGACGCGTCCATCGGCGGCAAGATTAAGGTGGTATTTATCGAGAACTACAATGTCTCCAACGCGGAGATGATTTTTGCCGCCGCAGATGTGTCCGAGCAGATCTCCACTGCCAGCAAGGAGGCTTCCGGTACCGGCAATATGAAATTCATGCTGAACGGCGCGCTGACTCTGGGCACCATGGACGGCGCCAATGTGGAGATTGTGGAGGAAGTGGGTGAGGAGAATGCCTTTATCTTCGGCCTGTCCTCCGACGAGGTTATTAACTATGAGAACCATGGTGGCTACAATCCCATGGAGATTTTCAACAGCGACCAGGATATCCGAAAAGTGCTGATGCAGCTGATCAACGGAACCTACTCTCATGACACAGAGATGTTCAGACACTTGTACAATTCACTGCTGAACACCCAGAGCACTTCCCGGGCGGACACCTACTTCATTCTGAAAGACTTCAAGGCATACGCGGAAGCGCAGAGGAGAGTGGAGGCAGCCTACAGGGACGAGGCGGGCTGGGCCAAGAGCGCTATCCTGAATGTGGCCTGCTCTGGCAAGTTCACTTCCGACAGAACCATTCAGCAGTATGTGGACGAAATCTGGCATCTGGACAAAGTAAAGGTATTGTGATACAATTTCTGCGCAATGCCTGCCGAGCTTTCCGGCCCGGCCGAAAATAACTTGCGAAACTTGAAACAGTCACGAAGCAAAGAGGCCCCGGAAGAAAGTTTAAGCGGCAATTCTGTGCAGATAAAACTTTCTTCCCAATGGGGGGCATCGAAGAGGAGAGACGGAACTCTAAACAGTCACGAAGCGGAGAGGCCCCGGAAGAAAGTTTAAGCGGCAATTCTATGCAGATAAAACTTTCTTCCCAATGGGGGGCATCGAAGAGAAGAGACGGAACTCTAAACAGTCACGAAGCGGAGATGCCCCGGAAGAAAGTTTAAGCGGCAATTCTGTGCAGATAAAACTTTCTTCCCAATGGGGGGCATCGAAGAG
>CANSPM010000032.1 GCA_947648875.1 uncultured Lachnospiraceae bacterium
GCAGATCAAGGCCATGCTGCTGGGGGGGAAGGACGCGCTGACCAATTACTGGCGGGAGGCTCTGACAGGGCTGCTACATTCAACTCCCCTGCTGCTTCTGATGGCGCTGCCGATGCTGGGGGTAGGGATTTGGAGATACCTGACCACCTGGGAACTGACCTATCTGACCCCCATCAAAAAACTGCGTATGGGATTGATTGCGGGCGTGTCTTTGATTTACTGTATCAGCGTTATGGAGATCGGAAACGTGCTGGACACAATGTACGCAGAAGAGTACCGGGAATTTTATGATCCCATGTCAGTGATGCAGGACATGGGGGTGATGGCTATGGTACAGAGGGACGGCGCTTATGAACTGGGAGAGATGATGGAGTCTCTCTGGGACAGGATAACGGATTCCCGGCCACGGGAGGAGGAGCCTGACAGGCAGTTGGCCCAGGCGGGAGGAGAGGAGCCTTCCGACGCTATAAAAGCCCCTGCTCCGGGGCAGGAACAGGAGGCGGAGCCAGAGAGTGAAAACCCGGAGCCGGAGGCAACGTCGGAGCCGGTTCTGGACACTTCTCCCAACGCCTGGAATCTGGATATGGATAAGCTGGCGGAACTTTCCCAGGACAACAAGGAGACAGAGTGGCTTGCGGAATATCTGGGTAGAGTGGCTCCTACCAACCGCAATGAATATACAGGTATGTTTGAGGGATACAATCTGATCTTCCTGACGGCGGAGGGGTTTTCCACCTATGCGATCAGGGAGGATCTGACCCCCACTCTGTACAAGATGGTAAATTCCGGTTTTGTGTTTAACAACTATTATGTGCCACTGTGGCAGACCAGCACCAGCGACGGGGAATATATCAACACCACGGGACTGATTCCCGACGGGCAGCACAGTATGCGCAAGACGGCGGATACAGGGATGGATATGGCCTTTTCGCTGCCCCGCTTTTTTGCCGGGGAGGGAGTCTATAATTGGGCCTATCACAACAACACCCTTTCCTATTATGACCGATATCGGACCCATCCCAACCTGGGGTATGATTTCAAGGCTTCCAAGCTAGGGGATTTGTCCGAGGAGGAATATGGGGATAAGATTTTTTACATGGAGCACGCGAACGCATGGCCTGCCTCCGATTATGAGATGATGCTGGGAACCGTGCCGGAGTATGTGAATCTGGATCGTTTTAACGTATACTATATGACGGTTTCAGGACATATGTATTACAGTTTTTCGGGCAACAGGATGTCCAGCTGGCACAAGGAGGAAGTGCAGGGGCTGGATATGTCGGAAAATGCCCAGGCTTATATTGCCTGTCATATGGAGTTGGATAAGGCTATGGCCAATCTGCTGGAGCAGCTGGAGGCTGCCGGACAGCTTGACAGGACAGTGATCTGTCTCAGCGCGGATCATTATCCCTACTCCATGACCCAGGAGGAGTATGAAGAATTGGCAGGCCGGGATCTGTCGCAGGATATGGATACTTTTCGCAACAGCCTGATTCTGTGGAACGCAGCCATGGAAGAGCCGGTGGTGGTGGATAAGGTGTGTGGGTCCATGGACCTGATTCCCACGCTGTTGAATCTGTTTGGGTTTGACTACGATTCCAGGATGTATGCCGGACGGGATATTTTCTCGGATCAGGAGGGTATGGTGATCTTCAATGACCGGAGTTTTGTGACGGACATTGTGGCCTACAGCCGCAAGGCCAAGACTACTACATGGAAGGTGGATCTAACCCAGGAAGAGCAGGAAGCCTATATGGACTTGGCAAAGAAGGATGTGAAAGAGCGGTACAATTTCAGCGCCTATATTTTGCGCAACGATTACTACAGGCTGATCCGGCAGTGTCTTGACGGAGAAAAGACTGCGGAGAATCCCGAGAGACCGGCGGGGGCAGTATTGCCCTGGCCTACACCGGAGCCTGCGCCCACGACAGAGCCCACAGCGGGTGTGGGGATGTCTCCAGCGCAGTGAGAGATCGCGTTTACTTATGCGCAGATGCCTATAAGAAAGGATAAGGGAATCAACAGAATGGGGTTGATTCCCTTTATTTATGTAGGATAATATTTAAGATATCGCCTGTCGGGCGGATATATTACATCCGGTTTACTTTCAGACGGCAACCAGGGCAGTTTTGGCAGCGACTGGAAGGACCGTAGGGTAAGCCGTTGCTCTGGCTAAATAAAAAGGCAGACGGCATGAGAGAACCCCATGGAAGCGGGGATGGTACAAATTATAGGCTTTCGTACAGGATATTTTTACCCGACAGATATGCGGTCAGAGCTTTGTCCCATATCAAATCGGGCTCTTTATCCATCACAAAGGTGTGGTAGGCAGTGCCCGTGGTCAGCAGGGCATGGGAACCGTCATACTTGATAGTCAGTACAAGAGCTTTTATCTGTTCCGGGGGAATGCTGCATCCCCCTCCCGCCAGAATCCGGCCCACCTTATCAGGCTTGAGATGTAACACGAACTTGAAATACAAAGGGGTGCGTTTGCCCTTGATCAGCTGAAAAAGCAATCCCTTCATCTCCTGCCAGAGAGCGAAATCATAGGGGCAGATTTGGGGATTATCCCGCTCCTCAAAGGAGTAGAAGTCTTTGTTGATATGCCCGTCTATCGTGTAAGTGTGGGCTGTGGACACAGTGGCCTCCGCCAGCAGAAAGGGATCAAAACAATCTCCTGTCAACAATTGTGCCATGAAACTTTTTGTGTTAGTGATCTGTAACGCCAGCATATTTTTCTCCTTTTTCCCCTGAAATATTTCAGGCGATTGCGAAACTCCCTTTTATGCAGATGGCATAGAATAGATTTCTTATGTTAAAATGTTGAAGTCATCTTACCACAAATTGCAGTATGAGCGCAAGTTCCATAAAGAAAATTATGGGCATACCCCAGACGAAGTACCAGTGCCTGGTTTTATGGCGGAAAAGCTGCATCCCGACGATGGAACCCATGCTGCCGCCCAAAAGCGCGATCAGGAAGAGGGTTGCCTCAGAGATGCGCCACTCGTGCCGGATGGCCTTCCTTTTGTCCATTCCCATGCTGGCCAGTCCTGCCAGGTTGATACAGATCAGGTATCCTGTTACAAAATATGTCATATGTATCACCGTATCTTTCTATATAAAGAGCCCCTTCTTCCCCGATGCATCCCTATGGCATAATAAACCTTATTCGAGGCAGAAAACGGTCCAGTGGTCATCCGCCATGTGCCAGTTGCGTACAGGGTATTTTGGCCATTGGCGCGCACGGAAAGAGGAGCCATGAAAGCACGGCGGCTTTCGGCTCCTCCAAGTATCAAGGAAATACTACTGCTTGTCTGCTTCCTGCATTTTCATGGCGCGTACCTTGAGAGACAGGCCAAACAGGTTTATGAAACCCTCTGCGTCATGATGGTCGTACAGGTCACCGGTGGTAAAGGATGCGATGCTCTCATTGTACAGGGAGTAGGGGGAAGTGGTTCCGGCCTTGATAATATTGCCCTTGTACAGCTGGAACTTAACTTCACCGGTCACATATTCCTGTGTTTTCTCAATGAAAGCCTGTTCCGCTTCACGCAGAGGGGTGAACCACTTGCCCTCATATACCAGACTGGCAAAGCGGCTGCCCATCTCTTTTTTCATGGCATAGGTGTCGCGATCCAGAATCAGTTCTTCCAGCAGCTGATGCGCTTCCATTAAAATGGTGCCTCCGGGAGTCTCGTATACGCCCCGGGACTTCATGCCTACCACACGGTTCTCTACAATGTCAATGATGCCTATGCCGTGCTTGCCTCCCAGTTCGTTGAGCTTACGTATAATGTCGGACACTTTCATCTTTTCGCCGTTTACGGAGGTGGGTACTCCCTTCTCAAAAGTCAGGGTCACGTACTCGCCCTGGTCGGGAGCCTTCTGGGGAGTGGTGCCAAGCACCAGCAGATGCTCATAATTAGGCTCATTGGCAGGGTCCTCCAACTCCAGACCTTCATGGCTGATATGCCAGAGATTGCGGTCGCGGCTATAGGAGGAATCCGCAGAGAAAGGCAGGTCGATCCCATGGGCCTTACAGTACGCAATTTCGGATTCACGGGAATCCATATTCCATTTATCGTTCCTCCAGGCGGCAATAATTTTGATATCCGGGGCAAGGGCCTTGATGCCTAACTCAAAGCGGATCTGGTCATTTCCCTTGCCGGTGGCGCCATGGCAGATGGCCACAGCCCCCTCCCTGCGCGCGATCTCCACCAGTTTCTTTGCGATCAGGGGTCTTGCCATAGAGGTTCCCAGCAAATATTTGTTTTCATAGATGGCGTTTGCCTGCACGCAGGGTGTGATGTACTCGTCACAGAATTCGTCGATCACATCCAGAATATACAGCTTTTCCGCGCCGCAGAACTTGGCTCTTTCCTCCAGACCGTCCAATTCCTCGGCCTGTCCGCAGTCAATACATACGCAGATCACTTCATAGTCGAAATTTTCTTTCAACCAGGGAATAATGGCGGTGGTATCCAGACCGCCTGAATACGCCAGAACAACTTTCTCTTTCATGTTTTCTCCTTTCACGCATAACACAGGACAGACCTGCATTATGCCTGTGTGATTGTGGTTTTTAATATATTCTAGGGATACTATATACTTTTCGTGGCAATATTGCAAGCCCTAATGTTGTATAAAATAAAAGGATTTTTGGGAATACAACCTATAAAATATTCACAAATAATGCATAAAGAAGTGAAAATAGAATAAATATACACATAGGCACGCAGTTAAATACAGCGAAAAGGTATGTGGAAAAGAGGCTGATTTTAAAAGTTTCTGCTTGCATTTAGGATACAGACCTGCTATACTGTGTTTATATCAATCTGCTATATTACTTTTCAATTTCTGGCGTTTTGCCATTGTTTCCCGGACTGCGTTTAACACATAGCATTCATTTTTTGCGCTCTTTTTTTAGTTTGTGGTCAGATATGTGGCTTGCAGGAAGGGTTGCGCCAGGGTGTTTTTCTGTGGGTGCGTGAATCCAGAGTGGCCGGGTATGGTACATCGGATAAGCATGCCTGCCGGGAAACACTAAAAACAGACGGAGAGGAGAGACATGTATGAATGATTTAGACTCCGGGATACAAAACAGAAAGCCGCAATATATGCCGGCGACCGGAAAACTTCCCTACAGCTTGATGAATGACTATATGTTCAAGGCTTTGCTGCAAGAGAATGAAAACGTGTTAAAACACCTGATTTGTTCGCTGCTGCATCTACAGCCGGAGGAAATACAGAGCGTTAAAGTCAAAAATCCCATTTTACTGGGGGCCGCCCTGGCAGAAGATTCTAACAGTAAGGTGTTTGTATTGGACATCAATGTACTGCTGAACGATCACATGCTGATCAATCTGGAGATGCAGGTAGCGAACTACAGAAATTGGCCGGAGAGATCCATGACATATCTGTGCCGCAATTTTGATCAGCTGCAGAGCGGGCAGGACTATCTGGAAGTCAGGCCAACCATACACATCGGTTTTCTGGATTTTACAGTATTTCCGGAACTACCTGAATTTTATGCTACATATAAGATGATGAACGTGAAAAACCATCACATTTTTACTGACAAACTTGCCCTGAGTGTGGTAAACTTGAAATATATAAAGTTTGCGACGCGGGAGGACCGGGAGTGGCAGCTTGACTCTTGGGCATCCCTCTTCAAAGCCACAACGTGGGAGGAACTCAAGATGTTAGCAGAAAAGAATCCAATAATGAATGAAGCAGTTGAAGCCATATATGAACTCACTGCGGATGAAACGGTCAGAGAGCAGTGCAAAGCCAGAGAGAAACACCTCAAGGAGTTAAATACAGTTATGAAAGAACGGGAAATGGCTGTGAACGCGAGAGATGTGGCGCAGCGGGAGCGAGATGTGGCGCAGCAGGAGAGGGACATAGCAGAGAAGCAGAAAGAAGATGCCATGGTACAGCTGGAGAAAAAGGATCAGCAGATTGAGCGGCTGCTACAGGAACTTCAACTCTTGAAAGAGCGGCAGGACTCTGATTTATAATGGGACGGGGCATTCTTGAGTGGATTTACAGTTTAAACAAAAGGGAAATGTAGAGCGAATATTTGCGGCTGTAGATACAGGATGAGAAGGCAGATTATCTTTGGCACTCGAGAATGATTATGCAATATAGGTACAAGAATATGCATATAAACTGTAGAATATTTAATAGTAGCCAAAAGAATAGAATAAATATGCATAAAATGCTTGACTATATACATTTTTTGTGCAATGATGGATAAGTCGATGACAGAAGTGGCAGAGAGCCGACTGGCATCTTGGCAGTGTCCGTACTGTAGAAGACGGCCTCTGGCGCAGGAGCAGGGCTGTCACTTATCCGCCGGCGGAAATGGTTGTTTTTTATATGAAAAAGGAGTATGATGTCAAAAGAGTTAGCCCGGAGGATGTGCTGAATTGTATTTTTGCTGAAGACAGATTACAGACATGCAACCTGAAAGAGAAAAGCAGGAACGGAGGCACCGGGATGCGGCGGCAGAACTTAAAATGAGAAAGGGGTAATATATGATAAGAGCGGGGATCATCGGGGCCACCGGGTATGCAGGCGGCGAGTTGGTACGAATATTGACGGGCCATAAGGACGTGGAGATCAAATGGTACGGCTCCAGAAGTTATATAGACCAGAAATATTATCAGGTATATCAAAATATGTTTCAGATTGTGGAGGATGTGTGCAGAGACGACAATCTGGAGCTGCTTGCGGAGGAGGTGGACGTGATTTTTACGGCTACGCCCCAGGGCTTTCTGGCGGGACTTCTGAACGAAGAGATATTGCGGAAAGTGAAGGTGGTGGACCTCTCTGCGGATTATCGGATCAAGGACGTTGGGATTTATGAAAAATGGTATAAGATCCAACACAAGTCTCCTCAATTTATACCGGAGGCCGTCTACGGCCTGTGCGAGATTAACAGGGGACAGATTACGCAACAGACCAGACTTGTGGCGAATCCCGGATGTTATACCACCTGTTCTATTTTGACTGCCTACCCTCTGGTAAAAGAGGGGCTGATTGATGTGGACACTTTGATTGTGGATGCCAAATCCGGGACATCAGGGGCAGGGCGGGGAGCCAAGGTGCCCAATCTTTACTGCGAAGTGAACGAAAATATCAAAGCATACGGCGTGGCAAATCACAGACATACACCGGAGATCGAGGAACAATTGGGCTATGCCGCAGGGAGGCCGTTGACGATCAGTTTCACCCCCCATCTGGTACCCATGAACCGGGGAATATTGGTGACGGAGTACGCCCGGCTGATTCCCGGAGCGGACGGCAGCCTTCCTTCATATGAAGAAATCAGGACGGTTTATGACAGGTACTATGCAGGAGAGAAGTTTGTCCGAATGCTTGATAAAGGTGTCTGTCCCGAGACCAAATGGGTGGAGGGCAGCAATTTTGTGGATGTAAATTTTGTCATTGATGAGCGTGTGGGCCGGATCGTTATGATGGGAGCGCTGGATAATCTGGTAAAGGGCGCGGCGGGACAGGCGGTGCAGAACATGAATTTGCTTTTTTCGCTGCCGGAGAACGAAGGTTTGGATTTGGTGCCCTGCTTCCCGTAGGACAGGAGCCTGTCTTCGATAGTGGGATTTCAGAACAGGCGTTAAGGCGCGGGTGCAGATGGCAAATACAGACGCAGAGCCGACAATGAGGGAAGGAAAAGGAATGCAGGAGAAACTTTTTACGATACGGGCGATGACAGCGGGGGATTACCCGGGGCTATATGCTCTGTGGATGACCATCAAGGGGTTTGGCATACGCAGTCTGGATGATTCCCGGGAGGGAGTGGAAAGGTTTTTAAAAAGAAACCCTGACAGCAGCGTGGTAGCTGTGAACCGGGAGGGGGTCGTGGTAGGCGGCATTCTCTGTGGACATGACGGCAGAAGGGGCTGCCTGTATCATGTCTGCGTGCGGGAAGATTATAGACGGCTGGGGATCGGAAAAGCTATGGTAGTGCATTGTATGAATGCGTTGAAAGAAGAGGGAATCAACAAGGTGAGTCTGATTGCCTTTACTCGCAACGATGTGGGCAACGCTTTCTGGAATACCATAGGCTGGACAAAACGGCTGGATCTGAATTACTACGACTTTACGTTAAACGAGGCTAATATTACGGCATTCAACCAATAAGAAAACCTTGTTTGCGCGGATTTATCCTGTATTAGCAGCGGAGAAGGCCCCGGCGGGCGGAATGGGAACACAGGGGCGGACGTAAAGGCAGGGGTATGTATTATTTTAAGGAGAACGTATATGAAACAGATTGACGGCGGCGTGACCGCAGCGAAGGGATTTGAGGCCGCAGGAGCGGAGGCGGCGGTGAAATATCAGAACAGGAAGGACATGGCGCTGATTTACAGCACTTCTCCCTGTCGGGTGGCGGGTACCTTTACCAGCAATGTGGTGAAGGCGGCGCCGGTGAAATGGGATCAGAATGTGGTGGCCAGATCTCCGTTTGCCCAGGCGGTGGTGGTCAATTCCGGTATTGCCAATGCCTGTACGGGTCAGGCGGGCATGGACTGCTGCCGCGCGGAGGCGGAGCATGCGGGCAGGGTGCTGGGTATTCCGGCGGAGGCGGTGTTGGTGGCTTCCACGGGCGTCATCGGTATGGCCATGCCTGTGGAGCGGCTTTGTATGGGGATAGATAAATTGGCAGCCGCCAGGGCCCACACCCGGGAAGCGGCTCTGGCCGCTGCCCAGGCCATCATGACTACCGATACCGTTTCCAAAGAAATTGCGGTGGAAATGCAGATTGGCGGGCAGACCGTGACCATTGGCGGCATGTGCAAGGGGTCCGGCATGATTCATCCCAATATGTGTACCATGCTGGCGTTTTTGACCACGGACGCGAATATTTCCAAGGAGATGCTGCAGCGGGCAGTCAGCTCTGCGGTGGTGGACTCTTTCAATATGATTTCGGTGGACGGAGACACTTCCACCAACGATACATTGTTGGTGCTGGCCAACGGTCAGGCGGGTAACAAGGAGATCTGCGATGAGGGAGCGGACTATGATGCTTTCTGTCAGGCGCTGGATTTTATCACGGTCTATCTGGCTCGGAAGATGGCGGGGGACGGAGAGGGAGCAACCTGCCTGTTTGAGGCAAAAGTGATCGGCGCGGATAACAGGGAAAATGCCCGCATCCTGGCAAAGTCCGTAATTTGTTCCTCTCTTAGCAAGGCGGCAATCTATGGACATGACTGCAATTTTGGCCGTTTCCTGTGTGCTCTGGGTTACAGTGGCGTCAGCTTTGATCCGGACAGGGTGGATCTATGGTTCCAGAGCCAGGAGGGCAAGGCGGTGGTATACACCCAGGGAAGTCCCGTCGCCTACAGCGAGGAGGAGGCCACCAGGATTCTATCCGCCCCGGAGGTCACTGTGGTGGCAGACATGCACATGGGGGATGCCCAGGCCACAGCCTGGGGATGCGATCTCAGCTATGACTATGTTAAGATCAATGCAGACTATCGCTCGTGAGGCTTAAGAACGGCGACTGTGTTCCTGATATAAAACGTCCGGCGGGCAAGTATGAAAGGCCCCTGGCGCAGATCCGAAAGGCGCTGAAATGCGGATTGTGTAATATCTGTGTGGCGTGCGGCGGAGAAGTCCGTTCCCGGAACAAAATCGAAATCGGATTGACTGCCGTAAAAGGAAAGGAGCCATTTTACGTGAGATGGGGATTTCCTGGTGTGCTACGGGAATGAAAGAGTGGATGGAGATTGTATAGCGGCAAATGTGTCGGATCGCCCTTCCCGGGAGTGGGATTGTGGCGTTATATTTATAGAGACTGAACATAAAACGAGGGAGAAAACATATGAGCAGTATAAGTATATCGGATGCCGTGCGGTACATCGGCTGTGATGATCATGAGATTGACCTGTTTGAGAGCCAGTACAGGGTGCCCCACGGGGTATCCTACAACTCTTATCTGATTGTAGATGAGAAGACTGCCGTCATGGATACAGTGGACGCCAGGGCCACACAGGAGTGGTTTGCCAATCTGGAGCGTGAACTGGAGAATACATCCCGGCGCCAGCCGGACTATCTGGTGGTATCTCATCTGGAGCCAGACCATGCCGCCAATATTCAGAGAGTCTGCGAGAAATACCCACAGATTAAGCTGGTGGGCAGCGCCAAGACTTTTGCCATGTTGCCCCAGTTTTTTACAATGGATTTCAGCGAACGCAAGATAGAGGTCAAGGAGGGAGACACTCTGTGTCTGGGCAGCCATACGCTTCACTTCTACATGGCTCCCATGGTACATTGGCCGGAGGTCATGATTACTTATGAAAGCGCGGAAAAGATCCTGTTCTCTGCGGACGGCTTCGGCAAATTCGGCACATTGGATACCCGGGAGGACTGGGACTGTGAAGCCCGCCGTTACTATATGAATATCGTGGGCAAATATGGGGCGCCGGTACAGGCTCTGTTAAAGAAAGCGGCGACGCTGGACATTCAGACCATCTGCCCACTCCATGGTCCGGTTCTGAAGGAAAATCTGGCGCATTATATGGAAAAATATGAGATCTGGTCGAGCTATCGCCCGGAGAATGAGGGGGTTACCATCGCCTATGCCTCGATCCATGGCAATACGGCGTTGGCCGCCAGAGAATTAGCGGCCCTGCTTGAGAAAAAGGGACAGAAAGTGTCCGTATTTGATCTGGCCAGGGACGATATGGCGGAGGCGGTGGAAGACGCTTTCCGCTATGACAGACTGGTGCTGGCGGCAGCCACCTACGATGGCGGTCTGTTTCCTTGTATGGAGGATTTTCTCTATCATCTGAAACTGAAAAATTATCAGAAAAGGACGGTGGGAATCCTGGAGAACGGCTCCTGGGCACCTCTGGCAGGGAAGCTGATGAGAGAGTATGTGGAAAGTTTCAAAGACTGTGTATTGACGGAGCCGGTGGTGACGATTAGATCCGTCTTGAACGCTGCCAGCCGGGAGCAGATGGAGCAGTTGGCCCGGGTGCTGACAAAATGAGGACAGTATGAAGACATTGTGGCGGACTGGACCGTCAGCCAATTGTTTTAGATATCGGGGGACTGTCTGAAAATCATATACAGCAGGGTTAGAGCTTCCGCTAGACCAGAAGCGATGAGAGAAGGAGAATGAAAAACTATTGCGCCCATGGGACCGTGGATTCAGTTCGTGAGTTGGGAAAGACAATAAAGGGTTTATAACATTAGGAAGGAATATTCGCAGACATGGAAAAGGATATGGAACTGGTAATGCACAAGGCGGAGACCTTGATTGAAGCATTACCATACATTCAGAAATTTAACCGTAAGATTATTGTGGTTAAATACGGCGGGAGCGCCATGAGTAACCAGGAACTGCAAAAAAATGTCATTAAGGATGTGACGCTCTTAAAACTGGTTGGATTCAAACCCATCATCGTCCACGGGGGCGGCAAGGAGATCAGCCGCTGGGTGGGAAAAGTGGGCAAGGAGGCTCAGTTTATTAATGGACTGCGTGTCACTGATGCGGAGACCATGGAACTTGCGGAGATGGTGCTTGGCAAGGTAAATAAGGATCTGGTAACCATGGTGCAGGAGCTGGGTGTCAAGGCTGTGGGTATCAGCGGAAAGGACGGCGGTCTGCTAACAGTGGAGAAAAAGTACGCAGACGGCCAGGATATCGGCTTTGTGGGCAATATCACCGAGGTGAATCCCAAGGTGCTCTATGATCTGCTTGAAAAAGATTTTTTGCCCATTGTGGCGCCCATCGGACTGGATCAACATTTTCAGACCTATAATATTAACGCGGATGACGCGGCCTGCGCCATTGCAAAGGCGGTGGGAGCGGACAAGCTGGTTTTCCTGACCGATATAGAGGGGCTGTATAAGGACATAAACGATAAGTCCAGCTTTATCTCACGGTTGTCCGCTTCGGAGGCGGATGCCCTTATAAGCGGTGGTTTTATTGGCGGCGGTATGCTGCCCAAGCTGGGAAACTGTACCTCAGCCATCAGAAGCGGCGTAAACAGGGTTCACATTTTGGACGGTCGGGTGCCTCACAGTCTGTTGCTGGAGATTTTTACCAATAATGGGGTGGGTACGGCTATCATAAATGACGAGGAAATCGGAGGAATGCCCCAATGATGATGGAATATATCGAAGAGGCGGAAAAGGCGTTGCTTCATACCTATAACCGCTATCAGGTGGTGCTTGAAAAGGGTGATGGCGTATATCTCTATGACATGGAGGGAAAGAGATATCTGGATTTCGTGTCCGGAATCGCTGTGTTTGCCCTGGGATACAACAATAAGGCGTACAATGATGCATTGAAGGGTCAAATTGACAAGCTGATTCATACTTCAAACTATTATTACAATGTGCCGGCCATTGAGGCAGCCAGAAAGATCAAGGCGGTGTCCGGCATGGACAGGGTCTTTTTTACCAACTCCGGAGCAGAGGCTGTGGAGGGAGCCATCAAAGCGGCCAGAAAGTATGCGTACTTAAAGGATGGGTGTACGGATCATGAGATTATTGCCATGGAACATTCCTTTCATGGCAGAACCATGGGGGCTCTTTCCGTGACGGGCAATCCCAAATATCGGGAGGCGTTTGAGCCCATGATCGGAAATATCCGTTTTGCTACTTTGAATGACTATGACAGCGTGCTCGCCCAAGTGACGGACAAGACCTGTGCTATTATCCTGGAGACTGTTCAGGGAGAAGGGGGAATCTTTCCTGCGGAGGAGGATTTTCTGAAAAAACTGCGGCGGCTCTGTGATGAGAGGGATATTCTTCTGATCCTGGATGAGATCCAGTGCGGAATGGGCCGCACCGGTTATATGTTTGCATGGCAGCGTTTTGGCGTGAAGCCGGATATCATGACCACTGCTAAGGCGCTGGGCTGTGGTGTGCCGGTGGGTGCTTTTCTGATGACGGAGCGGGTGGCATCCAGTTCCCTGACGGCGGGCGATCACGGAACCACTTACGGGGGCAATCCCCTGGCTGCCGCAGCGATCTGCAAGGTGTTGGATCTGTTTGAAGAGCAGAAGGTTCTGGAGAATGTGAGAGAGATTGGCCCATATCTGGCGGAAAAGCTGGAGGAACTGACATGTAAGCACGACTGTATAGAAACGCATCGAGGTGTGGGACTCATGCAGGGACTGGTATTCCGTAAACCTGTGGGAGAAATCATTCACAAGGCTCTGCATCAGGGATTGATTCTGATCAATGCGGGTACCCATATTATTCGTTTTGTTCCCGCGCTGGTCATCGGCAGGACGGATGTGGATACCATGATTGAGATACTGGATGGCTGTATTGAGGATCATTAGAAGTCGGTTCTGCGAGAGAGGGAACGCTGATAAGAAGAGAGGATATTATGCATTTTACCAAGAGAATTATGGCGGTCTTGCTGGTGGGAGCGTTGGCGGCGGGACTCTATGCCGGCAGCTTCATCGACTGGGGCAGTGAAGATGTGCAGGAGAACCCGCTGGCGTTTTTGAATCAAAAGGAGACGATACGAATCTGGTATGGAGACGAAGCGCTGACGGATTACATCAGCAGGGCGGCAGTGGCTTTTGGGGATGCCCACAATGTGCGGGTGCTTCCCTATTACAGAGCGGAAAGCGATTATCTGGAGACCATAAACAGAGCCACCTTCAGTGGTGAGGAGGAGGCGCTGGCGATGCCGGACGTTTATCTGATCAGTCATGAACTGTTGGAGAAAGCCTATCTGGCCGGACTGGCTGTGCCGGTGGAGGACGCGGCGGGAGTGATGGACAATGCCCACTTTCCCAGAGCGGCCCTGTCTGCGGTGACATACCATGACAAGCTGGTGGCGTATCCCCTTTATTATGAGACCAGTGCCCTGCTCTACAATGAGACTTATCTGCGTGAATGGGCTCGGCAGCAGGCGGGAAAAGCGGATTCGACCGGCGGCGTTGACGGCGAAGAGGGGGAGTTCGAGGAATTGGACGAACTTCCAGACGAGGAGAACCCTCTGGTAGAATATGATGAAGAAACACTGGCGCTGCGAGAGGAGCAGTTTTTGGCGCGGGCAGTTCCGGCCACTGTGAGCGATATACTACAGATTGCGGACAGTTTTGATCTTCCGGATACGGTGGAAGGAATTTTTTCCTGGGATGTTTCGGATATTTTTTATAACTATTGTTATGTGGGCAATTATATGAATATGGGAGGAGAGGCAGGGGACGACAGAAACCAGATTGATATATACAACCAGGAAGCCATTGCGAGCCTGGAGATATACCAGAGTCTGAATCAATTCTTTTCCATTGATTCTTCCACGGTGAATTATGATTCGGTTATGCGGGATTTCCTGGATGGCAAGTTGGTATTTACCATAGCCACTACGGACGCGGCGGCGGTTTTGGCGCAGGCCAGAGAGGAGGGGAGTTTCCCCTATGACTATGGAGTGGCGCTGATGCCCGACCCCAGCGGTGAACTGGTGGGCAGATCAATGTCGGTGACCAGTGCGGTAGCCATAAACGGCTATTCGGAGCATCAGGAACTGGCCAATGCCTTTGCTGCCTATCTGGTGGACGGCTATGCCGGGAACCTGTACGAGCAGACAGGAAAAACATCGGCCAACAGGAACGTAAATCAGGATAACGGCGCGTTGCAGATGTTTCTGGCTGAGTATGAGGACAGTATGCCTCTGCCAAAGTTGATGGAGGCCAGCAACTACTGGATACAGCTGGAGGTGTTGTTCGCCAAAGTATGGAATGGAGAGAACGTGAGCAGTATGGTGGAACAGCTGGACCAGCAGATGCGTACGCAGCTTGTCAAAAACTGAATATTTTTGCATACACAACCAATCATCAGGATATCCTATGTAACAACAGCATATTCTCGAACGGTGAGAGGAGGAATGTTTGTACGCGCGAATTTTCAAATATTCTTCGTTCAGATCGGCAGGGACTACGCGAAACGGGAGACTATAGGATCTCCAACAGGAGGAACAAGATGATTGGTTTTTTTATTGCCCTGATTTCGGGAGCACTTATGAGTGTTCAGGGAGTTTTCAATACGCAGGTAACAAAAAGTTCCAGCATATGGGTGGCCAGTGCCTTTGTGCAGTTTACCGCGTTGCTGGTCTGTCTGGGAGCATGGCTGACTACGGACAGGAGCAGCCTGTTGGCACCGCTGAAAGTGGAGCCAAAATATATGCTGCTGGGGGGCGCAATAGGCGCGTTTATCACCTATACGGTCATTAAGAGTATGGATGCCCTGGGGCCTGCCCGGGCGGTTATGCTGATTGTGGTTGCGCAGCTGCTGGTAGCCTATGTGATCGAACTGCTGGGCTGGTTTGGCGTGGAAAAGCAGCCCTGGGATTGGCGGAAGGCCATAGGGATGACAATAGCGATCGCGGGTATTATTATTTTTAAGTGGAAGTGACGGATGGAAGAAAATTAAGTAATTTTTAAGCATTTCCCACTTGTCAAGGGAAAATACTTCCTATACAATAAATCTATCAGCATAGAGAGGCATTCTGAGTACCGCAAAAGGGAAAGGGACTATGATGAGAAAACCAATTTGTAAGATAATTCTTGTGTGTTTTTGGATGTCGATGGCTTTAGGCGGCTGCGGTCGCAGCAAAGAGCTCCTGTATTTTGACCGGGAATCGCCGGATGGAATGTATACTCAGGATATGAGGGAGTATACGGATGCGTTTTCAAACGAGGATTCTCCTGAAAGGGAACAAAAGTCTCCGTCGGAGTCCAGGCAGGACGCCCCAGCGGAGGCTGGCGCACAGATTTATGTGCATGTCTGCGGCCAGGTATGCCAGCCGGGAGTGGTGATGTTGCCCGAGGGGAGCCGGGCCTGGGAGGCTGTGGAAGCTGCTGGCGGGCTTGCCGATGGAGCCTGGGAGGCAGCGGTGAACCTGGCATCGGTGTTACAGGACGGGGAGAAACTGTATATCCCGGCGTTGGGCGAGGTTGTGGCACAGGAGGCCGGTGAGGCGGAGAGCGGACTGATTAATCTGAATACGGCGGATGCGGTCAGACTTCAGACCCTGCCCGGAATCGGCGAGAGCCGTGCGGGAGATATTTTGTCCTATCGAGAGAAAAACGGCGGTTTTCAATCTGTGGAAGAGATTATGCAGGTGCCGGGCATCAAAGAGAGCACTTATGAGAAGATCAGGGATAAGATAACAGTAGATTGAGCATGAGGGGAAGGACGGTTGAAGGAATGGCAGTAAAGAGGGCTTTGGTAGTGGATGACGAGAAACTGATCGTGAAGGGAATCCGGTTTAGCTTGGAGCAGGATGAGATGCAGGTGGACTGTGCCTATGATGGGGAGGAAGCTCTGGAGCTGGCCAAGGCCAACCGATATGATATAATTCTGCTGGATATTATGTTGCCCAAGCTGACGGGATTTGAGGTGTGCCAACAGATCAGAGAGTTTTCCAATGTTCCCATAATCATGCTGACTGCCAAAGGTGATGACATGGATAAGATCCTGGGGCTTGAGTACGGTGCGGATGATTATATTACCAAGCCCTTCAATATCCTGGAAGTAAAGGCCAGAATCAAGGCCATCATGCGCCGTGTGGAGCCCAAGAAGGGACAGACACAGGCCCGCAAAGATCTGGTAAGCGGCGAAATGCGTCTGGACTGTGAGGGCAGACGGGCTTATATCGCAGGCAGGGAGATTGGACTGACTGCCAAGGAATTTGAGGTACTGGAACTGCTTATGACCAATCCCAACAAGGTATACAGCAGGGAGGCGCTGCTTAAGATTGTATGGGGGTCCGACTATCCGGGGGATGTGCGGACGGTGGATGTACATATCAGGAGACTGCGGGAGAAGATAGAAAGCAATCCCAGTGAACCGCAGTATGTACACACTAAGTGGGGAGTAGGGTATTATTTTTACAATGTATAAGCCAATATGAATAATTGTATAAAGAAAATCAAACTTTTTTATCATCAGTATTTGAATATTCGCAGTCTGCGAGTCAGAATATTTTTGATTGTTCTGGCGGTGGGAATTATTCCCAGCGTTGCCATGCGCTACGGAATTATGAGAAATTATGAGCAGCGGGCGGTGCAACTTCGTACGGCTGCGGTGCAGAGCCAGCTGAGAGTGATCGCGGACCATCTGATCAATGAGGACTATCTTAACAGATGGAGCTCCCCGACGCTTAACGCGGAATATTTGAACACCAGCAGCTCCAGGGTCATTAACGCGGAATTGGAGATGCTGTCCAACCTGTATGACGGGCGGGTACAGATTATAAGTGGGAATCTGCGGATTGTCAAGGATACATACGCAATCAGTGAGGGAAAGACGATAATCTCAGAGGAAGTGATCAGATGCTTCCGGGGAGAGAGTCTTTCCAATTATGATGCCCAAAACGGGTATATAGAAATAACCATTCCTATTATTGACAATCGAAATACCGGTGGAGAGGAGACCGGAGGGACAGTTCCGACAGGTCCCGACCCACGGGTTAAGGGCGTGATGCTGACCAGTATTTCCACGGACTATATCATGGAAACAATGGCGGTTTTAAGCCGCAAGGCCCTGATTCTGGAAGCGCTGATGATTATGGCCATTGTGGCGATTGCTCTGATTTTATCCATTGTGCTGACCAGGCCCTTTGAGCGGGTTACCAGGGCGATCAACGATGTAAAAGCGGGATACAGCAATGAGAGTATTTCCGTGCCTGATCTGGCGGAAACGGAGCATATTGTGGAGGCATTTAACCAAATGCTCCAGCGTATGAAGGTGCTTGACGACTCCAGGCAGGAATTTGTGTCCAATGTGTCTCATGAATTGAAGACGCCTTTGACTTCCATGAAGGTGCTGGCGGATTCTCTGCTGGTGCAGGAGGATGTGCCGGCAGAGTTATACCAGGAGTTCATGGAAGATATTGTGTCGGAGATTGACCGGGAGAATCGTATTATTACGGATTTACTGACTCTGGTCAAAATGGATAAGAAGGTATCCGCGTTAAATATTGCCTCTGTCAATATCAATGATCTGACGGAACTGATTCTGAAACGCCTACGCCCTATTGCCCGAAAGAAAGATGTGGAGGTGGTGTTTGAGAGCGTGCGTCCCGTAACCGCCGAGGTAGACGAGGTCAAGATGACGCTGGTGATGTCCAATCTGGTGGAGAACGCTATTAAGTATAACAAGGAACATGGCTGGGTCAAGGTGGTTCTGGATGCGGACCATCAGTATTTTACTTTTGAGGTCAGTGACTCCGGCATCGGTATCCCGGAAGACTCTCTGGCGCAGATATATGAGCGTTTTTACCGGGTAGACAAATCCCATTCCCGGGAGATCGGCGGTACCGGTCTGGGACTGGCCATAACCAAGAACGCTGTGCTGATGCACAGAGGTTCCATCACGGTGACCAGCACGGAGGGAGAAGGCTCTACCTTTTTGGCGAAGATTCCCTTGAATTATATTTCTCAATAGATCACTGGGGATGTGCGTTTTCTGGGAAGATGCGGAACTCAGAGCAGTATATGCCCGGTGAGCGCGCTGATCTAAATCGGGACGCCGGAGCGGCCGGATATAGATCACCGGGATGCGTGCGCAGCGGGAAGATGCGGAACTCAGAACAGCATATGCCCGGTGAGCGCGCTGATCTAAATCGGGACGCCGGAGCGGCCGGATATAGATCACCGGGATGCGTGCGCAGCGGGAAGATGCGGAACTCTTAATATGGAGGAACAGAATGAAACGAATCATGGCGGTGTTGCTGACATGCCTGCTTGCTCTTGTAGCCTGCAACAGTGAGCCGGTGGACCAGTCTAGGATCTATTCGGTATATTATGTGAGCAATTCCGAGACAAAAATAGAGATGCATGAGCACTATATGGAGGCCGAAGACCTGGAAGGGCAGGTGAGGGAACTTTTGAACGCGCTGGCAACCACACCGGCGAAACTGGAGTACAAGGCCCCTCTCAATATGGGGTTTCAGGTACAGAGTGTGGAAGTGAACATGGGTAAGGTGCATCTGGATATGACAGAGGACTATAACAGTCTTTCGACGACCACAGAGGTATTGGTGAGAGCGGCAATTGTGAGGACTTTGACCCAACTGTCCCAGATCAATTTTGTGTCAATCACCGTGAACGGGAATCCTCTTCTGGATTCTCTGGGAAATATTGTATCTACTATGAACAGAGATCAGTTTGTAGAAAATGATGGCAATGCCATTAATACCTATGAAGAGATCACACTGAAACTGTACTTTGCCAATGAGGCGGGAGATCAACTGATTGCGGCCAATCGCACCAGAGAGTACAGCACGAATATTTCTCCGGAAAAGCTGATTGTGGAGGAACTGATTAAGGGGCCTAGCCGTGAGGGGCTATTTCCCACGATCAATCCGTCCACCAAAGTTGCCAGCGTGACCACGAGGGACGGTGTGTGCTATGTCAATCTGGATGAAACGTTCCTGACGCAGCCTTATAATGTAACGGCGGATGTCACGATCTATTCTATTACGAACTCCCTGGCGGAGCTCAGTCATGTGAACCGAGTTCAAATATCCATCAATGGGGACAATTCCGGCACATACCGTGAAAAATATAGCTTGACCACATATTTTGAACGCAATCTCGATATTGTAACGAATTTGGAATAAGAAGAAAAGAGAGTCTTTGCCGTTGTGGCCTGTACGCCTGCCGGGCGGACCGACGGTGACAAGAGAAATAATAATTTTGTCTGCTGAAAGCGGGCAGATTGGAGTAGATTTGAGAGGAATACACAGACCGCTTTTAGGCGGGTGCCTGGTTTTGATCGCAGTTATTGCGCTTTGGCAGCAGCTGGCAGATCCCCCGCCCTGGGAGTCGGATTTATTCCGGCAGTTTTACGGGGAGGAAGGGCTCCGTGGGAAACAGTCCTCCCCGGAGGACCTGCGGGGGCGGCCAGTGACAGTGACTGGCCTGGTATACGAAAAGGAAGTCCGTACTCTGTACGGCGAGGAAGTTTTGGTTCTTTATCTGAAATCTGTTATCGTATCGTCTGATACGTCATCCGGGGACGAAGTTTCTGTCCCAAATATTTCAGGACAAAAATTCAATGAAAAGCTGGTATGCCAGCTCACAACAGGCTATACAGCCCGGGAGCATGCGAGTGCGGGGGGAAAGACCGAAGCGGAGCGGCTGTGGGAGCAAATCTGCCTGGGCAGTCATGTGACAGTGCAGGGACGCATGGAATTTTATCAGCATGCTACCAACCCCGGGGAGTGGGACAATGCGAATTATAATCTGATCAACAATGTGGCCGGGCAGCTGAAGGAGGCCCGGCTCCTGGGAAGCGACAAGAGGCAGTGGAGGATCAGGGAAGCGCTTCTGCGCCTGCGCCGCGTTTTGAAGGAAAGGCTATGGCGGGCGCTTCCATCCAGGGAGGCATCTGTTCTGGCAAAAATGCTGCTGGGGGAAAAGTATGAACTGGACAGGGAAATCAGGGAATTGTATCAGAACAACGGTATAGCCCATGTGCTGGCTATCTCGGGTCTGCATATTACCCTGCTGGGAATGGGCCTGTACGGGCTGCTGCGGCGGTGCGGCTGCCCGATTGTACCGTCCGCGATAATCGGCGGCTGTATGATTTTGTTCTACGGGGGACTGGTGGGCTGGGGGATATCGGCAGTCCGTGCCATAGGTATGTATTTGATCCGTATGTTGGGAGAAATATGGGGAAAGCGTTATGATATGCTGACAGCCATGGGGGTTTTGGCGGCAGGAATGGTATGCCATAATCCCAGATTGGTGTACCATTGTGGTTTTTTACTTTCTTTCGGGGCGGTGGTGGGGATGGGAGTAATATATCCTGCATTGCTGAAACTGCCTGTAAATTCGGTCCTTGAAAGAATGATACGCAGCGCAGGACGGGCTGATAAGGCGCATTTGAAAAGAGGGCTGAAAGCCGGAGAAAGCAAACTGTATTGGAAATATAAGGTGTTACTGTGGTTTGGCGGCCTGATTCGAGGCCTGTTGGCCAGTCTGGCCGTCACTTTGGCTACAATGCCCATCCAACTGTGGTTTTTCTATCAGATTCCGGTCTATGGCATTTTGCTGAATATAGTCGTCCTGCCGCTGATGGGACTGCTGCTGACGGGAGGACTGATTCTGATGTTTTTCCCTGCCGCTTATCCTGCCCGGTGGGTGGTAATGGGGATACTTGGATTGTATGAAGAGCTGTGCCGTCTGGCGGAAGGACTGCCGGGGCATCTGTGGATTACCGGTTGCCCAAGACCATGGCAAATTGCCGCGTATTATGGGATTTTGACCGCAGTGGTTTGTATGACAAAGAGAACCGGAAAACGTCCTGGCCTGGAGGAGAGAAACGCCGCCCGGGCAGACGCGGTGTGTGAGTCTGTGAAAAGGAGGATGATTCACAGAGAATTCGCAGGGGCTGGAAGTATCGCGGCGAAAGCTATGGGAAAGTGGGAAAGCGGCATCAGCCTGCTGCTGTTGACCATGGCGGTCATATTGCTTACAGCATGCGGAGACAGAGGTTTTTCTATTACCATGCTGGATGTGGGACAGGGGGACTGCGTATGCGTGCGCACTGCCCGGGGCCTGGTCTATCTGTTTGATGGGGGAAGCAGCAGCCGCAGCGGGGTGGGAGAATATGTATTGATTCCTTATCTGAAATATCAGGGAATCCGTACGATAGACGGAATTTTTCTGTCTCACGGGGATCAGGATCATATAAATGCGGTCAGGGAACTGCTTTCAGACAGTAAAGGAATTCGTCTAAAGGTTCTGTATCTTCCTCAGTCTAAGGAGCCATTGCCGGAATCACTGGAGGAATTAAGGGCGCTGGCCTGGAAGGCAGGATGCAAAGTGGAGTATCTCTCCCAGGGAAAAGGATGGGCACAGGGAGATTTTCGCCTGACATGCCTATGGCCCCATTCGGATTACGGCGGCGGGGGCAATGCGGGTTCCGCCTGCTATCTGCTGGAGGAGAAGGACTTCCGGGTTTTGCTCACCGGCGACGTGGAAGGGGAGGGAGAAAGGCAGCTGACGGCATATCTGAGAACCATGTCTCTGTCCGGACTGGATGTGCTCAAGGTGGCGCATCACGGTTCCAGGTATTCCACCCTGGATGCCTTTTTACAGGCTGTGACGCCCCGGCTGGCTCTGATCTCTGCGGGGCGGGACAATTCCTATGGACATCCCCATGAGGAAACCCTCAGGAGACTGGAAAATAGGGGATGTAGGTTTCTACAGACAGCAGACGGCGGAGCTATAATCGTGCGCTGTATACATAACAAAATGGTAGTGGAAAAATTTCGGTAAAAAAGCAAATCAGCTATTGACACACCCTATTGAATAGGGTAATATAAGAGAAAGGAATAGGAATCTCAAATGACAAGAACTTTTATACAGACAAGAGAGTTTATAAAGAATTGGGAAAGTTTAGGATTGAATGACGACGATTTGCGACGACTGGAACTTCAGATTATGAGTGACCCGCAGATCGGAGCGGTAATGCGGGGAACCGGAAAGTTGCGAAAGCTGCGTTTCGCGTTTGACAACAGAGGAAAAAGCGGCAGCGCAAGAGTATGCTATGTAGATTTTCTGCTGCTGGAAACGGTTTATCTGATTACCGTATATCCCAAGAGCGGTAAAGAAAACCTGACAAACACAGAACGCAATAACATTAGAAAAATGATAGATCAACTGGAGCAAAAATTGGAGATGGAGGTATGAGAAATGAGCAGAGCGTATGAGAGTATTATGAACGGATTGACAGAGGCGGCGGAAGACGTCAGGGAGAAGAAGCTGCCCCGGCGTATCGTGACGGTTTTGCCTGTAAAGGAATATCAGGCCGAAGAAGTAAAGGCCATCAGGAAAAAGACAGGGCTGTCGCAGAAGCTGTTCGCGGGTTATATGGGGGTCTCCGATAAAACGGTGGAAGCGTGGGAATCCGGTAAGAATCACCCGTCAGGGGCGGCCAGCAGGATACTTAATATGATGGAGATGGACGAGGAACTGGTATCCAACTTCCCGTTTGTGCAGACCACCGTATAAAGGGGGAGAGACTATGGACAAGAGCGTACAAAGAGGCTATGCCCCCAATGATGAGACAGAATTTGGCGCTGCCGCAGTTCCCAGGCTGCACAGGGCAGCACAGAATCTGTATTATTTGTTGAATCAGGGTTACCCTATTAAGAGCGCCTCAGTATTCGTAGGCAATCATTATCTGTTGTCAGAAAGGCAGCGGACGGCGTTGGTGAGAGCCGTGTCTTCTCGGGAGAATATAGAGAACAGAGGTGATAAGGAGCTCCATGATCTTCCGGAAGGCGGTGTAGTGCATATTGACGGCTTTAACACGATCATTACCCTGGAGGTTGCCCTGTCCGGTTCCCTGTTGCTGAAATGTATGGATAACACGGTCAGGGATCTGGCTGCCCTCAGGGGCACATACCGTCTGATCGACAAGACTTCACAGGCGATTCTGATGATAGGCAGGGAACTTGAGAAGGGCGGTATAGGCAAGGCTGTGTTTTATCTGGATTCCCCGGTATCCAATTCCGGCAGACTAAAGGAACGGATCGGTGCGCTGCTGGGGGACTTTCCCTTTGAATTACAGCTGGAGGTCATTCATAATGTGGATGTCACATTGGAGGCCCTGGAGAATGTGATATCCAGTGATGCCATTATTCTGGATAAATGCAAGAGCTGGTTTAACTTAAACGGGAGAATCATTGTGGAAGAGTTGGGGGACTATCCGTTTGTGGATTTTACTACAGGGGTAGTATAGATTTGAATCGGCATGGAGAACATGCGGAACTAAAAACAGCATGTTCCGGGACTGCGCACTGATGAAAATACTGACGCCTCAAGCGGCAGGATATGCATCATGTACTATGGGCGGAGGGAGGGGACATGCGGAACTAAAATAGGAGAATTATGAATAAAAAGAGTTTAACGAAACATTTGTCCCTGGTGGTGGATCTGTATGGCTGTCCAAACCGGTGCAGACATTGTTGGCTGGGGCACATGCCCAACAAAAAGATGGAGGAGGGGGCAGATGAATGGATTTTTCAGTACTTTGAGCCCTATTTTGAGAATATTGCTTTTTATAGCTGGCTGAGGGAACCGGATTATTGTGATGATTACAGGGAGAGGTGGGACAGGGATAAACGGCTGTCCAGAGGGATTATGCCTCAACGCTTTGAATTGGGGAGCTTCTGGCGCATGGTCCGGGACGCAGAATATGTGAGGTTTCTTAAGGATGTGGGTGTACATACGGTACAGTTGACTTTTTTCGGGCTGGAACAGTATACGGACAGATACGTGGGCAGAAAAGGTGCCTTTCATGAACTTCTGCGCACAACGGAGATATTACTAAAAAATGAGATAGCTCCCCGCTGGCAGGCGTTTATCAATGCGGAGAACCGGGAGGAGGTCGCGCTGCTGCTTCCGTTGACGGAGGAATTAAAGTTGTCGGAGAGGTGCGCCGCATTTGGCGGGGAATTTTCCTTTTTTGTCCATGCGGGGTCATGTGACGGCGAGAACCGTAAACTGTATGATATTCGTATCAATAAACAGGACATTCCCGGAACACTGATCCCTTATTTTCTGAATTACAATGAACTTGAGGCGGAACGGGAATGGTGTGAACGATTGAAGGATGATGAGGACAGTGTTGTTTATCACAATGGGGAGGACATTGTACTGAATATTTCCAACCAGTATGATGTGTTTTTCAATTTTACCCATATGACGGCGAACTGGAAGATCGGCAATATGAAGACGGATGACAGGGAGGAATTGATTCGCAGGATTGTGGAGGAGGATACCAGGGCGCTGAACCTCGCAAGGAATATTACCGTGGGGGAATTGGTAAAAAAATATGGGGACTTTCGCTCAGACAAGGTCTTTTCGCGAGGAGATTATAAGAGCTATCTGCTCAACTGTTATGTTGACGGAAAATAACATGCTTTTGGGTGATCCGGACATAGTCAGGAAGTTGCATGTAGCCTGTGATTGGGGGTAGAAATGGAGAATAACTCATACCGAAGGATCGCGGTTCTGGCGGATACGCATAACCTGCTGCGTCCGGAAACGGTAAAGGTACTGAGAACCTGTGAGGTAATTCTGCACGGCGGGGACATCAGCGGTCCCCATATATTGAAGGAATTGGAGCGAATTGCGCCGGTCTATGCGGTGCGGGGTAACAACGATAAAGAGTGGGCGGAGGGGTTGGCAGAGGACCTGGACATAGTCCTGTTTGGGTTACGCGTTTATATGATCCATAACAAAAAATGCAGGAAGGAAAATCTTGCCGGAACGGATTTGTTTGTCTACGGTCATTCTCATAAATATGAGGCAGAGACGGTGGACGGCGTATTTTTTCTGAATCCGGGGAGCTGCGGGCCCAGACGTTTTCGGCAACCTGTGACCATGGCTGTACTTAAGGTACAGGAAAAGACGGGGAAATGGCAGGTGGAAAGGATTGACCTGACGGGCAGGGATGGAGGCAAAGCTCCTTCGGGGAACCTGACCGAAGACAATCTGGTACAGGCGGTGACGGCTATTCTCCGGGATATGAAAGCAGGACGCAGGGTGGAGATCATTGCCGGGCGGCTGGGAGTAGACAGTGAATTTGTGGAACAGGTCTGCCGGATCTATGTAACGCATCCCGGTGTTGATGCCCAGGGGATTGTCAGTAAGATGGAAGCCAACGCGCTGTTTGAGCGCGGAGAATAAAACGGGCGGTCGGGAGCGCGGAGGGGTAAATACAGAGGAATGAAAAAAGAACTTAATCATAAAAGTATTTCACATGTATCTGGCAGGGAGATTGCCATATATTCCTGTGGCTCCCCCGGCAGCCCTATATTTTATCTGAATACTTTTGAGGAGGAGGGGGACCGGGTATATCAGACGCTGCGGAACATGAAATGCCCGGACTTTACACTTGTGGCCATAAGCGGGCTGGACTGGCACCATGATATGACTCCCTGGGAGATGCCTGCTGTCTCGGAGGGCGCAACGCCCTGCACGGGAGGAGCGGACGAATATCTGCGGTTTTTAACGGAAGAAATGCTTCCCAGGGTGGAGGAAGAGGTACAAAAACCCATAGTATGGAGAGGTCTTGCGGGTTACTCTCTTGCGGGACTGTTCGCCGTATATGCCGCCTGCCGGACATCCTGCTTTTCCAGAATCGCGAGCATATCCGGGTCGCTGTGGTTCCCGGGCTTTGGGGAGTACGTCTCTGCCCGGGGGCTGGATGACCATCTGACACATGCTTATCTATCTCTTGGCGACAGAGAATGCAGGACGGGGAATCCTTATATGAAAACAGTGCGGGAACGCACGGGAGAGATGGCCTCCCTCTGTTCACGGAGTGGGATTGACACTGTTTTTCAACTGAATCCAGGAAATCATTTTAGAAATATGACCCGGAGGACGGCAGCGGGTATCGCGTGGTGCCTGTCAGCCCCAAACAGATAATTCCGGATACAGACAGGCTAATGGATTAAGGATTCACATTCCTCTCAATGTGACGATATATAGGTAATTGCGAAACTCTGTCCGCAAGTGACGAGGCTGGTGAATATATACAAAAACGGGCTCCAATGCGGTGGCAAGTCGCCCTTATTTTGTATATATTGCCCATCCTCTGTGTTCTGAAAGGGAGTTTCGCAATCACTTATGACGATATATAGTGTAAGGCTGTAGGGGGGCATGTCGGCGGACTGCCCGGCTGTGCGCAATACATAAGCCTGTAGGCTCTTTGGGATCTGCAAGACCAAAGCTCAAAGGGCGATTGGATATGGGGGAATAATCTGGATTTTGGAGGCAGGTATGACACAGTATGAGCTGTTGATAAAAAAGACTTCCGCACATGATATGGAAAGAACTTTATGGATACAAAGGGGAGAAGAAACCCGAATACCCGGACCTTCTGTGGTTTTTGGAGGAACTGGCAATAGACCCTACACTGAATAACAGTTGTATGCAGGATCTTCTTCCTATAAGACACAGGGCGTACGATTCTCTCAGGGCCATAGAGATAGAGGGAAAGCCGATAACGACACATATGCAGGAGATCTATGACGCCAGAAGCGGCCTGGGAAATTTTCCGGAGCAAGATTACTGCTTCCTGCAAGGTCATTGCAAGGAGCTGGCTCAGACGTAAGGAGCGTTATCAGAGGGACGAATATGTTTATATACATTGTAAAGTTGCTGGTCATCATGTCGGCGGTTCTGCTGATTTACCTGCCGACGCGCAGGCCCTGGCGGGAAAAGTCGGTAAGGGCATGGATCGAAGCGGCATTTGTGGCATTTATGGCGGGATTGCTGGCGCTGGCCCTACAGGGGCGATATCTGGCTCCGGCTGCCATGGCAAGGTATGTTGCCGGGCGGTTAGAAAGCGGTGAGGGGATCAATCTTGTGCCTTTTCGCAGTATTTCCGGATTTTTTCGGCATTTTTCCCTGAATATCTTTCTGGTCAATGTTTTGGGTAATATTGTAATGTTTATGCCCTGGGGGTTTGGACTACCTCTTTTGTGGAAGAAAAAGCAGACCATTCTTTCCGTGGTGCAGCACAGCCTCGCGCTGCCGGTTTTCATAGAGACAACCCAGTTTTTTATTGGACGTAGCGTGGATGTGGATGATCTGATTCTGAATTTCGCGGGAGGTTGCCTGGGGGCGCTGCTGTATTTGGCGGTGAGAGGACTGGTGCCGGGGGTGGCGGGACTGGCCCGGTAAACGGGTATGTGAGATGTAATCCGAAAAAGGGATGGCCACCGGGGGGACTTGACAGGCACTAGAGGATGAGGGTGGAAAAGGAAGAAAGAGCCTGCCCTGGGAAAAGGAAAATCCGTTGAAAAATATGGGATACTGTGTTATTGTGTATAGAGAACAGCAGGAACTTTCCAAATAGAAAATGATATGGAAATTATATGCGGTGAGAAGAGGATGCCATGCAGCGGATACAAAACGACATCAAATCGGGGCAGTTCCGGCCCGTGTATCTCCTTTACGGGGAGGAGCGCTATTTAAAGCGCCAGTACCGGGACAAGATTAAGGGAGCGCTGTGCGCCCCGGATGACAATATGAATAATCATTTTTACGAGGGCAGAAATGTGTCTGTCGGGGAGATTATCGATCTGGCGGAGACCCTGCCCTTTTTGGCGCAGCGCCGGGTAATTTTTCTGAATAACAGCGGTCTGTTTAAATCGGGCGGCGAGCAGATGGCAGAGTACTTAAAGACGCAGAATGAGTCCACCGTGCTGATTTTCACCGAGACAGAGGTGGACAAGCGCAGCAAGCTCTTTAAGGCAGTTCAGACCCAGGGATGTGCGGCAGAGTTCCCGGTTCAGGACGAGAAAACTTTAAAGCGCTGGGTAGCGGGTATACTGGGAAAAGAGGGAAAAAAAATAACCGAGAACACGGTTATGTTGCTTCTCAATAAAACCGGTACGGACATGGAAAACATTTATATGGAGCTGGAGAAGCTGATTTGCTACTGCATGGACAGGGAAGTGGTGGAACCACAGGACGTGGAGGCGGTGTGTACTACCCGGGTATCCAATCATATTTTTGATATGGTCACTGCCATTGCGGAAAAGCGCCGGAAGGACGCGCTGGAACTGTACTATGATCTGTTGACTCTCAAGGAGCCGCCCATGCGGATTCTTTTTCTGATTGCGAGACAATGTAACCTGCTGCTCCAGGCCAAAGCCATGAAGAGTAAGGGACAGTCAAATAAGGAGATTGCGTCCGGCCTGGGCGTGCCGCCCTTTGCTGTAAACAAATACCTGGGGCAGGCGTCCCGTTTTAAGTCTGCCACACTGCGTCAGGCCCTGATCAGATGTGTGGAGGCGGAGGAGGCGGTGAAAACCGGACGTATGAATGATGTGATGAGTGTGGAAGTGCTGATTATATCGGTGTTTGAAGAGACCGGCATCTAATGCCGGGGAAGTTCCGTTTGGAAGCGGGACTTCCAGATACTGAGTTATGAAGATAGAATCCCCAGCAGAGCGCGGATCCTATTAGTGGTGTAGTGCCGTGGGTTAAACCGGCAGTTGACTTGTCAACTACAGATATGCGGAAAAGAGGTAAGGATGATGGATAATACATCGGGAAAAGGTAAGAAACAGACATTGTTGGGCAGCGTGCTTGCGCTGGCAGTACTGATCATAGTCAGTCTGGTGCGGTTGCCGGAGAACGGCGGAGATATCTCCGGGGCGGGAAATGCCACAATAGTCAATTCGACGGAGACGGGAGGCAGCGTCCATGAGAGTTCTGCATTTTCAGAGTCTCTTTCGGAAGAGGCAAAGACGTCAGAAGCCGGATCGGGGAGTACGCTGGAGTCCTTTTTGGAGGATGCGCAATCTGTCGGCTGGGCGGAGGATGTGTCAGAGGCACTCTATTCCTTCCGCAATGAGCGCCTGTTAAGTCAGCACTTTGAAAAGCACGGAATTGAAATGGGATTTGCCACGGTAGAGGAGTATGTAGCGGCGGCCAACGCAGTGATTCACCACCCGGACGCGCTGCACAAACTGGAGGCCGAGGACAATGATGATGTCTATTTTCTGGAGGCCACCAATGAATTTGTGGTGGTGTCCACGGACGGATTTATCAGAACCTATTTTATTGCCAGCGGCGGTATTGATTACTATAATCGCCAGTAGCCTTGTATCTGCGTGCAAGCTGCCCGCAATATGCCTGCGGAGTCAGGTGGGAAAGGGATCTTCCAAATACAGGCGGGTGTCGTAAGCGAAAGGAATGATGTGAAAATGGAACCAGGATTCAGGTTGAATCTGCACAGCCGGGATCAAAATCCCTGTTTTGAATCCCACGATCCGTCCATGATGTATGATCCGGTCAGCAGGATGTATTACTCTTACAGCACAGACGCCGCTTTGACGTCTGTCTATCAACAGGGAATACCGATCCGCAGGAGCCGGGATCTGGTGCATTTCGAATTTGTGGGCTATGCCCTGTCCGGGCAGGCCATTTCCCAGGGCAGTGATAATGGCAGAGGGTATAAGCCGACAGGGGGTTTTTGGGCTCCCTATGTAGAGTACGCGCAGGGTGAATACCGCATGTACTATTCGGCAACCAGGGCCTTCGGCAGTTCCGAGTCCAGAATCTGGCTGGCAGTGGCGGGCAGCCCCCAGGGCCCCTTTGAAAACAGGGGCGTGGTAATGGATACCTGGCATACCCCGGACACGGAGCCTAATGCCATTGACGCCCATGTGGCGGATACGTCCCAGGGCGAAAAATACTTGATATACGGCTCCTTTTTTGGTGGGATCTTCATAAAGGAATTGGACCCTGTCACGGGAATGCCAGTCAATCCAGACCCCCATTATCAGGGCAAAAGGATTGCCCGCAGACCAGAGAACTCCTATATTGACGGACCGGAAGGGGCGGCGGTGATCTATCATCCCCAGGAAGGATTTTATTATCTCTTTTTGTCCTATGGCTGGCTGGGAGATGACTATGATATCCGCGTGGGCCGCAGCCGTGAGATAACCGGTCCCTATCTGGATGAGCAGGGGCGCAGTCTGGACGGCGAAGGCTGGGGGGTTAAGCTGGCGGGAAGCTATCGTTTTCGGGCCGAAAAACCCTGGGCGTCATCGGAGATTTCCGACTGGCGGTTTGCAGGCTTCCGGGGGCCGGGACACGGCGTGCCCTTCCTGGATCCGGTGTCTAAACAATACTTCTTCGTACATCATGTGCGGGACGGCGCGGAAATATTTCGTCGCAGAGAGCATGACAGAGATTCTTATAGAATGCATTATATGGCTGTACGACGTATGTATTTTCTGGACGGATGGCCCTTGCTTTCCCCTCAGCCCTACGCGGGTGAAAAGGGGGACCCTTGTCTGCTGCAAACATATTTGGAGCGGGAAAAGGGGGACCGGAAATGGGAGTGGCTGCGGCTTTGCCGGCAGGACAACGGACAGGCTTGCGGAACGGTCTCCCCGCTGCCGGAAGATTTGCCTTTGGGGAAGGCTTTGATTTTTGTCTGTTATGATTTTGAAAACAGCAGGGAATGTCTTGGCCTGGCGGGCATTACCACAGGGGGAGAGGTAATCTGGGGAAAATGTCCATATGAATCTGAGCCCGGCTCAATTGCGTCAAGTTAGAGCGTCCGGGTCTCTGTCATTTGGCACAAGCCTCCCACAAAATGCGACGTGTATCTTTTGGAAAGGAATGAGGGGATTTTCCCGATTTCTCCCGGCCGGGTTTGAGGGAGTTTTATAGGACACAATATCTACTATGATTGACTCATAAACACAGAACAAAATGTTGCGTCAGAAAGAATGCACCGGACAGGACCGGGGAAAGTCAGAGAGAGACTTTCTGACGCAGGAAAGAGGTAGTTATGAGAAGATCATGGACGGATCAGATTTTATGGGGAATGGTAGCGATTGCATTGGCCATGGCAGCGGCGCTGTGCGTTGCGGGCAGCATTCAGAGCCAGGCTGCGGATACACAGAATGCCCGGGAGGCATACTATGAGCAGTTAGAGCGGGAGTATATAGGCCGGGTGTGGGCGTTTATGGAAGAGCAGGGATATCGAAACAGCGGCGTTATGTTAAGCCGTGTCGTGGACAGTGACGGGCAGCGCAGCTATAAGGTGTTGGTGCACCACGGCGCGCTGGAAAAACAGAAGGAGGAGACGCAGGAGGAATTGCTGAGGCAGATCGAGGATCTGGGCTTT
The DNA here is from genome assembly GCA_947648875.1 of uncultured Lachnospiraceae bacterium. Lineage (GTDB taxonomy): Bacteria > Bacillota > Clostridia > Lachnospirales > Lachnospiraceae > Acetatifactor. The sequence goes on from CANSPM010000032.1 coordinate 31,684, forward strand.
CAGGCGGCGGACTGTGATTTTACCGCGCAGCTGCTTCAATAAGGTTTATTACATTATAGAAGACGGATTACAGCTGTGCAATCGGCGGTCCGGGATGTGTGAAGAGGGAAAGAATAGAGGAGGCAGAGGGATGGCAGAGAGATTTTTACCCAGAGCACAGGAGATTTACAGACATTTTAAAGGGAATCTGTATCAGGTGGTAGCTGTGGCGGAGCACACGGAAACCAGGGAACAGCTGGTAATCTACCAGGCGTTGTATGGAGATTATAAGATATATGCCAGACCTCTGGAGATGTTTGTGGGTCCGGTGGACCATACAAAATATCCGAATGCGGACCAGGAGTTTCGTTTTCAGCTCCAGGGCCCGGACGCAGGGCGGCAGCAGGCGGAAAGCGGAGGAGAAATCCACACATCTTTGGATAAACCAGAGTCTGAAATCCAGACTGCGACAGCCGGGGCGGAGATAAAAGGACAGGATGCCCCGAAGGAGCCTCAATCGGAGGAACCGGGGCTGGATCCGCTGGTTCTGGAGTTTCTGGATGCCCGCACCTACGAACAGCGGCTGAATGTGCTGGCAGCCCTGCACCACAGGATCACTAACGAGATGATCACCACCATGTCTCTGTGCTGTGATATTGAGGTGGAGGGGGACGATGTGGAACAGCGCTATGAGGATTTAAAGCAGTGCCTGATTACAAAGGAGCGCTTTGAAATCAAGCGGTTAATGTGAGACTGCCGAAGCAAAAGAATGCATGCAATCAGAAAACACGATTTGTACAGGGAAATAAAATGAGATATGAAAATATAGTCAAGGGGCGTTTTATTCAGCGCCCCAATCGTTTTGTTGCGTATGTGGATATAGAGGGCAGACAGGAGAAAGTGCATGTGAAAAATACCGGTCGATGCAGGGAACTTCTGGTTCCGGACGCGGCGGTATATTTGGAGCGCAGCAACAACACCTCACGCAGTACGGCCTATGATCTGGTTGCGGTGGAAAAAGAGGGGCGTATAGTCAATATGGACTCCCAGGCCCCAAACCGGGCGGTACTGGAATGGCTGTGGACCAAGCGACTTTTCCCCGATTTGGTATCTGTCCGCCCGGAGACAGTGTATGGCAACTCAAGGATTGATTTCTACATTGAAACTGTCACGGAAAAAATATTTATGGAAGTAAAGGGCGTGACTCTGGAGGAAGAGGGGGAGGCCCGGTTTCCGGATGCTCCCTCAGAGAGGGCCGTCAAGCATGTGGAGGAACTGATCCGGGCCAGGCAGGAGGGCTACGGGGCCATTGTGCTCTTTGTGGTTCAGATGAAGGGGGTGAGTCATCTTGTGCCCAATGCCGTGACACATCCGGAGTTTGCCCGGGCGTTGCGGCGGGCCGTCAGCGCCGGCGTGCGCATTCTGGCTTACGATTGCCGGGTGACCATGGACAGTCTCACGGTGGCGGACGCCGTACCGGTATCTCTGACAGCGCCTGTTTGCAGCGAGCGGAACGCCCCCACTGCTCTTTTGGAAAAATTTAACGGCATTTCAGGAAATATTAAGGAAAACCTAAGAAAAGGTGAACTGTCAGCGATTGCGCAGCCGTTGCTGAAATGGTATGATATGCACAGGCGTATCCTCCCCTGGCGGGAGGACCCTGTCCCCTATCATGTGTGGGTGTCTGAAATTATGTTACAGCAGACCAGGGTGGAGGCGGTTAAACCGTACTATAAGCGCTTTATGGAGGAACTGCCGGATGTTGCCAGTCTGGCGCAGGTTTCTTCGGAGAGGCTGCTAAAGCTGTGGGAGGGATTGGGATACTATTCCCGCGCGCGCAATCTCCAGGCAGCGGCCCGGCAGATTATGGAGGAGTATGGCGGACAGATGCCGGACACCCGGGATGAGTTGATGAAGCTGAAAGGAATCGGCAGCTATACCGCCGGCGCCATTGCTTCCATAGCCTACGGGAAGAGGGAACCGGCGGTGGACGGCAATGTGCTCAGAGTGTTATCCAGACTGCGCATGGACGATGGGGAAATCACGGATCCTAAGGTAAAACAGAGGGTGGAGCGGGAACTGGCACAGCTGTTTCGGGATGCGGCGGACCTGACACGCCCCGGCGATTTTAACCAGGCCATGATGGACATTGGCGCTCAGGTGTGTATTCCGGGGAGTCAGCCCCGTTGCGGAGAATGTCCTCTCAGGGAATGCTGCATGGCCCATGAATGTCATTGCGAGGAAGATTATCCAAGAAAAGCGGCAAAAAAGAAACGCGTCGTGGAGGAGAAAACAGTGCTGGTCATTCGGGATGACAATCTGGCCGTGCTGCGCAGGCGTCCGGACAAGGGGCTGCTTGCAGGCATGTATGAACTGCCCGGCCTGGAAGGGTACCGATCGGCGGAGGAAGTCAACCGCTATCTGGCGGATCTTGGACTGAAAATTCTTCGGATTCAAAAACTGGCGGACAGCAGGCATATTTTCACCCACAGGGAATGGCATATGCGTGGTTATATGATCCGGGTAGACGAATTGGAACCCAGACCGCGCACGGGGGAGACGGAGGAGTGGCTGTTTGTGGAGCCGGGAGAGGCCGGGGAACGATACCCAATTCCCTCTGCCTATGCCGCCTATCTGCCATATCTGGATATCCGTCAGGGAAAGCCGTCTGCCATGGAACAGGCAGAAATATAAAACATCATGTGCGCCGTCCGGAAACATGCGAAGCGTACAATAAGGAGTAGACGACATGAAGCTTTTATCCATTGTAATACCCTGCTACAACTCAGAGAACTATATGCGAAATTGTATTGACTCCCTGCTGCCCGGCGGCGAGGATGTGGAGATTATCATAGTGGATGACGGTTCCCATGGGGACCGCACCGCAGAGATCGCGGATGAGTACGCAGCTCTGTATCCCACTATTGTCAAGGCGGTGCACCAGCTCAATGGGGGGCATGGAGCCGCCGTGAACACGGGAATCAGGAATGCCACCGGCCTGTATTTTAAAGTGGTGGACAGTGATGACTGGGTAAAAGAGGAAGCCTATATGCAGGTGCTGGAGACGCTGCGGGAAAAGACCGGCACCAGCAGAGTTCTGGATATGCTGATCTGTAACTTTGTCTATGAAAAAGAGGGAGAGAAGCGCAAAAAGGTCATGAATTACAGGCACATTCTGCCGACAGACCAGCTTTTCAGCTGGGAGGATTGTCATCACTTTACCAAAGGGCATTATATTCTGATGCACTCGGTTATTTTCCGGACAAAGCTGTTGCGGGAATGCGGCCTGGAACTTCCGGCACATACTTTTTATGTGGATAATCTTTACGTGTTTGAGCCGTTGCCCTATGTGGAAAATATGTATTATCTGGATGTGAACTTCTACCGGTACTATATCGGGAGAGAGGATCAGTCAGTCAATGAAACCGTTATGATATCCCGCATAGATCAGCAGATCTTTGTCAACAAACGGATGATTGACTATTTTACGGAACTGAGTGAGGAAATCCGCGAGGACAAACGTCTATATCAGTATATGTACAATTATCTGGAGATCATCACCACCGTCTCCAGTGTGTTGCTGCTTCGTTCCGGCACAAAAGAGCATCTGGCCATGAAAAGAGAGTTGTGGGAGTACCTGAAAGGGAAGGACAAGAGACTGTTTGGCTCCATGCGCCGGGGGATTATGGGCGCTGCCATGAATCTGCCTGGCAGCGGCGGTCGCAGACTGGCGGTGGATGCCTATCATATCTGCCAGAAGATATTTAAATTTAACTAGCAGATTCACCCGCCCGAAATCAGGCGCCGTGGCATTCCGATGAGTCGGTCGAAAACAGGGCTGCATGACGGAAAAAGAAGCGAGACGCATCCGCGCTGCGGAGGACATATCGCTTCTTTTTTTGTGTCAGGTGACAGAGCGTCATATCAGCCCTGGGCCTGGGGCCTGGAGTCGTCCCTGCTGCGGAGCGCTCCTCTCATATTGGCAAGCAGATCATGACGGTATACCAGCACATACATGGCGGATGCCAGACCAATGCCGGTCAGCACATCAAACAGGGAGTGCTGTTTCAAAAACATGGTGGACAGAATGATAGAGATACACAGCGTCAGCGACGAATTTCGGAGCCAGCGCTTTTTGCCCAGCGAACAGCGGCACAGCGCCACATGCGCGCCAATGGAATTGTATACATGAATGCTGGGCCAGAGATTGGTAGGCGTATCCGTTCTCCACAGAACTGCCACCATCCGGGTAAATATATTGTCCCGGGGCATCATGTAGGGGCGCAGGTGGTGACCGTTGGGCCACAGGGTGGATATCACCAGAAACAGCGTCATGCCTGTAAACAGAAAAACGCATGCCCGCCAGTAATCCGGTTTGTTTTTGAAAAAGAGGAACAGCACCACGGCGCTCACATACAAAAACCACAGGTAATAAGGAATAATAAACACTTCGCAGAAAGGAATGTGGTCGTCAACAGCCATATGGATTACATGATAGTGCTTGGTCACTGTTCTTTCCAGATAGCAGAACCAGGTCAAATAGAATATCCCATAGAGGATCAGCGGGATGCCATGTTTATATTTCCGATAGAATTTTAACGTTCTTCCCATCATATTTTATCCCCTTTTCTCAAAAGACGGAGTGTGTTATAACGCTCCTAAATATAACACAAATTCATCTTTTTTCAAGAGGAAAAAAACAAAATTAAGGAAATTCAAAGTATTTTTAAGAATATCTTCAGATATACATATGCAGTGCCTGGCGCTGGCAGGTGACGGTCAGACGGTCGCTGCGACGAGATACCTCCCCGTCCGTGTGTACCCACAGAGGGGTGGAAGTCCGGATTTCCACCTTCTGCGCGCGGTAGGCCGTGATGCCCTTGAACATATAGTGTTTACCGATGAAAGCGGTGGGCAGCGCCACCAGAATCAGTGCCTTGGATATATCCCCCACCACGCACAGATCCAGCAGGCCGTCCCGGTAGTCGGCCCGGGGCGCGAACTTAAAGCCGCCGCCCTCATACATATGATTCATGAAGGCTACAAACAGGATCTTTTGGATGGATATGGGGGCTTTGCCGTCTATGCGGATCTGGCAGGATACTGCCCTGCTGGCAAACAGCTGTTTCAGGGCAATTCCCAGATAGGTCAGCTTGCCTAAGCCGATTCGGTTCAGGAAGCCCTTCATATCCGAACGGTTGGTCTCCTCGCAGACCGCCGCGTCAAAGCCGATGCCGCTGCTGACAATGAAGCGGTGGCTCGGGCCGTCTCCATAGACGGCGGTGCCGATATCCACAGCGGTGGTTTCCTTTGCCTCCAAAATCCGTTTCAGCGCTTTTAACGGGTCCCGGGGGATGGGCATGTCCCTTGTAAAGTCATTGCCGGAACCGATGGGAATATAGCCCAGCACCACCTGCGAGAGATCGTCAATTCCCTGTAGGGCCTCATCTATGGTGCCGTCCCCGCCCAGTATCACAATGCGGTGGGGCTCTCGGGAGGGAACTGCGGTAATCTCCCTGGTCAGGCGAGTGATATCCCCCGCCTCCCTGGAGAAATGCGCCTCATAGCAAATCTGAGCCGCCTGTAAATAAGGCTCGATAACCGTATCCCACAGTTTTTGCCCTCTGCCGGACCGGGATACGGGATTTAGTACAAAATGATATGTTCTCCCCATGGTCTCCTCCTGATTATAGCGCCGTGTGTCGGCTGTTTCCCGCTGCCCCTCAACCCCGGGAACAGGTCGTTCTGTCATGGGGACGGTGAGGGTCGAACTCACAGGTCGTCGGGAATCATCTTCCCCACCGCGTTACCGTTTCGCCACATCCCCATAAAACCAGGGATGCCCCTGGCTGTACTTGATTCTACCATATTGTCCCGGCTTTCGCAAGATTGCCCTGCCCCGGGATTGGGGGAAGTACTTGCTCGCCCCGCCGGGGGGCAAAAGTCGGGAAGCGGCGCTTGAAAACCGCTGAAACCTCTGAAAAAGTAACGAAATTCCTTGCAAACTGGAACAGATATGTTATACTTTCATATGTATATGCATTTTTAGGATAAAATAGCAATAGCAGGAGGAGAGCATATGTATTCATTAGACGAAGTGAGAAATGTTGACCCCGAAATTGCCCAGGCCATCGAGGATGAGCAGGCACGGCAGAACAGTCACATTGAACTGATTGCGTCCGAGAACTGGGTGAGCAGGGCCGTGATGGCCGCCATGGGCAGTCCGCTGACTAACAAATACGCCGAAGGATATCCGGGCAAGAGGTATTATGGCGGATGCGACTGCGTGGATGTGGTGGAAAATCTGGCCATCGACAGGGCCAAGGAGTTGTTTGGCTGTGACTATGCCAATGTGCAGCCTCATTCCGGCGCGCAGGCCAACATGGCGGTACAGTTTGCCGTGTGCAAACCGGGAGATACCATTATGGGCATGAATCTGGATCATGGCGGACACCTGACCCATGGCAGCCCGGTGAACATGTCCGGTAAATATTTCCATATCGTTCCTTACGGCGTCAATGACGAGGGCTTTATCGACTATGACAGACTGCGTGAGATTGCGCTGGAGGCAAAGCCGAAGATGATTATCGCCGGAGCCTCGGCGTATGCGAGAACCATAGATTTCAAGAAATTCCGGGAGGTGGCCGATGAGGTGGGCGCCGTACTGATGGTGGATATGGCGCATATTGCAGGTCTGGTGGCGGCGGGCCTGCATCCCAGTCCCATTCCCTATGCGGATGTAACCACCACCACCACGCACAAAACCCTGCGCGGTCCCAGGGGCGGTCTGATTCTCTGCAATAAGGAGGCTGCCGACAAGTACAACTTTAACAAGGCCATCTTCCCCGGCATTCAGGGCGGTCCGCTGATGCATGTGATCGCGGCCAAGGCAGTGTGCTTTAAGGAGGCGCTCGGTGATGCTTTCAAGGCGTACCAGCAGGGCATTATAGACAACGCGCAGGCGCTGTGCAGAGGGTTGATCAGCCGTGACATCAAAATTGTATCCGGTGGCACGGACAATCATCTGATGCTGGTGGATCTGACAAGCTACGGCCTTACAGGCAAGGCGGTGGAAAAGCTGCTGGACGCGGCGCACATCACCTGCAACAAGAATACCATTCCCAACGATCCGCAGTCTCCCTTTGTGACCAGCGGTGTACGTCTGGGAACTCCGGCCGTGACCTCCCGCGGTATGAACGCGGAGGATATGGACAGGATTGCGGAGGCCATCGCTCTGGTGGTAAAGGGCGGCGAGGAGAAAGTGCCCCAGGCGAAAGCGATTGTGCAGGAACTCACCGACAGATATCCGCTGAACTGAGCGTGTGGAGGGCTTAGACGGCATCTTTGCGGAACCGGCGACCGGGCAGGCGTTTCGTGACCGCAGGCCGCAATGGCCTTCCAAAAATTTACAGTGAAAAAAAGCCTTGCGTTTACAGCAGGTTCATGCTAAAATATCTTTCATTGACGTACAAATGTGCGCAGGAGAAACACATCATGAAGGATAATGTCAAATATTATATGGTGCGAAAAAAGGCGATACCGGATGTGCTTCTGAAAGTTGTGGAGGCCAAAAGTCTTTTGGAATCTGAGAAAGTGGATACCATACAGGACGCGGTGGACGCGGTGGGCATCAGCAGGAGTTCCTTTTATAAGTATAAGGACGATATCTTTGAATTTCACGACAACGCGCGGGGGACAACGATCACACTGACTCTCCAGATTCGGGACGAACCGGGGCTTCTGTCGGATGTATTGAAGATTATCGCAAAGTATCGGGGAAATATCCTGACCATACATCAGAGCATTCCCATCAATGGGATCGCTTCTCTGAGTATCAGCATACAGGTGCTACAGACTACCGGGGATGCGGCCGGGATGCTCCAGGAACTGGAGAATCAGCAGGGCGTGCGTCATGTAATGATTTTGGCGAAAGAATAAGGGCTGCTGTGGCGGCGGAATGTGAGGAAGATATGATATATGTAGCGGTGTTGGGCTATGGCACTGTGGGCAGCGGTGTGGTGGAAGTGATTGAGAAAAATAAGGACATGGTGAATAAAAAGGCTGTAGAACAGCTGGAAGTCAAGTATATTCTGGATCTGCGGGATTTCCCGGGGGATCCCTGCGAGCAGAAGGTGATCCATGATATGGACATTATTCTGGAGGACCCCGAAGTAACCATTATCTGTGAGACCATGGGGGGCGTGAAGCCGGCGTATGAGTATACCAGGGCGGCGCTGCGAAAGGGAAAGAGCGTGTGTACCTCCAACAAGGAACTTGTGGCCAGCCATGGTCCCGAACTGCTGCAAATTGCCCGTGAGCACAACTGTAATTATCTCTTCGAGGCCAGTGTGGGCGGAGGCATACCCATTATCAGACCGCTTAACTATTCTCTGACGGCGGAAAAACTGGAGGCTGTCACGGGTATACTCAATGGCACCACCAACTATATACTGACCAAGATGGAGAAAGAGGGGGCGGATTTTGCCGCGACGCTGAAAAAGGCGCAGGAGAAGGGGTATGCGGAGCGAAACCCCGAGGCGGATATCGAGGGCTATGACGCGTGCCGCAAAATTGCGATCCTCTCATCTCTGATGACAGGACAGAACGTGTGCTATGAGAATATTTACACGGAGGGTATTTCCGGGATTACGGCGGACGATTTTGTCTACGCGAGGGCGGCGGGTAAGTCTATTAAACTGCTGGCCATGAGCAGGGACACGCCCGAGGGCACCCTTGCCATGGTGTCTCCCTGCATGATCAGTGAGGAGAATCCGCTGTATATGGTCAGCGGCGTGTTCAACGCGGTGTGCGTGCGGGGAAATATGCTGGGCGATTCCATGTATTACGGAAAAGGGGCGGGCAAACTTCCCACTGCCAGCGCGGTGGTGTCCGATGTGGTGGACTGCGCCAGACACCAGGGCAGAACCATCATGTGTTTCTGGAACCGGGAGGAGGCAAAGCTGGCGGATATCAGGGAGGTGGAACGGCGTTTCTTTGTGCGGGCCAAAGCGGATGCCGCGCCGGATGTGGAAGAGGCTTTTCCCGGTGCGGAGCGCATAGTGGTGGAAGGTCCAAGGCAGGATTGCGGTTATTTCACCCCGCCGATCAAGGAAAAGGAGTTTGCTGCCAGATATGAGGCTCTGGGCGACAAAGTCCTGGGGCGTATTCGCCTGGAGATGGCGTGACAGGGACTTTGGCGCGCACATTATATGAGGAGAGAGGATAACGGGTATCATGAGAAAGGTAGTGAAATTCGGCGGCAGTTCTCTGGCCAGTGCCGAGCAGTTTAAGAAAGTAGGAAATATTATCCACGGGGACCCGGAGAGGAAGTTTGTGGTGCCCTCCGCGCCCGGAAAACGGTTTGACGGGGACATAAAAGTTACCGATATGCTGTATGGCTGCTATGCTCTGGCGGACGCAGACCAGGATTTTGAAGCGGAATTGCGGGCCATCAGAGCCCGCTATCAGGAGATTATAGACGGGTTGGAGTTATCGCTGTCCCTGGAAGAGGAATTTGTGGTAATCGAGAGGATGTTCAGAGAGAAGGCGGGCAGTAATTACGCCGCCTCCCGGGGAGAATATCTGAACGGTATTATCATGGCACAGTATCTGGGATATGAGTTTGTGGATGCGGCGCAGGTAATCTTTTTTGACGAAGAGGGCAATTTTGACGCGGACAGGACCAACGAGGTACTCTCCGCCAGGCTGATGAACTGTGAAACGGCGGTGATTCCCGGCTTTTATGGCGCGACGCCGGACGGCGCCGTGAAGACTTTCTCCAGAGGGGGATCGGATATCACCGGTTCCATTGTGGCCAAGGCCATCAAGGCGGATGTTTATGAGAACTGGACGGATGTGTCCGGCTTTCTGATCGCAGATCCCCATATTATTGATTCCCCGGAGTCCATCGACGTAATTACATATAGAGAGCTGAGGGAACTGGCATATATGGGAGTGCCCGTACTGCATGAGGACGCGATTTTCCCCGTGCGCCAGCAGGGAATCCCCATCAATATCCGCAATACCAATGCCCCGGAGGACGACGGAACCTGGATCGTGGGCAGCACCTGTCAGAAATCCAGATTCGTGATCACCGGTATTGCCGGTAAGAAGGGCTACTGTTCCGTAAATATCGAAAAAGATATGATGAATTCGGAGATTGGCTTTGGAAGGAAAGTGCTACAGGCCTTTGAGGACAGCGGCATCTCCTTTGAGCATATGCCTTCTGGTATCGACACGCTTACGGTGTTTGTTCATCAGGACGAGTTCATACACAAGGAGCAGAAGGTAGTGGCGGCCATTCACCGTCTGGCGGAGCCGGAATCCATTGAGATTGAGTCGGATCTGGCTCTGATAGCCGTGGTAGGCCGCGGCATGAAGTCTACTCGGGGCACTGCGGGCCGTATTTTCTCCGCGCTGGCTCACAATAATATCAACGTAAAGATGATTGATCAGGGTTCCTCGGAACTGAATATTATCATCGGCGTGGCAAACGAGGACTTTGAGAATGCCATCAAAGCCGTATACGATATCTTCGTGATTGCGCAGCTGTAAAACCGCGTTATAGATGAACCTGTCCGGAAAAAGAGACAAAACCGGGCAGGTTTTTTAATTCTATAATATCAAATACAGAAAATAATGGATAAATTGTCGAATTTTGTCAATATTTACAGCGCGAAACAGAAAAATGAAAATAATAAAAGTTTTTTGATAAAATGTGTTGACAAATGCAAAAAAACTGCTATAATAAAATCATACAAAAGAGATCAAGCAACCGATTCCAAAATAAACACAGGAGGAAGGGCCAATGTACTAATGATAATGGAATCAAAAAATACAACAGGAGGTAAGGGCCATTGGACAGCATAGTTTGAAGCGGGCGCATCAAGAAACAGTTGATGTGCCCGCTTCCCCTTTCAGAAAATGAGTGGCCGATCATTTTCTGACCGTCAGGTGTAAAACAATATTTCTTAATTTTCTAGAAATAAGTATTTTTATGTAGAAAAAAAGCAAATGATAGGGTATACTTTTGCTGTATGTGCAGTGTAGACGGGTGAAGTGATCTTAGAAAGGCTTTGGAGGCAGATGGATAACCGGCAGGATAAATTGCAGCAGCAGAGGGAGGCCCGGCGCAGGAGAAGGCAGCGCAACCAGATACTGGCCTATGCCACAGTGCTGGTATTAATCGCACTGATGGCCGTGGGTATTGTGCTTGGAGTCAGGTACCTGAAACAGTGGCAGGAGCAAAAACAGCAGGAGGAAATACGGCAGCAGGAGAGTATGCAGGAGCAGCTTGAACAGCAGCTGGAGTCGGAGGAGGAGAGCATTGAGGTTCCGCCGGAGGAACCGGAGGCGACTCCGGAACCCATACCTGAATTGACCCCGGAGGAGAAACTTGATAATATAATTGACACCATGATTGATGTCATGCCTCTGGAAGACAAGGTATCCGGTCTGTTTTTTGTCACGCCGGAGTCTATTACCGATGTGAATGTCGCAGTGCGGGCCGGGGACGGCACCAGGGAGGCTTTAACCCGGTACGCGGTGGGCGGTATCGTCTATGACAAAAAGAATATCCGGAATGCGGAGCAGTTTCGTGAGATGCTGGGCAATACGGAACTTTACAGTAAGTATCCTCTTTTTCTCGGCGTAGAAGAGGAGGGCGGCGACATCAGTCCCCTTGCGGCGGCCGGGCTGATTGACAAGCAGGCATCCGCTGCGGATATCGGTGCCGGAGGAGACGCGGGAGCAGCCTACCAGGCGGGGAGCAGCCTGGGGGCCGGGCTGGCGTCCTACGGCATCAATGTGAATTTTGCCCCGGTGGCGGATCTGGCCAATGTGGAAAAGAGCGTGATGGCAGGAAGAGCCTATGGCAGCGACGCGGGTTCAGTGGCGGTTTGTGTGAACAATATGGTAAATGGTTTGCAGGAACAGGGAGTGACTGCGTGCGTGAAGCATTTTCCCTGCGGCGGCGGTGTGACGGCGGATACTCACGACGGACTGGCCGCTTCGGAGCGCAGTGCCGAGGAGGTGCGCGGCCAGGAGCTGGAGGTGTACAGGAGCAGCATAGATTCCGGTATCCGGATGATTATGGTGGGGCACACGGCGGTCCCTTCTCTAACAGGAGACAATACTCCGGCGTCCCTGTCCGGCATTGTTGTTACGGATTTGTTGCGCAACGAAATGGGATATAAGGGTGTGATTATCACGGACGCCATGAATATGAAAGCAATCTCGGAATATTACGGCTCCGGTCAGGCGGCGGTGCTGGCTCTGAAAGCGGGCTGCGATATGATTCTGATGCCGGAAGATTTCGAGGAGGCCTATGCCGCCGTGCTTGCGGCGGCTCAGGACGGAACCATCTCAGAGGAGAGAATTAATGATGCCCTTCGCAGGATTTACAGGATCAAATGCGCGGACCGTCTGAGCCAGGAGTGACAGCGGTCCGGGGGCGGCCGGCACCCATGGTGTGCCGGCTCGAATCCATTTGTTGTCTGTATTGTAGATGCAATTTCCATATTTTCAAAATAAGGGGTTGACAAACATGTAAACCTGCTGTATAGTATATCTTGTTCAGAGTGATCTGACATATGCGCGAGTGGCTCAGCGGTGGAGCACCTCCTTGCCAAGGAGGGGGTCG
>CANSPM010000033.1 GCA_947648875.1 uncultured Lachnospiraceae bacterium
TTGTTAATTGGGCATGGTCAAGTACCCACCATCATGCCAGAAGCCTCTTTTTTTTCTGCTTTTAGTTTCAGCATTTGTTAATTTTTTTCTGGCAGGATATAATTTGCTACTACCATATACGGATTTGCTATATGCAGATATCTTTTCTGATTTTTATGGAAAGGTATTAGTGGCAGGGTCTATAGGAGGGGTGGTTGGTTCATTTGTTAATTCTAAATTGCCTAATAAAATTACAGATAAATTATCTGTGCTACTTTTCTTTTTAGGATTAACAGGTGGATCCCTTTTCCTCCCTCCGATTGTGAGTTATACGGAAAAGATATGGATCTGTCTTGCACCTTTTTCTTTGTTTGGTGCTATGTTGACTATGTTTAATATCAATTTTATGACGTATGTTCAAATTCATGTTGACGAAAACTATCTGGGACGTGTGTTTAGTGTCATTTTTACAGTTGCAGTGCTATTTATGCCTGTTGGTTCTTTTGTTTTTTCATTTATGAATATTACAAACAACATTTATGGTTTTTGGATAATAGGTGGTGGGGTTGTAATTCTTTCAATAATTGGTTATTTACTAATTCCAAAGAAGGAAATTGAAATTGAATAGAAATATAGTAATAGGTAAAAAGCAAAGTTTAAAGGAAATAACTGTAGAATAGACTCTCGGAATCTTGTGTCTGTCAGCCAGAATTTTACTTGACCAGTTCAGTCAGCTGAACATTGAAACGCAAATATTATCCAGAGAAGAACAGATGGAACGAATTCTTTTAATCGTGGAGTCTCTGGCAGAGCTCATGCATCAAGATGCTGACACATCGTGACGGCAAACAGGCGACAGTACCACATCTTAGAGGAACGGAATCTGTCGTCTTCTAAGTTATAGTCTACTTTTTCACGTTTGTTACAGCGTTCTACAGAAGTCTTTGCATTATATTTCATTTTTTATCCCCTGCTGCTGCGTGGCGGATCAATAAAAGCCTTGGGTTGTCTTTCATGACAAGGTGTACAGTCCTGCCATATTTCGCATCGGATCAAGAATTTTGTCCTTCCTTTTGCAGATTCGGTGCCGTCCCTGCGCATGGTATGGCCTTCTCTGTATACAGGGACATCGTCGTCGTTAATGGTAAAATCATTTTTGTATACGGGTGGCGGCCCCCTGTTGTCATTCAGATCAATGAAAGGAATGATCCCATAGCAGAGGAGCTTATTTTAGAAAAAAGGTGGGGAACTTATAAAACCGGAGTTTTGGATGCCGCTTAGAATGAGGTATCGAAATTCCGAGAGTCTATTAAATTAATGAGGAGGAAAAATGGAAGGATATAATAAAGTTGTATTACCAGTTCCGTTTAGGATTCATTCGTTTGTAACTGAATTTGGAAGGATGTATGAAGAGAAGAGTAAACATAGTTTTGGAGGAGGTTTTGGATTCTCAGTATCGACAGGAAATTATTTGATAGTACAAAGATCTGAAAAAAGAGTTGTAAAAGCTCCATATAAGAATGTGATTGGAAAATATATTGATCTGTTTAAAGAAATATATGAGTATGATGGAGAATTTATCATTGAACTTAAAGAAGAATTTCCAAAACATAGTGGGTTTGGTTCTACAATTGTTATGATTACAACGACGTGTGCGGCTCTGAATATTTTGCTTGGAAATAAGTTGTTTAAAACGGACTTCAATGGAAACGAGTATATAGATGCTCGAAATTTTGCATCCAATGTCATTCAGACCAATAATTCAAGCCTCAATCAAAAGTATTCAATAAATTTTCTTGCGTTTACTTCCTATACTGAAGCAGATGTTTTTGAAACTAAAGAGGACCAAATGGATCAATTAAGAGATTTGGGATTTGCAGTATGTGAATATGAACCGATGAAGAGTGACTTCTCAAAAGAATCTATCAGTGCTTATATTAAAAAACTTAAAGATAAAGCAGATAATATGAGTATACCAGTAGATGGAATTGTAATTACTTTTAATAATGTTGAATTTTCAAAGAGTCTGGGCAGAACTTCACATCATTACAATGACTCATTAGCATATAAGTTTTAGCAGATTTATACAAGGAGAATGAAAGAATGGACATATTTAAGTTTTTTGGGGATAAAGTTATAAATTCCCCCAATGAAATAATGATGTTTGATGGCATAAGAGAGATTTCTTATGGTGAAGCATCACGTATGGTAGACTACTATGCTGAGAAAATAATAGAAAGAACAGAGGGCGAAAAAAAGCGAATCCTTTTGAAATTGGATCATAGTTATAGAATTATTATCTCTATTTTGGCCGTGTTAAAAACTGGAAACAGTTATGTGCCAATTAATAAAGATTATAGTGATGACAGGGTTAGAAAAATTGGAAAATACTGTTCTAGTGATATTATCATTACGGATTCAAAACAATTTAGTGATATGAACGAGATTGTTTTTGAAGAAAAAAAGATTGAACAGGTAAATCCTTTTGATTATATTAAATATGAAAATACGGATGAAGTGTATGTACTGTTTACATCAGGAAGTACAGGAGAACCAAAAGGATGTTCTGTTCTATATCACAATTTGTGCTATATTATGCAAAATATGATTAAAATTGGTGATTGGAATAATTATTCTAAAGTGTGCTTCTCTACTCCTTATACCTTTGACGTTTCAACGACCGAGATTTATGGATTTGTTTATGGTGCAAGTATATATGTGTGTGAAACGGCAAGAACGGATGTATTCAAGATTTTTCCATATATAATAAGTGAAAATGCTATAACCCATTTAGCATTATCACCATCGGGGCTAAAAAATATGTATAATGCATATACAGATGATCAGCTAGATTTGATGGGGGCTACTTTGAAATGCGTTATGGTGGCTGGTGAAACTTTTAAAAAAGAAATATTTGCTAGATGGAATGATTCAAATTGGAATTACCGCTTGTTAAACCTTTACGGCCCTACTGAGGCAACGGTGTATGCTACAGGCTATGAATTACATAAAGGTGATGTATATGATAAAAGTATTCCAATCGGAAAATGCCTTAAAGGATGTGTATTTTATATAGATAAGCCGGATGAGAACGGAATTGGCGAGTTGGTTCTTGGGGGTGAGGGTATTGCAAAAGGATATATCAATAATCCAAGCGAGCAAAATAAGAGATTTTTCTTAAAAGATAACATTTACTATTATCGAACCGGAGACCTAGTGTCATTAGAAGAAGAAATATTGATGTACCATGGACGAAATGACGATCAGGTACAAATAAACGGGATTCGTGTTGAGCTTGGGGAAATAGAAACGCGTATAAATGAACTGGATGAAGTAAAAGAAAATGTTGTTATCTATTATAATGGCATGCTTATTGCTACGATAGTTCTGAATGATGGCGTTGCGTTTTCACATACTGAGATAAGAGAGAAGCTGGGTAAAAAAGTTCCTCGTTATATGATACCTAACAGTTTTCGTACTGTTGATGCATTGCAACTAAACGTAAATAACAAGATAGATCGGAAAAAAGTACTCGAGAATTATCTACTTGAAAGAAATAAGAAAATTGAAAACGAAAAATCAGACTCAAGTGACAGAGTATTGAAATTGATGAGAGAATGTTTAGAAGAAAATGGCCTTTCGCTTTCAATAGATGGTGACTTCTTTGAAAATGGTGGTAATTCTTTAAGTGCTTTATTGTTGATAACTAAATTAGAGCAATTATTTCAGGTTTCTTTGGATGCCGATGTTATCTACACATTTAGGTCTTGCCGAAGAATAGTTCGATATATACAGGAATTGCAAAATAAAGATACATCGCTTGATATTATAGGTAATAGCATTGTCTATGATAAGATAGTTAATTTGACAAAACAGATAAAAATTTATTTGTATGATAATTTATCTGCGGTAAAATATTCTTATAGAGCTTTATATATTCATAAGTACTATTATGACAGAAAATTTAATAGTTCTATTTCGTTTAAATATGATTTAGGCGATGTTTATACAATGGATGAAGTTAAGACCGCAGTAAAGACATTATTATCAGAAAATAGTCTCTTAACTTCTAAAATTCGCGCAGAGAATAATTGGGTTTATTTTGATGAATACGAGGCAAAAGAAAAAGATATTCCCGTTGTGGAATTGCCTTATGAAGATAATGCATTTATCAATTTTGTTGTTAAAAACTACTCTGAGGAATTATATACTGCCCGATATAACGGTGGATTTTTATCTTTTTTTATCATTGTGAAAAGTGGCAGAAACATTTCTGTTATCGGAATACTGGATCATTCTGTTGCAGACGGAGCAAGTGTTTCGGTTATTAAATTAAAAATTAGTGGTATCCTTAATAAAAAAGAACGAAAGGAATCCATTTCATATAGAGAATACTGCGAATATATTAGAAAAGATCAATGTAACATAGAAGCGGTTTTAGATAACTGGTATATGAAACTTTTGCGAGAGGGGGAAGTGAAAAATAAAAAGCAACTTCTTGAAAGCAAGGAAACGAAGTCTTGTCATTATGTAATGGAAAATGTTATGGATGATTCAAATACATCAATTATAAAAAATGTTGGTTATTGGGTTGGAGATAAATTGAGTGATTGGATAGGAAATGAATGCGTAGCACTGCGATTCATTGTTAATTTGCGTGATTATTGCAGTGTTTCACTTAAATCTACTCTCGGTGATTTACATGCTAGTTTGTCCTTTTTCTATTGTAAAGGTGATACATATAACGCATTTGCTGACCGTGTTGATGAAGTTATTGATTTGTTGGGTGATTTTTGCTCTCGTCATTCATTGTATATTGAGGATAATAAATATTCAGATGAATCTAGAGTGGGTGAATTGACGGATCTTATCGATAATGCGGAGTTTATAAGTGTTAGTTATCAAGGTGCTGTTAGTGATGAACAGTTGGCACTATATGAAAAAGAAATGAGTGAAGCGCATAAGCGTTTATCTTCAGCAAATGCTCGATTATTTGTGACGGTAT
The DNA here is from genome assembly GCA_947648875.1 of uncultured Lachnospiraceae bacterium. GTDB lineage: Bacteria > Bacillota > Clostridia > Lachnospirales > Lachnospiraceae > Acetatifactor. The sequence continues at coordinate 4,985 of CANSPM010000033.1, forward strand.
TTTATAATAGGGGAAATATCCATGTATTTTTGAATAAACATATATTTTAATTTATTACTAAATATACAGCAGCAACTGGATGATTATTTTTCGTAATTAGTCTGAATGATCCATGAGCATATAAAAATGCGCAAAGCGGCAATAACCTTAGTGCAGTTCATTTTAGTTGTTCAATCTGCCGGAGCTTATTGCATTATGCAAGGAAAGCGCAGATATTCAGATCCCGGTTATGCTAAAGTTACCTGTGCCGGAAGCGGATGATCTGGAAGCCGAGGAACGGCTGGCGGGGCAGGAAATAGCCCTGCTGGAGATCAATATTTCCTGCCCGAACATGGAGCATGCGGGATGGTTTTTGGGCAGGACCCGGGATTGGTGGAGTACATCACGAGGAACGACGGCGGAGTTGTTGAATGAAAATACACAAAAGGCAACTGCCGCAGATGGCCCACTATCATATGCGGCAGTTTGACTTTTTCATCGAGATATAAGTTATATTTTTACATTTCTGATACAAGTTCATTGTATTCTTGATATATTTGTGCGCTACAATATCCCCATAGAAATAAAGGATAAAGGAGAATGTGATATGTGTGGGATATGTGGGTATCTTGAGGATTCTGTGGAGAGGGAGCACGTGCTGGAGCGTATGATGCGGGTAATTTGGTATCGCGGGCCTGATGGGAGAGAGGCCGGTTTTGAAGCGGTGGGCTAAAAGAACTATCTTATCGACATATTATTACGGAGGAAAGAACACAATGAAAAAAATATTTATAAAAAAAGCGAAGAAGAATAGGATTTCCATATGGATATGTGCAGTTGTCTTAACAATCAGTATGGGAACAATGACAGGCTGCTCGATGACAAAAGAAAATGCAGAGGATGTATCTGGTCAGTCAGAAAGTGAAAATATTCTGTCTGTTGAGGATTCCCCCGCTGATAATGACATATACGAAAACACGACAGTGCCTGAATCTTCTGAGGAGAAAGTGGAAAAAGAGGAAAAAATTGTCCTTGAGATTATGAGAGAGGGTGAAATGGATGAAATGTCTGCCACACTTTTTGCGGGAGAAGGATATACCATTTATTTAACGGATGGAGACTGGCAGCAGCACGCACCCGATGCATGGTCAGGTGCGTTTGACGGACAGATTGTGCTAAATGGTCAGGTTCAACTTTGGATAACTCATTATGAAGATAAAACGGTAGATCAAGTTAAGGGGGAATTGGAAGGTGATGGCTTCACATCGGAAAATTCTGATATGACCAGGCAGGAAGGTGAAGTTATATACAAAGTCAGGCTTAATGAATTTGAGAATGATGTATGGGGAGTTAACTATTGCTATCCTATTGAGGCGGAAGAAGGGTGGGGAGCTTTATTGCCATTGATAGTAGATACCTTTGCAGTATCAATAGATGATCAGTAAAAAGAGTTCCCATTAAGACATAAGAGCGTTTGTTGGAAAAACAATGAACGCTCTTTCACATTGTATATCGATTGAACAATACAAAAATTATCTGCGGTAACATTTGCTAACACTTGGGAACTGTAGACAGAAGGCCTGCTGGGTGAACTTTTACATTTCTGATACAATTTCATAGAAGCCCGGATCTATTCGTCCGTTACAAATCCCCATAGAAATGAGGGACAAAGGAGAATGTGCTATGTATTTCTCCGGAAAGGTAGCCCAAAGTGTTATGTCCAGGCAGGCATCTGACAGAAGAAAACCGGGGTTCCCTGTTCCCATCCGCAACTGGCTGAGAGAGAAGGATTAGTATCTTCAGGGCAAAAAGGTTTTGCCAGTGAAACAGCAGCGATTTATTTTCACAGTGAGTATCTTTTAAAGCTGTTGGAGGAACACAGGACAGGAAAAGAGGATCACAGCAGAAAAATATGGACGGTTTATAGCTTTTTGCTGTGGTATCAGATATACTTTGAAAAAGGTGCTTTCAAATATTAAACTGAAGACCCGCTAAGGCGGGCAGGAAGGTGTAAGGATGGAACGAGTGGGAGAAATAGATGCTGGTGAAACACGGATACTCATCATAGAAGATGAAAAAACCATTGCGGATCTCTTAAAATATGACCTGTGCCGGGAAGGATTTGCCGTAAAATGTGCTTATACCGGAGCCCAGGGAATGCTGGTGATGGAAGAGTTCGAACCGCAGCTGGTGCTTCTGGACTGGATGCTTCCCGACTTTAGCGGAGTGGATCTGTTAAAGCTGATGCTGGATAAATATGATATCCCTGTGATTATGCTGACGGCACGGGGAGCCATTGAAGACAAGGTGTACGGGATGTCCTGTGGAGCCGATGACTATATCACTAAGCCCTTTGACTTAAGGGAGGTCAATATTCGCATCCGGGCGGTTCTACGGCGGTTTCAGAAGACGTTGGGGCTGGAAAAGAGAGAGCAGATCAGTATTCCTGACGGTCAGATATATGAAAATGAGCGGACTGTTGTCCAGGACGGGGAGCAGGTGGAACTGACGCCTAAAGAATTTGATCTGCTACTGTGGATGGTCCGCCATCCAAGGCAGGTTTTTACCAGGGAAAGGCTGCTGGATGCTGTCTGGGGCTATGATTATGCGGGGGATACCAGAACGGTGGATATGCATATACAGCGCCTTCGGAAAAAGCTCCGTGCGGGAGAAGCCATTATTACAGTATTTGGAGTGGGGTATAAGTATGCACCGGAAGAAACGTAGTTTTTTTCACAGTATTCTATTTCGCATCAGCCTTTGGATTCTGCTGCCTGGGATTGCCGGGATGCTTTTGGTCGCTTACTTTGTAGGAATACAGATGCAGTATCAAATTGAAAAACAGATCACGGAGGAGATGCAGCGGGTGCGTGATAACAGTCTGCTCTATGTGCAGCAGACGCTGCTGTTAGAGGACAGCAGGATGAATGCCGTCAGTTTTAAACTATATAAGAATGAGATTGAAAAGCAGTTAAATAATGCCGGATATAGAGAGGTTCTTCTCTGTAGTCCTGAGGGAACGCTGTTGGCAGGAGATGCAAAGGATTTTGAATTGCGGAAAGAGCAGGAGGATTTTATACGGGCCAGAGAACAGGAAAGTGCCTTTTTGGTCCGCTATGGAAACGGCGGTCAATGTGAGGTATATTTTTCTATGCCGGTGAACCTTAATGGGCAGTTTATCGGTATTATCAGCAGCTTTTTTGATTATGGGGAATTATATAGGGGCCAGTCGGATACCATCCAACGGATGGTCTGGATCACAGTGGCGGTCTTTACCCTGATCTGTCTGATTATCTGGTTTACAGTCTATCGGATATTGCTCCCCATCCGCAGGCTGAGTCAGGCGGCCAGTGAGATTTCCTCCCATCTGGCTGACGGCAGACAGGGAAGCATGATTCTGAATAAGTTACGGCTTTTGGGGCGCAAGGATGAGATCGGGGAATTGTGTTCAAATTATAGGGAAATGCTTCAGGTAACAGAGGAACAGTTTCAAAAGATTCGGGATGACAAAGATCGCATTCTCACGCTATGGAGCAGTCGTCAGGAATTTTACAATAATGTAACCCATGAATTAAAGACACCCCTTACCACTATTTCCGGGTATGCCCAGCTGATGGAGAAAAACGGACCTGGGGATGAAGAGTTGTTCTATATCGGAACAGGACACATACTGAAGGAGAGCACCCGGCTTCACCGAATGGTGGTACAACTGTTGGAGCTACAGGATAAGGCCAATACAGAAGATGCGAGACGGCTGAATCTGTCAGAGATTGTAGAGAATGTAACGGAAACCATGAAGATTAAAGCAAACCGCTATGATAATGAACTGACGCTTAAAGGGACAAAAGAATGCCTCCCTGTGGTGGGGAAGGAAGATAAGATCCGGCAGGTACTGATCAATGTGATTGACAATGCCATCAAGTATGGAGAACCGGGAAAACCGATCCATATTCAGCTCACAAGAAAAGACGGGCAGGTTCAGGTCACGGTATCTAATCAGGGGCAGGGAATCCGGAAAGATGAGCTGGAAACGATTTTTGAACCATTTTACCGGGCGGATAAGGGGTTGTCAAGAGAGATGGGAAGCTCCGGGCTTGGACTTTCCATTGCCGCCAGGATCATGGAGGAGCATCAGGGACACATAAAGGCGGCCAGTATTCCCGGTAAAGAAACTATATTTACCATCTGCTTTCCGACGGTGGACCAGAATGAGTAAGTCAAAAAGCGGGGCGAAAGGAATGGGTATATGAATCGAAGAAAACGTAAATGCTGTATTGCTTTTTGGGGAGGGATTCTGTTCGCAGCAGCTTTAAGCGGCTGCGGTGTGGGAGAACAGGATAAGACCATTGTCCTTCCTCCATTGGAGAATCAGGTAATGGATTCGGAAAAATTTCGTCTCGATCATATTCAGCAGTACGTTGGCAGCGGTTATGCAGAGAATGTGATCTGTCTGACTTGGGGAGATCCGGGAACAGATCTGCTCTACCTGTTGAAAAAAGAAGATGGCGGATATGTTTATCAGGTTATTGACACAAGAGAAGATACCGTCTTAAGCAGTATTTTTGTGGATGACCGTTCTCTGGCAAATGTATCGATCGCCCCAGGTGGCGGGTATCTTTCCTATGAAGTGCGGGATGGGGAGGAGATGAATCTGATTGTCCTTTGCCCGAGTCAGGGGAGCCGACAGATTCTTCACAGATGGCAGGATCAGGAGGAAAACTTTTCCTATATCTGGAGTGATGACGGTACTATGCTTTTTTCCTGGCAGAACGGCGATACCGGAGACACTTATAAGGAATGGCAGGTGACCCGCTATGAGATGGAAACGGACCCGGAGGATGGCTTCGGATATATGGTAGTTTCGTTTCAGATGAAGGGAAACGGGCATACATGGAGGAGCGTCTGTCCCAATGCTGACGGAACTGAGATATATGTGCGGGAGCAGCTCAGTACTTTTGGCAGTACTATGTCCTATAATTGGCTGCTCCTGCCGGATACTGTCACCGTGGAAGCGTTGCCGGAATATTCAAAGATGCCTGCCTGTCCTATAAGGTATACGCAGGCGGGACTGTTCGTTCAAGAGGAGAGCGGAGACATTTATCTGATTGAAGATATTCGTTCACAGCCGGTAAAAACGAAACTGATATCAGGTAACGAGGGAACTTATGATCCCTTCGCATATGTATGTGCAAACGGTGATCATATGTTTTTGATGGAATGGGTCAATTATTCCATGTATCAGATTAGCGGTGTGCGTATTGCGGACGGGAAAGTTGACGGACATCCGGTTGCCCTGTATAATGATAATTATGAAAGCCTGAACCAGATAATGATTGTAAGTGATCAGGCAGTGGTATTCTGGGGGGAAGAATTTCTGGAGAATCATGAGTATCGCTATAAAGTTACGGTATTGAGATATTAAAAGGATGGATGGCACCTCGTTGAAATGGTGTGGAGAAGATTTTATCTATCTGCGGAGAGCCGCTGTGTTTTGTGAGGATTCTACAGGAAGTTTTCAAATGCTACGGGCTTTCCATGAATTTTGTGCAACATGTATTGGTGGGAAGCACGGTGAGATCTTACCTATCGCGTGGCTGAAACACACCGGGAAGATGGCGGCTGAATTTCAGGACAGCATGCTGCTCTGGAAGAAGATATAGGAGTGAAAAGTCAATTCCTTGCAGGAAAGCTCAATAAGGCGAGACAGCAGCATTTGTAAATTTGAACGACTTCAGGAGTTCTTTTCTATCAGAATATAGGACTGATGCAAAGTGTTTGAGTTTGACAATGTTGACGCCCACGCAAATCATGAGGTTATACCTTCTTTTCATAAAGTCCGGTGCCGTGATATCTGTCGTAAACTGAAAACTCAGACGGTATTTTATACATTGCCACATATTAGAAGATGTGCTATAGTTTTTTATGGGAAAGCTATTTCCAATTACAAGACTGTGGAATAATTCTGGTCATAGCAGAGGAAGGTACGGATCTTATGAAAGTGATAAAGGACTTTTATGAATACATGAAAAGTTTACAGGGCGGGATTAAAACTCTCATATGCGAACGTTCCACGATGTTCTTTTCCTGTGTATTTGGACTGCTTATATACTCACAGCTCATGACTCAGCATTTAGTAAATACCTATGACGGACTATGGGAATATACTTACCATTCTGCGGGAAAGTGGGAGTTGTCCTTAGGCAGATGGTTTTGGCTTTACTTAGACAAAATCAGATTTGGAGTCAGCAATGATCCGTGGACTTCTGTTTTGACACTCCTGCTATTTTCAGCGGGAATGCTCCTCACAGTAGATATTTTTTGTCTAAAAGATAAAAAGATAACCTTTTTAACTTCTGCTCTGTTTATGAGCAGTACGGCAGTATGTGTATCTTTAGCATATCGATATATGTCCCCAATATTTGGCTTTGCCTTTTTTACCAGTGTTTTAGCCGCATGGTTTATTATAAAGTCAGAGAGCATTATTATGCCGGTACTTGCAGGGGCTTTTACGATTGCTCTATCTATGGGATCGTATCAGGCATATATTGGATGTACATGTCTGATAATTGCGGGAAACCTGGTCTGGAGGCTGTATTGTACAGACATATCATGCAAACAGATTGGTTTGTATATAGGGAAGAGTATTGCAACTTTGTTGTCAGGAGGGATAATATATATATTGCTGCTCAAAGTTCACTTGTATATATTTAATACGGCCCTGTCGACTTATAACGGCGCACAATCTTACTCTTTCTGGAATACTATAAAAAAGTTGCCAGAGACGATAAAATATTCATATATTATGTTTGAGATGTATTTTTTTAAAGATTTATATAAAACGAATATGTTTCAGCAATATAAGATTTATTGGATTCTGTTTGCTATATACGCCGTTTTATTATTGGTGGGGTTCCTTCACATCTGGAAAAGGAGTCCCCTCAGAGCAGGTTTTTATATACTTGTGATTTTGGTGTTACCTGTTATGACAAATGCTGTAATGCTGATCGCAACAGATGTTGGAATAAGTATTCAGATGACGGCCCCGCTGGCACTTTTTATACCGATCTTGCTATGTATTGTTCATAAGATGGAATTCCGTTTTCCTGTTTTGGTAAAGACGCTGGGCGGAATAGCGGTATTGATGGCACTTTGGGGAAACATATACCAGATTCAGTTGGATCAAAACGCAATGTATGAGGGGAAGACCGCAGCAAGTGCTATGGCGCAAGAAATAGTACATGACTTGGCGAGGGAAGAATGCTTAAGTCCAGACTTAAGATATTGCATTATTGGGATTCCCGCAGGAAACAGACTATTTTATGTGAGTGAGGCCTATGGGCTTTCCAACAATTATGCCATGGTGGGGGTAGGGTGGACGGATTCTGATTCCTCTATGAAATCATGGCGAGGCATATTCCACCATTTTTGCGGAATAAATCTGAATATCTGGCCTTCTGGAGCATGCCAGACTGAGATCGAGGAGGCCGACCTTGCAAATATGCCGGTTTATCCGGAATATGGTTATATACAGCAGGTTGGGGACGTTGTTGTTATCAAAACAAACTGATTTGCTGGAAATCAGGTGAAAAGGGATATGCCTTGACAAAACGTCTCCCGCCCCATATAGTCTTAAGCGAAAATGCCAGTTGCCCGTTCACCGTGAGCTGCCGTAACGGGCTGTTCAGTGACATCATCTATTTCTGATGATTTTAATAGATAATCCATTGTCACATCATAAATTGCGCTCATTAGTCCGTATCGAACTTGGGGACTACGGTACGCAATCTCATTACAGTGAACAATTCGTTGAACTTCAAAGAGACAATCCATTATCATCTGATTTAATCCATTGCCTGCCTGATGTTAGGTGATAATACAGTAGGATAAGTGAAGGCCTCCGTTATGGGCATTGGAATAACTGCCATATGCGGCGGCCTGCCCTTACCAAATCTTGTATTAATAGCAACCTGTTTGTCTGATGAAGAGGTGTCACGTATGCTTTTCCATGCTATTGCCAGGGGGACGTTTAGAGTATAATTGCATTGGGGACCATAGGTGTCTTAGGATGGCAGGATGCTGCCGGAGAGCGGATTGAAAATAATGTATATGGAGTGAAAAAGGAATGAAAAAGAAAGAAAAAAAGCAATCACCATGGAATAACAATCTGTATGTTTTGAAGCAACTGTTTACAGCTTCAAAGCTGAGACTGCCATTCGAAATGCTGTTCCAAGTGTCCAAGGGGGTCACACAGACGCTGATTTATACCGTGCTGTTTGGAACCGTTATTAATTCCATCGCAGAGGGGCGGGAATACACGAAGGTTCTTGCGTATATTTTGTTAGTGGCGCTGTTTACGGCTGCAAACATATGGTTTCAGTCATGGTTTCAAGAGTCCTTTCTTCCCCGCGATAATGCCAGAATCCAAAAATACATGCTTCTGAACGTGTATGCGCATGCGGCCTCTCTGGACATTCAGCAATATGAAAATCCCGAATTTTATGATAAATACGTGAGATCATTGGAGGAAGCGGGAACAAGAGCCGGGAAACTTTCCGGTTCCATCGCAAATGCGGTTGGATTACTCACCACGGTTCTCTATTTGTTGTTCATTATTGTCAGCAAAGAGCCATGGACGCTGATCTTTGTACTGATTCCATTATTTCCCGGATGGCTGTTGGGGAAGAGGAAAAATAAAGTGAGCTATGAGCGCTATATCAAAAATACGAATCCGACTCGATGGACAAAGTACTTGAATCAAATTATGTATTTGAAGGAATATGCAAAGGAGATTAGAATCACGGGCATCTATGATGTTTTGACCCACAAATATGATAGCACCATGGATGAGATCATAGCAAATGAAAAGAAATACGATAGAAAAACAACCGTATTAACTCTTTTTATGGACTTTATGAATGATAAGGTTATCTATATTGGAATCCTTTTGTATGTTTCCTATCTGATTGTTGTAAAGAAAAAATTACTCATAGGCGATTATCTGATCATACAAAATGCGGTCGTTTCCATGACGTGGAGAATCAGTGCATTGATAAACAGTGGGCTGGATCTGCAACAGTCCGGTAAATTCGCGGGTCTCCTAAGAGAATTTATGGAGACGAAACCTTTTGCTTATGCAAACAACAAAGGAGAAACGCCTGATCTGGAAATGGATTCCATTGAATTTAAAAATGTTTCTTTCTCGTACGATGGTTCCAACGAAGTATTAAAGAATATCAATGTGTCGATCAAGAAAGGCTCGCGCATTCTGATTGTAGGAAAGAACGGAGCGGGAAAATCGACTTTTGTAAAGCTGCTGATGAATTTATACCAACCAACGGCTGGAGAGATTTTATACAATGGAAAGAATATTCAGGAGTATGATGTAAGCCAATATCGTCATGTCTATTCCACCGTATTTCAGGATTTCTGTCTTTATGCCTTAACGGTAGGGCAAAATGTTGTGATGGATAACTATAGTGAAGACAGGAGTCCCTATATCGAGAGAGCTTTGAGGGAGGCGGATTTGATGAAGAAGATCAGGTTGCTTGAAGAGGGGATTCTGTCCAATGTGACAAAAGAAATAGATGATAACGGATTTGTGCCGTCTGGTGGTGAGAAACAGAAAATGGCAATTTCCCGAGCCATTTATCAGGCGAGCAAAGTGATCGTGTTAGACGAGCCTTCCAGTGCGTTAGATCCGCTTTCTGAGGCTAAATTGAATGAACTTATGTTGAATGCTTCCGGGGGAAAGACGGTATTTATGATTTCGCATAGACTTTCATCTGCCCAATACGTAGATGAAGTGTTCTTGATCGACGGCGGTGAGATTAAGGAGAGGGGATCACATGATTCCCTGATGAAGATGAATGGAAAATATGCAGAGATGTATAAAATGCAGCAAGAACAATATGCGTTGGAATGTGAGGCATAAAAGATGAAAGATGTAGAGAAGAAAAGAAAAGAGAAACCGATTAAAATTCTGAAAAATAGTGTTTACCTATTGAGATTAGTCTATCGTTTTTCCCCAATGCTATTTGCAATTACGATTATGGCAGCGGTCGCAGAGTTTTGTTTTACGTTTTTTAATTTGCTGTTTACCAAGAGGTTAGTGCAGGAGATTACGGACGGAAATGCTTTCTCCGCGATCTGTGGCATTATTGCTGTTTGGTGCATTGTATATCTGGTTTTGAGATTTTTTATCATCTCCATCGACAATTATTTTAAGCCGATTTACACAAAGATTCTGATAAAAGGATTAGAAAAGTATCTGTATGATAAGGCGGCCAGGGTGGACATCGAGTGCTATGATAACACGGAATATTATAACGAATTCATCTGGGCGACCAATAACAGTGGTGAAATGGTGACCGGTGCATGTAATTCCATTGGAGCTTTTTTGGGGTACATATTGCAGATCTCCGGTGTTATCAGTATGGTGGTCATCATTGATCCAAGCCTTTCCTTTCTTACTTTTGCTTCTGTAGCAGTAAGCATCATTGTTACCTCTTACCTTGAGAAAAGAAAGATGGAATATCGGAAGGAAATCGTCGAAAATGAAAAGATTGAGAGGTATGTAGAGAGAGTATTTTATCTACAGGATAGCGCCAAGGATCTTCGCCTTACGAAAATTCGGGAAGTATTGTTAACGGTCTATGAGAATGCCTATCAGAAAATCCAGGCTACCCTTAAAAAATATGTCGGAAAGATAAGTGTTATCTCTTTTCTATCGACCTTTGGATTTCGGTATGCCTTAAATACATTTGTGGTCTATGCCTACTTTGCCTATAAATTAATTGTAAAGGAGTCCCTTGATCTGAGTGGCTTTGTGGTTGTAAATAAGGCTATGGTGGATCTGTATCTGCTCTTAAACCGTTGGTCCGGTCAGATCAATGCGTTATATCGCAATGCGATTTACGTTGATACCATGCAGAAATTCATCCATTATGAACCGCGTATAGGATCAAATAAGGACGGATTAAGAATTGATGGGATGGATGCAGTACTGGAGTTTCGTAACGTGACTTTCACGTACCCAGGTAATGATAAGCCTACGCTTCGTAACGTAAGTTTTAAGCTGAATGGAAAGGAATCGCTGGCGATCGTCGGATACAATGGCGCCGGCAAGACAACGCTTGTGAAGCTGATGATGCGCTTATATGACGTGGATCAGGGCGAGATCTTATTGAATGAAAAAAACATTAAAGAATATAATCTGGATGATTATCGTGCAATGTTCTCGTCGGTGTTTCAGGATTTTAACCTGTATGCTCTGTCTCTGGCTGAAAACGTTAAGATGCAGGAGGTGACGAACGATGATGAGAAGAACATTATATCTGCGCTCAAACAGGCGGATTTCGGAGAGAAGCTATCCACGTTTTCTGCGGGTGTCAAATCCCAGGTGACCAGGGAGTTTGATGAAGAAGGTCTATTGCTGTCGGGAGGCGAAAAGCAAAAAGTTGCCATGGCGCGTGTCTTTGCGGGAAGGGGAAAGATTGTGGTTTTGGATGAGCCGTCAGCCGCGCTTGATCCGATTGCGGAATACAACATTAACAGACAGATCATTGATTCGTCTGAAAAGAAGTCCGTAGTCCTCATTTCCCACAGATTAACGGCGACTAGAATGGCTGACCACATTATTATGCTGGAAAATGGAGAAATCATTGAGAGCGGCAACCATGAAGAACTGATGCAATTAGACGGTAAATATGCGTTTATGTACAAAGTTCAGGCGGAGCCGTATTTGAAAAAATCGGTTTAAGACATGTTGCGGCCAGTGTGCTGACATATTTACATTTTGCCAAATGACTTGCCCGAATTTCCATCTGCCGCGTTGTTGTCGGTCAGCGATGCCACCGCATCGCTTTCCTCCGCCGCTTTAATTAAAAAATGAATGGAGCAAAGGGGCAGGCTGATCCTGCCCTTTCTGCGTTTCGGAAAATAGAATCCCCGCGTCATGGTTTGCAGGGGCTACTGCGGAATCCGCTTATTAGGGACCTGCAATGCAAATGTTTACTACCTGCTTATATCGTGATGCAATTTGCCTGCTAAAAATTCTTTTCTTATGAAACTTTTCACGCATCAGAAAAATCTATTACAGTAAAAGAATAAATCGAAAGGTGCGCATCTGTTATGAAGCAAATGTTATACGAAAAGCTGATTCAGTATATTCTGGAAAATCAGGACCGGTTTTATAGAGTGGCATACAGTTACACCAGGCATCAGGAGGACGCTCTTGACGCTGTACAAAATGCAGTCTGTAAAGCCCTTGAAGCATATAAAAGTATAAAGAAGGAGGACGCGATCAAGACCTGGTTTTACAAGATTCTGATCAACGAATGTCTGAAAATGGTAAAAAAGCGGAAGGGGATTTTGCTGACGGAGGACATATCGGAACAGGGGGAGGCGTATTACGAGAAAGGTTACGAGCAGGATAATGATCTGGAAAAAGAGTTGGACAGATTGGAGGATGATATACAGGGAATCATAAGACTTCGTTTTTTCGAAGAGCTGTCGTTGAAAGAAATTTCCTATATTACCGGATTCAATTTGAATACGGTTAAGACAAAACTTTATCGCGGACTGAAAAAATTGAAAGAAAATATGCAGGAGGTGGATGTATGAGAAAATTGGAAATAATGAAAAAGAGCTATGATAATATGTGTATTCCGGGGGAATTGAGCATCCGGGTGCAGCAGGAGATCACAAAGTCCAGGCAGAAACAGGAAGAGAATAGAAATGCTGTCGGCTGCCGCAGACGTAAAAGGATACTATTCGGTATGGAAACGGCGGCAGCGGCTGTATGTATTCTTTTTACGGCAGCTTTAAATATGAGTCCGGTATTTGCAAACGAGGCGGAACAGCTTCCCGTGATCGGCGGGCTGGCCCGGATATTGACATTTCGGACCTATGAGGCGGAAAAAGATGATATTGCGGTGTCTGTGGAAATTCCCACGATTGAGAGAATCGCTGAGGAGACCAAGGTGACAGTAGACGCCATAAACCGGGAAATTCTTGCCCGCTGTAATCAATATGCACAGGAAGCTGTTCAGCGGGCCGAAGAATACAGAACCGCTTTTCTCGAAACAGGAGGAACACCGGAAGAATGGGAGAAACATAACATAAACATTACAGTAGGTTATGAGATTAAGCAACACGGCAGCGACTATCTCTCATTTGTGGTAAGAGGGAGTGAAAGCTGGACAAATGCCTGTAATGAATCAAGATACTATAATTTAGATATAGAAACAGGGGAAATCGTCACATTGAAGGAGCTGCTGGGGAGCGATTATATAGAACTGGTAAACCGGAGTATCCGGGAACAGATTGATGAAAGGCGAAGGGCGGGAGAGACATTTTTTTCGGCGGAGGAAGGCGGTTTTTCAGGGATATCGGAGGAGGCGAATTTCTATATCAATGAGAACAATCGACCGGTTATTGTATTTGAAAAGTATGAAATTACATCCGGCTCTGCGGGCGAGGTTGAATTTGAAATAATTGTTTAAGGAATCAGGAGGAAATGGAGATGAATAACAAAACGAAAAAGGTGATTGCGGCGGTTTTAAGCCTTGCTCTGACTGGAGCGGTTCTTACGGGATGTGCCGCCGGCCGGCAGGTCGGCCAGGAGCCGTGGCAGGATCTCTCTGCGGATCTGTCTCAGGCGGCCGGGCCAGACTCTGTCGATGAAAAAGGGGAAGATATCATAGAGGGAGCGGATGCATATGAGGACAATTTTGCGGTTGACAGTAAAGCGGCTGAGACATTTGCCCAAAAAGTTAAGGACGCGGTCTCCGCAAAAGATTTGGATGCTCTTGCGGAACTGATGGCGTTCCCGGTCTATGTGGATCTGGCGGATGTCAATGTGGTAGAGACCAGAGAAGACTTTCTGAATCTTGGCGCGGAAACGGTGTTTACGGATGCGCTGTTAAAATCCGTGGAAACGGCCGCTATCGACAATTTGCAACCCAGCATGGCGGGATTTTCCATTTCAGACGGAGGGACGGCTAATATAATCTTTGGCGTGTCAGGCGGAGCATTGGCCGTCAGCGGAATTAACTATTGACCAAATCGAACCATGCTTATAAACGGACAGGCGAATGTTCTGCGTAGCGGGAGGCGGTTATCCTGCCACTGTTTTGGGAAAAGTGACAGAGACGGTAGGCCAGGAAGGAAGAAGCGGGCTTATAAGTCTTGCAAGACATGGCTTGGGATGCTAAAATGAGTTTTGATACCGCAGGGTGACGCTGGCGGACGGGAAAAACGCTGTTTTCTGTCTGCCAGATGTCCGTTCCGCAGAAGTGAGGAAGAGATGGAAAAATGGATGGTAGCCGCCAAAAAGGCGGATTTTGACGATTGGTCAAAGCGTTTTGGCATCAGCCCGGTGCTGGCCAGGATTATCAGAAACAGAGATATTACGGAGCCTTTAGAGGTTAAGAAGTTTCTGGACGGGACGCTGGCGGACTGTTACAGCCCATGGCTGCTTAAGGGCATGGAAGAAGCGGTGGGTCTGATTATAAAAGATATGGAAACGGGTATGAGAATCAGGGTCATTGGAGATTATGACGTGGACGGCATCTGTTCCTCTTATATTTTGACCAGGTCTCTGCGGGAGATGGGGGCGGAAGTGGACACCGCCATTCCCCATCGGATTCGGGACGGGTATGGGCTGAATGACGCTTTGATCGAGCAGGCTCATAGGGACGGCATCGGTCTGATTGTAACCTGCGACAACGGCATAGCGGCCCAGTCTCAGATCGCCTTGGCGGGAAAACTGGGAATGCAGGTGGTGGTGACAGATCATCATGAGGTGCCCTTTGCGGAGGAAGGGGGACGAAAGAGTCAGCAGCTTCCTCCGGCAGAGGCAGTGATTGACCCCAGGCAGGAGGGCTGTGGCTATCCCTGGCCGGGGATCTGTGGGGCGGTGGTTGCCTATAAGCTGGTGCAGGCTCTGGGGGAGAGAAGGGCATACGGGGGGCTGGAAAGTCTCCTGGAGGTGCTGCTGCCCTTCGCCGCCATGGCTACGGTGTGCGATGTGATGGAACTGAAAGATGAGAACAGGATTCTGGTTCGGGAGGGGTTGAAACGCTTTGCCCTCTGTGAAAATCCGGGGCTACAGGCACTGCTGGAAGTCAACGGCCTGGACCCCGCGGCTGTGTCCGCCTATCATCTGGGATTTGTTTTGGGACCCTGCCTCAATGCCACAGGGCGGCTGGATACGGCCAGGCGGGCGTTGCAACTGCTGGAGAGCCGGGACAGAGTGGAGGCTATGACTATAGCCAGAGAACTGAAGGAACTGAATGACAGTCGAAAAAATATGACGCTCCAGGGAGTGGAGCAGGCCATTCGCCAGCTGGAGGATGCCGGGGGAGAACCCGATCCCGTTACGGTGCTGTATCTGCCTGAAATCCATGAAAGCCTGGCGGGAATTATCGCCGGTAGAATCCGGGAGAGATACCACCACCCGGTCTTTGTGCTGACCAGAGGGGAGGAGGGAGTCAAGGGTTCGGGGCGCTCCATCGAGGCTTACCATATGTATGAGGCCATGAGCCGGGTGAAACAGTATTTTACCAGATTTGGCGGTCATAAGATGGCGGCGGGGCTGTCCATGCGCGAGGAGGATGTAGAGCCTTTGCGGCGGGCTCTGAACGCGGATTGCGGGCTGTCCCGAGAAGACTTTGTTCCTCTGGTACATATAGATATCCCCATGCCCATTGACTACGCCAGCATGGAACTGGCCCGGGAACTGGAAAAGCTGGAACCCTTTGGCACAGGAAATCCCAGACCGTTGTTTGCCCAGAAGGGAGTGCGCCTGATCAAGGGAAGACGCATGGGCGCAAAGCAGAATTTTGCCCGTTTTACGGTGGAGACGGGGGGACGATGCCAGGAACTGTTGTTTTTTGGGGATCTGGAGAAATTTTGTGCCTGTCTGGAGGAAAGGCATGGCGCCGACAGCGTGCGGCAGCTCTTTTCCGGGGGAGGCAGTTACGAGATGGGAATCACGTATCAGTTGGGGATCAATCGGTACCGGGGCAGAGAAGAAATGCAACTGACCGTCCAGAATTTCTATTTTGTTTAGGCTCATTTTATTTTTTTCTAATGAATTGGACACACTTTGGACATATTTAATGGGTATAGTATAAAACAGATAGTTGATGAACTCACTATCTCCCCCCTCATAAGAAATAGCGAAAACCCCGGTAGCGATGCCGGGGTTTTTGCATGTATGGCAACAATGGAATCTAAGATCCGCGATAATTTATTGCCATAAATGAAATTCTTGCAGAGCTATGCATACGGGAGATCCAGGCAGGCCTGTTTTCTTTTTTGTTTAGGTTCATTTTATTCTTTTCTAATGAATTAGACACATTTTGGACATATTTAATGGGTATAGTATAAAACAGATAGTTGATGAACTCACTATCTCCCCCCCTCATAAGAAATAGCGAAAACTCCGGTAGCGATGCCGGAGTTTTTGCGTGTGTGGTCTCAATGCATCCAAGTTCCGCGAGCATTTCATTGTCATGAAATAAATCCTTGCAGATCTCGGAGTTTTGCCGCAGAAGATTGAGCCGGGATGACTTTCTTTTTTGTTTAGGTTCATTTTATTCTTTTCTAATGAATTGGACACACTTTGGACATATTTAATGGGTATAGTATAAAACAGATAGTTGATGAACTCACTATCTCCCCCCCTCATAAGAAACAGCGGAAGTTCCGGCAGCGATACCGGAACTTCTGCTGTTTCTTATTATATATTCCCCGATTCCGTCACTTGCAGAGAGGGTTTCGCAATTACCCGATCCATTGCGTTAATGAAGGGAGAGAAGTAAGTGTATCTGAAAAGATGTAAATTTGGAAAAAGGCATTTACATATAAGTGGCTGTCATTTATAGTAATAGATAGAAAGACTCCCGGTGGGGAGAGAAGGAGATCTGGTATGAAGCTGACGGATTTATTGTGTAAACTGAATTACGAATGCATACAGGGCAGTACGGACCTGGAGATAGGACAGGTGGTGTACGATTCCCGGAAAATAACGGAGGGCTGTCTGTTTGTCTGTATTGCGGGCGCCAATTTTGACGGACATGATTTTGCGGCGGAGGCGGTGGATAAGGGGGCCAGAGCGCTGGTGGTGTCCAGAGAGATGCCGGAGGTGGCCGGAAGGGATGTGGCGCTGATCAAAGTGCCCGATACCCGGTATGCTCTGGCATTTATCTCAGCGGCATATTTTGGATATCCGGCGGAAAAACTGCGGGTTATCGGCATCACCGGCACCAAGGGGAAGACCACCACCACCTATATGGTGAAATCCATTCTGGAAAACGCGGGATATAAAGTGGGGCTGGTGGGCTCCATCGGGGTGATCATTGGCAGAGAGCATATACATGCGGCCAACACTACGCCGGAATCCTATGCGCTCCAGGAATATTTTGCCAGGATGGTGGAGGCGGGCATGGACGCCGTGGTTATGGAGGTATCCTCCCAGGGGCTTATGCTCCATCGCACCCAGGGCTTTGTGTTTGACCTGGGGATATTTACCAATCTGGAAGCAGATCATATCGGCCCCAACGAGCACGCCAGCTTTGAGGAGTATCAGCGCTGCAAGGGCCTGCTGTTCAAGCAGTGCCGGGTGGGAATCGTAAACGGGGACGATTCTCATGTGGACGCGGTGCTGATAGACCACACCTGCCAGGTGGAGCGGTACGGCATCGGGGAAAACAATGACCTGCGCGCCGAAAACGTGCGGCTGGTCAGAAAGCCGGGAGAGCTGGGTGTGGCTTTCCGGGTGGAGGGCCTGATGGACTTTGATGTGGAAGTTCCCACACCGGGGCGTTTCAGCGTATATAACGCGCTGACTGCCATCGCTATCTGCCGGCATTTCAATGTGCGGGAGGACGATATCAGGCGGGCGCTTTTAGCGGTACGGGTCAAGGGTCGTATCGAGATGGTGAAAGTTTCGGAGCGCTATACGCTGCTGATTGACTATGCCCACAACGCCATGGCGCTGGAAAGTCTGCTTACCAGCCTGCGGGAGTATGAGCCAAACCGACTGGTCTGTCTGTTTGGCTGCGGAGGCAATCGCTCCAGACAAAGACGCTATGAGATGGGGGAGGTCAGCGGCAGGCTGGCGGATCTGACCATTATCACTTCCGATAACCCACGGTTTGAGGAGCCGCAGGATATTATAGAGGACATTAAAACCGGCATCTCCAAAACGGAGGGGGCCTATGTGGAGATCATTGACCGCAAGGAGGCCATACGCTATGCCATGGACCACGGGCAGGAGGGAGACATTATTATATTGGCGGGTAAGGGACATGAGGATTATCAGGAGATTCAAGGGGTAAAATATCCCATGGATGAGAGAGTTCTGATCCGGGAAATTCTGGCGGAGCAGGCGCGGGACTGACTTATACTGACGAACGCTGAGATCTTCCGATTCCTGCCCGGAATCCTTCCTACAGTCTGCGGGGCGTTTCCGGGGGCGGGCGGTAGGACTGGTTTTGAACGGTGCCGGCGGAGAAAAATACGGGGAATAGGGCGGGTTATCAATTCTTTATAGGGAGAAAAATATTTTGATAAAATACGCGGATGTAATAATTGATATCTCTCACGAGAAGGTGGATCGCGCCTTCCAATACCGGATTCCGGAGCGGCTGCTGGGGAAACTGGAGGCAGGGATGTGCGTGACCGTTCCCTTTGGAAGGGGCAATACGCCGCGCAGGGGTTATGTGACAGACATCACGGAAAAATGCACTTTTGACCCCTGCAAGATAAAGGAGATTCAGGATCTGGTGCCCGGCGGCGTGGGAGTGGAGGATTTTCAGATCCGACTGGCCGGGTGGATACGAAGATCCTATGGGGGCACCATGATCCAGGCGTTAAAGACTGTGTTACCCGCCAGAAACACCGTGAAAAAAGTGGAGCACAAAAAAGTACTGCTATCTCTCGGCAGGGAGGAGGGTATCTCCCTGCTGGGAGAGTGTCAGCGCAAAAAGCAGGCCGCCAGAGTAAGACTGTTGCGGGAGCTGCTTTCGGAGGGAGAGTTACCCTACGAGCTGGTGACAGGAAAGTTGATGGTGTCGCCGGCGGTGATCCGGGGACTTCAGGGAATGGGGGCTGTCCGTGTGGAAGTTTTGCAGTCCTTTCGAAATCCGGTAAAGCGGCAGCAGGAGGTACAGGAGACGGAAAAGACTCTGAGCGGGGAACAGCAGGCGGCGGTGGAACGGGTCATGAAGGATTATGACGGCGGCGACCCGGGCACTTATCTCCTGCGGGGGATCACCGGCAGCGGAAAGACGGAGGTCTATATCCGCTTGGCCCGGGAGATGGTAAGCCGGGGCAGACAGGTGATTGTGCTGATCCCGGAGATTGCGCTGACCTACCAGACGCTGCTGCGGTTTTACAGGAGTTTCGGAGACAGGGTCAGCGTGCTGAACTCTACGCTGTCTGCGGGGGAAAAATATGATCAGTGCGAGAGGGCGAGAGGCGGTGAGATTGATGTGATTATCGGTCCCCGCTCCGCCCTGTTTGTGCCTTTTCCCCAAGTGGGACTGATTCTCATGGATGAGGAGCATGAGGCCAGCTATAAGAGCGAGAGTACGCCCAAATATCATGCCAGGGAGACGGCGGTTTATCTGGCCTCCCTTCACGGTGCCAGTGTGGTGCTGGGGTCGGCCACTCCCTCCATGGAGGCATCCTACAGGGCACGGAAGGGACAGTATCGGCAGTTGTTTCTGACCAGGAGACTTACCGGAGGAAGCTTGCCCCGGGTATATACGGTGGATCTGCGGGAAGAATTAAAACAGGGCAATCGCTCTATTTTCAGCAGGAAATTGCAGGAACTGCTGGCAGACCGTCTGGAGAAGGGACAGCAGAGCATGTTGTTTATCAATCGCCGGGGCTTTGCGGGGTTTGTCTCCTGCCGGGCCTGCGGATATGTGATGAAATGTCCCCACTGCGACGTGTCGCTGTCGCAGCACAGGGGGGAGCGGCTGGTGTGCCATTACTGTGGCTATGAGACGCCCAACGCGCGCCTCTGCCCCGAGTGCGGCTCCGGGTATATCTCGGGCTTTCGCGCCGGGACCCAGCAGATCGAGGAGCGGCTTCAGGCCCTGTTTCCGGCCGTGAGGATTCTGCGGATGGACGCGGACACTACCAGAGCAAAGGACAGCCATCAGCAGATTCTGGCGGCTTTTGCCGCAGGGGAAGCAGATGTGCTGGTGGGCACCCAGATGATTGTGAAGGGGCATGATTTTCCCAATGTGACACTGGTGGGGGTGCTGGCGGCGGATCTGTCCCTGTCCGTGGGAGACTACCGCGCCGGAGAGCGGACCTTTCAGCTGCTCACTCAGGCAGCTGGCCGCGCGGGCCGGGGCAGCGAGCCTGGAGAGGTGGTGGTTCAGACCTACCAGCCGGAACACTATGCCATCACCCATGCGGCGGCTCAGGACTATGAGGGCTTTTATCAGGAAGAGATTCTGTACCGGGAGATGATGGGGTATCCCCCGGCGGCGCATATGCTGGCGGTGCAGATTTACGCGGCCTCGGAGGAGGCGGGAGGGCGGCTGGCCGCCTTGCTGGTCCGGCAGGCAGGCGAGTATGTGGACCCCGCGCAGCCCCTGGCCCGCCGGACGGTGATTGTAGGTCCCGCTCCTGCGGGCATCGGCAAAGTCAACGATATTTTCCGCTTTGTTTTCTATGTGAAAGACCGGGATTATGACAGACTGATTCTTGTGAAGGACGGTCTGGAAGCCTGGATGACACAATGGCAGTCCGGGCCGCGCAGACCGCAGATCAACCTTCAATTTGACTTTGACCCTATGAATACTCTATAAATACTTGAAAAAAATTCCATTTTCTGAGATAATGTAATGATTGTGAAGCGTCTAATCTGATATTTGCCTGAAAGGAGAAAGATATGGCTATTCGTAATATACGGGAGATTGGGGAGGAGATTCTGACCAAGAAATGCAAGGAAGTGACGGAGATGACGGACCGCACCAGATATCTCATAGAGGATATGCTGGATACCTTGTATGACGCCAACGGCGTGGGACTGGCAGCTCCCCAGATAGGTGTACTTAAGCGGATCGTGGTTATAGATGTGACCGGGGAAGATCCCTATGTTCTGATCAACCCCCGCATACTGGAGACCGGAGGAGAGCAGACCGGTTCCGAAGGCTGTCTGAGCGTGCCGGGGAAAGCGGGCATTGTCACTAGACCCAACTATGTGAAGGTGACGGCTCTGGACGCAGATATGAAGTCTTTTGAACTGGAGGGGACGGAACTGCTGGCCAGGGCCATCTGCCACGAACTGGACCATCTGGACGGACATCTCTATGTGGAAAAGGTGGAGGGTGAGCTGAAAGACGTGATGATGCCGGAGGAGGAGGAAGCGTGAGAATAGTTTTTATGGGAACCCCCGATTATGCGGTGGGGGCGCTGGAGGCGCTGATTCGGGCGGGGCATGAGATCACTGCGGTGGTGACGCAGCCGGACAAGGCAAAGGGCCGCAGCGACAATTTGCAGTATCCTCCGGTGAAGGAATGTGCCCTGGCCCATGGCCTTGCGGTGTTTCAGCCGGAGCGGGTGAAACGTCCCGAGGCGGTGGACAGACTCCGAACATGTGAGGCGGATGTATTTATTGTGGCGGCTTTTGGCCAGATCCTGTCCCAGGAGATTCTGGATATGCCCCGCTATGGCTGTCTGAATATTCATGCCTCGCTGCTTCCCAGATACAGGGGAGCTTCTCCGATTCAGCATGTGATCATAGACGGAGAGGACATGACCGGAATTACGATCATGCAGATGGATGCGGGCATAGATACCGGCGATATCCTGTATCAAAAGGAAATACCCATTGAAAGGCAGGATACTTATCAGAGTCTGTACGGGAAATTGACGACTTTGGGCGGTGATGCCATCGTGGAGGCGCTGGAGATGCTACAGCAGGGAGCGCTCTCTCCCAGAAAGCAGAGGGAAGAAGACAGCTGCTATGCCCCCCTCATAAACAAGGAGATGGGCCGGATTGATTTTTCCAGAGACGCTTTCTCCATTGAAAGGCTGATTCATGGTATGAATCCCTGGCCCAGTGCTTATACTTCTTATCAGGGAAAGCAGTTAAAAATCTGGGAGGCCCTGGCCCGGGAGGAAGACGGGACGGCCCCGGAGCCGGGGACCATCGTTTCCGTGGACAGGCGGGACTTCACAGTGGCAACGGGGCGCGGGCTTTTGCAGGTGCTGGAAGTGCAACTGGCGGGTAAGAAGCGCATGAGCGCCCGGGATTTTCTGCTGGGTATGCGCCTGGTGCCAGGAGAGAAACTGGGCCAGTGAGCTAAACGCGGATCAACATGCGAAACGGGAATTGTTTACCGGGCGGTAAAGTCGTAAAGGCGCACGGGGAGATCCAAGGATCTCCATTAGGAGGACGGATATGATTTATTGGGACCCCACATACATTTTGGTTATTATAGGTTTGGCAATCAGCCTTGCCGCCAGCGGCATGGTCAATTCCGCCATGAGGAAATACCACAGAGTGTCAAACAGCACGGGGATTACAGGCGCGGAATGTGCCCGGCGAATATTGAACAACGAGGGGCTTTATCATGTGCAGGTGGAGGATCTGGGCAGCGGCAGCGGGGATCACTTTGATCCGTCAGCCAATGCGGTGCGTCTCTCCCACCAGAATTATTGTGGCAGAACCATCACGGCTATGGGAGTGGCGGCCCACGAGTGCGGCCATGCCATACAGCACGCCCAGGGATACACGCCCATCAAGATCAGGACGGCGCTGGTACCAGTGGTGAATATCGGCAGCACTGCCAGCATGCCGTTAATTCTTCTGGGAGTGATTTTGAGTTGGAATCAGACGCTGATCCAGCTGGGAATCATCGCCTTTGCTCTCACCGTGGTGTTTCAGCTGGCCACCCTGCCGGTGGAATTTAATGCTTCCAGCAGGGCTCTGGAGCGTCTGGAGCATTATGGCATAGTCACGGCTCAGGAGAACAGGGGCTGCAAAAAGGTGTTGGGCGCCGCCGCCATGACCTATGTGGCGGGCACGCTGGCGGCGGTATTGCAGCTGCTGCGTCTGGTTCTGCTTTTTGGGGGCGGCAGGCGCAGGGATAACTAATGGGAAAAACGCGGCGGCGCAGGACAGTCTGCGACAGGCGGACAGAGAAAAGGGAAGAAGACCATGGCGGAAAACGTGAGGGAGATTGTGCTGGACACCTTGCTGGAGATGGAACGCGGTAAGATGTATTCCAATCAGGCGATCAAGGCCGTATTGGACAAATATGACTATCTTGACGGCCAGGAAAAGCGATTTATCAAACGTCTGGCGGAAGGGTGTGTGGAGCGCAGGATTGAACTTGATTATATACTGGACCGTTATTCCAGCGTGCCCGCCGCCAAAATGAAACCACTGATCCGTTGCCTTATGCGCATGAGTGTGTATCAGATCCTGTATATGGACAGCGTGCCGGACAGCGCCGCCTGCAATGAGGCGGTGAAGCTGGCGGGCAGGCGCAGGTTTACCAATCTGAAAGGTTTCGTGAACGGCGTGCTGCGGAAGATCATATCCCGGAAAGACAGTCTTCCTCTGCCGGACCCGGAGAAGGAGCCTGTGCAATATCTGTCCGTGCGGTATTCCATGCCGGAGTGGATCGTGGAGATGTGGCTGGCGGAATACGGAGGAAAACAAACCGGGGAGCTGCTTGAGCAGCTTTTGGCGGTACATCCGGTGACCATCCGTTTTGCTCCCGGTGTGACGGGGGAACAACGGCAGGATTATATCCGGCAATGGCAACAGAGCAAAGTCCGGGTGACACCGTCGGAGTATCTGGATTATGCCTGCTATCTGGAGGGGATTCTGGGCGTGGCGGGGCTGGCGGGGTATGAGGAAGGCGCCTTTGCGGTACAGGACGTCAGCTCCATGCTCTGCGTGGAGGCGGCGGGTCTTAGAGAGGGAGACCGGGTTATGGACGTGTGCGCCGCGCCCGGCGGCAAGGCTCTGCTGGCGGCCCAAAAAGCGGCCCATGTGCTGGCCAGAGATTTGTCGGAGTACAAGCTGCTGAAAATCCGGGAAAACGCCCGTCGCATGGGACTGGAGGAAAAGCTGGAACTGGAGTTATGGGACGCATGCCGGACGGATGAAACCAAAGTGGGGAGCGCGGAAGTGGTTTTTATGGACGTGCCCTGTTCCGGGCTGGGTGTCCTGGGCAAAAAAAGAGACATCAAGTACCATGTGACACCGGAGAGCCTGGAGGAGCTGATCCGACTACAGCGCCGGATTATACAGGGCAGCTGGCAATATGTAAAGCCAGGCGGCGTGCTGATGTACAGTACCTGTACCGTCAACAGGCGGGAAAATGAGGAAAACTGCGACTGGATCTGCGAGAATTTTCCCTTTGTTCTGGAAGAGAGCAGGCAGTTGTTCCCCAGAAAGGCCCATATGGACGGCTTTTTTTATGCAAGGTTGCGGCGGACAGAATAATTGGAACGCAAATAAAACAGCATGATCCCGGAGCATGCGCCGCTACAGGCCAGGACGCCGGAAAGCGGCATGGGCTGTAGCGCTGGGTTGCGGAGGCGGAGGGAGCATGCGGAACTAAAATAACGAAGGGATGTCACAGAGATGTGGGAGAACCAGAACGGAAAAACGGATATCAAATCTATGACGCTCCCACAGCTACAGGGGGAATTGGCGGCTATGGGGGAGAAGTCCTTCCGGGCCCGGCAACTCTTCCAGTGGATGCATCAGAAGCTGGCCAGAGACTATGACAGCATGACCAACCTTCCCGGATCACTGCGCGACAGGCTGGCGGAGGGTTATGCCTGTTCATGCCTGCGGCAGATCCGGGTGCAGGAGTCCAGGGTGGACGGCACAAAAAAGTTTCTTTTTGCCCTGGAAGACGGCCATGTGGTGGAGAGCGTGTGGATGCGTTATAAGCATGGCAACAGCGTGTGTATCTCCTCCCAGGTGGGATGCCGGATGGGATGCCGTTTCTGTGCTTCCACTCTGGGGGGACTGGTACGAGGACTTTTGCCCGGGGAGATGCTGGATCAGATCTATGCCATCAGTCTGCTCACCGGGGAGAGGGTATCCAATGTGGTGGTCATGGGTACCGGGGAACCTTTGGATAATTATGACAGCCTGCTACAGTTTCTGCGTATTCTCACCGATGAGAAAGGCCTGCATATCAGCGCCAGGAATATCACGGTATCCACCTGCGGCCTGGTGCCGGAGATGAGGAGGCTGGCAGATGAGAAGCTGCAAATCACGCTGGCCCTGTCGCTTCATGCCGCCACCGATGAGAAACGCAGGAGCCTGATGCCCGTTGCCAATCGGTACAGTATAGCGCAGTTGATGGAAGCGTGCGGATATTATTTTTCTCGGACGGGAAGACGGATCACATTTGAATACAGTCTGGTGGGTGGCGTCAATGACAGCCGGGAGGACGCCCGGCTGCTGGCGGGACTGGCGGGGCCTCTGCGCTGTCATGTGAATCTGATCCCGGTAAACCCTATCAGGGAGCGGGAATATGTGCAGTCCGACGGGGGACGGATACAGGCATTCAAAAATATGCTTGAAAAAAATGGAATTAATGTTACTATAAGAAGGGAAATGGGGAGGGATATCGACGGTGCCTGCGGGCAGCTGAGACGTTCCTACATGCAGGAGGAATAGACGTGCTAAAGACGTTTTCAATCACCGATATTGGCAGAAAGCGAAAACTGAATCAGGACTATGTGTTCACCTCGGAACGGGCCATTGGGAATCTGCCCAATCTGTTCATCGTGGCGGATGGGATGGGAGGACATAAGGCCGGGGAGTATGCTTCAAAATATACCGTGGAGACCATCTGCAACTGTGTGGAGCGATCTCCGGAGAAGGACCCCATACTGATTTTGGAAAAGGCGATTGAGATGGCCAACACCCATATCCGCAGAAGGGCCAGCGAGGATGTAAGCCTGGAGGGAATGGGCACCACTGTGGTGGCGGCTACCTGTCTGGAGGGGCAGTTGCAAGTTGCCAATGTGGGGGACAGCAGACTCTATGTGGTAAATGAGGGGATCCGGCAGATTACCAGGGATCACTCCCTGGTGGAGGAGATGGTGCGTATGGGAGGCATTGACAGGGAAGCCGCCCGCAACCATCCGGATAAGAACATTATTACCAGGGCCGTAGGAGCCAACGACACCGTGGAAGTGGATTTCTTTACCGTGGAACTGGCGGAGGGAGACATTGTACTGCTGTGTTCGGACGGTCTGACCAATATGTTGGAAGATGAGGAGATTCGGGAGATACTGGGAGGATGCGGGGAATTGTCTGATAAGGCCCGAAGGCTGATAGAGAATGCCAACGCTCATGGCGGCAAGGATAATATTGCCGTGGTTTTGATAGAGCCCCAGTATTTGAAGGACGGATTGGTGTCATAACCGGATTGGCATAGAGTAGTGAGAACGGAGATAGAAGCATGGTAAAAATAGGGATGATGATAGGCGACCGCTATGAGATATTGGAGAAGATCGGTACCGGCGGCATGTCTGATGTATATAAGGCGAAATGTCATAAATTGAACCGCTATGTGGCTGTGAAGGTTTTGAAACAGGAATTCAGTGAGAACGAAAACTTTGTCTCCAAGTTCCGAATCGAAGCCCAGGCGGCGGCGAGTCTTATGCATCCCAACATTGTCAATGTGTATGATGTGGGAGCGGAGAATGACATTTATTATATCGTCATGGAGTTGGTGGAAGGTATTACCCTCAAAAAATATATCGAGCGGAAGGCCAGATTATCCTATAAGGAAGCCGTCAGCATTGCCATCCAGGTGAGCATGGGAATCGAGGCTGCTCACAACAATCATATCATCCACCGGGATATTAAGCCCCAAAATATCATTATCTCCCGGGAAGGCAAGGTGAAAGTGACGGATTTTGGCATTGCCAAAGCTGCTACGAGCAACACCATCACTTCCAATGTCATGGGCTCCGTTCATTATACTTCCCCGGAGCAGGCCAGAGGCGGTTACAGTG
The DNA here is from genome assembly GCA_947648875.1 of uncultured Lachnospiraceae bacterium. GTDB lineage: Bacteria > Bacillota > Clostridia > Lachnospirales > Lachnospiraceae > Acetatifactor. The sequence goes on from CANSPM010000033.1 coordinate 31,997, forward strand.
ACGAGAAGAGTGACATCTATTCTCTGGGGATAACGCTGTTTGAGATGCTGACGGGACGTGTACCCTTCAATGGGGAAACCACAGTTGCCATAGCCATCAAGCACATTCAGGAGGAGATGGCGTCTCCCAAGGAATTTGTGCCGGAGATACCCGGTAGTGTGGAGGCCATTGTGCTGAAGTGCTGTCAGAAATCTCCGGACAGGCGTTATCAGAACATGGCGGAGGTGATTGCGGATCTGAAACAGTCTCTGATCAGCCCTGACGAGGATTTTGTGGTGGCAAGAGATATGGACGAAGAGGCCAGCACCCGCACCATCTCCGAAGCGGAGATGGTGCAGATCAAGAGAAAAGCCCAGCACCAGGACGCTTATGAGGAGCAGATGCGTTTAAGTTCCCAGTATACCCGGCCTCCTCAGGACGAAGAGTATGACGGGGAGGAGGAGTACTACGAGGAGGATGAATATGACGGCGGGGACAGCCGTATGGAAAAAGTGACCGTGGTGCTGGCTGTGCTGGCCGGATTGGTCATTTGCGGGGTAATTCTGGTGCTGGTGGGCAGAATATTCGGCGTTATGAACAAGGACGATATCGGCAGCAAGATTGACGCCACTGCGGAGGAGAGCAGTGGCGTGATGAGGCCGGAGGGAACCGCTCCGCCGGAAAGTGAGTCGGGCAGTGTACTGACCGTGCAGATGACGGACGTGCTGGGGTGGAATGTGGAGGACGCCAAGAAGGAGATTGTGCGCATCGGTCTGATTCCGGAAGTGAACGCGGTGGAATCCGAAACTTACGAGAAAAATACGGTGATTACCACGGATATCCCGGCAGGCGATGAGGTGCAGATCAATACGGTGGTGGTCCTGACTGTCAGCGCTGGAACGGAGGCGGTAACTGTGCCGGGAGTGACGGGACTGACCTATGAGGAAGCCTACAATAAGATAACTGCGGAAGGTCTGCTGGTAAACCGCCTGGAGAGTTATTCTGCCACGGTGGAAAAGGGAAAGGTGATAGGCCAGGCTCCGCTGGAGGGCGAGCCAGCAGTCAGGGGTTCCGCAGTGAATCTCAATGTGAGCCTGGGCTTGGAGGGCAATAAAGTGGCCATGCCCAATCTTATCGGCTATGATCAGATCGAGGCAGAAGAATGGGTACACGAGAACGGCATGATTTTGCAGTCCATTGGAGAGGAGTATAGCGACATCATTGCCAAAGACCTGGTCTGTTACCAGAATTTCTCGGCTGGAACCCCACTGGACCCGGGAACGCCCATTGTGTTCAGCATCAGTCTGGGCAAAAATCCGGCCAATGGAATCACCTATAAGTGCAATGCCACCATAGCGGCTCCCAATATCAGCGAGGCGCCTGATTATATCTCCGGCAGCGATGTGCATGTTGTTCTGGCAACGGATGACGGAAAAGTTCTGATGGATGTGATTACGGGCACTTTCCCCCAGACGGTAAACGTATATGGTCTTACCTCCCAATGGGGAACCATCACGCTTACCTACACGACGATGGTGGACGGTGTGCCCCAGAGTAAATCAGTGGAGCGGAGAATAGAATTTGAGCAGGAATAGGATGGGTTTTGGTAGAGCGGAGGACAGAACTTGAGCAGGAATAGGAAGGGTTTTGACAGAGCGGAGGACAGAACTTGAATAGGAATAGGAAGGTTTTTTGCTGATGCGGGGAAAAATCATAAAGGGCATTGGGGGATTCTATTATGTGCATGTGCCCGGGCAGGGAATTTATGAGTGCAGGGCCAAAGGGATTTTCCGCAAGGAGCAGGTTAAGCCCCTGGTGGGGGATGACGTGGAGATTGATCTGCTCAGTGAGGCGGAGAAGACTGGTAATATCCGCGTCCTTTTGCCCCGGTCCAGCCAGTTGGTCCGTCCCGCCGTGGCCAACGTGGACCAGGCTCTGGTCATTTTTGCGATCACCCATCCCCAGCCCAATTTTAATCTTCTGGATCGTTTTCTGGTTATGATGAGACAGCAGGGGCTTCCCTGCATCGTGTGTCTGAACAAAGTGGATCTGGACAGTGAGGGAAAGGGGCAGACTTACGCGGATATTTACAGTGCCTGCGGCTACACTTCCCTGACAGTCAGCGCTGCCGAAAAGCAGGGTATAGACTGCCTGAAAGATCTGCTGAAAGGCCAGACTACCACGGTGGCGGGGCCCAGCGGTGTGGGCAAATCCTCTCTGGTGAACTGCCTGCAGTCGGACACGGTGATGGAGACCGGTGAGATCAGCGAGAAGATTGAGAGAGGAAAACATACTACCAGGCACAGTGAGCTCATTGCTCTGGGTGAGAATACTTATATTCTGGATACGCCGGGTTTCAGTTCGCTGGGACTGTTTGACCTGGAGAAGGAACAGCTGGCGGGGTACTACCCGGAATTTCAGGACTATGACATCTCCTGCCGCTTTGGGGGCTGTACCCACACCGCAGAGCCGGGATGCGCCGTCAAACAGGCACTGGAACAGGGACGGATCAGCACAATGCGGTATGAGAATTATTGTCAGCTGTTTGAGGAATTGAAGACGAAAAAGCCCATATACAGGTGACTCAGACAGGCCGGGACGTACTGGCTTGGCAAATAGATAACCTTGTAATGGAATGGCGGGGAAAATACAAGAAAAGCTGAAGGAGACAAAGATAATATGAAACGGGGCATAGTAATTTGTTAACCTTTTTCATGTATTTTAATGTATCTCCATTTATCTCTATAAAGCCTTATTCAATCAATGTTTGAGCAAGTTCAAAGTAGCATATATCTCTATATAAGACCAGCTATGAAAAGTCAAGTCTAAATTAGCAAAAAATTTATTTTCCGTATCAGTGGTAAAAAAGGGTAACTTTAACAAAGCTCCCTAGGGGTGCATTTTTCAAGTACTATTGATATTAGTATACAGACCGCCTATTCGAGGCTGAATTCTACATTGTCAGTGAGCATCTTCCAGATGACCCTGACGAGTTTGCCGGGACAGTGGCCGAGGGCATTGTAGTATGACCGCCCTCTGCTCTCTTGGCATCGTAGTAAGCCTTGAAAGTGGCATTGTTCTTTACAACATTATGGGCTGTATTCATAAGCGCATAGCGGAGAACCTTAGAGCCTCTTTTAGACATTCTGGTTCTCTTGGCTTGGAAGTTTCCTGACTGATATACCGTCGGATCCAGACCAGCAAATACAAGCAGCTTGTTGGGGGTGGGAAAGCGGTGGATATCGCCAACTTCGCCCAGGATCATCCCGCCATTCACAAAACCAATACCGGGGATGGTCATAATGACAGAGTGCAGGCAGGTGACAAGGTTTGCCATTTCAAGCTCTGTCTCAAATAACTGTGAATCCAATAACTCAATCTGTATGATAGTCTGAGTTATCTGGATAGATAAAGGGCTGTCGTTTAAGCCGACAGACTTCTGTGCGAGAACTCTTAATTCCCTCGCCATCTCTTTTGTGAAATGACCTCGCGAGTTTTTCACCAGCAGATTGGAGAGATGAGTCATATGCATGGAAGCAATGTCTTTTGGCATAGGGGCCTCTTTTAAGAGGGCATAGACAGCTTTCTGGTGCAGGCCGGATTTGAAGAAATACTGGAGCTCCGGGAAGACCTGGTCGACATAGGAAGTCAGCTGTATTTTTGAGCGCGTACGCTGTTTAAGGGTCTTCTGGCGGAACCTGCCAAGTTCCTTGAGCTCAATGTAGTCGAGATCCTTTAAGGAGGAAAACCTAAGAGAGTCCTGCATCATAAGAGTTTTGGCAATAACAAAAGTGTCGACTTTATCAGTCTTCGTCTTGCGCACGTTGTTCTTACGCATAGTCGAAGTCTTGATGGGATTCAGAACACACACTTTGTAGCTCCTTGTAATTAGGAAACGGACAAGGTTGTCACCGTAGTGTGCCGTTGACTCAAGACCTATGATGATGCTGTCCGGATCAAGAGGATCCAGTTTGGAGAGCAGCAGATAGAAGCCATCATAGTCATTTGTGAATTTGAACGGCTCAATGAGTATTTCGCTATCTGAGGATATGGCAGAGGCAAAATGGTTAAGTTTGGCAATGTCAATGCCTACGTAAATCATGAGGTTGTACCTCCCTTTCATAAAGTCTGATACCGTGATATCCACCATCGATTATCATCGTAGACTTGATTGAAATAAGTACTCAAAGGAACAGACGTTCCGGCACATCCAGTTATAAACAATTCAGATAAAGGTAGCGGCAATACACTCCAAGGTAAGTAGTCAAATCTACAGGAAAAAATCAAAAGTCCACAGTATCTGAGTTGTATTGATCCACGATACAATATTCGTGTATGGGATCGTACAATGATGGATGAATTATTTTTTATCGGCTAAGAAGCAGAATGTGTGTATGAGAAGACGGATAGAGGGGAATATCTGCAAGTTGCGGTGTGAGTGTGGGTGATCTGTATATTGATTAAAACGCCAATTTGGAAAAATCAGTAGCAATATTGAGTGTTCCATGATATAATTTGTGTAAATCATAGGAATGATTACCTATTGATTGATTTTGTTGTTGGGAAAAGCTGTATCCTTAAATGGGTATGGCTTTTTCTATTGTCTTATTAAGAACTGAATAATTCATAGTGAGGGAGTACAGATTACATTCGATAATATACTCGGCAGAATAGCGATTTTGCGTGAGATAGATTTTTCAATTCCTAGCAAACAAGTATACTTTGATGGGATTTTGTGGTTTCCGGTGACATGATTTTAAGAGGTATAGGATGATATTTTATATGTGTTCGGTGATAGACGATTAATGATACTGGAATTTATCTATATTTCAAGGAATTATGCGGATTTTCAGTTATGAGATCATGTTGGTTGATGGTAGAAATGATATCTTTTATGGTTAGTTCGATATTTTGCTGATTTTATAAGGGTTTGGGGATCTTTTGATGGGTGGATTATGAGAAGGGATTTTGAGAGGGGAGAGGTTGGAAGTGTTGATTTATTGGGGGATTGGAAGAGGGGATGGAATATTGTGACAATGTTCGGTGTAATTGAAAAATCAAGATAATTAAATCAATTATTAAAATATATAAAGAAACCCTTGCAGTATTCGGCATCTTGAACTACAATATGTTGTACAGGTAAAGATAGGAGGGCATTATGAAAAGAATTGGAATTAATGTGGAAACAATGGATACAATCAGGTATCTTTCTAAATTATCATATTTTTGTAATTCAGAAACGATTAAAACATTGAATACTTTATCTAAAATTCATACTTCAGTGCCCAATTCAATATTGACAACTGTTAGCCCTAAAGTGATAGTACATATTGACGCATTAAACAAAGTAGTTGCACCATATCAAGAACTACATACCAATTTAGCAAACAACATTGCAATATTAGCGTCTGCTTTGAAGAATTTCTCTATTACAGATTTCGATATGTATAATGATAACATATCTGATGAAGAATCAGAAGTCAATGAGGTAGATCAGAAAATAATAGCCGAAATATTTCAAGCGGACTTAGAAAAAACTATAGACAATGAAGAATCTCCGATTATTACGTTATCACCAATTAATGATCAGGTATTAAAATATCTTTCACAAAATCCAGAATCATTTTATCAATTGACAGATGATGATTTTGAAGTTGTGATGGCAGAAATTTATTCAAAGTTGGGTTATGATGTTACAAGAACTAAAGCGACACGAGATGGAGGAAAGGATTTAATAATCAGAATTCCTGAAGTGTTAGGAGATTTTATTTATTATGTTGAATGTAAGAAATATAATCCTAAAAGACCTATTGGAGTAGGCATTATAAGAAATCTTGTAGGTACGATTAATACAGATAGGGTGAATGGCGGTATATTAGCAACAACATCATATTTTACCAAAGATGCAAAAAAGTTTATTTTTGACAATAAATGGAATTGCATAATTAAAATGCATGATTATGATGCAATAAGAAATTTACTTAAAAGGGTTATATAAAAATTTGATAAGATATCCAATTCAAATTTGATGAAAGGAATGATCCACTGCGGAAGAAAATACCAGGTGATGGTAACATATGCCCATTTTAATATAACAGATTTTCTACAACAAAGCTAATTATTCTCATGCAGTACATGACACGGCAATTCACCCTCCCAGCCCATGTAGCCCATTCAGTCTAAGTGGATCAGTTTCACTTAGAGAGCAATACAATCATCCCATAAAAAATGAGGATGTCCAGATATCCCGGAACATCCCCATTTCCTAAACTTTTCGCTTGCAAACAAGCAAGGAGTAGTTTATAATCAGTGTAGAAACAATCATAGGATATTTGCCGTGTCCGATGATTGCCACCGGAAACTTAATGGTGTTGCTTTTAAGTTACAAGGCTATCCCCTATTGCCGTAGGAGATAGCCGTTTTACTTTTTGTGGTGATCATCAAGGTATGTAAGTACCGCAAAAATCACAAGTATCAGCGTTAAGACTTCTAACGTATTCATTGCACATACCCCCCTTTCTGTTTCCAGAAAGGCAATCACCAGACTATCCCCATACTGTCTACACTGACTGTGAACATTCTACCATATTTGACAAGATAAGACAATAACTTGTTCCGTCAAAGGTAGCGATTTGCCACCTTTGAAATTCAGTCTGACCGGACTGGACACAACGCAAATAAGAATTTTTCAGCCCTCATACATACCAGACTCCTTGATTTATAGCAATTCTTTTATAGGGACCATATGAAGCTAATTGATTATTCAGTATTCCTTACAAAAATCATATTGGAAAAGAGCTATCTCAGAGTGATTCAGTGACCACGCTATTTTATGATCCATAAGTTTAATGAAACAAAGCCAGTCTTGGTTGATGGGCTGGCTTATTATAGAATTATATGAATTGTTTCATTGGAATTATTGTCTGCACCCTATTATATTTTAGATATTTATATGTATTTTTTGGGCACAAACAGTAACTTTACAACTAATAATGCTACAGTTCACTTTAGGACTTAGCATTTACTACTAAGTCCGTATGTAACCGTATCGCTTGCAAATAAAAAACTTTTTGGAGCAAATTTTGCTTTGATTTTTACCTATTACTCGAACGGATGAGTGAAAAATAACTAACAAGAGTAGTCGTTGATGACTTATGTATATATAGTATAGGTGATAGATTAGGACATTTAAATATAATGTTCTGATTTTAATTTTTTATAAAATAACCGTCCATATTTTGATATTTGGTACACTGATGTCAAAGAAGGATTTTTTTCTATTAATTTGTATTCTTCAAAAAAAGGACATACAGTTTTATATAACCAAGAATTATTAGGAAGTATTTTATGAGATACACCAGAACAAAACTGGTCATAGTATCTAATAAAAATATTAAGGGCAAGATGTTTTGAATCATTGACATCTTGAGCTATAAATATAGAATTTAAAGGATTTAAAGGACTATTAGCAATATTGAAAGAGTCATCATGTAATTTAGTTTTCGAAAAAATATCTGATAATTCTGAAAAGGTATATTTTCCAAACATTTCTTCTGATTTAGGTTTTGCTAAACCCTCATATAGCATCGAAGCATTGTCTTGGCTTCTGACCCAACCAACTAAATTATGATCAGGATCTAACAGTATATGATTTAATTGCGAATGAATGTTAGAAGGAATTTGATCTACATTATGGACAAACTTTACAATGTTACTTAGAATGGTTTTTTTAAATACTTCATATTTATCTTTATTAATGTTTTCAAAAATAGCACCTTCGCCTTCAGTGGCAGCTTTTGTATGTAGGAAACTTTTATCTAAGACAATAGCAAACACGGGCATATTTTTAGAAAGAGCATACCTATATTCAAGTTCTGTATAACTTAGTCCAGAATCTTCTTCAATGGAGCCATAACGTCCACCAAGAATGAGCATATAAACATCAGATTCATCTATCCATTTTTGAATAGTTCTCATTTGAGATTTGCCAGCTTTAAATAATTCCATACCAGCAGGAATATGTCCTGCATCAAGAATAGCTTCAACAGCAGCTTGGCGTTCTTCAATGAGGTCTGTATATGTAGACGAGACAAAAACCTGTAGCTTTTTGTTCATTAATATTGCCCCTTTGTAGCTTTTTATAAAGTATAACACATTAGTGCATAAAACAAAATATATAATTAATAAATATTTTAGCAATGAAATCACTCTTTCAAGAATTGGATACATGGTAACATAGATATGCCCTGTGACACTGTATTTTGACCATATAGGGGCACTTGTGCTTGGAACAATTTATGGGTAAGTGGCGCTAAGGGGCGATTTGGGCAAATGAGAGCGTTATGAGAACAAACAGAAAGCAGCCCCTCCTTTTTTTGGAAGGGCTGGAAATTATTCCATATTCATCTGAGATAATTGATGCAGTTGGTCACGTTTCCCATAGATCACAGCAGTTACTTGGACTTTCATATTGGCATCATCAATCCAGAAATATATGAGGAAATTCTTCACTGGTAAACGGCGTATCCCTTTTGTATGCCATGGTTTCTCCGATATTAGTGCTACACGTTGCGGATAATGTGAAAGTGATGAAATGGAATCTTCCAGTATATCCAGTAAATGAAGGGCAGCATCAGGAGCCTTTAGTTCATGGGTTATATAATATATGATTTCCTGTATCTGTTCTTCTGCCTGGGATGTGATTTTCACAGTATAAGTTTTATCCATTATAGCAACTCTTGCCTTAAATCCGCAAATACATCGGCAACAGGACGCGACTGGTCGTTTTGGGCTTGTGATAAGCCTGTCTGCATCATGGAGTCAAATTCTTCTGTGCCCATGGAATCCAGAGCGGTAGGTTCTTTAGGCAGTGATAACGAAAAAGGGATGCTTTTGGTCATGATGATCTGCTTATACAATGCATTGATGACAACAGAGGCAGGTAATCCAAGCTGTGACATGATGGATTCAGCCTTTTCCTTGATTTCCGGTTCAACACGGGCAAGGACATTTGCGCTTTTTGTAGCCATAGAAATACCACCTTTCTTTTGGGTTTGATATTATTATATGCTTTTGTATAACAATTAGCAATACAAAAAATATTAAAAAATTAGGGTGTCCAATATAAGGACGTCCGAAATATTTATTCAGAAATTCAGTAACATATAAACAATCGCTTAGAAATCCCATTTATTTAATTGAAAAACTGAATAGAGAATGTAAAAGAAGTAGTTGATACAGATATGTGAACTTGGAGCAATCCCATATGTGGGAATGGTGCTTTAAGTTTTTTGCTTTTGTGTATGGTTTTATCCATATTTGCACAAGGTTTTGAATGAAAGAAGGATGATTTTTCTATTTTTATGACTTTTATGGAATTATTTTAAATTTTCCATGATTTTTTGATTTTTATGAGTGATTTTTGCTTATTTTAATGATTTTCTGTTTTTCACGAATCTGAGAAAAACTGAAAATGTGAAAGAAAGTTTGGAACGGATGGAGAAATAAAAAGAGAAGGTATATGTACAAATTAATTTTAGGAGGATGGATTTATATGGAACAGTTACATGATCACCACCAAAGGACTTATGAAAATATTTGCCGTATGTATGATGAAGGAATTCAAAGAATTGCAGTTGTACAGCCAACTGGAAGCGGCAAAAGTTTATTAATGGCTAAATTGATTGAAGATAACCCGGACAGTAGATTTTTTGTTCTGTCTACAAGTCATAAAATCAATGACCAGTTTCAATCAAAACTGGATGATAAGATGTTGAAAAGATCAAATTTCAATATCTATTGCAATATGCCAAATATGAAGCAGGAGGTAATGGAGTCATTGCAGCCTGATTATATTTTCCTGGATGAAATGCATAGAGCATTGGCAAAGGAGTGGAGTAAAGGTATCAATGTCTTGCTGAATATGTATCCTAATGCAAAGGTTTTAAGATTGTCAGCAACTCCTATTCGTTATCTGGATAGATGCAGAAATGTAGCTGAAGAATTATTTGGTGGTAATCTGGCATGTGATATGAGTTTGTCCCAGGCGATCCTTGATGGTATTCTTCCCATGGCTAGGTACGTTTGTGGTGTTTATTCATTTCAGAAGGATGAAGATAGCCTGAACAAGAAGATCCTTCACAGTTGCAATGTAAGCGCCAAATATTCCTGCGGATTTTCTAGTCTTCTGGATTCCTCTATAATTGTAAATGAAATATAGTTAGACTATTTCACTACAATTACGGAGGATAGGTTATGGCAGCTACACGCAAAGTCCGTGTTCCGATGGCGGAACAGATCAGGCTTATCAATGAATGCCGCCAAAGCGGCATGACAGATGCTGACTGGTGCCGTGAAAACGGTATCGCTGTGAGCACTTTTTATAACTGGGTCAGCCGCTGCAGGAAAACAGCAGCGGATCAGATTCCGGCACCGAATTATGGTCATTGTGAGATCCCGCGTTCAAAGCAGGACGTGGTTCCCATTGACATTGTTTCGGATCACCTTACGGAACAGCATATAGCATCGCAGATGCACCAAACGAACCTTGACAATTCCCATACGATTGAAGTGTCCATGAAGGATGTGATAATCCGCATCAGCAATGATGCGGATCCTGTCCTGCTCACCATGAAGCGTTTTGTCAAGTGCTTTTTTGAGTTATTGACGCAAGCCCTTGTTAGTGCGGCGGGAAAAAGGGGCGCAAAGCGTGCCTGTGGACGGTTAGAAGCCGTTTTTGCGGGTAGGTAGTATAAAACCCTTACCCTGTGGATTTTCACGTCTGCAACGCCTTAAAAATCAAGCCTTTTCAAGCCCTATTGCGTAACATTCCATTCTGTTCCTTGGGAGAGGTCGGGGGCGCGGGGGCAAAGCCACCGCAAAACCTACCGGCAGCCGCAGCAGCAGTGCAGACGGTTTTGCCGTTAGAATGGAGCGGACGAAAGCGGGGGCAGGGTTGTAAAATCCTGGTCCCCGTTTTCGGCGGCGAAATGGCAACGGCAAAAATCCAGACGGTCAAGGGGCAAAGTGCAGATTGCTTTTCGTAATTGGGTGTGGTATAATTTTTTCCAGTACAAACTAGAAAATCGGTATTTTATGATTTTTGTATTTGGAGATATACATAATGGATAAACAATTATTCAAAACATTAGAAAAAGTATATTACAAGAAAAAATATATCAAAGACAAAAAAGGATGTCAGACTGTAATTGAAACAGGGGACGTATATGACATTGAAACTGCAACAACAAAATATTCAACAACCAATCTTTCCCCCGAAGAATTATCATGTATAACAAAGAGTGGCTACCCGTTAAACGAAATCACACATGGTTTGCATGACGAAACAATCTGCAACTTAAAAGAAATAATTAAACATCCTAATCTGTCACTGGACAATCTGCTGTCTGCATATATTGCGGGATTTGGAAGTTTTCCGAGAGGGAGACAGCCGATTTTAAGCTATCTGTTTGCAAGGGCTGTCCCTGCCCACTCTTTTTGTAATTCACATGAGGGGACTGTTTGTGAAGTCTGTAGCTTACAAAAAGAATTTTGGCTTGAAAAAGGAAAGGAACTTTTTCGGAAATATTGGGGATATTCGTGGAATGAAATGCCCTCTTCCTTTTATCTTGATTTATCAGAATTTTCCGAATTGGCTCCTGTTGTTCCAACTGAAGAGGATTTATACATTTTTAATACTGTAATTGACTTAATACGAAATGCACCAAAGGAAGAAACAGTTGGAAAATTAGAACAAAGAATAAAGAAATCGAAAATAATTCCACATTGCGAGAAATATAGATTGCGGGGGCAACTTATTACCTTAGCTGAACTCGGTGTTATGCCAAATCCATATATTCCTCCATTGTTTGATGGATTTACAGATTTTACTACGCGATGCGATATTGGTAGGAAAATCCCCGGAAGCTCTCGTTCAGATATAGTACTTCCATTAGCGGGATGGCGCGGGGAAAATGGCATTTGCGAAGAGCGATTTTATGAACTGTTTATAGCACAACACGAAATTACGATTTGAGTTTATTGGTCTAATAAAAGCCCCAACAGGGCGGCGGGATAGCCACCGCCGCCGAGGATGTAAATAATCTTGGTTCTTTGTCAAGTTAGTTGAATAACCCACTTTATTATGTTATTATAAAATGGGTGAATGATATGGAATTAAATGAACTGTTAAAAGAACTGGATACAAATTTAGTT
>CANSPM010000034.1 GCA_947648875.1 uncultured Lachnospiraceae bacterium
GCCCCCGCCTGTGCGAATGCCCTGGTCCGTGATCAGTGACTGGACGAACTGCCTATAAATGCGACAGCGTGGATAGTCCACCACCTGTTTGATTTGTAGTTGATATTCTGACATATTCTGTTTCTCCTTCCCACTTAAGCAAAGAAAGAGAGCCTTCCATTTAATCAATCACAGAAAGCCTCTCTCTCAATTTACAGCACTGTATCGTAACCATCCTTTCTTTGTTAATCAATGCGCATATTTACTGTTTAGCTGCCATGGCTCTTTCAATATTGCCGATCCAGAACAACCGGCGAAGTGTAAAAAATAAGGACAAACTCCAAATCCTGTCTTTGCAGGTATTCTTCGCTTCCCCTTAATATTAGCACGGATTCGGTACAACTCATCAGTATGGACACCAGCATCCCTGTATAACTGTCCGGCCCGTAGGTCCGAAACACATCCAGCACCAACCCCGTAGCCGCAGAACCGGAAAAAAGTTTGATCAGCATCACCGGCACCACCGCAGAGGGGATTCCCACCGGTTCCGCCAGCGGGGCCAGCAGACCTGCGAGAAAATCCAGAAAACCTGATGCCCGCAATACTCCCACCGCCACCAGCAACCCAACCAGAGTGGGCATGATGTCCACTACTACTTTGAGCCCTTCCTTCGCGCCTGTCAGAAAGGCTTCGTAAACCTTGACCTTGGACACCACACCATATCCCACTATGTAAAAGAGAAGAAGCGGAATAATAATGTCCGAAATATGACTGAGTACGTTCATATCCCCCCTGTCTGCCTGCGCGGGGTTATGAGGTTACAACCAAACCCCTTTCCCGGCGGCTCCGACAAAAGATATTCTCTAAATATATATGCCGTACTTTTTTCAAGATACCACCTCTCCGGGATTCCGTATCCGTTCCCTTTTTTGTCCTCCGCCCGAAGCCGCTCTCCTGCCTACAGCTCCGTCAAACCCAGGGAGATCCCGCAGCCTCCTTCAACTCCTTTTTATTGGCATACATGAGTTCATCCGCCCTACTTCTGGTCCTGTCCAGATCAGAGTCCCTGCCAGCATCATACCGCGCAAATCCCATGGCAATCTGCATATGGATTGTCTGAGAACGCTCATTATACCTCTTCTCTTCCTCTATGAGACTCTTTATTAACGCATGTATCTCTTTTTCCGATGAATTATCCATAACAACGCAGAACTCATCCCCGCCCATCCTGTAAACCTTCCCATGGGCTTCGAATGTTCTCCTGATCAGATCCGCTGAATCGGTCAGATAGCGATCTCCTTCCATATGCCCCTGTGTGTCATTGCACGCTTTCAGGTTATTCAGATCAAACATCACCACAAATGCATTTTCACCGAATCCCCCCTTCCGTATATCCTCCGCGTAGGCATTGCGATTATAACACTTGGTAAGGATATCCTTTTCTGCAAGTTCCTTATAGATTTCCGCTTTTTGTAGTTCCGCAATCTTATCCGCAGCATCACAGGCAACCTCCATGCCCAGAATAATAATATAGGCCAGAAGCCCAAACATACCAAAAATCTGCATATTGGCAAGCTGTGTATAATAGGCAAACAACTCCAGCCCCACTGCCAGCGCTAACACCGCCAGCCCCGCCGTATTGAGGCCCACATGCTTTCCCCGCCGCCTTCTGTGCATTTTTTCCAGTATGCCGAACAAAAAGTATAGCAGGTCCCCCACCAGCACTATGTGTACAATCCATACGGTCTCCTTAAAATCCGTAATGTTCAGCCCCTGTAAAATCATCATCAGAAACATGCCGCCCATGGCGAACGCAACCAGAAATCCGAGAAGATAGCGTCCTTCCTTTACAATATAATGCTTCACAAAGAACATAAAGGTGACTCCGATCAGCATAAGCAGGCTGTACGTCAGATAAGAAGCATATGCTCTGTTGTCAAACAAAATCATAACCAGTTTCTCCTCCGTGAAAGCCCAGACGCCTATGAGCACCGCCGATATCCCTATATAAAGCAATTCCATGGCAACCTTCGTTTTACGGCAGAGAAACAGCCAGTAGATAATCATGCAGATCCCAATGATAACCAACAGCAGGCTCACGCCCATGGCGAAAACAGATTCGCTGACCAGCTGGCGCAGTATACCCACTCCATTCCCCATATAAAACGTATGATTGTTCTTTTCCCCTGACCGATAAACCGCCTTTACGGTCACAACAATCTCTTTTGTGTCCGCCGAGAACTCCATCATATTCCAGACAGCGCCGGAGGTATGTCCAAAAATCGTATCAGCCCTGTCGCGCCGATAGATCAATTCACCATCCGCAAAGACCTGGACCTCCTGATGGTTTGTATAAAACAGGAAATAGTAATCCCTGGTCCCCGGCAGGCATCGGAAAGTATAGTGCTGCGTTCCATCGCCTGAAATTTCACGACTGTCCGGTACAATCTCAACATAGGACTTTTCTTCCCCCAGGTTCAATTTATTCTCCTTGACCGTAAATCCCGCAATTATAAGCAATAATGCATGAATGCACAGAAATACGGTATATATGCTCTGTAGCGTTATCTTATTCTTCATTTGCCCTCAATCCCTTATCAATACGCAACCGTATGCTTGGCACCAATTACTGTCAGTTACTGGTTTCAGGGGGTATTATACTGTTTTTCCAACCTGCCGTGCCCCACCATGCCGTCAATTTTCTGATAACGCCACACTTGCATAATGCTAACCGCTTCATCGCTTCCCTGTTCATACGCATCACCTTCTTACGCAATCTTTATGATTTCTATCATACTCTATTAAGCCTCTTTATACAATTGCAAATCCCTTTTCCAAAATACTTTTTTATCTCTATATATTTTGATATGCGTTTTCCTTTTATGATCTACATTGAAAAAGCAGAGAGTTTACACTCTCCGCCTCATATTCTTCCCCTTGTAGTATATCACTGTTACCACTGTGCTCACAAACCGGTCCAAAATTGCCTTTGGACAGATCCCCCGGCGTCCCCCACTCCGCTTCCAGCCCGGCAAGCTATTTCCCACTGATTTATAAAAGACACAAAACTTCACGTTTTCTGCCTCCCACTCTTTACTTTACAATACACCACCGCTACCACGGTACTGATAAATGTAGCCACAATCGCCGGCGCAATAATCCCCGCCGGATTCACACTGCCATACTGTTGCCGATAAACAATCATATTGACGGGAATCAACTGTAACGACGAAATATTCAGAATCAAAAACGTACACATCTCATTGCTGGCGCCCCGGCCAATCTTTTCGTCCGGGGCCAGCGGCTTTGTCCCTCCGCCTCCAGCTTCGCCAGTCCCTCCATTGCCTTCAAGCCCCCTTGTGTCAAGTTAATGACACGAAATTTTTGGAATTTCTTTAAATCAAAAAGCAGGATATCTAATCAATACGGGATTTCCTGCTCTAAGATAACCTATCATATTTTGTTACAAAATTTGAAGGTCTCTTTCAAAACATGTAACTCGTTCACAAAACAGAAACTTCTATTTGCAACCATATTTACCAAAAATTAATGTGTAATATATTTTTTATAACTATTTTGTAAATATTCATCCGAGAGGTTCTCGTTTGTCAGAATGCCACAAACTACGGACGTATATTGTGGCAAACAATGCTTTTTATACCATATTAACGGCGTTTGAAACAAATCCTCTACCATTTGGCTAACATTGATCCCTAACGCTTCAAAACTGTACGACATAGTTCTGGGATGAGCGCATGGCATATGAAGTTTACATTTACATGGTTTACAGAGTCTACAGCTTCCCGTTGATATACAGCTACCATGCATATCTGCCATTTTACGAATAAACTGATCCGCCCTAGACTTTAATATGCTATTTGCCGCCTTAACTTTTAAATAATCATTCTTAATATAAGAAAACTGCGATAAATCCACATGCATAAAAATGATATATAGTTTATCCCACTTTAAGGCTATATCTGTAAAAAGTGGCGCAAACGGCGGGCATGACCACTTACAGGAATAATTCGGACATCCTATTTTGCAAAGACTATTAAATTGTTCCCCATCTTCATATTTCGTACACATAATAGGCTTGCATGAGCATACTTCAACAGAATACTGGATTGAGGCAGACTTCGTTATTGCATAATACAAAAATTCCATACTTTCCATCCTATTTTGAAAAATAAAGAATAAATTTTCCATTTGCCCATTTGGAATAATTTGTTAATTCGTTTAGTTCTCCATTCTCACCTTCTCGAACAACTCCACATCCTTTTCCATTCCTATCTAAAAACTGAACTCCCTTTTTCCAGTCAACATTAATCTTTTTAAAAAAATCTATCCCAAAAGCCTCTTTCACGTTATCATCCGAATTATATTTAATCGCTCCCATCAACTCAGATGCAGAGTCTTTTAAAATATTAAGTTCAAGAGAAATTTCTACTTCGCGACATTTAATCAGTAGCTTTCTTATAAAAGAAAAATTTCTTAAACCCGTGTCTTGTCCATCACGAAATATTATTACGTAAACTGATGACTGTTCTCGAAGCCTATTAATCAATTCAACAGTTTCTTGTATTTCACTTACCGTAAATTCTTCATCAACTGTACATCTATAAGAACTGTCCGCATCTTCAATATATAAATCGATGTCTTTCAGCACATAGTCCTGTGACTGATTAACATACAATTCAGAAATATTTTTACGCCCCCACTCCTGTGTATCATCACATATCCGCAAAAGAAAAGAAAAAGATGTCATATACAATTGATAAATATCATTACAGGTATGGGAAGCAATCGCTCGTAAGATTTCCCTACGAATATAAAACTGACGCTGGTCTTCTGGTTCAAATGTGTAATCTTCATTTATACTATAATCTGACTCTAAAAAATAGGTAAGCAGCTTGTATATGATTAAAGTACTCAATATTCCATGGCTATTATTTTCCAAAGATTTTTGAAATTTAAAATAGTATTTAGGCTGCAGTCTGGCAGCATATAATTTTATTTCTTTATCACCATCTTTTTTACTACCTTTTTCAATCATTTTGGAGCTCATCAATCGTACGATAAAGTCATTCATATAATTCTGAACGCCATGGAAAGATAAATCCATGGAAATATCTGGACTTGCAATAAAAGTAGACACCATAGAACGAGTGGACATTATAATGCTTTTTGCCTTTTGTAATGGATAACCTAAATCATGTGTAAGAGCTATAATCGTCCACATGCTTAATTTTTCTTCCCGGGAGAGCTTTACCTCACAATCTTTTTCATTCAAAGTAAGTTTATCTAAATACTTTCCCTTATTTTTTACCAATAATACTGTCCCAGACAGCCATGTTCTAAAAATATGAACCACATGATCTCTATAATAACGGCCAGAACCATATAGTAAACGTTCAAAATCCGTATACTTATCATAATATTCTTTAAGTTCATCAATGCCATATGCCTTCGGAATTTTTTCCTGTTTTTTTTCTTTTGCTTTTTTAAATGGTTCCCTCGAATCATAATAACGTAAACATTTTATTGATTTTTCAATTAATTCTTTCCAGAGCGGATCTATAATATCCTGACGAAACCTAAAAATATAAAAATCATCACCATTCTTATCAATCTTATTATAGAGCTCTGTAAGTTTATTAACTATACCTTCATCCAACGGATAAAAATTACACTCAGCATTTTTAAATACAGCAATCGCCTCTTTCGAAATACACTTCTCAAGCATCTGACGGTCTTTATTATCTGTCATAAATATTATTTACCTCCACCATTAATCAAATATTGCCCGATACAAGTTTCGCATTCTCCCTTGCACGCAAATTCCTTCTCCAATTTTCGCACAAGTTTTAAGTATGAAGAATTATTATATATATCCTTTAAAGAATTTTCATAAATACTCTCCGGTTGCACTCCTTGTAGACAGTACGGCATGCATTCGTTTTTAAATACCTCACAAGGATATACCTTACCATCGTATTTAATATTTAATTTTCCGTTAGCAGCTTCACACTTGTGACAATCTGCGTCAATAGAAAGTGGCACGCCTACACGAACATCTATTTCTGCCTGAGTCCGAAGTTTTTCCAAAAAATGCCTCAATTGTTCCAACTCCTCATCAGATAATGCTATTTTAGTATCATTTTGCCGTGCCCTGCCATGTAAAACTAAACGTAAAAAACTAATTTTTGAAATATTTAAATCCCTACATAAGGCAACTACCTCTTTTACCTCACCGACATTAAGTTTCATTGGAACAAAATGTGCTTCTGTAATTATAGACATTTCATGAGCATTACAAACCGACTGCTTCATAATCTCAAAGCAACCCACAGTACCCATAATTGCATCATATGTTTGCGATATTGCTGCCTCCAAATTGAAAATCAGCTTTGTCACATCTTTTGAAATTGCTCCTAATACATCTTTTCCAATAAATGTCCGATGATTCTGCGCATCCAAAACAACTCCGCTAGTATATATATATACCTGCAAGCCAAGTGACGCCACAAATTTTACCATCTCTACTATGCTACTATGTAAAAAAGGTTCTCCCCCTGACAAGCAAACCGTCTTTGCCCCCAATTCTGCCGCATCACGAACTACCGAAGTAAATAAATCGTAATTCAAAATTTCAATACAATACTCTGTGGACAAAGAGGAACAATGAACACAATTATTAGGACATTTCCTAATAATTTCTATTGAAATTTCTTTTAACATCACAACCTCCATAAATGTAAGGTTTCGTTGATTTTGTTTAATATTAACAAAAACTTTTTCACAAAACAAGTGGCATTTTACACAAACCACACAAATTTCATATTATATTTAAGTCAGAACATTCAAATATCATTCAGTATTAATTTATAAAGCAAACAAAAGATTTATCTCCTTCCTCTCACCTTGCAATAAATTATTGCCACCCCTGTACTCACCGCTGTTGCAACAATCGCCGGCGCAATAATTCCCGCAGGATTTACGCTGCCGTACTGACTGCGGTAAGCGATCATATTGACGGGAATCAACTGTAACGACGAAATATTCAAAATCAAAAACGTACACATCTCATTACTCGCAACCCTCTCTATCCTGCCGCTTTTTATATTTCCTCTCTCAGACAGATACCCCGCCGTCCCTCTCTCCGCCTCCAGCTTCGCCAACTCCTCCATCGCCTTAAGCCCCGCCGGAGTACAGGCCCAGCCCAGTCCCAGCACATTGGCGATAATATTGGTGGCTATGTATTCTCTGGCCTTATGTCCTCTGGGAATCCGGGGAAACAGAAAACCCAGCAGCGGATTTATCCCTTTGGTCAGTTTGGCCACCAATCCTGCCTGCTGCGCAATCTCCATCAGCCCCATCCACAGAGCCATGACGCCCGCCGTAGTAATACACAGAGAAATCCCTTCCCCCGCGCTGTCCAGCGCGGCGTTGGTGATGGCCTCCAGATTGCCGGTAAACGCGGCATAAATAATGCCGATTGCGATCATAGCCGCCCACAGATAATTCAGCATAGTTCCTCTTTTCCCTGCCCTCTCCACGCAGGCAGATCATCTGGATTTATACCAGCATATTCATGGAACGTCCTTCAAAGAACCGGCCGTCGCCATTTCCCTTTTTGGCTTATGCGCGCTTGCTTTGTGCCGGGCTAAAGCCGATATAAAAAGGACAACCACCTGTCGGTTGTCCTCTGTCTCTCTACTTATTAAAAAATCCCTTCAACGCATCCACCGCGTCTGACACATTTTCCACGGTCAGCTTGGCTTTGACGCCCTGAATTATCTGATTTATCACGTCATCCGGCAAATCCACACCCAGTATGCTCTCCAGCGCCTTTACGGGTTCCTTCTGAAACTGCTCCTGCAATTTTTTGTCCTTGGTGATACTTTCCACTGCTTTTTTAATCTGCTCTTTTATATCCATGCTATGTACCCTCCTTTTAATTCGCATAACGCCCGGACCCATGGCTACAGGTCTGTAATGACTGCTCTGATATCCGGACAAAGCACCTTTCTATCAGGTCACGTCCTGACAGCTATGCCTTCCGCGCAGATTCTGTTATATCTTATGGATACCACTATTATACCAGACCTTCTACCATGTTGTAAAGAAAGAAATACATTTTACTTACTCACTGATTCGCAGTACGGTAAATGACAACGGCGGCAGCACAATGCCCTTTATGTCTTCAAATCGCTCCTCATAGGGAGCAATCTTTTGAGGCTGTGTAACGCTGTTGTAATCCGCCCTCTCCGGCCCTGTCAATACCGTCGCCTGGATCTGACGCCTGCGCGCCCAAATTTCGGGAAGTTCCAGCTCCAGTTCCTGCTGCCTGTCTGCGGAGTTCACTATTTTGAGCAAAATCTCTCCGGTCACCTCCCTGTAACTGACAGAGTAATAGACACCCTTGGCCGCCGCCTTTCTATCCAGTTTGGTTTCTAACATGAAATCCCCCATATTGCAGGCATACATCTTCTGTACATAATAGCTGGGGCTTCCGTAACAGGCTGTCCCGTCAAACCATATCATGTCAGGAGACCACTGGGCATAGCCCAGCCTGGCAAACAGAGGCGCATAGGAGGCCAGATAGACCACATCCGCGTTCCTTTCCACCCCGGTGAGGAACGCCGCCTCCGCCAACGCCCCTTCCAGCGTATTGGCCTGGGGCATATTAAACCCGCTGGCAGGATGGGCGGCATACTCTCCGGAGAAAACCTTCACTTCCCTGGGATAACTGTCATAGAAATCCACATGGTCATAAAGCCACTGGGGTTTCACATAATAATGCTCGTCCACGGCATATACAAAATTTTCCCTCTCCCCGTGAGCACGATAAAATTCCCAGGCCCTGTCATATCTCTCGGAAGTCACATCCGGCCCGGCAGACCCGATCAACCTGATATCTGGAGCCTGTCCATGTATAGTCTTCTCAAAAATCTCATATCTTTCAAAAAAGTCCGCCTTTTCCGTCTGCCACTGCTCATTTCCCACGCCAAGCAGGGACAGGCCAAAGGGTTCCCTGTGTCCCATGCGCGCGCGAACCTTTCCCCAGGGAGTATTTTCCTCCCCGTTGGCAAACTCAATTAAATCCAACGCGTCCTGCAAAAATTCCTGAAATGCGGGACTGTCTATGGCCACCATCTCGTCAGACTGATACTGACAGGCAAACCCCACGTTCAGCACGGGCAGCGGTTTGGCGCCGATGAGTTCACAGAGCAGAAAATACTCATAGTACCCCAGACCCAATGTCTGATTGTAATGACTGTAGACGCTCTCATATTGATTCTCCCCACCATTGCCGTGTACGGCCCACCGGTTCCAGTTATTTTTCCTCTCCCACATGGGTTTCAGAGAATCCTTGTACCGATAGCGGTTAGCCAGCGTATTGCCCTCCACTATGCAGCCACCGGGAAATCGCAGGAATCCCGGCTGAAGTTCCTTCAACATTTCAAAAAGGTCCCTTCGAAAGATTCCGCAGACCGCATCCCCCGGGAACAGGGACACAAAGTCCAGCTCCACCGTGCCCGGCACAGACAGCGTCAGCACAAAACTTCCCCTCTCCACATCCTTCTCAGCCCGCATAACCGCCTCAAACCTGCGGAAATGATTACAGGTTTCCTCCTGTCCCTCCAAGGCGGAAATCTTCACTTGGGCGTACCGTTTATTATCCTTTTCCACAAAGATTTCAAAGTCTCCTGTAAACTTCACGCAGCGCGCCCAAAATAGCAGCTTATATTCCATATCCTTCTTTAAATATATACCCTCATAGGCCTTATTCTGTATGCCCTCTCCGGCCTGCTCCGTCCGCAGACGCATATAGTGTGGGTTCTCCTCACTGTGAGGACTGCCCGTGACAGGCCGGGCCGTCCCCCTTGCCCCGGCGGGATACAGGCTCCAGGCATAGCTCCCGTCGTACACGGTCTGATAATCTTTTGCATCTCCTGTTGCCTTCATGAACTCAAAACAGCGGTTCTCCAACATCTCCGCATACAGCCCTCCATCCGCCGCATAATTGATGTCTTCAAAAAAAAGCCCAATCATCCCTTTTTGAATTTCAGTCCTTTTTCCGGCGTCGATTGTGATCTTCATATGTCTATTCCCCTTTCTTCCAGCGCCCATTTTTAAAAAGAATCTCTCTCCCTGCCCCTGCTATTTTCTCTTGTAAATCAGATCAAGTGGAAAATATCGTCACCCGCAGATTGAAAAAACAGCCCCTAACAGAGAAGGGGCTGTCTTGCTGTCCGTTTCGATTATTCCTCTACACCGCTATCCTTCATCAACTTAATGATATCGCCAACGGTCTCAATACCTTCCAGATTCTCAGAAGGAATCTCAATGTCATATTCCTCCTCAAACGCCATCACCAACTCAAACAAATCCAGGGAGTCCGCGCCCAGATCGTCTTTGAAAGAAGTGCTCTCAGTAATCTCATCCACATCCAGATTTAACTGCTTCGCAATGATCTCTTTTACTTTTTCCAACATAGTCGTAACCTCTCCTTTTGTCAGGGCTATTCCTGATACAGGATACCCTTTTTCTTAGTAAACCATGGCCATGTACCCGGCAGAATGCGGTCGGATGGCCATCCATACCATAAAAGCGGAAACTTTTACAGTAAATCATGACCTACTCCAGACAGAATGCAGCCGGATGGCCATTCGCGGATAATATAAAGCTATAGAAAGTATAGGAGTTAATAGTGCTTTTGTCAAGCCTTTTTACCAGTTTTCGTTCAGATACAACTGCACCCTGTTCTGGATAATGTCAGCGACGGCCTGAACATCTTTATCTCCCGAAAAATAAGCCTCCGCCTCTTCCAGAATAATCTCTCTCAGGGGGTCTGTCACTCCTTTGGAAACGCGGCAGCTATCCATAAATGCCAGATATTCCGGCAGATAGGATGTGCCGTCCGGTCTGGCCTCTATCTCTAAGTACCCTTGGGAAGTCCTCAAAAATACATGGGGCTTTCCGTCAGCGCCTTTATAATCACCCGCCTCCGATATTCTTCCCTCAAAAATATCCCGCCGCACAGGAGTATCATTATTTTCCTGGCATCCCCGACTGACAATATAGTTTACAAATTCTGCGGCAATCTTTGCATGTTCCGACGACGCATTGACGGCAATTCCATCATTGCAGCTTAAAAAGCTGCCGCATTGCCCTTCTGTGGGATATCCCACCAGGTGATAATCTTCCCCAAAATCAGCCAGATCATCACTAAACCACCTGAACTCCCCTGCCGACTGCAAGGGCTTGTAACACAGAATCTCACCCTCCTTGAGCCGTTTTCTACCCGCCACATACGCTTCATTCAGCATAACGCTGTCTCCTGTAGAGTTCTCCGACTGCGCGTATCGTTTACACACTTCCAGCAAATGGCAAAACGCCTCCGAATCAAAATAGGCTTTCCCGTTCTCTGCATCCAGCAGGGAGCAGTGTTCCAGATCCCTCAGGAAAAAATATCCCAGAAGATATCCGCCTGTCAGAACATTGCCCGGCGAATCGTTCATAATGGACTGTACCGGCTGCCCTGACTGCTCTAACTGCTCCAGCAGAGTCACCGCCTCCTCCCAGGTCCAGGTATCCTTCGGCCAAAGTTCTTTGGAGATCATCAACGTCGTCGCTGTGGCCGTATGAGACACACTGTAAAGTCCTCCGTCCATCTGTCCATATTCCAAAACCCCGGGGAAGAGCAGCGCCAGCGTATCCTGCTCCAATACCTGTGATAATTCTGTCAGCAGGCCCTTTTCCTGTAATGTTCTGATTTGTTCCGGAGGAGCCATCAACAGGTCAGGCCCCTGCCCCGCCACCAGATCCGCCTGCACTCTGGCCCAGTTGGCATCCCGCTGCTCCCAGCTGTCAGACACTTTCATTTTGACCTGTATTCCAGGATGGGTACGGTTAAACTCTCCGATAAACATATTCATATAATAATCCGGCATATTCTCATAACAGGTCAAGGAAAGTACCACTTTCTCCACATCCTCATTGGCGATTTGAATCAGATATTCCCTGTCACCGTCATCATAAAAAAGCACAATGCTGCCGCTGCTGTTTTGCAGGAAGGCACAATATTCCCGGAAAGCCTCGCCACCCCCCAGATACAAATTCTCACATTTTCCTGTGGAAACTTCCCAGCGTACCAGGGCATTTTTAGAATTTACATAGTATATATCCCCATACATATTCATGACACGACCGTCAGATACTTCATAGTCTCCTTCATATAGTTTTACCTGTTGTTCCTCTTCAACGCACCAAAACACATTGGCAAGATCCTTATAGCTGATCGCCTCCCATATACACCTTCCCTGGCTGTCATGGTACAGATTGACATTGGGTTCCTCCAATCCCCGGGCAGGGTCCAGTACCATTACCAGATTGCCTGTGGCGTCTATGATTCCGTATTGCTCACTTCTGTCGTTTCCTCGAACACAGTAATATCCCTCACTGTCCCACTTGGCCGTGTTGCCCCACAGGTCTCCTCCTTCCTGTATCAATCCGGCCTGGCGCAGGGCGGGGAGCAGATCCTGACTTGCCTCCACATGTCCTTCCCCGTCAAACCATACCGCATGATATGCCGCGATCTTCCCGGACTCTTCATTTTGTTCCTGGATAAATACTATCGCTCTGCCATCCGCCACATCTATTGACATCACGTTACAGGGATTTTTCAATCCCAATTCCTCCAGATACAGCTGATGACATTCCGTCTCCAGCGTATCCCCGTCAATACGGTTCAGGAAATATATAAATTCCCACTTCTCCTGCTCCTTCAAATAGTTGTCATAACGAGCCAACACATAGTAGTCCTTGCCCCGCACCGCCCGATATTTGACGCTACAGGTCATATTGGGAGGATTCTGTAGTAAATCTTCCTGGTAAACGGTTGAATTCCACCAGGCCGGGGCAGGCTCCGCCTTTTGCGGTACCTGCCAGGGTTGGGTCAACAGATCATAAGGCTCCCGCCCCTCCGTCACAGACACACGTGTAGTCCCGGAATCTTCCGCATTCTCCTCCATCCTATACAGAGCTTCTTCCTCCGAAGAATTTACCGCCGTCCCAGACAGGGACTGAACCTCACCCAAACTGTCATCAACCTGCCCGCATCCGTTCAGGACCTGCATACACAGCGTCATTCCCATGGCAAAAGATATTCCCTTTCTAAAAGCCTTCCTCATACGTATCTCCTCCTTCATACTTTTTCTGCAATGTTGGCAAGCGGTTCGTTTATCCTCCCAACTCGGCGCGCCATGTCCTTTACGGGACATGTGCCGGGCACATGCGTGAAGCAGGCACACCTGTCAATATAAAAACCCTTCTGTCCATGGCTGTAGCTTACAGAGAGCCGCCACGTGAACAGAAGGGTTAATCATCATTATAATGCCGCCGTTTACC
Organism: uncultured Lachnospiraceae bacterium; assembly: GCA_947648875.1. Classification (GTDB taxonomy): domain Bacteria; phylum Bacillota; class Clostridia; order Lachnospirales; family Lachnospiraceae; genus Acetatifactor. The sequence continues at coordinate 13,396 of CANSPM010000034.1, forward strand.
ACACTCCCGGTGCGCCTCCGCATGCTCATTATAGCATGGGCTACCAGCGGCAACAATATGCTTAAACAAATCTTAAAAAATGAAATATCGCTAACAAATACTACGCATATATGTCATATTCCCTGCCTTCCCGAATAAATACCGGAATGACATCCAGCGGAGCAGGCACAGTGACTCTCCCGCCGCCTTCATACACCGTCCTGGTGCTGGCATCCGTCCACTTGCAGCCTGCCGGCAGATACACCTGCCGCTCCCGTTTTCCTTCCTCCATCACCGGAGCCACCAGCAGGTCCGGTCCGAACATGTACGCATCCTCTATCTCCCATGCCTCTCTGTCCTGGGGAAAATCAAAAAACAGGGGACGCATTACCGGAGCGCCGACGGCGCCGGCCTGCCTCATGCATTCCCGGATATAGGGCCGCAGTCTCTCCCGGATGAAGAGATATTTTTTCAGAATCTCATAGTTGTCCTCCCCAAAGCTCCACACCTCGTTGTCCTGTCCGCTGGTCAGCTGGCGCACGCCATTGATAAATTCCTCCTCCCGCTCATACCAGGGTGAACGCTCTCCGTGCATGCGGAACACCGGGCAGAAAGCACCCCAGGCAAACCAGCGCACCAGCAGTTCCTTAAAGGAAGGGTCCTGAATATTACCCCCGATAAATCCGCCGATATCCGAGGTCCACCAGGGGATCCCCGCCACGCACATACTGAGGCCCGCCTGCAATTGTTCCCGCATGGCCCGGAAGGAGGAATGAATATCCCCGGACCAGGTCAGCGCCCCGTATTTCTGGCTTCCCGCCCAGGCGCAGCGCACCAGACTCATAATCTCCGTCTCCCCTGCCGCCTTCAGACCGTCGTAAAAGCCTTTGGCATAACCCACCGGATATATATTTCCGCATTGTAACGCAGGACCGGCATAGTAGCGGTAATTGTCGAAGTCATAGGGCCCGTACTCAGGCTCCGCCTCATCCAGCCAGAAGCACCGGATGCCCTTGTCATAATAGTTCTTCTTACACTTCTCCCAGACAAACCGCTGGGCGCCTGGGTGGGTAGCGTCAAAGAACACCGTGTTGCCCATCCAGGACATATGGTAAGCCATTCCCCTGTCCGGGGACACCAGATACCCCTTGTCGTTCATCTCCCCGTAGTTCTCACTGCGCTCGTCGATGGTGGGCCAGACAGACACCACCGGCTCGATGCCCAGTGCCCGAAGTTCCCGGACCATTGCCTCCGGGTCGGGCCAGTCCCTGGGTTCAAACTTGAACTCCCCCTGCCTGGTCCAGTGAAAGAAGTCCACCACGATGGCATCCATGGGCAGCCCCCGCCTCTTGTGTTCCCTGGCCACGGAGAGCAGTTCCTCCTGGGTGCGGTAGCGCAGCTTACACTGCCAGTATCCCAGGCCGTACTCCGGCATCATGGGGCTGTGTCCCGTCACGTCGGCATATCGCTCCTCCAGGTCAAAGGGCGTGTCCCCCGCCACAATATAATAGTCCAGCTTTTTGGTGCTTTTGGCATGCCACTCTGTGCGATTGGTGGCAAAGGTAGCCGTTCCGATAGCCGGATTGTTCCAGAAAAAACCATAGCCTCTGCTGGAAATCATAAACGGGACGCAGGACTGGCTGTTGCGGTGGGCCAGCTCCAGCGTCGCGCCCTTTTTGTCCAGATGGCTGTCCTGATACTGGCCCATACCGAAAATTTTCTCACCGTCATAGGCTTCAAAGCGCATGGTCAGCTCATAGTCTGTACTGCCGGGGATGGGTTTTAACTCCCGGGCGTCAATCCGCAGAGAAGTACAGTAGCGATTGATCCGATTTCGATTACGCCAGTATTCCTCCGTAAGCAGTTCCCCACGCTGGTTATAGTAACTGATCCAGCCCTCGGGGTTCACCACAGCCTTGATCCTGCCGTTTACCGCCGTATAGACTCTGCCGGTCTGATGGTATTTGGCATACTCCTTTGTGGCATACCAGGGGTCCGTGGTATCAATCTCCTCCGCCGAGACAGCCATCCGGCAGTCCGCCGTGGATTCCGTCAACGCCCAGTCCCGCGAATCCATCACCGCCTCCCCTGTCATACGCACCCGAAAGGCATCCTTCCCCCATGGTTCCAGCCACAGTGTCCTCTTACCGTCAATTATGACGATCCTGTTCTGCTCCACACTTACCCGCATCATTTCTCTCCTCTCTCATTTAAGCACATGACTCCCCTTCTCCCCCATCACACGCCGATCTTACCGAAATTCTCTCATTTTTATACTCATGAACAGTTAGATTTCCCCTCCTGCCCGGCGCATATTGCCTGATTACGCGATTAATGCCGGGCAGAAAACGGAAAATCTAAGCGCTTGTGAGTATATATACCTCAAGATCTCCTTTCTGTCAAGCAACACATAAAACATTCACAAGCAATAGAATCCACGCTTCACCAGAAATCCAATGTCACGAAAAAACCGGACCGGAAATTGCCGCAGCGCAATTTCCGGTCCGTGATATGAATATTTAATCTTCGATTAACCTGCGGTCTTTTATTCTGACATATCGGTTCGCATATTCTTTTGCGTTATCGTTATGGGAAATAATAAGGATGATTCTGTCCGCAAACTTCTTCACGATTTCGTCATACACCCTGTTCGATGTCTCTGTGTCCATGGAACTTGTCACTTCATCCAGAATTAGCACGTCCGGATTTTCTACAAATATACGCGAAACCATTATCTTCTGCTTATCTCCTCCTGATAGATTGGCCCCGTCAGGCTGTATTTCCATATCTCTTATAATCCCGCGATCTATAAATTTATCCAAAAATCTAAGTCCGGCCAGCTTCTCATCTACCTCGTGCCTGTCGCGTTCTTCGCCCATAAATATATTATCGGCTAACGATCCACATATGATAGATGGCTGCTGTGACATATAGAATATCTTCTTTCTAACCGAACCTATAGAAAACTCTTCCATGGGCATATCATTAATAAAAATCCCATGTGATGGATAAAAACCCACCAACAGCTTTGCCAGGCTGGACTTACCCGTTCCTGTCTCGGCGCTTATGAATACCACATCTCCCCGCTTGATTTGCAGATTTACTTTATCCAGCAATGTTTTGCCGTCATATCCAATGGTGGTGTCACAAAAAGAAATCCTGTCGATTCGTTCAATCTCTCTGCCTTGATCCTCTTCGGCCGTGGTTTTTAACTCTTTCTCTATAAAATCGTAAGCGGCGTTTACGTCTTTCATATTCAGATTTATACGAACCAATTGGCTGACATAGGAAAAACATATATCCACCATCATGGCCACCACCACAAAATCACTGGTTTTAATCCTCCCAGCCGCCATGAAAAAGCCCAGCAGGATATACATGAAGTATTGTATATTTGTAACAATCGCGTTGAGCATAGCGCTTACATTCCCCGCAAACGCATTTACTTCCGCGTTGATCTTATGGATATCATATACGTCCTTTCTCAATAGCTTCAGGATTCCCGTATGCTCATCCTTTTGCTTGATATAGTCTATATTCTCACAAACAGAATATATATCAGAGTATCCCCTGGCCGTGATATCCTGCATTTTAACGCATCTTTGTGACAATTCTTTATTTAGACGTCGAAATCCCAGGTTCTGTACCAGCAGCATTACTCCCATAATAACCAACATCCATATACTCACTCTGCCTATAACCCATATGCTCACAAGAACAACAATCCATATATTAACAAACATTGGCAGAGTCTTCAGGATCAGATCCGAATAATGATTTACAGCATTATCTATCTTGTTAATGTAATAAGTCGCGCCGTTTTTATTTAGCATTCCGTAATTCATCTTAAAAAGATGTCCAAATAATTCCAGATGCAGCTTTGTTTTAAATGCCAATATGTTTTTCTTTTCTGCCTTGACAATCAGAATATTCATAATTAAGTTCAGGCCTATCAAAAGTATCGCGACGATCAGGCTGGTCATATTGATTCCGTTTTCCGAGAGATAAGAAAATGAGATCGGTATGACCAGTGCGGAAAATGCCCTGAGCAATGTCAATATAGACACAACGACAATCGCGCCCATATTCTCTTTTATGATGTCTCTAAATTTCAACATATTTTTGTTCCTCCCAAATCCTGTCACACAGTTTCATAATATTCCTCTGCTCCAGGATTTCCATATCTAGCATGCAGATATCCGGCACAATGCCCCCGGTCTCAGTTTTCATGCCCGCAATTCTGTATTTATATTGTGGAAGACTAAAGGAGAAACCATCCATCTGTATGTTTTTACATATAACATTTTTTCCATATGTCTCTGTCCCTATTAAGACCGCTCCAAAGTAATGTTTACAAAGGCGGATAAATATCTCTGCCGAACTTGCGGTACAACTGTTCATAAGAATGGCAACTCTGGGGCGCTTCGCGCTTTTTTCTCCCGTCACCACAAAATTGATTATCTTCTCTGTGGGGTATGCCATTCCCTTAAGTTGATACGGTTTGAATATTTTTATAAATGCTTTTCTCATATCTGACAGTTTCCCTCCCTTATTGTTTCTAAGGTCCAAAATCACCCCGTCCCCGCAGTCCTGCCAGACACTGGAACCACCGCGCGCTTCCCTGTGAAAGTCATAGACCTTTATGTACGCCATGCTTCTGTCCCTTGCGCATTGCTCTAATTCTTCATCCTGCGCATTGTTCAAGTCAAGCCTTATGTCCTTCTTAAACATTTGCACTTCGACATTATTGATTCTTACAATATTCAGAGATACATTCTGCCTTAATTGTTTTCCGTTTATCTCCTCAGGCACAAATAACTGCGGTTTCAGAACCAGGTCATCTCTCCTGATGTCAGAAAGCCTTGGATCTAATACCCTCCTGACCTTATAAATATGAGGATACACCTCTACAGCCTCGATATTTAACAGATGCAGTACCGAAACATGCGGTTCTTTACACAGCAGCCCGTTGATGTCCAAATTATGAATCAACATCTTTGCCATCCGCTGGTCAAACTCTTTCTCCAAATCCTTTTTCAAGGAAGTGTCTTGCAGCGCCTCCAATACCCCTTCAACACAAGCCAGTTTCATGTTCTTCTACCTTATGACTCCTTCCCGCAAACAGCCTCCTTATGTTCTCGGCACATTGATCCTTATAGTGTTCACACATAAAACTGTTTATCCTGTCCACATCCGAGTATATATTATATGTAATTGCCTTACAGCCTCCTCCACAAATATACTTATATACGCACTCCATACATTTCGGAATATCCAATATGCCCTTGGAAATCTTGTGTCTGAATGCTGCCTGTAGCATCTTATCCTGCCAATCCTCTGATAATATTGAACCTATTTTGAACTCCTCTTTTAACAGACTCTGGCAAGGATACAGATCGCCGTTGGAGTCAATCGCTATCGTATCTGCACCCGCGCCGCATAAAACCATATCCTGTAGACGATATTCTACCGTCCCCGAGTCTAGAAACGGAATGAAATCGGTAAGTTCATCCTTTGAATTAGGCAGACATACGTTAATAATATGAGGGATTCCCAGCCTGTCCTCCAAAAATTCAGTCATCTCCTGTATACCCGCTCTACTATTCCTTGTCAGAACAGAACGGATATTCACTTTTTGCTTTAATATCGACGGCAGTTGTTCAATATTCTTCAGAACCTGATATTTTGACGAATTCTTTCTGCTTAAATCATTCTGTTCCACGTCTAACGAATCCAGACTCACAATAATTTTGTCTACACTATCCAGCACCTTATATCTCTCTTCTGTCAGTAACGTCCCATTTGTCAGTAATATCTTCTTTCCGTTTATACAGGATATAATGTCCAACAAGTCTTTATTGAGCAACGGTTCCCCACCTGTAATATTATATACTCTAACCCCAACTGCCTCCAACTTATAGATTACTTTAACCCACTCCTGTGCTGAAAGTTCTCGCCCCTCGCGGTTTAGATTATGCCTGTTATAACAATATTCACAATTCAGATTACATTTCTGCGTAATATGAAGATAGGCCTTGGTCAGCACACGTTCCCTGACAAGTCTTTTATAAAACGGAAGGAAATTGTTTTTCTCAAGTTCCTCATGAGACCTAAAGAGAATTTTTTTATCGCATAGAAAGGTGACAAACTTAACAAACCTAGTGTTCTCCAGCTTATTATTCTCAATAAAACAATTGTTATATTGGCTTCCCGCTGGCTGGTCCAATATACATTTCAGATAATACAAATTCAAATAATTTAGTTTTATTGCCCTGTTTATATTTCCAAAATATACAATATGGCTTGACCCACATTCAACAATTACATAATCTCTATCGTAAAATAGAATCATTTATTCTCCATTCCCTTTAAGACAAGTTTTGGCACCTGATCCTCAGGTGCCAACCCCCTCATGACATTTGTCATGCTCCTTGTCCACAACCGCTGCCTTTTCCACACCCACAACCACAGCTGTTGACAACCATTGCCTCCAAATCCTCAAAACCGACAACCTCTCCAAAAATATCCACTCCCTCTTCCTCTTGTGAGAAATCGTCAAGCGCTACATAGTCACGCATATCGTCACCTCCTCGCGCAAAATATTTTAACGCTATCTCTTTTTTACTTTATCATTTTTTTCTGTTTTTGTCAATTCTTATTTATTATATTATCTCTTTCAAATTCCATATACATGGGAATAGATTTGCTTTATAAATTCATTCCTGCGGCTCTCCATAGAGCACGCCTCTGGACCCGGTAGCTATAAAAAATCTTCCAAACACTCTCTTATCCCCGTCCATACTGTTGATCTCGCCGTACATCTGCTTCTCTGTGTTCAGACGTTCGTATGTCCGCCCCTCGTTGCGCGTCTGATAGAAACCATACTCCCCGTCAACGACGCCGCATAGATAAATGGCTTTAGGTTCCTGCACATAGGTGCCGCCGGGACGCCCCAGTCCCAGGCCCAACCGCATACAGCTGTCCCCCTCCTCGCTGAGGCGAATGCATATGAGATCGTCCGTAGCCACATCATACACCATCTTCCACATACCCTCCCGGCCCATGGCGATGTAAAACACGCCGCTCTCTCCGGCAGCTCCCCGGATTTCCGTGCGATTGGCCGTATCAATCATTCCGAAATCGCAGGATGGGAAGTGAGCAAAAACCTGTCCTCCCGTCGTCCGAACCTCGTTCGGCACCTTTTCCACGAAGACTGCGCCCCCGTCCCGGCTGATATAGATCTGGCCGCTTTCCCCGAATCCGTAAAAGAGCGACGGACTCACCCTGTCGGAAAAAACTTTCATGCAGGTGCCTGCAAACTGTCCTCTCCGGCGCCGGGATGCCTGCCGCACCGGCACGGGACTTCCGTCTGTCCCCAGTACCTTCACGGCTGCAAAGCTCCTGCCCCCATCCCGGCTGGAGATCACCAGATCCATGGGTAGCCAGATTCCCTCCGCTATGGACCATACAATATTCCTACCATCCGGGGACATGGCCACCCAGCCCGGATTCACGTTGGGCCGCTCAATCTCTCTCATGGCGGCGTCTATCTTTTCCCCCTGCCCCCAGGGCATGGGAATACGCTGAAACGTCTGAAAGCCGTCTTCTGTTCGAACCAGTCCCCCCTTGGTCAGCCCCCGCCAGTTGCCCCGGGCTGTGATGATGGCCAGATTGCTGTCCCTGTCTGACAGGTCCGCGTTGATGCAGGTAATATACCGATTCCCCTCTGCGTCATCAAAAGAGTTGCGGCAGGGTCTGGTCAGGTCCCGGAAGGCAAATCCTCCCAGATCCCCCACGATATCCACCAGCTGCACCTCTCCACCCACAGGCCCGTACACATTCAGATGCACGGTCTCCTCGATGCCGTCACAGTGATCATGATACCGGGGGTGCTCACTGAGCAGGGCATCCGTGGTAAACACACCCGTCCCGGAGTTAAACCACAGTTCGTTGGGATCAAAGGGGTTGATCTTCACGTCGCTCTCCCAGTGCAGCAGACTGCGGTTTGCGTTATACCGGGGCATCATGTAGGAAGTATTAAAATACAGGTCTCCCACAGTAAGGCCATCCAGACTCACTTGCCAGGTCTCCCCGTAATCCTTGGAGACATAGAGACATTCCGCATCCCGTTTTTCCTTGCACAAAGTGGCGCAGGCCACCAGACCCGGCCTGCTCTTACAGGTGCTGATGCCCCCGAAGCCGTAGTCCAGATATCCGTTTGTCCGCAGGCCCTTTTCATCCGGCGTGATATCCGTATAACCGCTGATCCGGCCCTCCGAGAAGTCATAGCGCAGCACCCTGCCGCCGACAGTGTCCCCGGTGTCACAGCTGTACCCCAGATCCACAATATAATTCCAACGTCCCGTAGCACACATGGTCACAAAGAGATGGCTTCCGTCAAAGGCATAGCGCTGGGCTACCAGGCCATTCATCTTACTGCCCTCTATGACAGGACTTTCCGGCTCCGCAAGAGGCGCGAAACTCCCGCCCCCGTCATAGGACACATACAGACTGTGTCCCCGGCGCGTGTCATCCACCCGGCTGGTGTACCCCGCCGTGCCCGCCACCAGTGTCCGGCTGTCCCCCGACACCCAGATAAAAGTCATATAGTCCTCCGGCACCGGCAGCTTCTCCCAGGTCTCACCCCGGTCCCGGGTGCGCAGCAGACCTCCCTTGGAACTGGCAAAATACAGGGTGTCGCTGTCCACAGGGTCCACCACCAGGCGCTGCCCCGTCCCTCTGCCGCTGAGATTGCCATGCACCATAACGGGAATCCGCATATAGCGAAAGGTTTCCCCATAATCCTCGGATATGGACAGCTTGCCCGTTTCCTTACTCGCCGTGCCGCTGGCAATATACAGACGCCCCGGTTCATGGTCATCCAGGGCGATGGCCGCCGGATAGCACTCATCCAGATCTTCCATAGTCACGTGGTCAATGAGGCTCTTCCACCTCTTTTGCTCCGGCTCATAACGATAAACGCCCCCTATATCCGTTCTGGCGTACAATATGCCCGGTGTCTGCTGATGAAACAACAGTCCCGTCACATAGCCGCCTCCCGGAATGGGAGCGTTGCGATATTCATAGGACAGCTTTTTCGTAATCTTCATATGGGAATCCTGCCTTTCCGTCCGCCATTCTCAGATGACGGACCATCACGATCTCGTTAGATTCATTCTCCCATACATGACCGGAAAAAGCCATATATTTTTTGTTTTTTCTCTGTTCAGCACTCCCGCCGCATCCGCCCTTCAGCGAATTTCAAAGTCACTGTCCATATTGAAGAGCAGGGCCGAGAGTTTTCCGTTATCCATGGCTTTTTCCCCGCCCTTCTCTCTCGCCTGGCAGACTACATTATAGATGGCGCTGGTGCCCACATATTCCCGGTAGATCTCATTGGTGGCCTCCCCGAAAGCCCCCTCTTCAAACAGGGAAAAAATCGCGTTGTGCAGCGGCCAGTAGTCCGACAGCTGACTCTTATAACAGGTGACAGCTTCCCGGCCCTGGGGCATGATACTCACCGTCTCCGCGTATGTAATCTTATTGAATGCGTTCTCGGCGCATATCTCCGGCAGAAACGAGTAACACTCCGCCGCCAGAATGTCGTCTCCCAGCGCCTGCTTAAGCCGCTGTGGCAGACTGTCATACTGTTCCTGATCCTCGCTGGCATGGAACATCAGCGCGGCTGTTTTCACTTTTTCTCTCAGGGATTCCCAGCCCTCCTGTCCCAGATAGGGATACGGCTGTACCGTCTCTTCCTCCTGTCGGATAAAGAAAAAAACCTTGTGGGAAGCAAAGTAGCCGCTGTCCCAATCCTTTACCATATCAGCCACCAGACTACTGAGCACCTCACTTTTGACATCGTCCACCCGGCACTCCGCCGTAATGTTCCCGCCGGATTTGGATGCATACACTTTCACAAAACAGAGTTTCTGGTTGCCCAGCCTTTTTACGACTTCTTCTTTCAGCGCATCCCAGTAGATCCGGGGACTATCTACCTGGGGGCAGTTGCCCATTCCCACGATATTGCTTAAGTACACTTTCCAGCGGTGCGTTTTTCCGACAAATTCCGTCTCCAGATCCTCTCCGCCCTGCCCGCTCTCCATCTGCGCAATACCGTCCATAAAGGAAAATTGAAAGGAAGAGCATGCCATTGTCAGCGCCTGCTTTGTGTCACTGCCCATGCCGGCGCTGCACTCAAACAGGCTCTTGCCCCACTGCGGCGCGGAAATATAAAAATCCACCACTGCCCCCCTCTCGTCCACCTGCTCAATCACGGGGGTAACGGTCATCTGCCAGCCAGGGCAAATGACTTGATTCCCTTCCACACGATCCGGGGTCTGCAACCCTTCATGCAGGCTGTCCAGCACGTACCGCAGGGCATTTTCCGGATTGGTCAGATCCGGCTCGGGGGCATTTCTCTGCCCATCGCTTTTTTTACCAAAGTTCCAATTCATAGTATACCTCCAACATTATCCTACTGCTATCGGGCCTTCCTCATTTCACTGCCAAAAGCCGCTTCCGACAAATGCGCTCAACCGGCGACTTCACCCACTTTCAGCATCCCATCATTTACAAAGGAAAACAGAGTCATAAGGGTCCCTTCTCTCCGCTTTCAGAATTATGTTTTTCCTTCCCGTAGGGCGACATAAAAAGATACTGAAAGGACTCCCTATTCCCCTGCCTGTTATAACGGACTGAATTTAAGCAGGGATCTTGAAACAACGGAATGGTAGAGGGTTTAGTACCACAAAAACTTCTCTTGTGGATAGAATTTCCTGCTCATAGAAAGTTTTTCTCTGAACGAAGTATACCACATGCCCCCCTTAAAAGCAACATAATAATATAAAAACGAATATTGATTAATCATCGCTGGGGGCACCCGCCACAGATTCCCTGTACTGAATCGAGCAGTCTATCGTGATGGTCCGGGGTCGGGCTTTGGGCTGTTGAAACCGCCTTTTCATCAGCAGAACCGCCTGCTCCGCCATAAAACGCCGATTTACATGGACTGTAGTGACAGGGGGATCCGAGATCTCCGAATAAAGCACATCGTCAAAGCCAACCACGCTCACTTTCTCAGGAACCTTATATCCAGCCGATTTCAGCTGCTTGATCAGAATATAGGCGGCATGGTCATTATTGCACACAAAGGCCGAGGGCATATCCTCCGGCAGCTGAAACCGTTCCAGTATCCCCTGCTCCCCCCGGTCGTCGAGCCGACACTGGACAGACAGGTCAATCCCCTCCTCCAGCAGAGCCTTATAATACCCCAGATAGCGGTCATTGACGCTGTTGGTATAATTCAGATTCCCCACAAACGCAATCCTGCGATGTCCCATTTCGATCAGATAGGAGGTCAAATTATAACTCGCCTGGAAACTGTCAGAGACCACAGAGTCCGCCTCCACTCCCCGGAAACGGAAATCCAGACAAAGAACCGGCCGCCCCGTTTCCATCAAAAACAGAACGTACTTCCGAGAGAACTGCCCCAGCAGCATAATTCCGTCATATTCCTCTACTCCGGCATTGATCACATGGTTTTTCTCATCCTCTCTGCTGACATAAAACAGGGAAAATTTCATGCTGTTTTCCCATTCCTGCTCCTGTAGGCGCTTGTACAGACCATTGTAAAATTTCTCATTGGGTTCAAAATATACTTCGGAAAACAGGACGGCAATCCGATACTTGATACGCCTTTTATACTCGTATCCCATCTCGTCCGCTTTTCTTAAGATGATCTGCTTCGTCTCTTCCGAGATATCCTCGCTGTTTTTAAAACATTTTGATACCGTCATTTTCGAGATCCCCAGCTCAGTGGCTATATCCTGCATCGAAACCTTTTTCAAGCCCTTCCCTCCTAATTTATTCGCTGCTCGATGGTTCTAAAGAGTAAGCGCCGCACCATGAAGATTCCTGTTCGTACCTCAGAATCCCCCTTATCCTACCCTTCTCGTCCTTTACCTCATAAAGAACATCCGTATATGGAACCGTCAAACTTCCTTCCCCAAAGCATAAATACACGCCGATTTTTTCCTTTTCCCATATCCTTTGATAATACAGCAGACCGCCCTGCTGCCGGATCTCGCCGTACTCGCCCATACACAGGGACAAATGACTCTTTCTGATATCCAACAGTTTTCTGTACGCGCACACCAGGGAGTCCTCATACTTCTCCCGCTCCCAGTCCACCATTCCCCGGGCATAGTCCCGGGACCGCTCTCTCGCGTACAGAAACGCCGCTTCTTCGCCCTCGCCTTCCGCCAGCTTTTTTTCATATCCGTATCTGCCCTGAATATCTCTCAGGTCTCGCGGGCTTTCCACAGGCAAATCTTCCATGGGAATTTCTTCTCCCTGATACAAAAAAGGAATGCCCTTTGCGGTCAGCAAAAACACCGCCAGCAATTCCGCTTTTACCAGATCTTTACCGCACAGTCGATTAAAGTGCCGCCTCATATCATGAGAGCTGAAAAACAGAGTGGGATACACCCCCTCCGCCTCCATCCTCCTCAACTGCTCCGCCACGTAGGCCACATCCAGCTTCTCCATACTGCCCAGATTAAATTGAAAGGCGGAGTCCAGCAACCCCTCCCCCACATAAGATTTGATCAGATACAGGTCGTCCTCCCCGATCTCCCCCAGCAGATACTTTCCGGGGTATGCATGTACCACGTTGGAAATCTCCTTTATGGCATCGTATATCCCTTTCTGGTTTTTGTCATAAATGTGGCGCATGACGCCGTTTTCCACAGGATTATCAAAACCAAAAGCACTGCGGTCTGTCTTAAGAAAATTAATCACATCCAGCCGGAAGCCGTCCACTCCCCGATCCAGCCAAAACCGCAGGATCTCCGCGCATTCTCGCCTCACCTGTAGGCAGGACCAGTTCAGGCATACCTGCTTTTTGGAAAATGCGTGATAATAATACATTCCCGCCGTGTCATCATACTCCCATGCGTTCCCGTCAAAAAAAGATTCCCAGTTGCACGGAATCTCCTTCTCCCACAGATAGTAATCTCTGTATGGACTGTGGGCGGAGCTCCTGCTTTCTCTAAACCATGGGTGATGATCGGAGGTGTGATTTAAGACCATGTCAAGAATCACCCTTATTCCCGCCTGATGGGCCTTTTGCAAAAGCATATCAAAATCCGCGAGTGTCCCGAAAGCAGGGTCCACATCCCGGTAATCACTGATGTCATATCCGTTGTCCACTCTGGGAGACGGGTAAAAGGGAGTCAGCCATATTCCGCTTATCCCGAGCCGCCTCAGATAAGGTATTCTGGAAATCACTCCCTTTAAATCCCCCGTCCCGTCCCCGTTGCCGTCACAGAAAGAAGGTACATATATTTCATAAAACACGGTGTTTTCATACCAACTTGATCTTTTCATACTATTATACACAAATTGCGCCCTGCTGCGCTTTTTCCATTACTCCATGATTCCATGCGCATGCATTGTTCCCAAAAGCCATGCCCATACCATGGGCGCCGCCTCCACATGGCATGGAGATGACCATCCGGCCATTTCCTGCCATGAATAAGGTTATTATACACCATAAAACGGATCAGGCACAACCATATATTGCACTTCACAGTCTGAAACGCCCACATACAATACCGCGCTGCCCTCCCCACGCACCAGACCGCCGCTGAAAAGTACATCCTCCAGATCCGGACGTTTGCTGGGTCCCGGCAGAAACTCGCTTCTCTCCGCCAGTATACGGGGCGGCGTATACACTCCCGTCCGGGGATCATACACAAATGCCATAGGATAATAATGGCGTACTTCCTGGGGTTCGAAGCAGGCAATATGTCCCAGCACCCCCACTCTGCCGTCGGAAAGCGGATGCGCTTCGTTTACGCCTCCCCATTCCTCCTCGCCAAACAGGTTCAGCAGCGGCGCGTCATCCATAACCCCGGCCGTCACCTCCGCAAAATCATGCACAATGGTAAAACCAATTTTTCCCCGGCCCCCCTTCTCTCCCTGGGGTCTGGTAAAAATACCGATGCGGCCATCCGCCAATTCCACCAGACGCACATCCTTCATGCCGTCCGGTCCCTGGGCGAGTCTCTCCAGACGTTGCAGGTCGGTTCCATAATAAAATACCGTATGCCAGCACATGCATCGGGGATTTTCCGGGTGAGGAAATACCTCCGTTCCCCCCAGAATATAATGTCCAAGCACTTTTGTTATACTGGGGTCCTGTAGCGGATACCGCTCCCAGCCTTCCGCTGCCTGATACACATCCTTCTGTATCTCCTCGAAGAAAACGGCCTGGGAGACTTCGCTGTCCCTTTTTTCCACCCGGGCGCAAATCATGCGCTTTCCCCCATATTCGAATGGCGCCGTGGGATTGTACACATCGTATCCCTCCACGCCTTTAAAAACCGGACGCACGGCCACAGCCTCCCCCCCTTGCTCCCTGTGCTGTTCCAACATATCCCTGATCAATTCCATATGTCCTCCTTCATTAAATCGCCGCGACTTCTTCTCCTATACCGTCCCCATACAACTGAATATTTCCTCCAGCGTAAACTCCGCCCGGGCAATCTTATCGTCCGCCGCCCCGTAATAGACAGACAGGTTGGAGCCGTTTCTGACACATCCGCACGCAAATACCACCCCGCCGAAAAAGCCCTCCTGCTCGTATGGCTCCTCCGGCTCCAGCAACGGCTTTTTAGACCTGGCGACTATCTTCCCCGGATCGTTTAAATCCGTGAGCATGGCTCCCAGGCAGTAACGGTTATTCACATCCGCTCCGTGGTAAATGTGCAGCCAGCCCCGTTTTGTATAAACGGGTGGCGCCCCGCTGCCGATTCTGCCGTTTTCCCAGCCCTCTTCATTCACGCCGCATACATGCCTGTGCTCCCCCCAGTGTACCAGGTCCGGGGAAGAGGATATCCATATATCCGGCGTACCGATTTCATAGGGCACAGGTCTGTGGCATGCATAATAGAGGCCGTTTACCTTTCTGGGAAAAATCGTTACATCCTTATTTTCAGGAGGGAAAATCGCTCCCATCCGCTGATACTCCTCAAAATCTTCGGTGATCAGCAACCCGGGCATGGCCCCCAGTTCCGACACGGCTGTGTAAGTGATACAGTATCTTCCCTCTTCTTCCATATAAGTTATGCGGGGATCTTCCATTCCCCATCGCTCGTACCGCCCCTGCAGCGGCAAGGCCGGCCGCTCATCCACCTCAAAGTGAATGCCGTCCCTGCTTCGCGCCAGACGCAGATGAGAAATGGATGTCAGATATTTTATCTTTTTGATGCCGCCGGCGTTTCTTTTAAAAATCATTCTGGAATCACTCATGTCATACTTTTTCTCAATCTCCTCCAGACTGATCCTCTCTATTCTGAGATTTTCTTCGCACTCGTCATACACAGGGACACACACCTGCCCCTTCTCCTGTTCCCGGCAGGATTCCGCCACCCGGCACAGCAGAATATACTGCTCTTTCAGCATGGCCGCTCCGCAGTTAAACACACCGTCCACTTTTAGAAAATCTCTGGAAGGTTTTACATCCGCCGGAATAATAATGGGTTTTCTCGGTTCTCTGATCATATTCTCCTCTTCCCCATCACGGGTTTTGACGGCCATCCGACCGTTCCCCGCCTGGATTATAGTCATGATTCACTGTTCAAAATTCAGACGTATACCCGTTTTGTCCGTCCTGCCGTCGGACATTCGCACGGTGATATTCACGTTTTTGCTGCCGGTTCCGTATTCCTCCGCCCGAAATACGACCTTCTCCCCGGCGTCATATCGGGTTTCCTTTCCGTCTATTTCCAGCACAATCTCCGAAACAACCGTCTCCGGATCGGTGGACACTGCCCGGACATCCAGCTCCACCTTCCCCCCTACCTTATCATTGTTCTGAAGTCCCCAAATCTCCGCCGTCACCGTGTCAGAGGCGATCCAGACATCGCCCGCCGTATATTGTCCCGCCCCATGGGTGATCTGCGTCCCTGCGGGCAACTCCACAATGACTGCCGCTTCCCCCGGCCCCAGTTCCAAGACAACACTGTTTTCCCCGCCTTCCAGTATAACCTGCTTCCTTACGCTTTCAAACAGATCCCACTTGCCTTCCGGCAGCGTATAAGTTACTTTCTTCGTCTGGCTATGGGGATTGTACAAAAGACATGTGTCATAGCCCGGTTGCACCACCGCTGCCCCGTCACAGCGAATCCGGAGTATAGCCTCCACGTCCGTGGGTTCCACCACCGCCGCAAACATCCCGGTATGAGCGCCACTGTAAAGGGACAGATCCGTCTGCGCCCAGCCGTACACGGTGGGATCACCGCCCACCCAGGGAGTCTGGGAGTTGCCGCTCTTGCGGATTCCTTCAAAGGGTACCGCCTTGCCGGATATTCCGATAAATTCCATGGCCGCTTCATTTCCCGTCGACGACTGTTTTTCCGCCGCCGTCTCCCCCGGGAAAAAATATCTTGACGCCGCAGCTGCGTTCAGATACCATATGCCCATGGAGCGGGCATACCGGGTGTCATATTTCGCCAGATCCGCAAGGGCATAGCCTGCCGCAAAGGTATTCATGGAAAAGGCATATCCCCCGCCGTCCGTAGTGCTTCCCATCAGACCGTTCATACAGTATTCTCCCCAGTTGCCGGAGATGCACCCCCAGCCACCACGGGGAATGGAGCCGCCGTTCAATACATCGGCCAAAAGATTATCTATATCATAATTGCTTCCCTGCCGGGCGTTCATTCTGGCTGCCAGCGACGGGGCAAAATACAGCAGCACTTCATAGAGAGGACTCCCCTCATATCCTTCCAGATAATCCAGGCAACCTGTCACCGCCTCCCCATACTCCTGCCTGCCCGTCATCTCATAGCCCAGCTGCATCAGCACCGCAATGCCCGCCGCGCAGTCCGGCTCCTTCCACACGCCGTTTTCATATGGTCGCATGGAGCTGAAATTAAATCCTGTATAGTCAAAGGACCCTGTCTCCTTCATGATCTCATATGCCTGGTGCCAACTTTCCACTGTGGCCAGCGCATCCTCCCGGATCTGCGCTTCCTGGGGATAATGAGCCGAGACCTGCACAAACAGAATGGCCGGATACAACATATACCACATGGACGCGCCCTGGGAACTGCCGCCGGGATTATTCAGTACAACTCTTTCCGCCGGAGAGAAATACGCATGTAGCTGGGCCACATAATTATTTCCGTCCTGGCTGCTCTTATCCACCCCCAGCAACGTGGCGCTGAGAACGGAAGCCACTGTGGCCACCGCTTCCTGACCGCCATCCCTTCCGGTACGATCATCCCCCACATAGGCCGCGAAGCCAAAGGTTTCATGGGTGGTATCCTGCCACATTAACGGGAAATACGCGCCATCACCCTGTTCTTCAAATAAAAGTTTGTCATAGGCGAGCGCTGCGGCCTCATAGTCAAACCACCCGAAATTGGCCGGAAGCTCACTGGCATATCGGGCTATGCGGGGCACCTGTTTCTGTCCGGTCATCTCTCTCTCATCCTCTTCCTGCGCGCGCTGTCCGCACGATACAAACATTATCATTATCGTAAATGCCAGAATAATTGCTGTTACTTTTTTCATCCCTCTATCCTCTTTTTCCTGTTTGCCTGTAGTTGGCTCCAGGCGGTAACCGTTTCCGGAAGAAGCGCCGAAATACGCCGGGCAGGCGCCCGCTGATTACAATGCAGGGTGAAAGTCCTCCTCCACCCTGCATCAATTCTGCCTTTTATTTTGTATTCAGCACCACAATTTCGGATACAGACACGGTTCCTTCAGGCCCGCCCGCAGGATAGATCCACAACTTAATCTTGCACTGCTCTCCATAGATGCCCACAAAATCATCTCCGAGAGCCTCTTTCAGATCCACACCGGCATATTTGTTCCATTTTAAATTGTTGTCATTGATTACATATAAGCCCCATTCGTGATCGGCAATAGGATTCTCCGGGACCACTTTCATGCCCCAGTTGTACCCGTCGGGATTCTCAAAAATCTTTGCCAGAATCACGGGCTCCTTGGACAGATCAATCTCAAAATACCCGGATTCCACGCCGCCCCAGCCATCGGCCGCAGCCTGAATGGTCACATAGCCGTCAGCGTCGTTGGTGGCTGCAACGCTTCCCGCGCCGCTTCCCTCGGAAGGCGTCTGCATGCTGCCCCAGGTGGCGATATCCTTGTAGGTAAATTCCTGAATCGGCGTCCATCCGCCCTGTCCGCCGGCGCTGCCGCCGTCATTTCCACATGCGGTAAGGCATCCTGCCAACATAACCGCCGCAACACCCAGTGCCAATAATTTCTTTTTCATTCTAAATTCCTCCTTACTGTTATAAAGTTCACAAGTTCTATTGCTTAACCCTTGATGCCTCCCATCTTCACACCCTCCATAAAATACTTCTGGGCATAGAGCAGAAGAGCTATCACAGGGATTAACGCCATGAAGGATGCCGCCATCAGCGGTCCCCACAGGGTCTCTCCAGTCATGGAACTAAACGAGGCCAGCGCCAGCTGAATCGTGTATTTTTCCTGAGAGTCGATATAAATCAGCTGCCCCAGCAGATCGTTCCAGGTTCCCATGAAGGACCACAGGCAGATGGTGACCAGCGCCGGTTTGGCCAGCGGCAGAAACACCGTGCGGAATACCGTCAGATTCCTGGCCCCGTCTATCCAGGCCGCCTCCTCATAGTCTCTGGGAACAGTCTCAAAGTACATCCGCAGAAAAAATATGAAGGATGCCGATCCGCAGAACGCCGGCAAAACCAGAGGCACATAACTGTCGGAAAATCCCAGTCCCGACCACACCATGAAAGTGGGGATCATTGTCACCTCGTAGGGAAGCATCATGGTTGCCAGCATGATCATGAACATCGTGTTACGGCCCTTAAAGTCAAACCTGGCAAATCCGAAAGCCACCAGGGCCGATACGAACACTTCTCCAACGATCTTTGGAATCGCTATGATCAGCGTGTTGAGCATACATTTGAATATCGGAACCACGTCCAGCGCCTTAACGTAGTTTTGCAGTGTGATCCTGGAGGGCAGCCATCTGATGGGCACGGTGAATATCTCGCTTTCCGCCTTGAAGCTGGTACTGATCATCCAGGCAAAGGGCAACAACATAATAACCGCCCCCAGCGTCACCACTATATACCAAAGCACAAGCCTTACTCTTCCCATATGCGTCCCGGTTTTTTTACCTCTATTTGTACTCATTTTCCTTCTCCGTTCCAGCGGCTACTCGCTGTATACCCAATATTTCTTAGTCCAGTTGACCACAAATGTCAAAAGCAGAATTATGACAAACAGCACCCAGGCCAGCGCCGTGGCATATCCCATCCGGTAGTGTCCAAACGCTTCCTCATACAGATATACCATATAAAAGTTGCCCTCTTTGCCGGCGCCTCCCAGCACATAGGCATCGGTAAACTTTCTGAAAGCGCCGATAATTCCGAGAACCAGGTTGTAAAAAATGATGGGCGTCATCAGGGGAACCGTGATATACCGCACCTTCTGCAAAGTGTTGGCTCCGTCTATCATGGCTGCGCCGTAGAGGTCCTCCGGTATATCCTTAAGCGCCGCCAGATAAGTGAGAAGCCCGCCCCCCGCCCCCCATACTGCCATAATCAGATAGGAGGGCAGAACCCAATCCGGATCATACAACCAGTCCGGCCCCTGTATGCGGAAAAAAGCCAGGATCCCGTTTAATAATCCATAGCTGGGATCAAGAATCCATTTAAATACAATCGCCACCGCAACGCCAGAGACAATGGCAGGCATGTAATAGATGACCCTGAACACGCCTGTTCCCTTATGATTCTTAGAGACCAGAACCGCAATAGTCAGAGAGGTGGCAATGATGAGGGGAACGGCAATCACTGCGTACCGCACCGTCACCCACAGGCTCCTGATAAATTCCTCCTCCTGAAACAGGGTGATATAATTTCCCAGTCCCACAAACTCCGCGTTGCCCACGATATCCCAGTCGGTCATGCTGATGTATACTGCGGCGACCATGGGCAGCGCCGTGAACAGACATAGTCCGATCAGCCATGGCAGTATGAAATAGAAACCTGCTCTCTGCCTTTTTTGACTCATAATCACTCCAATCCGCACGTACAATGCGCGCTTTCCTAAACCATCTTTCCTCCGATGAACGCTACTTGCGTTTGCTCACCAGTTCTTCCGAGTACTGCTGTATCTCGTTCATCTTGCCCTTGTAGTCAAAATCCGCGTCATTGAGCAGAGACACATAAAGGTTGTACCAGAGTTTGTCATTGATGTCGGACCACTCGGGGATATAATTGGCTGAACGGGCATATTCCATGGTGTAAGCGATGGTATCCATAGCGCCCTCCTTCCGGGGATTGATCTCCACAATATTATCCAGGGAGCCTTTCACCGGCGGGGCAATCTTCCACTCAAAGAACGCCTGTGTCACCGCCTCCAGCGCCCGGTATGCCAGTTCGTTGCCTTCCAGGGATTTAGCCATCACTGTGGAAGCAGTCCAGTCAAAGCTCCAGGCCCCGCCGTCGTCGCACATGGGCATGGGCGCATAACCAATCTCAAACTGCTCCTCCGCATTCATCGCGGCCACCTTGGTCTCAAAATTGTCCTGCATACCACCGAAGTACATGGCCACCCGCTGTTTTTCGAACCAAACATTGTTGTCGCCCAGGCTGGCCACCTCTGCGTATCTGGGACTGAGATTTTCTTTTACGATGGTGTGCAGATAGCCCATACCCTTTTGAGCCGCTTCGTCCCCGAGCAGAATCGTCTGCCCGTCCGCAGCAATGATATCTCCGCCCCCCGCCCATATAAAGGTCTCTATATTGGGCCAGCCGTCCACCACTGTTCCGTAGACTGTGTTTCCGTTGTACTGTTTCCCGCTAAACGCCCGGCATACGTCGAGAAATTCCTCCCAGGTCCAGTCGTCCTCAGGCTCCGGCATGGCAACCCCCAGTTCCTCAAACATATCCTTGTTGTAATAGACAATCAGTGGGTTTGCAATCCATGGAAGCCCCCAGTAAGAACCGTTGTACATGGCGGAGGCGATCACACCTTCATAATACAGATCCGGCGTCAGAACCTGGCTGTTCTGGAACTGCTGGGAAATATCTGCGAGCGCGCCCATCTGCGCATATTTAGATATCAGTTCCTGTGTCATCCAGAAGAAATCGGGACAGTTCTTCGCCGCGATCTTGGTGGATATCTTCACATAGTAATCCGAGGGAATGCTCAGAACCTCAATCTTATATTCTCCGTTCGCCTCCGCGTTCACCTTGTCAATGATAGCCTGAAACTCTTCCAGCTCCGTTCCCGCTGCCCATGTGGCAAAAGTAAATGTGTTTTTGTCCTTTCCCGTTTCTCCGCAGCCGGACAAAAGCCCCGTAAACATCGCCAGCACAAGTGTCAGCCCCAGTATCTTCCTGACTGATAACATGTTTTTCACTTTACTCCTCCCTGCCTTTCTTTTTGCAAATTTGTAACTTTACATTTTGTAAGTTTATAATACCACATCTCTAAAATAAGTCAAGTAACTAATTGCAAATTGTATATATGAATAACTTTTATGTCTAAAAATTGAACATAGTGCACAATTTCAGAGCAAATTTGTAACTGTACATTATATTTTTATTCTGTCGTTGCACCTGTATTTGCTTTATGACAATAAAATTAACACTTTGCGAAAATTCTATTGTCATGTACAATCCAATTCAGATTTTCCGGATTCCAATATTATAAAAAGGCGGAAGCGGCCTTTCGTAAAGCCGTCTCCGCCCTGTTGCCTATGAGGTCGCCAGCCTCCGGATTTTAGATCGTGTTGCTTGTAAAGAGATTTTTCACATGTGCCACTTCTTCCGCAGTGGCCTTGCTGGCGGGCACATAGTAGGATTTTTCACGGGCGATGCCGTACAATTCCTCCTGGCTCTGCTCACAGGCATTGCGAAGCTGCTTCAATGTCTGTTTAAGTTCCTTGTTCTCCGTCTGGGGAATCATCTCGGCGTAACGCACCAGTTCCCCGTTGATACCCGTCAAAGTATCTGCTACCATAGTCTTTTCCTGCATCTGCATGGTCTGTTCCTCCTGATTTAAGTGCAGCCTGTTCCCTGCAATCTACCCTAAAAACTTCATCAGCTGCTGTTTGTTCTGCATGGCTGACTGTGCGCCTTTCTCAAAAAACTGCTTGATCTGGGTGTCCTGCGCCTCCTGGGCATACTCTTTCATCTTACAGTGGGTGGTATCAAAACCGCCGATCAGATGCCTGAGGTTCTGTAATTCAAGTTCCGAAATATTGGACATGTCTCTACCTCCTGTTTAAGTTCCGTCTGTTCCCTCCTGTCGCACATTTTCAATAAATCGCATCCCGACGCCCAGGCGTTCAAATGTGACTGCGTGCGCCTTCCGGGAATATGCCGCTTGTGAGTACCAGTTCCGCATAAAACTGCGGAGTTGTATTCCAGAGATAGTATGTGTCCCTGACAGATATCCTATGCGCGCGGAAAAATTTGGTTTTTTGGCATAAATTTTTTTATAATTGCGCTGCCCCCCTGTCGACGCCATTTGCGGGCATCATCAGGGAGGCAGCCTTCAAACATTCCTCTCAGTTTGCGCAAAGTTTTTCTTTTTCATAGGAAAATTCGCCAAATCCCCCTACATGAACCATCTGTAGCCCCATCTGGGGGATCAGCAGATCCAGACTGTCCCGGATTCTGAGCAAATCCCCATGTACCAGGTACCCGGGAACTGTCCTGCCTCGAAAAACAGTCTTCCGATATTTCTTCCCCTCCGCCTCCATATATTCTTTCACATCGGCCACCAGATACTCCACACCCTCTTTCCGGTCGTCCTGATAATACAGCATGTGCCCCTCCTGATCCCGGATCAGGCACAGGCAGCGGTTATGCCAAAGGCGTCCCTCCTCCCCATCCGGGGTCTCGCGGCGCCATACAAGGGAAAGCCGGGCCAGCCGGCCAGCCAGATAATCCGCCAAAACTCCCTGCACCAGGGCCTTGTCCTTCTCCCCGGTCTTTTTCTCCGTCTCCTGTCCCTCCATATCCACATAGTGTAAGGAAAACGGCAACTGCGGAATATAAAAGCGGTCAAGCATCTGATTTCTGGCCTCCTCCGGGGAATATCCCCCAAACTGCCGCAAGGCCAGCCGATACCTCTGCCTGGTCTCAAAACGGTATATCTGGGGCGACCACATCATACTTCTGGGACAGGGATCATGAGAGGCAATCTGCCCCAGAATATCCCCCAGCAGACTTCTGATCAGATGCAGGTTCTGATGCACCAGATAGTTTGGCAGCATCCCCAGTCCAAAGGGAACATGCACTACCTGATCCGACTCCACCACCTTGTAGACCTCCGGCATACTCACCAGAGCATACCAGTTCTGATTCTCATGATCAAAATAGAAACAGGCATACTGCTTTCTTTCTTTGAGGAAAAGGAGGCTTCGCTTTTCCCAGATCATCTCCAGACGGTTCACTTGATCCTCAAAATATTTTTCAAACAGTTCCTTGACGGCCTCCTCGGTTACCTGCTCCCCATCGATGGTTGTGAGAGCATTCCACTGGTTTTTGACCATGATCCGTTCCGGCAGCGCTTCCATATAGATGGCCAACGCCCCGTCCTCCCCCAGTTCCCGCAGAACCCTCTGCCCCATCTGCACAGCGATCTCCACGCTGGGAGCATTGTATGTACCGCCCGGCAGCAACAGTTGCTGATCCTCCGTCTCCTCATAGAGGACCACCCCGCCGTCCCCATAGATAGCACAGCCGAACAACCTGATCTGTCCCTCCGCCTCTTTTTCCCGATAAAAGGTGCAGATGGGCACATTGTCCTGGGCAAAACGGCAGATATGGCCTGTAATGCAGTCCGCGATGACAGGAACCGTCTTCGGCTCCAAGGGCAGAACAGACAACCGCCTGATCAGTTCCCCGTATATTTCCTGATGCGCCTCAAAGGCTGCGGCCGCTATGGGCACAAGCAGCCAGAACATACCGTCGTCCGCGATCTTTGCCAGTTCCTCCCCCGGGAAAGGCGGGACCAGAGGACTTTCCTCCTCTCCCCACAGATATTCTATATGACGGGGATGAAAACGGATATAGAGCACATTGTCCCCAAACCGAAGCCCTATGGGATGATCGGCATCAAAACCGCCCTCCCCGGGGTCCGTCAGCCGCTTCCCCCACTGGGGCGAATAAGGCATGTACTCGCTCAGATATTTGGATAAAATCCATGTTTCACGCAGACCCTGGGCCAAGTGAAAAGCCACGTTCAGATAATAGCGCAGCCAGGGTCTGTTATGGAGATCATATACTCCCCTGTACAAAGGCGCCTGCATATCCTCCTGGAATGCTTCCTGTATCTTCTGATACTGCCTTGCCTGCTCAATCTGTTCCAGGATCTGTTTCGCAAAGGGAGCTTCCCTGTGGACGCTGTAGTACTCCTGTACCTTTTGCAGCAGATATTTCCCGCTCTTTTTGCTGACCCAGTAGGGCAGAATGTGTGCTTCCACAAACGCTTCATCCTGTAGGGCGCAAAGCAGATCCTCCCGCTCAAAAAGCGCGTCCAGCGACGCCCGTTCCCGGGCATCCTCCCCATCATTGCTGTAGAAATACATCATGCTGATTTCCTGCATCAACTGCATATAATTAGCCCGGGGCTTCTCCAAAAGTTCTGGTACCTGAGAAGCCACAGCCTCCCGCAGCTCCCCATACCACAGCTTTTCCCTGCCCATGGTGGCACTCTCCAGATGCAGATGATTCCAAGGCACCCTGTAGACTTTGTCCGGAAGTTTCCGGCTGGCAAAAAACCAGGCAAGAAGCCTCAGAGACTTGGGATGGCGTTGAGACAACTCATACTGTCTGGAGTCCCGAATCGGCCTGTCCGATATGTGGTGGGGCAGATAAGCGTCTATAATTTTTCCCAGCCGCAGCATGTCTCTGTCGTCCCAACTGCCCAGAGCCAGCACCAGCAATTCCCGGTAATCCCGGAATCCCGCCATCAGCGCGGGATCATTGCCCTTAAACCGGGGAATGAGAGAAGCAGTCATGGCAATCTCCCGGATCTCCTCGATTCCGTCGAAAACGGCGTTCTGCTCCATCTGGAGATGCATCCCTTCTGCCGTTTTATGCCCCTGTAATCCATAGACAATATAGAATTCCGTCAGAAATTCCTGCCCCGGGGGAAAGGCAGCCTGATTCTCCCGAACCACCTCCAGCAGCAGTTCCGCAAATGCCTTTACCCGATAGCCCTCCAAAAAAACTTTCGAATGAAAATAATCCGACCATGCGGCCCTGTCTTTTCTGCGTTTGCCGGTGTAGAGTTCCCGAAATTGCCTTATGCCCTCGCCGTCCCGAAAGGGATTTTCTTCCATGAAATCCCAGCGAAAGCCACGGGATGCGGCGGCAGTTCCCCGATGGTTTTCCCTGTGGCTCTCCCCATTTCCGGAGCCGCTTTCCTGCCCGTCCTCAGAGCCATATCTCCTGTCCCATGCATGGTCATCCCTGTCTTGACTGACCTGCTCCGCAGCGCCTCCTCGGCCTGCCGGGATTCCGTTTATCCCGTCCCAGCTATCACCTCCATTGTCTTCCGCCCGTTCCCGGGCATAGGCAAGCGCCGCTTCATAGGCCTCCCTGACCCGCAAAAACTCCTGTGGATTTTCTTCCGGGTTGTAGATCCTGGCCTGAGACGCATAGGCTCTTCTGACAGCCCGCTCATCACAAGTCGGCTCAATCTGTAAAATCTCCCACATCCTGTCCATGTATCCTGTCACCTCCTGATCAATATGCCATCTGCTGTCCGTTCTCCGTTCATCACACCCCAAAAATAGAATCCCATGACCGATCCAATGCGTTCAGCCGCGTCCTGGCATAGCTTCTCATTTTCTTGCGTTCAATGGGACTTCCCTCCCTGATTGCCTGCCTGTACGCATCCAGTATCCTGGCCGCTTCCTCCCGCTCACTGCCCAGCAGTTCCTCATATAACCGCTCCGCCTTTGCCATCAGCAGATGGTCCTCCTCACTTCCCGTCGCCACATAGCGCAGCTTCTTAAGTTCTGCCACTTTTTCCTGCACTTCCTCCTCGGAGAGTTGTACATGGGGATTCATGATGACTGTCTCCCGCCTGTCCCCGCCGCTGCTCTCCGCGTCCACATGCAAAATGCCATTGATATCATAGGCAAAAGTCACAAAAACAGAATGTATTCCGGCGGGACCCATGGGCACCCGCACCGTAAGTTCTCCCAGCTGCCGGTTCTCCGAGGCGTAATACCCCTCTCCCTGATAGATCCGCAGTCTGATATGTGTCTGATTATCACTCAATGTGCAAAAAGTTTCACTGCGACTCACGGGGAGCATACTGCTTCTGGCAATCATGGTAGCCATATGTGGATTCTGGTCCCTCACATCATTACATACGGCAATGCCCAGGGAAAAGGGACATACATCCGTCATTACCATATCCCTGAGTTCCTCCCGGCGGCTCTTGATACCCGCGCAGATCCCGGCTCCCTCCGCCACCATATAGTCCGGATTGCCTGCCACCACTGGACGTCTGCCCATAAGTTCCTCCAGATAGTCGCCCAGCACCGCCAGCCGCGCCGATCCTCCCACCAACACCACATCATCCAGTTTGTCCGGCGTCAGATGGCTGTCACGGATCGCCCGGATAATCACCGACTTAATTCGTTCCAGATAGGGGTGACAAATCTCGCGCAGAAGTTTCCTGGACAATTCCATCTCATAAGGCTGATCCAGCGTCAGGCCAAGCCTTGGCAGCCTGTACTTAATATCCCCATTTGTCCCGGCCTGAGAAAAAGAGCTTTCACCTGTCTCCTGGGAAAAGCCTGCTCTCGCCTCCGTCTCCCGGGAAAGCGCTTTCTTGGCGGCTTCTGCCTGATACAGCAGCGCTTCCCTCTGCTTCACTGGCAGCGCCTCATAATTCAAAGAATGCATATGGCAGAAATGCTCCGCAATGGCCCGGTCTATATCGTCTCCCCCCAGCCGGTTATCTCCGGCGATGGCCACAATCTCAATAATGTTTTCAAAGCACTCCACAATGCTCACATCCAGCGTGCCGCCGCCGAAATCCAGAATCATCAGTCTGCTGTCTCCGTATGTAACCCCCAGATTATAGCAAAGTGCCGCCGCCGAGGGCTCATTGATCAGCCGCTTCACCGGTATACCTGCCAGTTGGGCGGCCAGTTTGGTGGCGTTGCGCTGATTGTCGTCAAAATAGGCGGGCACACTGATCACCGCCTCCTCAATCTCCTGCCCCAGGTAAGTTCTGGCCTCCTCATACAGCTGCCTCAAAATCAGCGCCGACAGTTCATGGGGCTGAAAAGCCCTGTCGCCCAGAATAATCTCATGGTCCGTTCCCATAAATCGCTTAAAGGAGACTGCCGTCTGCGTTGGATGCAAAAGCAGCCGCTCCCTGGCCGCTGAACCGGTCAGAATGCTTCCGTCCTCCAGCACGCTCACCGCGCTTTTCGTCATGTACTCCCCCAGACTGTTGGGGATCAACTCCGCATGGCCGTTTCTGTATACACAGGCCAGTGAGTTGGTAGTTCCCAGATCTATGCCTATCACCATTGCAAACGCCCTCTCTCTCTGATCTGATATTCGGATTAGGGTATGAACTTTTTGACACCCTGATCCTATAATTTGATATAAGTCTACCACACTTACTGCGACTTTGTCAGCCAAAAATTCGACACCGGGTTCTTGCCCTTCTCATTTGTGGCGCATAATTCCACTTTCATATACCACCTTCCCGCTATATAATAGCTTGCACATAAAATCCACACTCCGCAACAATTCTTTTGGTAAAAAGGCCCTGATCGGAAGCTGATTCCTCCCCCTCAGAGCCTTCATTCTTTACTGTCCATCGTCATTTTATACTGTCCGAAGGAAAAAATGGTAGCCACATCTTCACATCCAGCCGACCTGTTGCAGACTACTCTGCGTAGATAACTGCCTTCTCTGATCCGTTTCCCTGTAGGACTGTTAAAACTGGTATTAGCCCAGTATGCCGCCAGTTCCTCCCAATGTCCGTTTACATAGGCCTCCTGCATGAGTGTGTCATACTTGTCAAGAAAAATAAGCACCTTTTTTCCATAATAATTCTGGCAACGCTTCCGGAAATAGCCGATTACATCTGATGACGCACCACGCCATACTCATCGTCCAACTGATAATATGGACAGGACTTCTGCGTGTCTGTCAGGAAACGGTACATCTCATCCTCATCCAGATTTACAAGACAGTAATAGCAGTCATCCTCTTCCTCATACATATAATTGACACAGCTGTCACAACTTGACGCCATAAGTCCTCCTCCCCGTTCTTCTCCATGACGTAATCATTCCACATGCAAATAGTGATAGATCTCTCTTCTGCTTACGCCCCGGTCCTTTGCCACCTGCTTCATGGCCGCTTTTTCCTCCATTCCCAGAGAACGGTAGTACTCCATATGATCCTCAATGGATTTTTCTTTCCAGGCCGCAATGTCCTCCTGACGTTTCTTCTCCAGGCTCTTCCCTTCGACCACCAGCACATATTCTCCTCTAGGCTCCTGCTCCCGGTAATAGGCCAGCGCCTCTTCCAATGTGGTGGGCATCACCGTCTCAAAGCGCTTGGTCAGCTCCCGACAGAGAGTGATCCGGCGCTGCCCCAGCGTCCGGTAAAGTTCCTCCAGCGTCTTCGTCAAATGATGAGGAGCCTCATAAAGAATAATGGTGCGGCTCTCCTGGGCCAACTCCCGCAGCACCACTTCTTTCTCCTTTTTCTCTGTGGGCAGAAAACCTTCAAAGCAAAATCTCCTGGTCGACAGCCCCGAGAGCGTCAGAGCGGTAATACAGGCAACGGGACCGGGCAGACTGGTGACCGGAATCCCCTGTTCCAGACACATGCGTACCAATATCTCCCCCGGGTCGGAAACAGCAGGTGTTCCTGCGTCCGTAATCAGGGCAACGTTCTGCCCCGCCGTCAACTGGTGCACCAGCTGATGAGCTTTTTCTACCTTGTTGTATTCGTGATAGCTGGTCATAGGTGTATGAATCCCAAAATGATTGAGCAGCTTAATACTGTTGCGGGTATCTTCCGCCGCTATCACATCCACCATATGCAATGTTTCCACCACCCGAGGCGTCATATCCCCCAGATTCCCGATGGGGGTGGCGCACAGATACAATGTTCCGGCCATAGCTCTCTCCTGTAATAAACCTAAAAACCATATCTCTCGCGAATTTCTTCCGAGTAAACACCCTGTCTGCTGAAAAGAATCAAAGGCTTTTCCACCGTCATACGGGGCTTACCGCCCCGCACCGCCTCCATCAACACCATGTTGGGCTCCTTGTCCAGATATGGATGCACCAGCCGCATCCTCTTTGGCTCCAACCGGTGCCGTACCAGCGCCGTAATAATCTCCGCCAGCCTAAAGGGCCTGTGTACCAGATAAAAATGTCCCCCAACTTTGAGCAGTTTGGCCGTCTGGCTCACCACATCCTCCAATGTGCAGAGAATCTCATGTCTGGCAATGGCCTTGGGCGCTTCCAGGTTGGTCAGCCCATGTTGCCCTATCATATAGGGGGGATTACAGGTAATCACGTCAAAAGAAGCAGACGCAAAAAAACGGTCTGCTTCTCTGATGTCTCCTGTCACAATGTCTATCTTCTCTTCCAGACCGTTAAGCAGCACACTGCGCCTGGCCATATCCGCGCTTTCCGCCTGAATCTCCAGCCCGGTCAGACGCGCCGCCTCCGTTCTGGCTTCCATCAATATAGGGATAATCCCCGTTCCAGTACAAAGATCCAGCACACAATCTCCCTGCCTGGCCGTGGCAAAGCCCGAGAGCAACACGGCGTCCATGCCAAAGCAGAATTTATCCGGATGCTGAATAATCCGATACCCGTTTCGCTGTAAATCGTCTATGCGCTCCTTATCCTTCAATACAACATCCCTGTCCACAGCTTCCCGCATTCGGTTCACACTGACCCCCATCTGCCCATTTTATCGGCCGCCCCTATATCTTATTCCCATTCCTGCTCATCGCGTTCTCTTCGCTGACGGTTGCCCTGATTCTGGCGGCGACTACGGTAATCGTTTCTGCGACGGCTCTCTCCGCGATCATGCTCCTGACGCTCTCCCCTGCCCTGGCGTTCGGCTCCGTTCTCCTGACTTTCCTGGCGTTCCGTCCCCCGGTCGCGCCGGAAGTTTCCATCGTTGCGTTCATATCGGCCACGGCGGTTCTGCCCATATTCCCGATCATAATGATCGGCCCGCTCCTGACTGCCGTCACGGCTGTAGCGTTCGCCTCTCTCCTGAACGCCTTCACGGCCATAGCGTTCGCTCCTCTCCTGACCGCCTTCACGGCCATAGCGTTCGCTCCTCTCCTGGCCGCCTTCACGGCCATAGCGTTCGCCTCTCTCCTGACCGCCTTCACGACTATAGCGTTCGCCTCTCTCCTGACCGCCTTCACGGCCATAGCGTTCGCCTCTCTCC